>NZ_SCSK01000051.1 GCF_004297875.1 Pandoraea sp. | reverse complement strand
GTGCCCCCCGCACAGCGTGAATATCGTATCCACCCCCTCCGCCTTGAGCGCCTTGGCCACCAGGTGGCCGCCCGAAACAATCCCCGCGTCCCGGGTCTTTTGTTTCAGGGTGTCTTCGGCGGTGGTCGAATCCGTGCGGTTGTTGACGACTGCAGACATAGTTGTCTCCTTCGACAATGAGTATTTGAACTGTGATCAGGTTTAGCGTGACCGTCGCCCGTTGTTCGTACCGCAACCGCCGCGCTGCCGGTCCTGCACATCGACAACCCGCCTCAGGCTATCGCGCGTTTGCGAAACAAGGGGTTCGATCCCGTTGACATACGATATGTGATATATCAGATTTTAACAAGCCCTATTTCGACTTTTTTTTATGGCTTAAAGCCAATTTTTATGTCAGGGAAATGGCGTGTTGCGCCTCTGGCGCAGACAAAAAAACCGCGCCGGGCATCAGACCCTGGCGCGGTTTTTCAGACGATGGCGGTGCCGCTATGCGGCGCGTGCTCAGTCGAGGAAGTCGCAGTGCGCCTCGACGTAATCGGCCAGATCGAGTGAATGTTGGCGAACCAGCTTTTCGGCCAGCTCGGTATCGCGCTTTTCCAGCGCCTCGATGATGCGCAGGTGGTCGACGATCGAGCGCGAGGCGCGATCGCTCTGCGAAATCGTCAGCTTGCGGATTGCCCGCACGTGTACGAACAGATTCTTGATGGTCTCGAGAATGATCTGCGATTTCGACAGCTCGACGATCGCCTGGTGAAACGCAATGTTGGCGTCGGAGTATTCTTGAATGTGCTCCGCAGGCGTGGTGTCGCGAAAATCGTCAAACATATGACGCAGCGCGGCAATCTCCTGGTCGCTGGCGTGCAGCGTGGCCAGGCGCGCGGCCATGCTCTCCAGCGCGCCCCACATCTGGATCATCTCGACGATCTCGCGCTTGGTTTTGCGCTGAATATAGATGCCGCGACGCGGCACGGTGCGCAGAAAACCCTCTTGCTCGAGCAGCGTCATCGCTTCCCGAATGGGTGTCCGGCTGACGCCGAGCGCCTCGCTGAGCACCCGCTCATCCAGGCGCACGGGCTCCCGCGACTGGTAGATATCTGCATCGGCGATCGCCTGCTTGAGCATGGCGTACGCCTGATCGCGCAGGCTGGCGCCGGCGTTGATAGGCTGCAGCGACAACGCTAGCGCGTTCGAACGGATCTCGGAGTGGGCTTCAGCGGACATTCATCTCTCATTAAATAACGCTCGGACGAGTACCTGTCGTCACGGTCGCACGTTGGTCATCATGTGCCGGCTGCGCATCGCCCAGGCCAGCGAAACGGCCTTCGTCGGCACGCGCGGTAACCGCCGACGGCAGACGCTCGGCCAGCAGGCCTGTCAGCACAGCACCCGTAGAAACCAAAAGAACAGCCAACAACCCGAGGGACAGCATTTCCATGACAAGCTCCAAAAGTTAAAAAACGAACATCAAAAACTTAACTCATGTCGCCATCATATGCTGCACCGCAGCAGACGTCAATTATTTTGTATCTGATATACCACAGACTGAACGAATGCTCTAAATTGCCCCCGATTGCTTTTTTCTCGACCATTGATGAGGCCGACGTATCAATGGTTGATATACAGTGTACAACGTGTCGGATGATCTGACCATGCCCGATGCCCGGCAGAGCACGCGGCTCCGTGCAGGGCGAGCCGCGCTTCGGTCCCGAGCGGCTCAGGCGGCCAGTGCCATGCGCTCACGCTGCTTGATCAACGCAAGGACGATATCGATAGTGGGTGTCGGCATTTGCGCAAGCCGGCCCATTTCCTGAACCACGGTCAGCAGCGGATCGATTTCCATGGGCCGGCCATGCAGCAAGTCCTGCAGCATCGATGTTTTGTGCGCGCCGACCGCCCCGGCGCCATCGATGCGGCGTTCCACGCCGACCCGGAAATGCGCACCGAGATGCTCGGCAATACCTTGCGCCTCGAGCATCATGGTTTTGGCCAGCGCGCGCGTGCCCGGATCGCCGGCAATCACATCCAGCGTGGCATGCGTGAGGGCGCTGATCGGGTTGAAGCAAAGATTGCCCCACAGCTTGAGCCAGATTTCGTCGCGGATATCTTCGCGAATCGGCGCTTCCAGTCCGGCACGGGTCATGATTTCATGCAATCGCTCGACGCGTGGCGTGCGCGCCCCGCTCGGCTCGCCGATCGGGAATTTCTTGCCGTACACATGCTTGATAACGCCTGGCTCGACGATTTCGGTTGCCGGGTAGAGCACGCAGCCAATCGCCCGCTGCGGACCCAGCCCATGCCATTGCTTGCCACCCGGATCGACGCTTTGCAGCACTGTGCCGGCCAGGTCGCCACCATAGTCATGAAAATACCAGTATGGGATGCCATTGATGCCCGTCACCACCGCAGTGTCGGGCCCGAGCAGCGGCTGCATGGCATCGACCACGGCCGGCACCGAGTGCGCCTTGAGGGTGATGAGAAGGTAGTCCTGCGGGCCGAGTTCAGCGGGATTGTCGGTGCAACGCACCGGCACCGTGTGTTCGGTGCCCTCCTCCCGCAACCGCACGCCGCGCTCCTGCATGGCCGCCAAATGCTTGCCGCGAGCCACGAAACTCACGTCGGCGCCAGCCATCGCCAGTTTCGCGCCCATATAGCCGCCGATCGCGCCGGCACCATAGATGCAGATCTTCATGCCTTGTCTCCCAGTTTGAATGTCGCATTTCTTTTGATATATCACATACTACATTTCAAACTAAGGCAACGCAAGCTTCATCCTTGCTCGAACCGGCGATGCTGGGAAATAGCCGAGGCCGTCGATATAACCAGATCCGCGAAGCGGCGCTCATCTCGCTCGGCGTTCCAGCGCGGCCGAGCCACGGCGATATTGACGGCACCGATGCCCCGGCCGTGGGATCCTCGGATCGGCGCCGCAGTGGAAATATCGCCCATGAAGTATTCGTCTTCGGTGTGCGCATAGCCGGCGCGCCGGATCAGGGCGAGCCGCTCCTTGATCTTCTTCACGCTGGTAACGGTCGAGGGCGTGTGCGCAACCAGGTGGGTGCGCGCCAGGATGTCGTCGACCTGGGCATCGGGCAGCGTCGAGAGGATGGCCAGGCCGGGCGCGGTACAGTAGGCCGACAGACGGGAGCCGACGATGACGTTGGCATTGAACACATTGCGGCTGACAATGCGCAGCACGAACACGATATCGGTGTCGTCGAGCACGGTCAGATTTGTGGCTTCCTCGGTTTCCGCGCCGAGTTGCTGCAAGTATGGCGCCGCGCGGCTCACCAGTTCGCTCGAAGTGAGGTAGTGATAAGTGAAATCGAGCAGGCGCGGCGAGAGCTCGTAAGTCTTGCGTTCGGCATCCTTGCTCAGGTAGCCGAGCACGGTCAGCGTGTAGGTGAAGCGCTGCGCGGTGCTGACGTCGAAACCCGTCAGGGCCGCGATCTCCGATAACGTCAGTTGCCGCTTGGTCCCGTCGAATGCCGTCAGTACCTTCATCGCCTTTTCGACCGACTGCACATACAGTGACGATTCAGTCAGTGCCGGGTCTACCGGCGCGATCACTTTGACACCAGGTTCGACTGACTTGGCGGGAGGTGTCTTGGCTTTGGTCACCATGGCGGCACGCGAGGAGTTGGCTCGGCAGATATTATCTCACATCGACAAATATTATTTCTATTCGATAATTCTGCTTCGAGCCACCTGTCGTGCCTCGTGAGCGCCAGCCCGATGGCGACAAGCAGGGGTTTGACATGAGCCCGCCCCTATCGCGCCAGCCGGTCCCACGCGTCGTCGATGTCGCGCGAGAGCAAATGCTTCTTGATCCGCTCGCTCGGCGTCATTTCGAAGTACTCGACCCGCCGATAATAGCGGGGCAATTGGAAACTGGCCAGGGCTTTCGCGGCCCAATCGACCAGCGCCGGCCAGTCAGCCGCGGCATTGTCGCGAAACTGCACGCACAGCAAAATCTCTTGCTCGCCAACCGACGATGCGACGCCCAGCGCGGCCGACATGTGCACTGCCGGATGCGCTGCGAAGACTCGCTCGATTTCCCAGGCGGACACGTTCTCGCCGCGCACGCGCATGCTGTCGGTGCGCCGCCCCACGAAGAACAGGTCACCCTCGGCGTCACGCCGTGCCGCGTCGCCCGTATGGAGCTTGCCGCCACGTAGCGCAGCGCGGGTAGCCGCGTCGTTGTGCAGATAGCCAGCCAGAAACACGCCGTCGACGTCGCTCGACAAAACGATCTCGCCACTCTGTCCGGGCGGCACCTCGCGGCCTTCGTCATCGAGCAGTTCGAGCCGCAGCCATGGCAGCGGGCGCCCGATCGAACCGGGTTTGCCGGTGTCGTTGAGCGTGGCGAAACTCGAGCATTCCGTCATGCCGTAGCACTCTCGCAACTCGCACTTCAGACGCTCGCGAATCGCTTGCCAGGCACCGGCCGTCACCCCCGCGCCCCAGGCCACGCGCAACGTGTGTTCAGCCGGTTGGGCATCGGCCGGCAAACGCATCAGAATATCCAGAATGCCACCCAGATAATGCAATTGCGTCGCCCGCGCGCGCGTGAATTGCTGCCAGAACTGACTGGCGGAAAACCGGCTCACGACGTGCAGCTCCACATCTTCCAGAAATGGCAGCAGCAACATCTGTGCGCCGCCGATATGGCACAGCGGCTCCCACAGAAACAGCCGGTCGGCGGCGCGGGCATCCGCTACGAGCAGCGCGGCCTCGCCCGAGATGCGCATCATCCGGTGGGTGAAGATCACGCCCTTTGGCGCCCCGGTGGTGCCCGAGGTGTAGATGATGCACAACGGGTCGTCATGGCGCGCGGCCGGTGGGACGATCTCGGCATCTCGCGGCAATTCCGCCACTGCGCTGGCCAGACGCGCGCGCACGGCCGGCTGCACGCCCGCCTCGTCGAGCACCGCATCGAAGGCCGCCTCGCTTACCAGCAAGCGTGGCTCGGCGTGCTCCATCAGATAGCGCAGCCCCATGCCACGCAGCTTCGTATTGACCGGCACCCAAACCAGCCCGCTGAGGATCAAGGCATAAATCAGCGCGATCTGCTCGGCACTGTTCTCGAGCATGACCGCGACACGGTCGCCACCGCACAATGCGCGCGCGCGCAGCCATGCCTGCCAGCCGGCGACTTGTTGCCGCAAAGCCGGCCTGGCGATGGCCTGGCCGTCGAACGCGACGACCGGGCGCTCGGTGTCGGCCGAGAGTCCAGCGAAAATCAGCGGCGCGGTGTCAAGCTGGTCCGCCGCATAGCGCCGCGGGAAATAGTCCGGGTAAGGATGCATTACCGACTCTGACGTTTGAAGAAGGAGAAGATCGATACGAGCAGTGCAATGAGCACTACCAGCGAGGTTGCCGCTGCGGCCAGGGTCGGCGTGACGGCTAACTGAATGCTGTCCCACATCTGCTTGGGCAACGTGGTCTTGATGCCGCCGCTGACGAAAATCGCGATTGTCAGGTCGTCGAACGAGACTATGAACGCAAACAGAAATGCCGCCCCCAGGCTCGTCAACAGCAGCGGCAGCAGCACGGTTCGCAGGCGCGCTGCGGGCGATGCGCCCAGGATCTTGGCCGCATCGTCGAGCTGCCAATCGAAGGCCCGGAACGCAGCAGCCAGCGTCACCACCACATAAGGCAAGGCCAGCACGGTATGCCCGACGACAAGCCCCAGATCGGTCCCCACCAAATGGAAATCGGCCAACAGATATAGCAGGCCGACGGCGATCACGATGCGCGGCACGATCAGTGGCGCAATGAAAAACGCAAACATCGGCTTGGTCCAGCGCGGCGCCAGACGCGCAAGCGCGAGCGTCGCGCCAAAGCCCAGGAGCAGCGCCAGCAGCGCAGTCGACAGACCGACCTCAAACGAGCGGATCAGCGCGCTTTGCCAGACTTCCGAGGTGAAGAACTTCACGAACCATTTCAGACTGAACAGCTTGGGCGGGAAGGCAACGAATGCGCTGCGCGTAAATGCGACCGGGATTACCGCGAATACCGGCAACACGAGCGCGACCACCAACCCCGCGCAGATCACTTTGAGCGGACCGACGGCGTCGGCCTCGCGCACCCGGGCGCTGCCCGGCAGCCAGCCGGCCAGTCGGCCTGCGCCGATCAGCATTGGCATGGCTCGGCCGCCGCCCGCCCTCCCCCTGCGCTGAGGTGCCTCGCCGCTGAGCGAGGACAGGCCAACCAGCTTGTCGTAGACCACGAACACCACCAGCGCGCACAGCAGCAGCACGGTGGCCAGCGCTCCGGCAAAATGCAGATCGAACAGGTCGAGCACCGATGAGATCACCAATTGCGCGATCATCGTCTGGTGTGGCGTGCCCAGCAGCGACGGCACGATAAAGAAACCCAGGCTGGTGATGAAAACCAGCAGGCCGGCGGCCGCGGCGCTTGGCGCGGACAGCGGCAGGAATACCGTG
Organism: Pandoraea sp.; assembly: GCF_004297875.1. Taxonomy (GTDB): domain Bacteria; phylum Pseudomonadota; class Gammaproteobacteria; order Burkholderiales; family Burkholderiaceae; genus Pandoraea. The sequence goes on along the minus strand of NZ_SCSK01000051.1, from coordinate 76,189 downwards.
AAAAATCCCATCGCCCGGTCAGCCCCAAGCGTTTGCGCGGCCTGCACGAGTTGGTCGCTGATGCCCCGCATGATCGGCAGCATGGTCATCACGGCCAGCGGCAGCATGCCGTGGACCATGCCGATCAGCACCCCGGTGAGCGACGGGATGACGCCGCTGGTATGGGCGACCAGGCCCAGGCTTAATGCCAGCGTGGCAAATACCCCGCTTTTCGACAGCATCAGCATCCACGCATAGGTCTTGACCAGGTAACTGGTCCAGAATGGCAGCATGATCCAGAGTAACCAACGCTGCCGCGCCCGCGACCCCAGTCGACTCAGCAGATAGGCCACCGGATAGCCCAACAGCACCGACAGGGCCGCGGTCAGCAGCGAGATCCAGAACGTCGTCCACAGCACCTTCGCATAGACCGGCGTGTGCGCGATGCGCGCGAACTGGCCGAGACCAAAAGCGCCGCCAGCGCCTTCGAAGCCGCCGCGCAGAATCTGCGCGACCGGCGTGACGAAAAACACCAGCAGGAACAGCAGAGCCGGCAGCGCCGGCAACAGATTGCCCCGCAGCGCGGCGGCGCTGCGGCGCCAGGCCGGCGGCGCGGACATCGTGCCGCTGGGCGGATGCTCGGACAGCGTATCGGACTTGCGCATCGCCCTCTCCTCAACAGGCCAGCAGCGTGGCCCGCGCCGCATCCCAGGTCACGCCCACGTGCTCGCCCACATACGGCGATTGGCGGCGGTCACAACGCACGCTGAAACGGCGAGCGTCAGGCAATGCGACAATCGCCCGCGTGTCGCTGCCGAGGAAAACCACCTCGTCGACCGTCCCCGCCAGCCAGCCGTTCCCTGGCGCCGTGAGCTGCGCCGCCTCGGGTCGCACCAGCAGGCAGACTGCCGCGCCGGCCAGCGGTGGTTCCGGGAATTCGGGCAGCGAGACGGTGTGCTCGCCGATGCGCAATACCGGCGTGGCGCCCTCGCACGCTTCCACATGGCCGTCGAGCAGGTTGGAGTGGCCCAGAAAGTCCGCCGCAAAACGCGTGGCGGGGCGGTCATATAGTTCGGCCGGCGTGCCGATCTGCTCGACGCGGGCCTGGTTCATCAGGCAGATGCGATCGGACAGCGTCAGTGCCTCGTCCTGGTCGTGCGTGACGTAAATGAAAGTCGCGCCCAACTCGCGATGCAGGCGGCGAATCTCGAGTTGCATGTGTTCGCGCAGCTTCTTGTCCAGCGCGCCCAGCGGTTCGTCGAGCAGGATGATCGACGGCCGATAAGCGAAGCAGCGCGCCAGCGCAATGCGCTGCTGCTGCCCGCCGGAGAGCTCGCGCGGCAAGCGCTGCGCGTAGTCCTGCATGCACACCATTGCCAATGCCGCATCGACCGCCCGGCGCAACTCCTCGCGACCGGTGCGTCGCATGCGCAGGCCGTACGCTACGTTGTCCCATACATTCATATGCGGAAACAGCGCATAGCTTTGAAATACCATGCCAATGCCGCGCTTGCCGGCCGGCTCCATGGTAGCGTCACGACCATCGATGAAGATCTGTCCGGCGCTGGGGGGCACCAGCCCGGAGATCATCTGCAGCAGTGTGGTCTTGCCTGAACCGGAAGGGCCGAGCAAGGTGAGAAACTCGCCGGCCTCGACACTCAGATGGGTCGGGGCCAGGGCCACGGTGTCCCGGTAGGATTTGGTCAACCCGACCGTCTGGAGTTTGGGCGGCATGATGAAACTCGGCGCGAATACACGAAATCAGGAAATGATCCAGGTGTTGAAGCGCTCGGTGACCGCCGCGCGATTCTTGGCCCACCACTGCGGGCTCGGCAAGCGCATGTCGCGCAGGTTATCCGGTGCGGTCGGCAAGATTGCCGCGCGCTTGGCCGGGATCATGTCGAAGGCCTTCAGATTGGTCGGGCCGTAAGCCAAATCGGGAGTAAAGGCCGCCTGGCGCTTGGCATCCGCGCAAAAGCGCACAAACTGCTTGGCCATCTCGGCGTGCGGCGTCCCCTTGGGAATGCCCCATCCCTCGACCGAATAAAGGCCTTCGCGCCAATTGATGCGTACCGGCGCGCCATTGTCGATGGCTGCCTGAGCCCGCCCATTCCAGGTCGAAATCATGTCGACGTCGCCATTCTGGATCGCCTGCATGGCCTGCGCGCCGGACGTCCACCAGAGATTAATGTGCGGCTTGATACGGTCCAGACTCTTGAAGGCCCGCTCGACGTCGATCGGGTACAGCTTGTCCAGCGGTACGCCGTCGGCCATCAGCGCCTGCTCAAGCGTGTCGATCGGATTGCGACGCAAGCTGCGCCGCCCCGGGAATTTCTTGACGTCCCAGAAGTCAGCCCAGGACCGCGGCCCTTGCGTTTTGAATTTGTCGGTACGGTAGGCCAGCACAGTGGCATACACATCGACGCCGAGCCAATCCGGCGTGATCGCCTCGGGCATCACATTCGGGTAATCGCTTGGCTTCAGGCCGATGGGCTCCAGGAAGCCATGTGCCTCGAGATAAGGCACATCGTCCGAAATGGTTAGCGTTGTCACGTCCCAAATGTAGTTTCTGGTCTTCACCATCGCGGCAAATTGCGTCACCGGCTGGGACTCGCGCGCCATGCTCACCACCTTGATCCCGGTTGCCTGCTCGAACGGATCGTAGAACGCCACCCGGTAAGCCTTGGTATATGGCCCGCCCGGATCGGACACGATGATCTGCCTGGACTCGCCATGCACCACGCTGGGCAACGCACTGGCCAATGCCAGGGTCCCAGCGGTTTTCAGCAGACGGCGGCGATTCGGATTACTGGGCTGATTCATGACGCACTCCTGAAGACAAATACATTGGTCAGTCACAAAAAAGCGCCGGCACCCCTGTGCGCGGCGCACCTGTGGTGCAGCACTACTTCCGGCGTTGTTGGAAAAACGCTTCCATCATGCGCGCCGGTTCGCCCGAGTCGTATGCCTCGCGCTGAATCCGCATGCCGGCCTCGATACAGTCCCGGAAACCCGCTTCGGTCATTTCACGAAAGCGCTGCTTGTCCAGGCGCATTGCCACCGGCGGCTTGGCCGCCAGGCTCCGGGCGACCTCGAGCGCTTTATCGAAGACTTGCTCGGCCGGCACCAGGTGATGGATCAGGCCGATCCGGTGACATTCTTCGGCCTCCATCAAGCGCCCCGTCAACGTCAATTCGATAGTGCGCGACATGCCAAGCATCGCATTCATGATCCACGGTCCGGTGGTGCTGGCGATGCCGGAGTTGATTTCCGGCTGCCCCATGCGCACGCCCGGATGGCCGACCCGGATGTCGCCCAGTAGCGCCACCTGGAATGCCGAGCCGGCGGCCGTGCCGTTGAGCGCCATCACCAACGGCTTGCTGAGGCTGCGCAGCACGTCGTAATAGCGCTCCCATTCCTTGACCCAGGCCACCGCTCGCGCGCCGTCGAAGTCATGCGCCTCGGAGAGGTCCTGCCCCGCCGAGAATGCGCGGTCGCCGGCGCCGGTCATGATGATGGCCGCCACACTCGCGTCGGTATCGAAGCGCTCGAGAGCCGCAATGATCTGATTGCGCATCGGCGTGGTCCATGCGTTGAGCTTGGCCGGCCGGTTCAGTGTGATCACCGCGACCGGGCCGATGTTTTTCAGCAAGATGTCGTCGCTCATGTTTTATCTCATCGTAATAAATCATATCTATATAAAATATAACCATGAGGAATCGCAGGGACAAGAAATTTCGTGTCGGGGTTTACGTTGATAGCGACCGCCCCTGCGGATTTCGGGACGAAAGCGGCGCGACGGATGATGCGCGCGGTGCGGCAGATGTTTGAAAAAAGGAGGCGCACCCTGGACCTGCGCAGGGTGCGGGGCGGGATCGTATGAGTCGTGCCGGTACTGCGTTAATGCCGGCGCGACGATGTGGCGTCAGCCATGCGCCCTGCGGGCTCGGCTGGTGGGTAGTCGGGGAATAGTTTGACGCTTAGGCGGAGCAGGCGAAAACGCTGTCCAGGTGGCGAACCGCCAACGGCCGGTTGCGTTTGTTTCGATACATCCGCGCATCGGCCAATTTGACCGCTTCGTCCAGCGAGCCCGCCTCCGATTGCAGCGCAAAGCCGATTGACACGGAAATATCGGCCGCGCGCAATGCGGCCGTCAGGCGAGCCTTGAGCAGTTCGGCGCCACGCGGGGTAACGTGGGGCAGCAAAATGGCGAATTCATCGCCACCCAGGCGCGCCACGCAGTCGCGCTGCCGCAACACCGCCTGGACCGTGCGTGCGGTGCGCTTGAGGACGTCATCTCCGGCGACATGGCCGAAGCGGTCGTTGATGCACTTCAGGAAATCCAGGTCGAGGAACCCCACCAGGGCATCACAGCGAGTGTCATCGCCGGCATTGCCCAACTCGGCGTTGATTTGCCGCAAGTAATCATCCCAGCCGGCCCGGTTCAAGACGCCGGTCAGGGCATCCCGCGAGGCTTCATGTCTTGTCATGCGCATCTTCGTTTCGGTTTCGACCAATGCCTCATGCAAGCGCAGCGTTCTCAGCAATGCGCTCAAACACAATTCGATCTCGGCCGAACGCAGCGACACCGTTTGAGCTTGTGATTGCAATCCCAGCACGCAGATATAGCGAGAATCGCCCGGCAGCGCCAGGTCGGCCCGGAACAGATGAGTAACGCACCACTCATCCGCCCGCTCGGCGCCTCGTGCCGATACTTCGCGTTGGCCGTATTGCCGATATGTAAAACGATCATCCTCCGGCGCGCGCGGATCGCACAAGCATTGGCACGCGAACGCGCCGGCCGAGGCAGCCGTGAGATCGCCCGCCGTGGCGAGCAGATCGACAGTTGCACCGTCGCAGCGAGCGACAATCCAGCCACGCATCGGCAGAAACCGATGCAGCAGATTCAGTTGGATTGCTAACGCATCGCTCAAGAGAGACCCGGCCCGGCTATCGATCGTCCTGTGCTTGTCCATTTTCCTGCCGTCTTCGTGGTTTGCCACGGTTTTCGGCAGTGGCGCCGGTTGTGCCAGCACCACGCCGCTCGCGAGCCTTGCGGCCAGCAATTTGTCACGCCCGATCGGCTTGCCGCATGCCGACGCGCCGCGATCCGCTTGCCGAGGATCGCCCCCTCGCCCGGTCGGCTCACTACCGGGCGATCTGACTATATTGACAAGCTCGAACGCTGACAAGAAACCTCGACGAATCTTGACAATTATTCACATTGCCAAGGCATTGCGCCGACACCGGGCGACGGTCACTGGCCCTGTTGCGGCGCAACGTCCGCCTCACGCCACAGCACTACGCTTCGAGTCAACGCATGCCGACAGCTACCCGGATTCTGCGTTTGAACGGGAAGAGATTACGTAAAACTACGTATTGTGCACCGCATCAAATCGGTCTAAACTTCAGTTGTCTCCTCCATGTCTCCTCCTGATATGGATTTAAGCCCGCCAAGTGCGGGCTTTTTTTTGATACGCGCTCGGTGTTCGTTTTCGTCGCGTAACGCTTATCAGTGTGGCCCGCTATCGACGGTATTTTTCCAGCAGGGCATCCAATATCGCCACCGTCTCGGCATCTGGCAGGCCATCGCACTGCGCCGGCCGGAAGTGCATTTGAAACGCCTTCACCACGTCATGGCTATGCTCATCGAGCCGCCCGGTAACGGCAACCCGGTAGCCGTAGCGCCGCAGTTTTTCCTGTAAGTCCTTCACGTCGTTGGGATTGGCGTGCTCGCGCCGAGCCCGCACCTCGGCCGCATCGGGCCAGGCGCCGACGCCGCGCCGCGCCAGCCGCTCCCATGGAAACAGCGGCCCCGGATCGGATTTACGGCCCGGCGCGATATCCGAATGACCGACCACGCAGGTCGGATGAATCCGGTAACGCTGCACAATATCGCCGGCCAGCGTCATCACTGCCTCGATCTGCGCATCGGAGAACGGATACCAGACGGTCTCCTCGCCCGGTTTGCGCGTGAAACCGAGATTGACGATCTCGATACCGAGCGACGTGTCGTTGAGATTATCCCTGCCTTGCCAGTGGCTGACCCCGGCATGCCAGGCACGGCGCGTTTCTTCAGCCAATTGAAAGACAGTGTCGGGCCGGCTGTCCGGCACGAGGTAATGGGCGCTCACGTTAGGGCCCGTCAACGCCTCGATCGACCCTTTGAAAGGGGCCGCGGTGTAATGCAGCACCAGAAACCGCACGCGCTCGTTGACGGCCTTGGCACGGTAGGTCGTCTTGTCGATTTGAATCGTCATCTATAGCTCCCTGCACAAAAAAAGCCGCCCTTGGGCGGCAAAAAAAATCTGCATGGTTCCCGCTGACGGGCCTTATGTCTTGAAACGCTTCTTCTTGCCCTCGTGATAATTCTCGATGCGTTCGATGTTGATCGTGCGACCCTGCTCGCTGAACAACATGCGCCACGCACCAAGCCCGCCACCGGTGCGCGTCCAGTTGGGCAGCGCCGTACTGCGCAGGCCGCCCACCGCATGGCTATGGCGACGGCGCCATCCGGCGTCGGTGAGATTGCCCAGCACGCGTGTGGCAATTTCGCGCTGGTGCTCGTCGAAGCCGCCCGCCTGACGCAAATATGTCGGGCCGAATGTGACCTCGGTCTCCCATGCCACACCACGCGCGGCGCTCGCACCGCCGCGGCTCGGACCGGCCGTGGGCGGCGCAGCCGAAGCGGTTGCCGCGCCGCGCGTGCGCCCGGGCCTGGCTGACGCTTGCGGCGCTTCCTCGGTCAGACGAACCTGGCCGCCCCAGTGCGCCCCCGCCAGCGGATGCTCACCCCCTTCCCTGAGCGGCGTGATCGCATAGCGCACCACTTCGGCATTCGGCGTCAACAAAATGCGCGCTACCAAATATTGATAATCGCCCCCCTGCGCAGCCGCCTCGATTTCGGCGCGCGCGCCGACCGGCGTTCGCATCCGCAAATCGACGATACGCTCGGGCCGATGCACAACCATGCGCCAATCGTGTCGCGGCCCATGATACTTGGCCTGGCGGGTCATCCCGGCGTGCTCGTAGGCGTCATGAAATGCATCGAGATAAGCGCCAATGCGACGCGCATAGCGCTGCTGGTCGGCGATATTGTCCAGCCGCGCCGTATCCATCAAGCATCGTCCCAGCGCCTCGATATCGCACGCGCGAGGCTCGGTCAGGGTTTGCGTTGTTCGGCAGAATCGCCACAGCAGACGCGCCGTGGCCCACATGAAGGCCCCCAGCGCCAGCCCGGCGAGGACCAGGTCGAGCGGATCGCTCTCGTCGGCCAGCCCCAGCGGATCGCGTTGCGTGACCGGGTTATTGCCAACCATCGCGAACAGGTTCAATCCATCTACCGGCCCGGCCGGATCGGCGCTGATCCATCGCCCCAGCCAACCTGCGTAGTATCGAAACGCATAGGCGTCGAGGCCGCTGGCGTCGCGCTCCTGTGCCGCATGACGACACGACTTGAGTTTGACCTCGACCTGATGCGCGGCACACCAAAGCGCTGTGCCGCCGAACGGGTAGAAAACTTCGCGATTCAACACGCGCGCCTGTTCGTCGATTTCAAGCGTCGCCGAATCCTGATGGTCGCCCAAGCGATGGCGGGTTTGACTCGACTCGGCCTGCCGCGGCCGGCCAGCGCACCAGCGCACGCAACACGCCGCGCGCGCACCGGCGCGCACAGCGACCACTTGCCAGCGCGCTCGGCCGGCCATGCGCCACTCGAGACCCGGCAAATAGCGCACCCTATGATCCGGGCTTGACTTGCCCAGCCGCACGCCGGCACCGCCATAGCAATAGCGTTCCCCGGGCAGCTCGAGCAATTCCTTCGTCGATGCTCTTGCATCCATGCGTCACCCATAAAAATTGAAATGTCGGATCACTGCCCGCCGATCGGCGCCCGCCGCAATGCCCCGCAAGCCATAGGCCCAGGCAGTGAAAGCTTCCGCCAGGTATTCCTGGCGACCCTGCTCGCAGGCCAGCGCCAAGTCACCCGCATCCAGTGCCTCGCCCACCTGCTGCGCATGCCTGCTCACAATGGCCTGGCCCAGGCGCTGCGCAAAACGCTCTTCCTGCACTGCGTGCAATGGATCGGGTGGCCCGTCGTGCAGGCTGCCGGTCGTCACGAAGCGCGACACCTCGCTCGGGTTGCGCGCTATATGTAATGCATGCCCTAGCTCGTGCACGAGCGTGCCTTCCGCCTGACGATCCAGCCATTCGCGCACCGCGCCCGCGCGTGGGCGCGCGCCGATCAACACGTCGGCCGCATATTCGGGCACCCCGGCAGCAACGTCCTCGATCTCGTCGAGTACGTAGTCGCTCAGGTCCCGCGCATGCTCGCCAACCACGAGCAAACCCGCATTGACGACGATGGCCGGGCGGCCACCGGCATATGGCTGAGGCGATGTGATGCCCGCCGCGACGGCGGAACTGGCGTCCTCCGGCGTCAGGCCGGCAACAATCCAATCGACTTCGTGGCGGCCGCTCAGCATACCGTTGAAGCCCCTCGTCACCACCCCCAGCGCGCCTTCGATCGCCGCGCGCGCCTGACTCGATTCGAATTCGCTCAAGGCCGCCAGGCGCTCGCCGCCCAGCATTTGCTCGGCGCTCAGAATGCGTCCGTGCAGTGACAGCGTGCTCGCTGGCAACGCCGGCATTGAGCTCCAATCAGCGGTGTCGTACGTCGTCATCAGGTCGTAGCGAAACATCCCATCGTCCAACTCCAATTGCGCGCACAAAAAAGCGTCCACCGCCGAGAGCCCATGTCGATCCGTCAGCGTGAGTGGATTGCCATGCACGAACGCGAAGCGATTCAGACCATCGGCGGCTCCCGCCGGATCGGGATTGATCCAGCGACCCAACCACGTTGAATATGTGCGCAGACCGTAGTCGGCAAGACCACTCGCATCGCGTTCGCGGCCGGCGTACCGGCGGGTTTTGCACACCGCCTCGACGGCACTGCGTGCCGCCCAGACGGCCGTGCCCCCATAAGGGTAAAACGCTTCCTGACTGACCACGCGAGCCGCTTCGTCCAACTCGACCGTAGCCGAATCGAGATGATCGGCCAGCGTGTGCCTGGCGATCCGCTGGGGCGTGCGCCGCGATCGTCCCGACCGCCAACACAGCCAACGCATGCCGCCACGCTCGGCGCGCACGACTTGCCAGTGCGCCTGCCCCGCTTGCGTCTGCCGGCGCAATTCCAGCCCCGGCAAGCGCCTCATCCGGTTTGCGGCGCTCTCCTGGCATACCCGCAGGCCGTCGCCGCCATAGCGGTATTGTTCGACAGCGCGCTTATTGATCATCATGATTGCCCGCCAAGACCACCGACTCGAGCTGATTTCGAGCATTCCAGGACAGCGGCTGGCCCGGCGCCAACTGCAGGAGATTGCCATTGGCATCGAAGAACCTATCAACTGTCGCCGGCGTCACGCCGTCCCATTGTGGCACTGCCCGGTTCGAGTCGGGCGCCACGACCATCTCCTGGGTGTATTGCATCGCCCCATGATGACGTATCTTCACCAGGTTATTGCCTGCGTCGTATTCATAGCGGCGCCGGTAGTTGACAAGTTGTCCCGCGTCGGGCGTGATCGGCAGCGGCGGCGGCAACGCCGCGCCCTGCCGTCCGGCATGGGCGCTTTCGCGCCCGGTCGCCTCGATCAATTGATAAAGCGTGTCGTAGCGATAAGTGCATACGGGCGTGACGCGCTGATTGCGAAAATGCGTCACCGGCTGGGATTTGTCTTCCATGCGCGTGACATTGCCGACCGGATCGTATTCGTAGTGCAAGTCCTGCAGCACGGTGCCGTCGGCGCGCTGGGCATGAATGCGCAACAGCCGCTGATCGGTCGTGCGATAGGTGCGCGTGGTGCGCACGCCATTGCCGGCATCCTCCCGGATCGCCTGCCCGTTGGCGTCGTACACGACCGAAGTCACGATCTTCTGCGTCTGGGCGGGCAGCATCTGCGTGCGCCGCGCCTTGCCGCGTCCGACGGTTTCCTCCATCGCCGCAAGGTGCACCGTGCAGGTTTTGAGCTGTCCGGCAACGTTATGGGTAAATACCTGTTCATTCCCGCACGCATCGGTCTGGCTGATCATTGCGCCGGCCACGTTGTAGCGCCAACGCGTCGTGTAGGCCTCGGCCTCCAGTAGCGCGTCACGGGCGGCGACGTCGGCCGGCCAGTCGGGCGCATCGGGAGAGGCCAGGAAGCGGCGCGTTTCGCCAAGTATCTTTCCGCTCAGGCCATAGCCGCCAAGCGTGCGCGTGCCGGCCGGGTCGTCGTGGCGCAGCAATTGACCACGCCGATTATGCGTGGCGGCCCTGTCACCGTACGCCAGGCGCTCGACGCATTGCTCCCGGGCGCCTGCGGCGCCGGGACGCTCGTAAATCGCAACCGGTCGCTGTAACGCGTCGTATTGCACGCGGCGCCGTGCGCCCCGGCTGTCCCATGCCAACATCACCTGCCCGGCGTCATTGAAAAATTCCACGCGCCAACCGGCATCGACGCTGTCGGTGCGCAGCACCTGGCCGCCGAGAGCATAGGCATATTGCATATTCGGTGTGACACGCTCGCCTTGCTCGGCCCGCGCGAACAGCCGCGGGTCAATGCTGCTGACGAGCCTGCCGGCCTCGTCGAATACGTGGCGCGTCACACGCGCCTCGGGTTTCTCGTCGGCCTCGCGACGGTGGTATGCAATCGTTCGCACGGCCTGCCCGCGGCCGTCGAGCGCCGTCACCGACGGCGTATGGGTGTGAATCGACATGAAGATTTCCTCTGATCGTTTGAAACGGCTCGATTGGTTAGCCCAGAGCCAGCCCTGCGCGGACTTCTCATTGCCGCCCCGGGGGCATCAGGCATGTAAAGCTCACTGCAAGAGGCACCGGTGATGGTTATCCGATGTATCGAGCGCCGCTTGCGCCCGCTGCAGATAAGTCATCCGTTTATGATGAATCGATGTGCTGGGCGCATGACCTTCATCGGCGCGATAGCTAAGGTGGCGCTCCATCAGCGTTTGCCCCTTGCGGTTGACGGCGGCATCGTGTCGCTGCTGGACCAATTGCAACTGAAAGCGAATCTGGCCGTGCTTGAAGAACACCGGCGGCATCGCCTCCCATGACACCATGAAGATCGGCGCGTCACCGCCCGGCAGCGCGGCTTGCTGGCATAGCGCGGTGGGCGAAGCCGGCTTATCGAGCGGCGCCTGCCTGATCGCCTCGTGAATCGCATCGAGCGAGCCTGTATGACGTGCAGCTTTCGAGGCCGCGAACAATGCGAATATGTCGCAACTATGAAAACTGTTCTGGGTGTTTAGCAACGTCACGGCCAGACGCAGCGGCACCCTGGCGCGCCCCGACACATCGGGTACCATCGGATCGACAAAATGCCTCGCGTAGCGCGGCGAGCGCACCATATCGAGGCCCACCCCGGTCCTCATCGTCTTGAGCGACTCTATGAACAGCGCAGTGATCGGTTCGTCGCCGTGCCTGCGCACATCGGCAGCGATAACGTGCCCCGCACGCATCAGTAGCCCTTGATAGCGCAGATCGCCGGCGGCGCTCGCCCGTCGCACCAAATCTTTCAGGAACGCGTCGGGCGTCTGGAACAACGTCAGTGGCCGGCCGATATGCGCCGCTTCACCTCGCACCATGAGTCGCAGCAGGCGATGGTCGCCCTCTACCAGATCGAAGTGCCCACGGGTGCGCTCGTTGTCGACCAGCCAAGTTCGCGCATGCTCGCGATGCATATCCAGTTCGCGCTGTTGACGTGCCCGCTCCCCCCATAGCCCCAGGGCGTCGGCGTCGGTAACCGGATTGCCTCGCACCATCGCAAAGCGGTTCAATCCCTCGGGCGTGCCTGCCGGGTCGGGGTTCAGCCAACGCATTAACCAAGGCGCGTTGTAACGAAAGCCGTAATACAGCAAACCGCTCGGGTCTCTCTCCTTGCCCGAGTACCGCACCAGCTTGAAGCGCGCCGACAGCGCATCCGGGGCTCGCCATACCGCTGTGCCACCGTAGGGGTAATACTCTTCACGAGTCAGTATGTGTGCCCCACCGTCCAGTTCCAAGGTGCCGGACCCGTTCCGGTCGAGCAAAGCGAATCGGCAGTGGTTTTGCGCCATTTCGGCAGGCCTGCCGCGCAGCCAGCGCAGCAGGCGCGCCGCGCCGCACTGCACTGCCAGCCACGCTTCGCCGCCACGGGGGCGGTAAACCTCCTCGCGCATCGCCACCCCAGGCAGATGACGCCCCCTGAGGCCCGCACCGATCTGCCGGACCCGCAGCGCGTGATGGTCATAGAGATAGCGCTGGTTCATGATGCCTCCGGCAAGTTTCGTAAATGGCTCTGTCCTAACGCGAACGCGACCGCCATCAGCGTGTCCGCGTTATGCACCAGCAGGTGAATGCGCGTCTGCACGTCGCCGCTCACCGCTTGCCAGGCGGCGGCAAGCGTCGCGGGCGTCACCTCCCAGGTACCGCTCACACGATGCACGAACGATGCATGATCGAACTCATCGCTTACCTCGATCGACCAATCCAACTGGCGAGCGACGTTGAAGTCGTCGGCGCCGGTGATCTCGCCCGTGTACCAGACATCCTCGGACCGCGCACCCAGGTGCGTCGCCTCGTGCAGCAACACCATCGCACCGATCACGGGATCTCCCATGTGGTCGGCGGTCGCGGCATTCACGAAAATGCGTTGATGCGGGTCGTTGATCATGACCTCCGCGTGCCCGTGAGACGGACTGACGTCGACATAAATGGCGAATTTCTCGCCCCCGGCTTCACGATGGATCCGCAGCATGTCGCGGGTTTGCGCCAACGCGTCGCGAAACGCCACGCGTGCCTGTTCGAGAAACTCGACGGCATAACCGCCGCCGAGCACGCGGTCGAGCACGCGCCCGGCTGCCGTTGCGGCAAAAGCTTCGCCATGCGTGGCCGCCGACGCTTCAGATAGTTGCGTCACGGCATGTCCTGCGACCTTCTCGGCAAGCGCCAGGTTGTACATCAATGCACCTGCCAAAATCGGGTATTTGTCACGGATTTCGGCCAACCCGCGTGCCGTTATCGCGAAGCGTCCGGCGGAGCCGATGTGCGCCTCGAACTCGTCATCGGCGCCCGAATAGCAGCCGTCGGCATCGCGGCGCGTCGCCGGGTTGCCTCGCACCAAGGCGAACAGGTTAAGACCGTCGAGCGGACCGGCCGGATCGGGATTGAGCCAGCGCATCAGCCATGGCGCGCTAAAGCGCAGGCCGTAATACTGCAAGCCGCTCGCATCGCGCGTCTTGCCGGCATAACGCAGTACCTTGTAGTGCGCAGTCGTCACGTCGCGCACCGCCCAGACCGCCGTGCCGCCGTACGGGTAATACTCTTCGCGACTGAGCCGGCACCCGGCGCCGTCGAGTTCGGCCGTCGACGAACGCTGGTGGTCGACCAGCCGATAACGCCAATGATTGCGCGTCGCGCCGGGCGGCCGCCCGCTGCGCCACCGCAGCAGATCGGCGGCCGGCGCGAGCAAGCGCACCCAGCGTTCGGCGTCCCTGCGCCCGGCAATGTGCCGCGTCATTTGCAGCCCTGGCAGGCTCAACGTGCCGCCCTGCCAAGCGCGCGCAGTCCCGCTTGTCTGGCAAACGCGTTGCCGCGCGCTGTCGTAACGATGGCGTTCCCGCGTGATTGACTCACACGCATTGTCTCGATCGATGCCGGCCAGCGCTCCGCTCGAGCGCGCCAGGAATGCCGCGCCCATCACTTGGCCTCCTGCGCGGTGTCGTTTTCATCCTCGCTCACCACGTACCACGGATGCCTCGTCGTGCGACTCCAGTGGCCGTTGGCGTTGCGCACGCGGACTGCGCGCCCGAGCGGATCGTAGTAGCAGGTATCGCAATGGCCGAAACGCCGGCATGCGGCATCGTCGACGACGCCGTGCGTGTCGATGAAGTACGGCTGATAAGTCCGTACCGGCCAACCCTTGTTGTTGTATTCGACTCGCCCGCTGACGGCCCAGCGCGTCGCGACCTCGCTTTGCACCGGCTCTCCGGTGGCGTCAAGCAGCAGGCGGCCCTGTCCGTCGTGCCGGTACGATACGCCTGGTTCGTGCAATTGCTTGGTCTGTAGCGCCCGGCCAAAGCCATCGCTATAAGTCACACTGACGGCGATTTGCTGCGCCGGATCGCCGGGGTACCGGTCGGCCGCCAGCGCGGCGCTGTGCACCGGCACGCGATGCGTCATCCAACTGAAGGCCTCGTAACAATAGAGGCACGCGGCTCCCTGCAGCGCCTCGGCGGGTGCGGCCAGCGCGGCGTCGAGCGACAGCGCAGGCGCGGTATGCTCGCGTAGCGGCGCGAAACCGGCCGGAGCGCCATCTTCGCTGCCGTGATAGCTCGCCACCGTGAGCCTGCCGAGCGAATCGTAGGCCGCTTCGTGCACGTTGCCGTTGGCATCTTCCACGCGCACCGGGCTCATGCGGCGGTAGTCGTAGCGTGCGTGACTGCGCAATCCGGCCGGATCTTCCACGGCAAGGACATTGAGCCAGTAGCGGTCGTAGTGCACCGTGCTGGGTCCGGTGCTGCGATTGGGCCGCACGCTCAGCAATCTGTAGAAGCCAGCCGGCCCTGCATAGGTGCAAATGCCGCCACGCACTGCCCAATAGTCCGGCGTGCGCGCCTTCTCGCTGCGCTGAGACGAGTCTGCTGACATCGGCACGAAACCGGCCTGAGTGAGCGCCTGGTCAAGCGCCTCGCCATCCAGCCAGCCGCAATAAAGCGCCAGCGCGTCCGCGTCGAGCACGGCGCTCTCGCTGCAGGCAACCAGACCGGCCGGTAGCGGCTGGCCGTCTCGCTCGACGTAGTGCGTGATTTGCCGGCCAAGCGTCACGCGGGCACGCGTCGGGTCCAGCCAGCCGCCCGGCGCGCGCAGTGCCTCGTAGCTCACTCGCACGGCATCCCCGGTAGCGGGATATGCCAGCGCATGACTGCTGGCTTGATCTGCCAGTCCCAGGCGAAAGGCGTGCGGGCCGCACACGTGCCGCCAAGACTGGCGGGTCTCGGCCAGCAGCCAGCGACGCTGCTGCGGGTCGTGCGCATCATGCCACCACGCCGCCTCCGGCGTATCGGCAGGATAAGGGCATGCCGCGCCGGAGCGGCGCGGATAGGTCACACTGACCTGATGCGTAGGCAACCCCCAGCGATCCCACCCCAGCGTCACCTGATGGACACACACCGGGTCGTCCATGAACCGCTGGTAATCAAGCGTGACGTTCTCCAGCGCGAGCGGCAAGGCCACCGCATAGCGCTGCGCCCCGCGTGCCTGCACCAGACGCACTGCGTGGCGCGTCTGGCTGACCTGATATGGCGCGTGTTGCCTTGAGCTACCGTCGAGACCGTACAGCTCCGTGCGTAACGGGGTTCCCTTGAGAGCGCGCAACAAGTCCTCACGCGTGGCCTCGTCGAGTTCGTGCACAATCTCGTCTTCCCCGGTATCGGGGTCCCAACGCAGGAACAGGGGTCCGCCGAGTGCGATCGCCTCTGCGTCACCGGTCGCGTAATCGCCACAGTTGCGCGCCGCGTCCGGCGCCCCGGTGTCGTACCAGGTCTTGCTCAGCACCGGCGGCACGAACTCCGCCGCGGGCTCGACGTTACCGCCGATCTCGGATCGGCTCGCGTCGCGCTCGAGCGGTGCGCCGAACGCTTCGGTGTCGGTCGTCATTACCAGACCGAACCCCCGGAGTTCGCGCTCGCGACCATCGTAATAGCCGTGGCGGTAACGCACGCATTGCGTGAGCGTATTGCCGGTGATTTCGTCCTGCTGAGTAATGCGCGAGACGACGTGCATCGGGAACGGCAGGCGCGACACCGCAAGCGGATCTGCCTGTTTTTCGTCGAGCCATTCCTGCGCCGAACTGCGGTAGGTCAGGCGAGTCCGGGCGCCCAGGTTGTTGTTGATGCGCACCAGCAAATACGGCTTGGAGTCGGCAAAGTCATAGCGCCAGTGACGCGCCTTGCCGTGCGGTCCTTGATGCGGCACGCTCAATACCAGGCTCGCGCATCCGCGCCCGTCGATATCGGCAAAGGCGATTTGGCACAGTGGGTCGTACCGCACGCCTTCGGGTAGCGGCAAGGTTGCTGGCGCGGCAAACCCGTTGCCTGACCGGTTTCTGAAAATCAATATCCCGTCGCTTTTGGCGACGATCAAATCGGCAGCGCCGGAACCGTCCAGATCGGCCAGGAATACCTGGCTGGGGACGAATTCGTCGGACGTGAAAGGCAGCGCGGCAAATGCGATAGGCCGGCCGAAACGGCCATGCCCCAGACTCGGCCAGCAAGTCAGCCCGTCGTGGCGAATCCTCACCAGATGGGCGTTGCCGCTGCCCAGCACGTCGGCAAATGCGACCACCTCATCGTGTGCGGCGCCGGCCAACGGCAGGGCCGTGCCGGTATGCGGCACGTCGGCTGGCGGCGCAAAGCCCAATTCGCGGCGACTGGCATAGAGCCGTACGCTGTTCGGACCGATGAGCGCCAAATCGGTCAAACCGGCCCCGACCAGATTGGCCAGCATCGCGTGCGGATGCAGGAACTCGCTTGGAAACGCCTGGAACGGTGTGAAATCCGACCAGGTTTTGTCGGGCCGCTGGGTAAAGAAGCCCGCCATGCCGCTTTGCGTGAGCACCCAATCGAGCCGGCCGTCGCCGGACAGGTCGGTAAGCATCGCGCGGCTGTCGGCCGGTTGTCCCACCGGCTGATGGGGCAGCGGCTGCCACACGTCGTAGGTTACGTCATCGGCGCCGGCGTCCCCGCCGGTCTTGCGTACTGGCGCACGGTATCGCCAGCCCTGCGGGTCGCGGTATAAGACCCCCGCGATTCCTTCCCCATAGAGATCGACCAATTGATAGCGCTGGCCGTCGTCCAGGCCTGTGAGCGCCTCACTGAAGGGACGATAGCCGGCCGCCGACAGCGCCGCCAGGTCGAACCCGGAAAAAACAAACTCCGTCGGCGGCAGCGTCGCGCTCGCGCCCTGCGGGCCATGGCCCACGCTGCGCACCGCGCGCAGCAGCGTGACGTATGGGCTTTGCTCGTACTCGAATACGAGACGCTGCACGAGCGCCGGACTCGCGCCCAGGCCTTCATTGGGAAAACTGTGAAACATCAGCACCTGACGGCACAGCCGATGCGTGCGCACCTCGAAGCCGGCCGAAAAATCGGCGTGAGGGTCTTGCCGCGGCAGCCAAACGGCGGTTGCGGCATAGGGCGGTTCGGCGTCAAGCGCAGAAGGCCGCTCGCCGTAGTCAAACACCAGTTCGAAATGCCAGGTATCAGGCAATGCGTTGGTCAGCAGGTACGGCAATTCGGCGGCCGTCACGTTGCCGTAACACACGCGCTGCAAGTAGCGGTTGGCCTGGTGGTCACGCTGCAGATCGGCCTGGCCAAGTCCGGCATCATTTTCAGGCGCGTAGCAATAGACGATATGCTCGCCGGTGGGCGACACCGATTCCTCGAGCAACCAGCGCGCCACCCGCACATCCGGATCGGCCGGATCGGCAATACGCGCGCCGGCGCTCACCCCGTACAGGTGCAGCGTGCCGTCGCTGCCGTGCACTACCCAAAAGGCCGCGGCCTGGCGCGCCCCCTCGGCGCGGTCGGCCCCATCGCGCGGCGTCCAGCGTTCGATGCGCGAAAAATCACCCGCCACGCGCGGCACGAAGCGCGCCACCGTAAACTGGCGGCCGCCCAGTGGCCGGCCCAGCAGGCTGCTGGCCACGTATTGAACCGGCTGACCGTTCGTGTCGAGTTCCCGCACCACGGGCTCGCCGCCGGGCCCCTGGATTTCGTCGTCGTCGGTGTAATGCGGCACCCCTTTCGAGGTGCGGCACGCGATGACCGGAATCCCGACGTGCCAGCCCATGCCGAACAGGCCATTGCCGGCACTGCTTTGATAGTTCAAGCCCAGCGACGGGGCAAAACCCCGCCCCGGCGAGATTGGCAGCGGCACCGACATCGACGCCGCGCCGCTTATGCCCACACTATCGATGGCGCGCGCCAGGCCGGCAATGGTGCCGCCGCCCTTGGGCAACGACAATTCCGGCACGCTGACTTGCGGATGTTGGAATGTCATGCGCCTGCTCCTTGCTTGACGACATCGTCGACCTGCCTGGCAAACGCCGGTCCGCCGTCGCACGCCGTATAACGGATTCGCACGATCACGTCGGTCAGGTTCGCCAGCAGGTTGGCCTGCTCGGCACGCGTCGGATGTGGAAAACTCAGCTCCCAGTGCGATACCGCGCCGGTGCCCTCGAACGGCAGGTAACGCTCATCGCCGAAATTCAGCACGAACAAGCCGCTGTCGTCGAAGCCGCTGGAGAGCACCACTTGTTGCGCGGCGCGCAGATTGGTCTTGACGTTGAGCGGGGAGCCGTTCTGGCGATCGAGGAGGTGTTTGACACCCTCGATGTCGGCGGCCGTGGTGAATGCGCTGCCGGTTTGCGTGAGCGTCGCGCACACGTCCTGGTACGGCCCCACCACGGCAGGCAGCGAAACGCTGACGCTGTTGATCTGGCGCAGGAAATGCCCGGGATAGCGCTGTGCGAAATCGCGCTCGGTCAGGCTGAATATCAACCGGCCTTTGCCACGCAACTCGACAAGCTTCTCCTGCCATTTCGCCTCACCCAAGTGCTGGGTCATCCATTGCTTGAGCGAAACGGTGTGGACAATTTCCAGTTTGCGCTCGTGGCGCGTGAGATACGCCTGGTCCATGCGTTGCAAGCCGAGCTTGAGCTTCTCGCCGGCCAGCAGGCCACAGTACAAATCGTTCCAACTAGCGGGCTGGATGAAGCCTGGCACGTTGAATTGGCCGGTCTCGTAACGCCAGGCCGCTTCGGTTGCCAGGCACAGCGCGGTGACCGCGTCATAGGCTTGGAAGTACAGCGCGCAGAGTTGCCCGACCAGCCACTGGTAGAGCGATTCGGACGTGAAGCGGCTGGTGAGAAATCCCAGCGTGGCTTGCATTTGCGCCTGCTGCGCCTGCAATTGCGCGAGCTGCTTCTCGTACATTGCATTCTGCTGGCGCTGCGCCGCGATCTGGAAGCCGATTTGCCTGGCGTCGTACTCGGCTTGCGAGGATTGCAGTTGCCACTCTTCGCGGCGCCGCCGGTATTGCTCGGTGCTCTCCAGCACTCCCGCCGCCGTCGCAAGCGCGGTCGACGTGCCGAACAACGTATTGCCCACGGCGTAGCCCGCGCCCCCCCAACGCATCCCGCCATTGGCCAACCCAAACGTATTCGGCATCAGATCCAGCAGGTTGCCGACCGCGAACGCCACGCTGCCGGCCGCCGATACGGCGCCCGACGTGCCCCGCAACGCCATGGCAGCGACTTCGGCATCGGAGATATTCTCGTCGGCCAGGCTCCGGTAATGGCTTTGCCGGTGTTCCGCGCCGGCTTGCCCGGTTTGCAGCGCCAGCAGGGTTTGCTTGCCCATCTCGATGGTCTGGCGTTGCATATCGAGCGTGAACGTCAGCAGGTCTCTTTGCTGGGTATGCTGCAGGCGCTCCAGGTATGCCGCGTCTTTGCGCTCGAGCGCGGATTGCAGCGCATTGCCGAACTGGATCAGTGCATCGGTCGCGCTCACGGCTTTGGTAATCATCAGCGGAAAGCGGAACGGCGGCACCGCCAGCGGCACGAGCGAGTTGCCGCGGCCAATGCCGGCGTCGCGGCCGCGCTGGCCCAGCACGCTGGCCGGATCGGCCGGCGGCTCGAACAGCGTCACGGAAAGTGGTTTGCCGTCGAGCGTCAAGTGATGACGCAAGTGGTTCAGGCGGGCGTCAATCATTTGCCAGTACTGCAACAATTGCTGATTGCGCGGCACCGAGAACACCCCGGTATCGAGGGCAAACAAGGCCGGATCTGCAACCGCGCTATCCTGCCTCGGCGACCGCGCGGCAAGATGCGTGCGCGTCTCGGCGTCGCGCAGAAGGCGATTCTTGCCGGCAGCCGCCTCGGCCAGCGTTACCGCTCGCCAGCGCCGCGCCGCAGCCGTATCGGGGCGCTTGCCCAGCAGATCGCGCGCCATCATGTACCACCCCTTGGCGTCGCTCAGGCCATCGCGGCTCAGCTCGCGGTATTTGGCGTCCCCCAGGTCGATCAGGTTTTTCACGTAAGCGAAGAAAATCGTCTTGCGATAGTGCACCGGTGCGGCGGTCGCAATCTCGTGCGGATCGCTCAACACGCGATCAGTGCCCTGCCGCCCATGCTGGCGCGCATCGACGAGCGGGCGCACTTGCCAATATCGTCCACCGATGCGATGCGGCGTAAAAATGCGATGCAGCCAGCGGCGCGCCTCGGCAAACCGATGCTCGCGATTGCAGCGATGCGCGATCAGCCAGGGCAAGTGAAAGAACAGTTCCCAGAAGTACTTGCCGTAAGGTCCGTCGAAGTCGATTTGCTCGGCTGACGCGCCTGGCTTGTAGGGCGGCTCGGTAAGTTCCTGAGTGCTCCAGTCGAACAACCGGTCCAGCCCCGCGTTGGCGCGCTGAATCAACGGCCGGGCAAAGCGCGTGGCAAGCATGAAATCACGCTTGTCCGGTGTTTGCAGATAGCGGATCGACCCGATAGCCGGATCGGCCGGTTCGTGCACCAGACCGCACAGGTCGTTGCGCCAGTGCTCCTGCGCGGCGGCCTGCTGGACCAAATAGGGCGCAAACCAGCCATTGCTCATCACGTAAGGGCTCACGCAGCCTCGATCGGACGCGCCAAGCGGCGCCGCGTTGAGCAGCGTGTCGAACTTGACGCCGTTCCAGCGGGTACCATCGGTATTGCCGATCGGATCGGTCGTCTCGACACCGCACAGATAGATATGATCAACACCGTCCAGATTGCGGTACTTGAGCGCAACCAGATGCATCGGATCGAAGTCCGCGACGGTGATGGTGTGCGCGATCGTCCAACTGTCGTCGAATTTACGGAAAGCCAGCTGAATTTTTGTGTCGACGCCAACCACGCTGCCGTTAGTGCCGCGCCGTTTCGTCAATTCGTACCAAGCCAGGTAGAGACGGTTGCCAAGCACTACCGGCCGAACGGCCTGATCGTGTTCGGCGCTGCCCAGCGGCAAATCGATCTTGCGCCACTCGCTCCACGCGTTGGCGGCCAGCTTGTCGCCAGTGCTAGCCTCGCGCGCGGTAGTCGGGGCACGGCGGCTCATGTCGAGCGAGCGCCAATAGTATGTGGCAGGCGATGTGCGCGTGCGGCCAAGAATATACACGGTGTCTTTCGTGCAATCGGTGCCTGCGAGGTAGGCGGTAAGAATTTTGAGATTGCTGATCGCCTCGAACTCATTGAGATAGCCAAGCACCGCTTTTTGCACAGTGGCCTCGGTAAGCCGGCCTTGCTGCAAGTTCTCCTCGAGTCCCACGAACAACGCCGATTTACCGCCGCGCAGCGTCGGATCAAGACTGTTTTCGGGGTAGACGGCCAGTTGCCGGCCCGCCGCCCACAGCGCATATCGATCATGCCCGGCTTGCCACTGCGCCAGTTCGTCGGAAGCAATCGATAACCCCGGCTCACGGCGTTGCGCAATGCGGTTCACATATTGCTGCAGGCTGGCGATGGCTTCGGCCACCGCGCTGGTGGTAACCTCGCCCGAGACCAGCGGATCGATCAGCAGATACTCGTAGAGGTCGTCTGCCGTCTTGATTTTCTCGCCTAGCCGGGGATCCTTGCGGATGACCTGGCCCAGCAGGTAATCGACCAGCGCGTCGCGCTGGCTTTCTTGCAGTTGGTGTTCAAGCGCCTTGAATTGCATGTTATAGATCCTTGTCCAGAAACTTATTGCGCGGATTTGGCGCGCGCGGCCGACATGACCGCATTGCCGAACGCTTGGCGGCGCGCAAAATCCCCGTCGGGGGTCAGGGCCGCTGCCAATTGCAGGGCATCGACGGGCAGACCGCTTTGACAGGCTTGGGCCTGCATGCGCATCAGCACATCGAGGTGCGCAAGGCTGCGTGCCTGTCCGCCCTCGAAAAGCTGCGCGGCGCGCGCGGTCTCGGATGCGTCCCAGGCCAGCAAATCCGCCAGCAGTTGATGCGAGGCGGCACTCTGGCTGGCGGCTCTGCCGGATGCGGACTCAGCGGTGTTGACGTGTGCCAGATATGCCAGCACGTGGTCTTCATCCTGGGGCGTGGCGGCCAGCAGCGCGGTATAGCGGCTCAGCAGGTAACACAGCGCCAGCGTCAGCGATGGCCCCGTTGTGGATGAACGTGCCTGCATGCCGAACCATGCGGGTCGCTCGAGCAGCATCGTCACGGCCGCAGCGCTCAATTTGAAAAGATTGACGACGGCGGCATGGCGGGTGACGTTGTAGAGCAACGCAAGGTGCTCCGGCAGGGCCCGATGGCCCGCCGCATGATGCAACGCGGCGCCAAGCACGGCGTGCTCGTCGCTGCCGACCCAACGCAGCAGCAATGGCGGCATTTGGCCGGCGACCGTGGTTTCCTTGGCCAGCACCGCGCTGACGGCCTGCATCTGGCTGTTGCGCGCCTGGGTTAAGCATTCGAGCAATCTGGCGCGCAGTGCTGCGATCGGCTCGCCGGCTTCGAGAGCGACCAAGGCGCTGTCGACTTGCAACGCCAATGCATCGTCGCTGCGCATGGCCGGCAAGATGGCGCCGTTGACGTCTCGCACCTGTGTCAAGCGCCCTGCCCAATCGATCGGGCGGTTATTCACGTCGACCGCCGGCACGCCGTGACGGGCCAGATAAGCGTCGTCGGCCAGCGTGCTTTGCACCAGCTGCGCCAAGCTGTCGAACAGTGCATTAATACGCGGCGTGATCGTGAGCGTCGGCACGTCGTCCTTGAGCAGCACAGCCAGCGTCTCGGCATTGAGCCCGGGCGTCGATTCGGCCTGCTCGCGAAGCCATTCGGCGGCGGCCTCGAAAGCCAGCAGCACGTCAAGAATATCCGGCGCGTCGGCATCGAGCGGCCGCCCCGCGGCGTCGAGCGGATGAATGACCGGAACCCCGGCCAATCGATGGACATAAAGGCCGCGGTTACCATCCATCAGATTGAGCAGCGCCAGCCCGGCCTCGGGACTCAGACCGAACAGGCGCGGCACGGCGACCAAGCGATACAACGCCGAGACCACCGGCAGCGAGCGCCGCAAATGATCGGGGGCCAGAGTCATTTCGCCGGTGCCTTGCTGCGCATCGCGCACCAGCGGCGCGAGCCGCGCGAAGGTTGTCTCGGCAATGCCCAGCCCGGCGCACAACTGTTTGATGGTGCGCGCATCATCGCCGTCGGCCGCCGACGCGTTAAACGGCTTGCCATCCAGGACCAGCGGTGCGTCGAATATTTTTACGGCATTGAAGACGCGATCGAAAAATGGCACCTCGCTGCCTACCGCAAACGGCGAAATCTGGTGAATGAACGCCGCGAAAGCATCAGGCTCGACCCCGTGCGTCTCGTGCAAGTAGCGGAACAAGCCGAGCGCGCGCACCGTGTTCCGATTGGCGGCAAGCGCCAGGTTATGTTCGCCTTCGGCGCGGGCGATGGCGCTGAGCAGCAGATCGACCTTGTCGGGCGCCAAACCGAGCCAGCGTTGCAACCGTATCAGGCGATTGAGGCGATCGAGTCCATGCGCGCCGCATTCGAGTACTGGTTTGGCGTCAGTGCCGCCAGTCTTGATGCTGCGGCACAAACCGCCATGCAAATACACGGCGCCGTAGTGATATGGGGCGGGGAACGGGTCAGCGGCGCGGCCGTTACTGAAAATCCGGTTTGGTGTTTCGCAGTTCGGCGATACCCGCGGGGCATGCTCGTGCACACACAACAGGCGGTCGAGTTCGGCACGCGAGAGTCCGGTGGATTGGCACAAGGCAGCGACGTCGATCTGCGTGTGGGTGCCGGTCGACAAGCCGCTTTGCACCAGCGGGTAGCCATAATTGCGTTCGCAATAATCGAGCGCCGCCCTGAGCGTCGGATCGCCCTGCTTGCCGGCAATCACGATGCCGTAGGTCATCTCGGCAAACGACGGCCCCTGGTATTGCTGCGCGATGAAGCGGATCGACCCGACGTAGCTTTGTCCAGCCTTGTGTCCGGCGATACTTTGCACGTCGAGCACCAGGGTGCGTTGATACGGCTTGCCCTTGCGGCTATTGGCATTGTTCACCGGGCGCGCCAGGTCGCCCTCGCGTGCGCTCACGTGCAGCGTGACCTGAGCGGTGTCGTCGGGATGCAGATTGCCTTGCGCGTCGATGGCTTGGCACGTCACTGCGATAACGCTGTAGGTCTGGCTGCTTTTGCCAGCGATGATCTGGTTCAGATTCTCGCCGCCGGGCACCGTGACGCCTGCCTGCGGGGGCACGCGAAACGCGCAGCGATATGCGTGCGTTTCGTCGCCGCTCCAAGGCAGCATCGCAATCACGTCCGGGCTGATCAACGTTGCTCCGGGCGAGGCAAGCAGCGCCCCGGTGGCGAACGCGGGTGACTCGGCCAGCAGCTTTTGCTGCTCGGGGGCAAAACCGCTATAAGCTTGCAATGCCCGCGGATGGACATGCTGCGCATGCGGCATCGTCGCCCCGGCCCGGCTTGCCGGCACGAAAGCCGGCAAGCCGGGATCTGCCTGCCGGATCAGATCGCCCCAGCGCATGCGGCAGCTTCGCAGACCGCGATGGATTTGCTCAGTGGGCAAGTCGAACGGCAAATTGAACGGATAGCGGGTCGTAGCCAACGAGGCGTGTGCCGAGATCTGCAACTCGAAATTTTGTGATCCCGAGTCGATCGCGCTGCGCAAAATGCGGTTCACCAGGTCGAGAGTCGGCACTTCGCGATACGCAGCGTCATCGTCGAGCTGCAAATCCGCCAAATCCGGCCGACGCTGTTTCAATAGCATCGCTCCAGGGCTCGCGTCCGCTTCGATCTGCTTGACCAGTTTGTACAAGTCGGTCAGGTAGGCGACTGGGGAATCGAGCGATTCGATCGTCCCCGGACGGCACAGGCTCGCCCACGCTTCCTTGAAGAGCGCGTCGTAGGTCGGCAGATCGTCGAACAGGCTTGCCACGGCCGCACCAATCGCGCTGCGCGCCGGTTTGCCCGATGGCGTGCCGGCCGGGGTGGCCGCGGGCGCATGCTCGCCGTTCATATCATGCGAGTCATGCAGCACCTGCTCGCAGTGATGGCGGGCCAGGACGCTGGCGCGAGCCAGCGAGGCGTCATGAATCTCGCCAGCAACCTGCTCGCCCACAGTCGCGCCGTGACGCATTACAAAGCGCTCGCGCGAGACGCCGGCGGCATCGAATACCGATTGAATTTTCAATTGCTTGAGCCGGCTTGCCAGCCATTTTTCCTGGGCTGGCGTGCCATTGGTGAATTGAAGATGGGTTTGTTTTTCCATGTTGGTGGATTCCTGGTCAAAGAGATAAATTGCAGTCCGGCAAATCAGAGCCGGCACGTCACGGGCCGCCGTTGGGATGCCGAGCTGGCCGGAACAACCCCGCGACGTTGCCGCGCACGCGGAAAATCGCGACCGCCAGCACAACGTTGATGGCAAATTCGGCAAAGTCGACCTCACCGTGATATAAGCCGAAGAAGCATCGCAGTGACACCGTGCCGGTCGTGACGATCAGCGCGTATGCCAGCAGCGATTTACCCCGGCAAAACGTCGCGCCAAGCCGGCGGTAGCACAGCAGGCGCAAGCATGAGGCCCCGGTCACCAGGCCGTTGAGCAGCAACAGCAAAGCATTTGTCGCGTCGGTCATTTCCTCCTCCCACGCACGGTGTTCCACAGCGCGGCCAAATCGCATTTGTCAAGCGCGTCGATCAGCGCGCGAATCAGCGTGACCGCGCAAGCCGCGGCAATGGCGGCACTCACGCCCGACTCGCGCACCGGCAAGTGATCGAGCAGTTCCGGCGCCGCCAGATAGCCGATGGCCACCGACGCACAGAAGTGCAACAGGCGCACCACCAGCAGTTGCTCGCGCCGATGGAGCACAAAGACCGCAGCTCCGGCAAACGCGCCGATCAGCGCGTTGCCATCAATGCTTGGCCAAAAACTGGCCACACCAACGCTGCCGGCCAACAGGGCGGCAGCTTTCAAAGTTGAGACAGGTTCAGACATGGCTCCTCGCAAAAAAAAAGCCAACGGACGCGCCGTTGGCTGGAGTGAACAAAGACCGAGGTATCACGCGGGGTTCACCCGTCGCATTGCTAATGAGGTTTGGGACAATGAATCGATAAGTCCTCGTCGACCAGCTCAACGTCGATCCGGTGACCTAACCAGAGATTGCCGCTCACAGTGGCCGCCCCCGCCTGGATTTCGCTGCATAGATCCCCTACTTCGTTACCGTCGAGCTTGACCGGCACGCGCAGCACGGCGCGCTGCCCCGCGGCCAGCGCCGCAGTCCCACCGAGCAAGTTAGCCTTGGCCGGCGTACCCTCCCAGTCTGCGTTCAAGCCTTGCTGCAGATGACTCTGACTGTCGAAGCTCGGCGCGCCGTTGCGATGCAGGCCACGCGGCAGCACATAATTGAGCTGCGCGCCGCGCATCGGCCAGTGCTCGGCGGCGAGCGTCACCACATATGTGAACGGCGTTCCCAGCGGCGTCAGTCCATCGGGCAATCCTTCCGTCGCCATGCTGGCCGAGAGTGCTTTGGCAACCGGGAAACCGCCGGCCTGCATCACCACGTCCACACTGCCCGACTCCTCGCCGACAATTGCCGGATTACTCCCCGACCACGCGCGGGCCTGCGCGCTCAGAGTCCCCTTCGCCGTATCGAGCAGTACGACTGGAATGTCGAGCACGACGACATCGCCTTTCTTCAAGTCCGGCGAGCCGTAGCCGTCTTTCTTCACGAGCAGCGCGGCGTCGCCGCTTGTGCCTTGCCAGCTCTGATTGAGCCGGTGCGTGATCAGATAGCCATGCGACGTGTCGATACGCGTGGCCGGATTGATCTGTACGCGGCTGCCGGGGTTGCGGTCGGTAGCGACGCCTTCAGGCAACGTCAGCGACACCTGAAAGTTCTTGATATCAACCCCCGCAACGAAGCGCAGGCGGTAAACAAGTTTGTCGCCCGGGGTGAAGCCGCCGGATCCGTCAACGTCCTGATGCGCCTCCGGGCTCAGCGTGAATTGGTCGAACACTTCGCTCGCTGCTTGCCAGGTCCAGGCGCGCCGCCGCTCCGTGGGCTGCGCCGCGTTGCCCGCCGCGTCGGTAGCCAGCAGCTTGAACTCGTAATGGGTGCCTGGCACCAAGCCGGTGAAGGTGTGGCTGAAACTGCCGTCCGCCCCTGCTTTTACGCTCACGTACTGCCACGGGTCGATCACGCGCCCCCAGCCAATCTTCACGTTGGCCAGCGTTGGAGACGCGTCGCTCAACCGCCCACGCACGGTGATCCTGTCGCTGCCGGGCTCGATAGCGTTACTGTCGGCCCAAGCCACCACCGGCACCGTGGTCTTGACCTTGACGAAGGCCGAGCCGCTCCAGGCCGATACGTTGCCGGCGCGGTCGGTCGCGCGCAGTTGAACTTCGTAGGCGGCATCTTGTTCGAGCAGCGACAGCGTGCCGGCAAACGCACCGTCAGCACCTGCCGCGAGTGCCGCCGATTCGGTCCAGGCCGCCCCGGCAACCGCCGTATTGCGCCAGCGGTATTGCCCACTGGCCACGCCCGATTTGCTGTCGGTGCCAGTGCCGCCCAGCGTCACCCGCGTCGACTTGAACCAGGTGGTCTGCCCGGTCGCCAGGCCAGATCGCCAGGCCACCGTGGGTGCATCAGTGTCGACCTTGACATGCAGCCCCGTGCTTGTCGAGTACGGGCCAGGCACATAGCCAATGTTGCCCACGCCATCTTCCGCGCCAACAGCGATCTGCAAATCCTTTCCCCCAAGACCGGTGAGCGTGGCATCGAGCACGCCATCGGCGCTCAGCGACACCTCATGCCATTGGTAGTACGATCCCTGCCCCGCATGCCACGATCCTAGCCACACCTTGCCGACGCCGGACACCGGATCTTCGATGCGGCCAATCACGCGCAAGCGCTCGCCGTCATACCAGCTATTGTCGGAGGGACTCGCAATCGTGATCACCGGCGCCGTACGATCGACGACGAAGGTGCGCGTCTCGCTCCAGGCGCTGACGTTATCGACCTTGTCAATGCCCCGCAGGCGCACTTGATACGCTCCCTCGGCGCTGACGTTGAAGTTGTGGCTGAACGAACCGTCGCTGTTCAGCGCGGCGCTCACCGGCGCCTGCCATGCGCCATCGCCCGCCTTGAGCTGCAGTTCCGCGCGCGCCGGACCGCTGCCGGTGTCGGCAACCTTGCCTTTGATCACAAGATCCTTGACGATCGCACCGTCGGCCGGACTGCCTTCCCATGACACCGTCGGCGCCGTGCGGTCGACATAGATCGTCCGCCATTCGGTGTACTCGCCGTAATGACCGCCCTCGCGCTGGGTCGCGAAAGAAAACCTGTATTCGCCGTCGCTCCATTGGGCCGACTCAATGAGTGCTATGTCGACATGCCCGTTGCCGTCGGGCGTGACGGGAATCTCCCATATGCGCTGCAATGTCGGCTCGGTCACGCGCTCCCATCTGACCAAGGCCCCAATGGCGTAATGGGTCGTCTTTCCGGTCACCACCACCTCGCTGCTGGGGTTATGCCATGAGCCGTTGGCCGGTGAAATCAGCGTCGGCTTGGGTGGTGGCGGCGGAATGTGCTGTTTCGTTATCTTGATCGTTTTAATCTTTCGCCAATGCATGCCGGTGGGTAATGAAGCATATGCCCACATGTCGAGATTCCATGACCCGCCAATCGGCACATCGCTGATATCCAGGATCCCCGAGAAACGGGCGCTGTTTGCAGGCGCTTCGAAGCGCTCCAGTTCGTGGTTTCCGTGATAAACCGCGACGCCTTGCGCGCCGTCATACGCGTAGCCGCTCAAAGTCATCTGCGACGTGTTGTACGGAATCGTCACGTCGCCCTGGTTCACGGAGGCGCCAATCTTTCTTAAATAGAGATAAGGCGTGTGCGCTGTGTCGGTGCCCGACGTGCCCTGGCAGTAAAACCTGAAGCGGATCCGATCCCCAGGCCGCCCGAATACATTGACTGACGGAGATATCTTCGCGTTGTCGAGCCATGCCGTGTCGGTGCTGGTGGCGAGGCGATGATCCGACGTCGAGCCATTGGGTCGCTTGAGTTCGATATACCAGGTTGCCCGTTGGCGCGTTTCCAAAAAGCCCTTTTCACACGAGCCGTGCAAAGGTATCGAATCGCGGATGTCAGGCTTGGTGTCGTATTCGCTTGTATAAATATGCGCCGTGACTGCCCGCGCCGCAGGCGCCCAGATGCTCAGGGCAAGCAACAGAAACGCCGCCAGACAGGCAGTGCTCGACCATTTGGGCAACCCCTTCCTGGTCAATATTTCAAAAAAGTATTTCATCGATATATGCATTTCATTCGGTGCAACGCAGGCAAAAAAAAAACCCGCCTGGCAATGCCGGCGGGCGGGTCGATCGGGCAGTACTGGGGGAAATCGTCTTCGCATCTGGCGTGGCACGCACGCTTCGCAAAGCTTAGCGCCACTCTAGGTCAGCACGGACATGAATTCAACAAACGACGCCATATCTCACGGTTAAGTGATTGATTTTCAAACGCTCATATCGTGGCCGGCACGCAAGGTCATCGCGCAAACAGCGCGGCCACAGACACCAGCAACAGAAACAGCACGGTAAATTGCCGAAATCGCGTTTCGTTAAAACGTCGAAATAATTGCGATCCCAGTACGATGCCGCCATAGAAGCATGGCGCCATTGCCAGCGGCGAGAGCGGTCCGCCCAATGCAAATACGCCTCGCACCCAGAGCATGAGCAGCGCGGCGATGGAGATGGCCACCACGCACAGCGTCAGGTTCGCGCGCGTCACCACCACCGAATCCGGGCCCGACAGCAGATACAAAATGACCGGCGGCCCGCCGATCCCCGTGCCGCCGAGCAAGACGCCGCATAAAGCCCCCAAGCCGATCGAAGTACCCAGCTTGCGGGCGCCCCGGTAACGCACGCCCCTGAGCAGCAGCACGCAAAACAGCGCGACCATCGCCGCAATGCCGCGTCTGAGCAAGAGCGGATCGGCATGCACCAGCACGTAACCGCCCAGCGGCAGCGTGACGAACGCGGCCAGGCAAATCGGTGCAATGACCCGGTAGTGCGCCAAGCGAGCCGCGTCGCGCAACATCGGCGCGGCGGCGAACGCCTCGAGCAGCAGCACGGTTGGAACCACCAGCTTGGGCTCGAACATCAGCGTCAACAGCGGCGTCATCACCAGCGAGCCGCCAAAGCCGGTTATGCCGCGAATCAGCCCCCCGGCGCCGGCAATCAACATCGATATCACCAGAATCTGAGAAACCATGGATCGCCTTTTGCGCCAGCCTGCATGGCAGCATGCATAACCGTCAAGTCACCAGGAATCCGCCATCGACAGCGATCACCTGCCCGGTGATGAACGATGCGGCGTCCGACGCCAGAAAGACCGCCAGATTGGCGACGTCGGTCGTGCTGGCCAAGCGCCCGAGCGGGAAACGCGCGAGGATGCGCGGCCGCATCTCGTCGGTGAGAAATTCGCGCACCATGTCGGTTTCCACCAGTCCTGGGGCGATTGCATTGACGCGCACGCCGCTCGGCCCGAGCTCGCGCGCCAATCCCTTGGTAAGCGCGGCCACCGCCGCCTTGGTGGCGCCATACCAGACGTTGCCGACCGCGCCGCCGCCCTTGACAGCCGAAACCGAAGCGATATTGATGATGGTTCCGCCGGCGCGTTCGATCATGCCGGGCGCGACTGTCTGGATGCAATTGAAGACGCCGGTGAGATTGACCGCCAGTTGATCATTCCAGGCCTGGCCGTCGGTGCGGGCAAACGGTCCTTGCGTCATCAAGCCGGCGTTATTGACCAGTACGTCGATCACGCCACGCTCGCCAACGATGCGCGCAAGCGCGGCGCGCACCTCGGGTCGGTCGCGCACGTCCATGCGCAGCGCATGGGCGCGCGCGCCCAGCGCCGCGGCCGTGCGGCGCGCCATCTCGCCATCGATATCGGTGACATACACCACGCAGCCGCACTCGGTCAGACGCGTTGCGATCTCCCGGCCGATGCCGCGTGCCGCGCCGGTAACGACGGCCACCTTATCTGTCAAATCGTGCTGCATCGATCGCTCCCTTGTATCGCGTGCCTCAGTGCTCTTGCTCGAACTCGTCGTGAATCAAGTCTCTCAGCTGCTTCTTCAGCGTAATGAAAGCCATATCGGTCTCGTCGCGCGGCCGCGGCAGGTCGACCTCGATATCGGCCTTGACCTGCCCGGGGCGGCGCGTGAGCACGATGATGCGATCCGATAGGATGATCGCCTCCTCGATGCTGTGCGTCACCAGCACCATGGTCTTGCGGTGCCGCACGTCGCTCGAAGCAAGCAGGCGCCCCATTTCTTCCTGCATCAATGCACGGTTTTGCGCATCCAGCGCGGCGAAAGGTTCGTCCATCAGCAGCACATGCGGGTCGACCGCCAGCGCGCGCGCAATCGACACGCGCTGCCGCATGCCGCCCGACAATTGATGAGGATATCGCCCCTCGAACCCGGCCAGACCGACCAGCTCGATCTGGCGCCGCACGATATCGCCTCGCTCCAGTGCCGGCACCCGCTTCATCTCCAGCCCGAAGGCAATATTCTGCGCCACCGTCATCCACGGAAACAATGCGTAGTCCTGGAACACCATGGTGCGCTCCCAGGCCGGCTTGCATACCGACTGTCCGTCCACGGCGATGGTGCCCTCGGAGGGCGTCTCGAACCCGGCCAGCAGGTTCAGCAACGTGGTCTTGCCGCAACCGCTATGGCCGAGGATCGAGCAGAACTCATGATCCCTGACCTTGAAGCTGACGTTATCCAGCGCAAGCACCGACGTATCTTGCGCGCCGTGGCCCGGATAGACCTTCGACACATTGGCAATGCTCACTTCGCTCATGCCTTCCCTCCTCCTGCGACCGCGTCGCTCACCGCCCGACCGAACGCGACCACGGCAACCAGCGCCGCATCGCCACGCGTATGACGCGATCCATCACAAACCCGACCAGGCCGATGGTCGCCATGCCGACGATCACATAATCGGTGCGCAGTACCGTCCGGGCGTCGTTGATCATGAAGCCCAGGCCAGAGATCGCTCCCACCAGCTCGGCCGCCACCAGCGCCATCCAGCCGACGCCCAGGCCGATGCGAATGCCGGTCATGATTTGCGGCAGCGCCGCCATCAGGGCAATACGCCAGAGTATCTTCCACTCCGGCGCGCCCAGACAGCGCGCTGCTCGGATCAGGTTGGGCTCGATTCCCTTGACGCCAGTGATGGTGTTGAGCAGGATCGGGAAAAAAATGGCCAGGAAAATAATAAAGACGTTCTGCGTGTCGCCAATGCCGAACCACAGGATCGACAGCGGAATCCACGCCAGCGGCGGCACCGGACGCAGAATTTCGAAGACCGGGTCGAGCTGCTCCTCGACCCACGGCCACCAGCTCATTGCGATCCCGATCGGGATCGCAATGGTCGCCCAGGCGAACGCCATCAGCTCGCGCCGCACGCTATCGCGCAGGTTCTGCCACAGCTCGCCCGACTTGATCAGCTCAAGCGCGGCACGGGCCACCGCCGAAGGCGGCGGCAACAGCGTGCGCGTGGTATCGCTCAGCACCACCCGGCTGACATACTCCCACACCCCGAGCAACAGCACGAGCAGAATCAGCCGGCGCAGCCTGCGGGCAATCTGCGCCACCATGCCCGGCGGCTTGCGCGCCGCCAGCGCCTCTTGCGGGGGCGTGGCAGCGCGGACGGTTTTACGGCTTGCTTGCTGCACCATATCCATGTCTCCTCCTTGCCGATACGAATCCACCGCCGCGCCCGTCGACCGGGCGCGAACCGAGCCGCGATCCGTCACGGCGCATACTGCTTGCCGTCGAACATCCACGGCTTGGTCAAGTCGCCGGGCTGCGGAAACACTTGTGCCTGTTTGAGATTCTGTGGCGTTTCATAAGCCGGATATGGAATCTTGTCGGGCGAGCCGCTCCAATGCGCCGGAATGAACGGCGGCTGCGCAGGCCGCGCCCAGCCCAGCTTTTCGAACGTCTTGTTCATGAATTGCGGGTCGACCGCGGCTTCGAAGTCCTTGGCCGTGAGCGCGTGTTCAATACGCTTGTTCTGGTAAAGCCACTTGAAGATCGTCTCGTTGGCCGCGCCCCAGAACGCGCCATTGGGGTACACGTAGGTCGGCTTGTAGAGGTTGTTGTAGGCCTCGATCTGCTGCAGCAGCAACGTCTTCGAATAATTCCTCAACTGCGGATCCTCGCTCATCAACTGCGCGGCCTGCCTGGGATGCAGCCGGGTCCAGAGCGTCGCCTCGACGAATGCGTCGGATAAAGCCTGCGCGACATCGGGCGCGTGCTGAATCACGTCTTCACGTACATAGAACTGCCCTTCATACATGTTGTAAGGATAAATCGAGTCGATGATGCGTCCGGTCTTGCGCTCGTTGACGATCATGGTCGGCGTCGGGTCCCACGAAGCGACAGCCGCCAGCCCCTTGGGCATTGCCATCTGGTCGCCCGGCGACATGTTCTTCAGGATGATGTCCTTGCCGATCTTCACGCCATTGACTTCGGCGGCCATCTGCACGTAGAACTCGGCCGACGAGCCTGTCACCAGGCCGATCGCCGCGGGCGGATTGCTGCCCTTGAGATCCTTGAAGCTTTTCAGCGGCGAGTCGTTCGGCACCACCAGCGCGTGCAGAAGATTCGGGCTCTCGATAGCGATCGCCTTGACCGGAATGCGCTTGTCGATCAGCGAGGTGAACGGAAAATTGCCGCCGCTGCCCGCCTGGAAGCGGCCCGAGACGATCACTTCGTTGATCGCCGGCCCTGAGGCGAACGCCTGGAATTTCGTCTCGAGTCCGCGCTTCTTGAGCAGGCCCATGCGATCCATCACGATGTTGATCGTATTCTGCCCCGACCAGGGCGCCTGATAGGCAATCTTCAGCGGCCACCAGCCCTGGCTCTTGAGCCATTGCACCGATTGCGGCGAAATCTGCTGGTACGGCAACGGCCAGCCCCAGTCGGTGAATTTCTGTTGAGCAAAGCCGAACGACGGCGCGGCCACCAGCAGCAGCGTCGCAACGATCCGCCACAGCCAGGCAAGACGGGCGGGATGGGTAGGCCTTGAGTGATGCATCATTGTCTCCTCGCTAAGTGGGAGCCCGTCGGAACCGACCGATGGGCCGCAGCGACCTCTCGATCGCGCCAACTGCAACCGCCCCTCTTTATCCCGCGACGTCATCGACTGCGCCGCTTGTCATATCCTGATGGTCATCTCCGTACCGGCAAAGCGCACACGCGCATAGCCAATATCCGCGCGCGCGCCCAGATAGCCGAGCAGCTCGTGCAAGGGCGAGGTCCTGAAGCGGCACTCCGGCACCGGATTCCTCAGGCTCTTGAGCAGCGCCTCGTCATAGAACGCGTGCAGCAGCAGATCTTCGTCGCTCGCGCTCTTGCCGAGCGCGCGACGCAGGCGCGGCAGCCCCGGCGCGAGGTGCTCGCCCGGCCGGGCCGTGACGATTTCTTCAGGCTTGATATTGGCGCGCTCCCAGAATGCGTCGGCCGGCTTGGCGGCCAGCTTGCCGTAATAGCCCATCGCATACTTGCGCACCTCATCCGGAATCGTCTTGTAGCGCTCGCCCTGCACGACATTGAGCACCGCCTGGGTGATGATGTACTGGGCAAACGGGCTGACCAGGATCGGGTAGCCAAGATCCTGCCGGACCTGCGCAGCCTCCTCCAGAATCTCCGGCAAGCGCGCCGCCATGCCCATCGTCTCCAGTTGCGACTTGAGATTCGAGATCATGCCGCCCGGCACCTGGTGTTCATACAAGGCCGGGTCGTAAGCAGCTACTTTGCCGTGCGGCTTGCCTTCGCGCTCGCACAGCCAATCGAAATAGCCGGAAACCTCCCGCAGCGCGCCGCGATCGATACCAGTGCGCAAACCCAGCGCCCGCGCCTTGTCGTCGATCTCCTCGGTGGCCGGCAACGACGCGCCATTGGCCAGCGGCTCGACGGCCGTGTAGCCGTAACGGAAGCCGCTGGCCATTGCCACCTCGTAGACCGCGGGTGCCAGCCCCGACTGGCAATGCGAGTGCAGCTTGAGCGGAATCCCGCCGGCTGCGGCCACCAGCGCCGGGAACAGCGTGCGGCCCCGCGCCGGCGTGAGCAGGCCGGTGGGGTCCTTGACCGAAATGAAGTCGGTCCGCAGCGCAACCAGCTCCTTAACGCGTTCGACGTAATAGGCGTCGGTATGCACCGGGCTCAGCGTGTATGTGACCATCGCGTTGATCTTCATGCCGGCCTCGCGGCCTGATTTGACCGATGACTCGATATTGCGATTGTCGTTGAGCGCGTCGTACACCGTCAGAACCTTGATGCCCCGCCGGGCCAGCGCTTCGGAGTTCAATGCGATGACATCGTCGGGAAACAGCTCGAAGGTGTACAGGCTCTGTCCTCGCGTCAGGCCATCGCAGGGCGTGGCCAGGCGCTCGCACAGCAACCCCACGCGCTCCCACGGGTTTTCGTGCAGGTAGCGCACGCACACGTCGAACACCGCGCCGCCGAGAATGTTCACGTAGCCGTAACCGGCATGATCGATCGCCTCGAGAATCGGCGTCATCATCGCGGTGGTCATGCGAGTCGACCACAGGCACTGATGGGCATCGCGCAGTGTCACATCGACCAGCTCGAAAGTCTCACGGGGCGTGCCAGCGGGCACCTTAGCGGCTTGCGTCATAGCGCCTCCAGCATGTTTTCCTCGACAAACCTGGTATGTACGTCGCCTTGCTGGAACCGCGCATCGCGCAGCAGCTTCTGGTGAAACGGCAACGTGGTTTTGACTCCCTCCACACGCATCTCCCACAGCGCGCGGCGCATGCGCGCCAACGCCTCCTCGCGCGAGTGGCCCCAGGCGATGACCTTGGCCAGCAGCGAATCGTAGTACGGCGGCACGCGATAACCGGTGTACAGATGAGAGTCAACCCGGATGCCGGGGCCGCCAGGCATATGAAAATGAGCGATCGCGCCGGGACACGGCGCGAAACCGTTGTCCGGATCCTCGGCATTGATGCGGCACTCGATCGCATGGCCCTGCAAGCGGATCTCGCTCTGGTCGATCGCCAGCGGTTGCCCCTGGGCAATGCCGATCTGCGCCTTGACGATGTCGATGCCGGTCACCAATTCGCTGACCGGATGCTCGACCTGCACGCGGGTATTCATCTCCATGAAATAGAATTCGCCGCTGGCCGGATCGAGAATGCATTCAATCGTGCCGGCGCTCGTATAGCCGACATGCCGGCACAGGCGCACCGCGGCCTCGCCGATGCGGGCGCGCACGGCGTCGTCCAGTACCGGCGACGGGCTCTCTTCGAGCAGCTTCTGATTGCGTCGCTGAATCGAGCAATCGCGCTCACCCAGATGCAGCACGCGCTCGCCATCGGACAGGATTTGAATTTCGATGTGCCGGATGCGCGTCAGGTACTTTTCGACATAGATCGCATCGTCGTTAAAGGCCGCCTTGGCCTCGCGCGCTGCATTGAGATACTCGGTCTCGAGGTCCTTGTCGGCATGCACTATCCGCATGCCCCGCCCGCCGCCGCCGGCGGCCGCCTTCAAGATCACCGGATAGCCGAGGCGGGCCGCCACCGCACGCGCCTCCGGCACGCCCGAGACGGTGCCCGCCGAGCCCGGCGTGGTCGGCACCCCCGCCTCGTCGGCCATGCGCCGTGCCATCGCCTTGTCTCCCATGAGCGTAATGACATCCGCGCTCGGCCCGATAAAGGTGATCTC
Organism: Pandoraea sp.; assembly: GCF_004297875.1. Classification (GTDB taxonomy): domain Bacteria; phylum Pseudomonadota; class Gammaproteobacteria; order Burkholderiales; family Burkholderiaceae; genus Pandoraea. The sequence continues at coordinate 39,351 of NZ_SCSK01000051.1, read as the reverse complement.
CTCCTTCTCGCACAAACGCGCAAAATGCGCGTTTTCGGAGAGAAAGCCGTAGCCGGGATGAATCGCGTCAGCGCAGTGCATCAGCGCGGCCGAGACGATGAACTCCGCATTCAGATAGCTTTGGCTCGAGCGCGGCGGCCCGATGCACACCGCCCGGTCGGCCAGCCGCACGGCGAGCGAGTCGCGGTCGGCCTCGGAATAAATCTGCACGGTTTCCAAGCCGAGTTCGCGGCAGGCCCGCAAAATGCGCACCGCGATTTCACCCCGGTTGGCCACCAGTACACGCTTGAAAGGTTTTGCCATGATCGTCACGCGTTAGTCCCGTGTTGTTGCCGTACCCTGCACCGGCATGCGCCGGCCACCCGAGCTGATCCGTCCGCCGCGTTTGACGCTCAGTCGGGGTCGACCACCATCAGCACCTGCCCGTACTCGACCGGCTCGCCATCCTCGACCAGCACGTGGGTCACGATGCCGGCTCGCCCGGCCGGGATCGAATTCATCAGTTTCATCACCTCGATGATGCACACCGTGGTGTCGGGCGCCACACGTTGCCCGACCTCGGCGAAGGAGCGCGCACCGGGCTCGGGCGCGCGGTAGAAGGTGCCAACCATCGGCGATTTGATCAGGACCGCGCCGGGCGGATAGGCCAGCGGCGCCTGGCGCGCTTCTGCGCTCCCGTCCCCTGCCCCTTCGCCCGGTTCCGAGGCAGTCGGCTCGACAACGATTTCGCCGCCGCCGACGTGACCATGACGCTGACGCGTGGCGGGTGCCTCAGCCGGCAGCTGCGCCGATCTCGGCGCGGCGGCAGGGGCAACGGCCCGGTCTTCGCGGGCGGCCGGCAGGGGCGTGCTGGCCGGCGCTTCGCCGCCATCGCGCCGCCGCAGATCGATCTCGAGGTCGCCCATCTTCAAATGGAACTCGCCGAACTGCGACGACGATTTGATCAGCTCGATGATTTGCAGCAGATCCTGGTACGTCATGTCTGAATTGCTCACGGCAGTCGTTCTCCTGTGGATCGCAACGCGTCGATGAAAGGCCTGCTGGGTGCCGCCGGCAATGCCGAGGAGCAATGCCAACAAATTTCATCCAATGAAAGAATTTATTTCTCTGAACAAAATAATTGCACAACAGTTTAGTAATTGCAATAATGGAATACATCATTTCATTGAGTGACATTTGCATCACCCTGAGCGCGATCCACGTGAGGAGATTTGGCATGACCGAGCCTGTCATCATTACCATAGCCATCACCGGCGCGCTGCCGCGCAAGAAGGACAACCCCGCCGTGCCGGTCACTCCGCCCGAGCAGATCGAGTCGACGCACGAAGCGTTCGAAGCGGGTGCTTCGCTGGTCCATATCCACGTACGCAACCCCGACGAGTCGCCAAGTTCCGACCCGGAGCTGTACGGGCGGGTGCAGGAAGGCGTGCGCAAATACTGCCCGGGCATGATCGTCCAGTTTTCCACCGGCGGACGCGGCCGCGATCAGGCCGCGCGCGGCGCGATGCTGCACCTCAAGCCAGACATGGCGTCACTCGCCACCGGCTCGGTCAACTTCCCGACCAACATCTACGAAAACCCGCCCGATTTCGTCGAGGGGCTCGCCGCCACGATGCTCGAGAACGGCATCAAGCCGGAAATCGAGGTGTTCGATCTGGCGATGCTGTACAACGCGGCCAATCTGCTCAAGAAAGGGCTGCTCAAACCGGCGCCGCACGTGCAGTTCGTCATGGGCATCCCCAACGCCATGCCGGCACGGCGTTCGATCTTCGATTTCCTGCGCGCCGAGTTGCGCGCCGTGATGCCCGAAGCCACCTGGGTCGCGGCCGGCATTGGGCGGCACCAGTGGGAAGTCAATCAATGGTGTCTGGCCGAAGGGGGTCATTGCCGCACCGGACTGGAGGACAATACGCGCTTCGACCAGAGCCGTCTGGCCGCCAGTAACGCGGAACTGGTCAAGAAGATCGTCGACGTCTGCGCCCGGCATGGGCGGCATCCGGCCAGCCCGGCCGAGGCGCGACGCTTGCTGGGCCTGAAGCCGGCGCTCTGACCCGCTCGGGGCCCTGGCGTCTTGGGAGCGACGCACATGCAATACAATATCGAACCCCTTGGTTCCGCTGCCCGAAGCCTTATGCCGACAAAAGATGTGGCCCCGCCCGAGTCCACCGCACTGCGCGCTTTTTCCGTGCTGGAGTATGTCGCCAGGGCCAGCGTGCCAGTCTCGCTGGACGATGCCACGCAAGCCTGCAACCTGCCCAAGCCGACGGTATTCCGCATTTTGGCGATGCTCCAGGAGGCCGATCTGCTGCAGCGCGAGCCGCTCAGCAAGCGCTACATCATCGGCGCCCGCCTGTCGTCGCTGGCGATCGACGTCATGCAGCACTCGACATTGCGCGCCCAAAGTCATTCAGTACTGCAAACGCTGGTCGACGAAATCGGCGAAAGCTGCAACCTGACGATGCTCGACGGCAACGAGGTGCTGTATCTCGACCGGGTCGAGACGCCGCTGCCGCTGCGCCTGCATCTCGAACCCGGCACGCGCGTGCCGCTGCATTGCACCGCCAGCGGCAAAATCTTTTTGAGCCGGATGTCCTCCAAGAGCGTGCACCGCCTGCTGGGCAAAGAGCCGTTCAAGCGCTATACGGACAAAACCATCACCGACCTGCAAACCCTCGAGAAAGAGTTGCGCCAGGTCAAGGCCACGCAAATCGCCATTCACGATGGCGAACTATTCGATGACTCGGTGGCTGTGGCCGTGCCGGTGTGCGACCCGCGCGGGCAAGTCTACGCCGCCGTTGCCTTTCACGCCCCCGCCTCGCGGGTGAGCATTGCCCAGGGCCTCGAACTCGTGCCGGCCCTGCGTCGTGCGGCGCAGGCCATCGGATCGATCTTCACCCCCAGCCGCGAGGACGACGACGAAACCCCGGCGGCGGCCGCCCAGCGCGGTTGATCGTCCCCGGTGGCGCCGGCCTTGCGCGCATCGGTCGCGCCATCCGGGCGCCCGTACCGTTTCCCCGTATTTTCGACGAAATTTAGGGTAAATCTCTATCAATGGAATAATTCATTCCAAAAACGCAAGCCTATACTTTTAATGTAATTTTTGTTTATCAATTTCGTTCCAATTTTTTATTAAAAGAAGAATACGCTTCAAGCTGTACCGATCACCGATGTGCCGTTCAGGTTGTGAAAGACAAAGCACCCCTCAGGAGACATCATGGAAATCGCAGACCGCAGCGCCTCACCACCTTCAAGCAAGTCGCTGATCGTCCTGGCCAGCACTTTGGGCACCACCATCGAGTGGTACGATTTCTTCCTTTACGGCGTGCTCACGCCGATCGTGCTCAACCGCCTGTTTTTCCCGAGCATGTCGCCCGTGATGGGCACCATCGCCGCCTACACCACCTTTGCCGTCGGCTTCCTCTCCCGCCCTATCGGAGGGATTATTTTCGGACATTACGGAGATCGCCTCGGCCGCAAGACCATTCTCGTGCTCACCATGCTCATCATGGGCGGCTCGACCTTCCTGATCGGCGCGCTGCCCACCACCGATTCGATCGGCATCGCCGCACCGCTGCTGCTGTTGCTGCTGCGCATTCTGCAGGGTATCGGCATCGGCGGCGAATGGGGCGGCGCCGTGCTGATGACCATCGAGCACGCGCCGCCGGGCAAGCGCAGTCTTTATGGCAGCTGGCCGCAGCTGGGCGTACCGCTGGGGCTGATGAGCAGCGCCGGAGTCGTCGCCGTGCTCAATTTGTTTCCCGACACAGCCTTCATTGCGTGGGGTTGGCGCGCGGCGTTTTTCGTCAGTGCGGCGCTGGTGGCCATTGGCCTGTATGTGCGGCTGAAAATCATGGAGACCCCTGACTTCGAAAAAGCCCGGCTCGAAAACAAGATCGTGCCGGTGCCGATCACCGAGCTGTTCAGGAACTACAAGCGTGAAGTGCTGCTGACGCTGGGCGCGCGCTATGTCGAAGGCGCCTGCTTCAACACCTTCGGGGTATTCATCATTTACTACGTCACCCACTCGCTCGGGCTCACGCGCGGCCTGGCGCTCAACACGGTGATCATCTCATCGGCGATCATGCTGCCGTTCATCATCGTCGCCGGCATACTCGCCGATCGCTTCGGATTGCGCCGCGTGTTCGCCTGGGGCACGATCATGATCGCCATCCTGACGGCGCTGTCGTTCTGGACCATGGACCGCTTCGGGGCACAGCATCCGGGCATCGTGATGATCGCGGTGATCCTGCCTTTCTCGCTGGCCTATCCGATGGTGTACGGCACCGAGTCGTCGCTGTTTGCCAGCCAATTCGACGCGAATGTACGCTACACCGGTGTGTCGTTTGCCTATCAATTCTCCGGGATCTTCGCCAGCGGCCTGACGCCGCTCATCGCCACTGCGCTCATCAATGCCGGTGGCGGCAAATCGGGCCTGGTGGTCTTGTACATGGTGATTGTCGCCGGCATCAGCCTGATTTCCGTGCTGCTCATGAAAGGCATCTCCGCCAACCTGCGGCGCGCCGCGCTGGCCTGAGCCAACGCCTCAGTCGCCGCATCCGGGAGCGCGGCCACGACGCTTGACGTCGTGGCCGCCGCCTGTCGAAGCCTTTTACAAATTGATGCAAAATTTTTGCACGAATGTCCGTCGGACCGCGGTGCGTTTCATCTAGCATGTTGACGCTGATTCCCCTTGCCGGGATTTTCGTCGTCATGCGCATCACGCACGCCAGGAGACATTCATGCCATTTAACGCCAGCGCCCTGCAGGATCTGCATCAAGCCAATGCTGAACTTGGCGCAAGCCTCGGTCATATTTGCCTTGCGCAGGCCAGTCACATGCAGGCCGGTGCATTGCAGAATGTTCAAGCGAGCGCCGCCGCGCTGTGCGAGTCGATGACCGCCATCGCCGGTGCCGCGGACGCGGCCGCCGCAATGTCATTGCAGATGCAACTGGTGCGTCGGCAAACCGAGCATGCGGGCAATTTCTGGGGCTTTCTCATCGAGACGCAAAACCGCCAACAGGCGGTCCTGGAACATTTGAATGCGGCGATGCAGCGTTGGCAGGATGATTGCGCCAACGCGATCGAGCGCATCGCCGATACCACGCCGGCGGTCTGCGCGGCCGGCATGGTGTGCCAGCCATTGCACATTGCCGCGCAGCAGGTATTCGACGTCGTCACCGCCACGTTCGGCGGCTTGCGGGCCGAGCCCGCTGTCAAACCGGCGCCGGCCGCCGCGGTCACGGCAACACCGCAGCGTGCCCGACGCGTCGCCTGAGCTGCGGCGCGCAGCGCGCGCGCTTATTGATAAACGATATCGGCGCGCCGGTTCTCCGCCCAGGCCGCTTCGTCGTGGCCCAGCGCTCGCGGCTGCTCTTTGCCCAGACTGACCGCTTCCATCTGGTTATTCGGCACGCCGAGCAGCGCCAGATACTTCAGCACCGCTTCGGAGCGCTTCTCGCCAAGCGCCAGATTGTATTCACTGGTGCCCCGCTCGTCGGTGTTGCCCTGAATCAGAATATGCTGCTGAGGGTGCGCAATCAGGTATTTTGCGTGAGCTTCCAGCAAACTTTGAAACTCGGGCTTGACCGTATAGCTGTCGAAATCGAAGTAGATGCTGCGCTTGGCCAGCGGGCTATTCGGATTGTTCAGGTTATCGGGGCTGTTCAATTCGCTGGTCTGCGTGGTGACTGGAGCAACCCCTTGGGATTGCGAAGTGCCATTGGCGCTACCGTTGCCCGCACTCGTGATCGGCGCCGGCTCGGTCTTGTTGCCCGAGGAACACGCGGCCAGGAGCGTGACGCAGGCAATCACGAGAAAGTTGCGAAGTGCAGAGTGCATAGAGACCTCGATGTGCGACACAAAATGGAAAAAACCCCGCGAGTATCGACCGGCCAATGCTCGCCCGGCGGTCGGGCCAACGCGGCTGGCGCATCGCGCCCGCCACCGCGTGCCGGCTGATTTGCCATGAGTGTAGAGGATTTTCGCGATGCTGGGGACACCCGCCCGCGAGCGTATCGGGTGCCGCCTGCACATGATACGGTGCGTGCATCGTCAAAAATTGTATTGAAGGTAAATTTGACTGAAATTGGCGCCGGGATTCGGTTGTTTGATATCCGCGTTCGACACATGCTGGAAGCGGAACCCGGCCAGATACTGTTGACGATGGCCGAATTGCACGCCGACGCCCACCATATCGGCGAACTGGAATGCGGTCGACAGGCGGTAACTGCTCGAGATGGTTGGACTCGACAGCAGCCGCACGCCAACGCCGCCCTCGATGAACGGTCTCACCGCGCCTGACGATTTGATGAAACGCACCACCGGGGTGACGCCGACCTCGGCAATATTCTCATGCACATCGCCCTCGTCGGTATGCCACCACGCCAGATGCGCCTCGCCGATCAGCGAAAAATGCCAGCCGCCGACCTCCCACCAGGTCACGTTCGGATCCCAGGCCACGCCGAGATCGAGCTTTCGGACGTGATGCTGGGCGATGCCGCCCGCCAGTTGAACGCCGAAGGTGTCGGCCGATGCAGTACCGCTCGCGCCGAGTATCGCCACTGCCAGCGCGCCGGCGAGCGCCTTTTCCTGCCATGCCTTTTTCTTGTTCATTCATCAACCGGTTGTGAAGATCGGGAATAGTCCTGCCGTCGGATCGCTCAAACCAGCCCTCTATCGACCAGCCGCTGAAAAATAAGCAGGTCGAGCTCCGGCGCCTGCCGGCCGAGCCCGGTCAGTAAGGCGTGCACCTGCCCGCGGTGATGCGCGTGGTGATTGAACCAATGCGCGAGGGCCGGCGCAAGCGGCTGCGTCAGCACCTCCGGCGTGGACACGCGGCGGTAGGTGATGACGCCGGCCAGGGCCGCCTTATCGAGCCCCGTCACGTAACGTACGATGCGCGCATCTTCCATCTCGCGCGCGCGGCGCAGCTCGTCGAGGGACTCGCACAAAATCGCATCGAGTCGATCGGGGGCATCACCCTCGCCGGTAAAGCGCCGCATCCAGACGCGGTCAGTCACCAGCAGATGATTCAAGGTCCCGTGCACCGACCTGAAAAAGGCGCCACGGTCGGCACGATAATCGGCGTCGGGCAGGTTGCCTGCGGCCTCGAACAAGCGGACATTGGCCCAGGCGTTGTAGCGTGCCAGCATATCGAAATGTTTCTTGAGCAGTCCTGACATGACGTTTCCTCCACCGAAATTTTCGCGCAACCGACGCGCCCATCCCACAGGCGACTATCGGGATGATCTTAACGCCGCAGCCCTTGATGTCAATCCTGCTGGCTCGCTAAGTCATGGTGAGATCATCACGCCCCGGATCGATGACGGGTTGGACCCACCCCCTTTTCGCGCACGCCCTGCCCGGGCGAGCCGTTTTGTAGTATTTTTCTCCCCCGACGATTTCTCCGCGCATCCCCGTCATGGCCCATCGCAAGTCCCGACGCTCGAAACGATCCAGCCCCTCGTTGCGCTCGGCTGTCGCGGTACTGTCGCTGCTGGCGATATTGGCAATTGTGAACCGGCATCTGCCTGCGCTCGAGCGGCTCGTCATCCATGCCGCGCCCCGCGTGCTCGTGTTCTTCGCCGTCGCGCTGGGCTTGGCGGGGTTGGGCTGGAGCACTGGCAAACTCGCCGGCGCCTGGCGCCAGGCGCGCCGCCAGCGGGCCATTCGGCTGGCGGACATCGATCGCATGACCGGTCATGAATTCGAGCACTACGTCGCGGGCCTGCTGGCCCACCGCGGCTTCGATACGCGCGTGACGCAACGCTCCGGCGATCTGGGTGTCGACATCGTCGCGCACAGCGCGCAGGCGCGCTATGCAGTACAGTGCAAGCGGCAAAACGGCAACGTCGCACGCACCGCAGTCAGTGACGCGGTCGCCGGCAAGGCGCCGTATCGGTGCACGCACGCGATGGTAGTGACCAACCGCTATTTCACCCCGGGCGCGGCCAAACTGGCGCGCGCCACTCAGTGCATTCTGGTCGATCGCGACCAACTGGCAACATGGCTGCTCGAGCTCCAACAGCACCACGGTCGCCGCGCATTGCCGCGCGACGCCGTGTGAACATCGCCCGGGATCAGGCCGCGACGCCTTGCGCGACCCGCGCGGCCAGTACCTTGCGGTCGACCTTGCCCACCGCCGTCTCAGGCAAGGCAGGCACGAAAAACACCTCTTGCGGAACATAGATGCGCGACAGCTTGCGGCGCACCGCGTCGCACACCTGAGCGGCGTCGACCGAGACTTCACCGCCACGGACGACGAACGCCACCGGCACCTCGCCAAGATCTCGATCGGCTCGGCCGACCACGCAGCAGGCCGCCACGCGCGTCTGGCTGACGATCACGCTCTCGATCAGCAGCGGCGAGAGATTCTCGCCGCCGCGGATGATCACGTCCTTGATGCGCCCGGTCACGTACAGATAGCCGTCGCCATCGAAACGGCCGAGATCGCCCGTACCGAGCCAGCCGTCGACCACCGCGCGACTGGTGGCATCGGGCGCACCCAGATAGCCCGCCATCAGGCTGGGCCCGCCGATGCAGATCTCACCCTCGCGACCCGGGGTATCGGTAAGCGAGCCGTCCGCCTCACGCAAACGCACGCGCTGTCCGCGCAGCACTGTGCCGACCGAGCCGATGCGCCGCGCCGCCGGCGGGTTCATCGTGCTGGTGCAGGTGGCTTCCGACAGGCCATACGACACCACCAGCGGGCAACCGAGTTTCTGCTCGACCTGGCGGTGCAGGGTCTCGGTGATGGGCGCCGAGCCGCAGCGCGCCATGCGCAGATTGCTCAGTGCCTGCGCCTCGAACGACTGCGCCAGCATCCGCGAATACATCGTCGGCACGCCGGTGATGATGGACGGCCGATGCCGCGCCATCAGCCCCGGCATGTCCTCGGCGCGAAAGCGCTCGGCGAAGACAACGCATGCGCCGGCCAGCAGTGGCGCGAACAACTGATTGTTCACGCCATTGGTGTGATAGATCGGCATCACGTGCAGCAGGCGGTCGGCGTTGCCGAGTTCACTGTGCGCGATGACCCCAAGCGCATTGTTCAGCAGCGCCGCCTGAGTCAGCTCGACCGCCTTGGGCCGGCCGGTGCTGCCTGACGTAAACAGCAGCAAGGCGCGCGTGCCAGGCGCAATCCCATTGGCTGCGTGCTCCACCGTGACGACATTACCTGGCATGTCGGCTGCTTCGAGCGCATCGAACTCGAAGGCATCGAGTGCGGGCAAGGCCAGCGCGCCAGCCAGCGTGCGATGGTCGCCGTCGAACGCGAGCCAGCGGGCACCCACCAGCGCCAGGCGCTCGCCAACCTCCTCGGCCGGCAGCATCGGTTCGAGCACGCACGGGCACATGCCGGCGCGAACGCTCGCCAACAGCAGCAGCACTGCGTCGAGCGAGCGCCGCATCGTGATTGCGAGCACGTCGCCGGGCGCCGCGCCGCGCATTCGCAGCGTTGCCGCCAGGCGCGCCGTGCGAGCCTCAAGTTGCGCGTAGGTGAGGCTGCGCGCGCCGTCGCTCAATGCCGTCAACGATTGAACCTGCTCGGCACGCCAATAGCTTGCCATTGCATGCGCCAACGTTGCCGGCGGGTCGCCGGCATCGAGAATCGTAGGAATGCGCATGCCGCTCACCGAAGACGAATCGCGGCGTCACGCTCGAACTGGCCGTGCGGATCGAGCGAGCGCAGCGCCGCCTGCTCGCGCGGGCTCGGCAGCGGCGTGGGCGTTGCGTCGGTAGCATCGAACTCGAAGCCGGTGCGCTCGCGGACCTCAGCCAGGCTCGACGCGGGATGCCACGACTGCAGCGCGAGCCGATCATTGCGCTTGACGAACACCGCGATCGGCGTGGCCACGCCATGCATGCCGCCCCACGATGTCATGAAATCGAGCTTCTCCACCAGCGTGCGGCGCGAATGCTCGGTGCGCCACGTGCAGGCGCGCCGCGCGGTGGGCAGCATCACCGCGCCGCCCCCGCCGCCCGGCAGGCGCACCTTGGGGTGCGCCCACTCGCCGATGCAAGAATTGTTGGCGCAGCCCGCGCCGTCGAGCTGCGCCGCGCCGAGAAAGGTCAGATCCATGCGCCCGCGCGTGCACAGATCGTAGAAATCCTCATTGGCGAAAATCGACGCCGAGCCTTCAGCCAGCACCGGGTCGGAGCTCGACAGCGGAATCGAAGACGGACTCGGATCGACCCCACCCGCCACATTGATGTAGACGAAGTTCCAGTCATAGGCCCGCTTGGCCATCAGGCAGGCCAGCATCGGCAAGGTCGAATTGACGCCGCTGAAGGTGATCTCATTGGGACGAATGAAACGCGCCAGATTGGTCACGATATAGGAAAAGCCAGACCATTCTTCCTCATGCATGATGCTTGCTCCTTGCTTCCGGCGCCCGCGCCAGGTGGGCTTCGAGCGCGCCGGGTTCATTGGACAGATACGCCTCGACCGCCGGATAGTCGATCTCATAGCTCGGCCAGCACGAACCCGGCCAGGCCCCGCCCGGGACCACAGCGTAAGCCTGCACCATGAAATAAGGCACGACCGTCAATTCCGGCTGCTTCGCAAAGTCTTCCTCGGATACCGCCTCGGCCACCACCAGCACGCTCCTGGCCGCGCGGCTGAGAATGCGGTCCCAATGATAGGTGCCAGCGATGCGCACGTTACCGTCCGGGTCGATGCTGCTGGCATGCAGCACCGCAAAGTCGGGGGTGATTGCCGGAATCACCCAGGTCTTCTCGCCGCTGCCATAAGGGTCTTCGATGCATTGCCAGCCGTTGATGCGCGTCAGGTCGCTACCGTGCAACCCGCCGCACGGCTGGAACGGCACGCCATACGCGGCCGCGCGCAACCCGGCTGTCAAGCTCGCGCAGGCATGCTCTTCCAGCGTGAGCGCGCCGCGCTCGACCGCCTTGCGGTAATGCGGCGCCAGACCGAAATTGCCTTCCATCGCGACAATGCCGCAGCGCGCGCGCGTGGCCACGCCGGCACGACACAGAATGTCGATATCGTAGCCGGGCGATTGCTTGATGATTTCGAGCTCGCGCTTTTCCTGGCGAATCAGTTCGCGCACAAAAGCGAACGGGCCGCGATGCAGAAAGCTGCCGCCGAGCGCGACTGACGCGCCGCTGGGAACGAGCGCCGCGAGCGCTTCCAGTGTCACACGCTTGTTTTTATCGGGAAAACCTGAACTCATGGGAGCTCCTTGCGATCTAGGAACGTTGGGTCGGGGCCGAAGCCGTGCCCGCCTGGCCTGCGCCGGCCGGATGGCGATAGGCGTCGATGCGCTGCTTGAGTCCAGGCACGGCGGCCGAGCGCACCAGCGCAGCGAGTTCGGCATCGGCCTGGGCGAGTTCGGGCGCGCGCAGCACGGCGAGCAACTGCGCGCGGCTCGCCGCCGGTAACGCCGTGGCGCGGGCCACCGCCTCGGCCCGCACTTGCCCGAACTGCTCGGGCGCCGCCACCTGCTCGATAAAGCCGTTACGCAATGCGCGTTCGACGTCGAATGTCGCCGAGGTCTCCAGCAGCCGCTGGGCTTCGCGCACACCGACGATGCGCGCCAGACGGGCGGAGCCCAGCACCAGCCCGAACTGCAGGCCCGGCATCCGGAACGTCGTGCCGGGTGCGGCCACGCGCAAATTGCAGGCAGCAATCAGATCGACGCCCGCGCCAAAATTGCGGCCGTGCGCCAGCGCAATGGTGTGAAACGGCGCGCCGGCCACGCGCTGCAGCAATTGCTCGATACGCACGAAACGCAGCAGCAAATCCCCTTCGCTGTGCCGCTCGACCTCGCTCATATCGAATCCCGCACTGAAACAGCGTCCCTCACCCTGCAGCGTCACCGCCGCCACCTGGGCTGCCGCGGCTGCATCGAGCGCGTCGATCAGCGCCTCGACCATCTCGGCCGACAGCGCGTTGAGCTTGTCGGGCCGGTTCAGCGTGATCGACCAATGGGCCGTCTGCTTGTCGATCGCCAGGATCATGCTTCGTCCTCCGTCACGGGAGCGGCGGCAGGCGCGGCAAGGCCGCCAAGCAATGCCTCGTTGTGCTCGCCGAGTGCCGGCGGGCGCAGGCGAATGGCCGGCGTTTGGCCGGAAAAGCGGATCGGCGAGCCAAATGTCCTGGTCGCCACGCCATTGGGCAAAGTCAGCGGCTGCACCCAGCCCATATGCTCGACCTGCACATCGGCCAACACTTCGGAATAGGTATTGATCGGCGCGCATGGCACCCCGGCGGCACGAAACCGTTCAAGCCACAGCGCGGCATCGGCATCGGCGAAGATGTCTTCGAGCAGCGCGCGCAATTCGGCCTGGTGGCGCGCGCGCAGCGTAGTGCTGGCAAAGCGCGCGTCACCCGCCAGTTCGGGGCGCCCGATCACCTGGCATACCGCGCGCCACAGCGCATCATTGCCGGCAGCCATGCCGAAATACGTGTCGCGCGCCTTGAAGGCCTGGTAAGGCGCATTGCGCGGATGCGCCGAACCGAGCTTCGCCGGATCCTTGCCGGTGCCGAAATACTCCGAAGTCTGCAGCGCCGCGATGGCCAGTGTCGCGCCCAGCATCGGCACGTCGATATGCGTGCCCTGCCCGCTCCCGGCAACGCCACGCAAGGCCGAGACGACCGCGAACGCCGCATACAGCCCGGCGGAGAAATCCGCCAGCGGCACACCGCACTTGACCGGCGCGCCGCCCGGCTCGCCGGTCACGCTCATGATGCCGCTCATGGCCTGCACGGTCAGATCGAAGCCGCCTTCCTGCGCGCGCGGCCCGCTCTGGCCGTAGGCCGAAATCGAGCAGTACACGATGCGTGGATTGAGTGCCCGGGCGTCTTCATAACCCAGACCCAACCGGCTCATCACGCCCGGGCGATTGTTCTCGATGACCACGTCGGCCGAGCGAATCAGTTCGCGCGCCTGCGCGGCCTGCGCCGGCGCCTTCAGATCGAGCGTGACCGAGCGCTTGTTGCGATTGAGCGACGCGAAGTTTTCGCTGAAGCCATCGGAAATCGGCGGCCAGGCGCGCAGCGTATCGCCGCCCCCGGGGTGCTCGACCTTGATCACGTCGGCGCCCATATCGCCCAGTAGCATGCCGCAATAAGGTCCCGCTGCGACGTTACAGAACTCGATCACCCTAATGCCCTGTAGTGGTGCTTCCATCTCGATCCTCATCGGTTGATTTGATGACTGCCGCAATTGCCGCTTGACTCGTATTGTGCAACGGTGCCAGTATCCTGTAAACCAAAATATAAAACATTAATCCTAAATAATAGGATTCAATAAAATCATGCCTACAACCAGGAGATATCGACTGTGATGCAGACGCAACCAATCAGACAAGCCAGCGCCGGTGCCGTATTCCGTGTGGTCAGCGGGAATTTCCTTGAGATGTACGATTTCATGGTGTACGGGTTCTATGCTTCGGCGATCGCCAAGGCGATGTTTCCCGCGCACGACCCGTTCGTCTCCCTGATGCTGTCGCTGGCGACCTTCGGCATGGGATTCCTGATGCGCCCGCTCGGCGCCATCGTGCTTGGCTCCTACATGGACACGCACGGGCGGCGCGCCGGGCTGATCGTCACCCTGAGCCTGATGTCAATAGGCGTGCTGTTGATCGCGCTCACGCCCAGCTATGCCGCTATCGGCATCGCGGCGCCCGCGCTGGTGATCTTCGGCCGCCTGCTGCAGGGTTTTTCGGCAGGCGCCGAATCGGGCGGTGTTTCTGTCTATCTGTCGGAAATCGCGCCGCCGGGCCGGCGCGGCTTCTTTGTTTCGTGGCAGTCGGCCAGCCAGCAGATTTCAGTATTGTTGGCGGCCGTGCTGGGCGTGGCGCTGCGCTTTTCGCTGAGCGACGCGCAAATGCAGGCCTGGGGCTGGCGCATTCCGTTTCTGTTCGGCTGCGGGATCATTCCCGTACTGTTCTGGATTCGCCGCTCGGTGGAAGAATCGCACGTGTTCAAGGCGCAAAAGCGGCAAAGCGCCGGCGAATTGTTCCGCTCGCTCGGCGCCAACTGGAAGATCATCTTCTGGTCGATGCTGCTGGTCACCCTCACCAGCATCATGTTCTACCTGATCACCGCCTACACGCCCACCTTCGGCCGCGTCGAACTCGGCCTCAAGCCGATCGACACCTTCTGGGTCACGATCTGCGTGGCGCTGACCACGTTCACGATGATTCCGGTCATGGCCATCGTCTCCGACCGGGTCGGCCGCCGCCCCATGCTGATTGGCGCGTCGCTGGCGATCGCCGTGGCCGCGTATCCGATGATGCGCTGGCTGATCGGTGCTCCGTCGTTCGGCAACCTGCTGCTGGTGGAAGTGGCATTTGCCGTGCTGTACGCGACATATCAGGCATCACTGGTGGTCACGCTCACCGAGATCATCCCGGCCAATGTGCGCGGCACCGGTTTCTCGCTGGCCTACAGTCTGGCCCAGGCGATTTTCGGCGGCTTCACGCCGGCGATCTGCACGGCGCTGATCCACACCACCGGCAACAAGGCCATGCCGGGCGCCTGGCTGGCCGCCGGCGCGCTGCTCGCGCTGATCGCCACGCTGGTCGTGGTGCGCGGGGATGCTCCGGGCATGCGCAGGACGGCTGGCGCCGCGACGCCATAGCGCTTGGCGCGCATGGGCCATGCACTGGGAAAAGGTCTCTCGCATGATAGACTGCCGCACCCTCAGGACGCTTCCCCATGGACAAGACACTGCTCAAGGGGCTCATGGTGCTCGAAGCCGTCACCGACGTCGCGCACCAGCCCAGGACCATCGACGAATTGGCCGCGCGCGTCGGCCTCACGCGCAGCAACACGCACCGTACGCTGCAGACGCTGATGCATGCCGGCTACGTGGTCAAGGACGAGCAGTCCGGCGGCTATCGCGGCACCATTCGCCTGTTCGAGCTCGGCGCGCGGCAACTCGCGCAGCTCGATGTGCGCAAGGTCGCACTGCCCGCGATGCGCGCGCTGGCCGAACTGACCGGTGAAACGGTCCATCTATCGGTGCTCGACGGACTGGACGTGGTCTACGTCGAAAAAATCGACAGCGCGCAGCCGATCCGCGCCTACTCGATGGTCGGCGGACGCGGCCCCGCCTATGCGGTGGCCACCGGCAAGGCCTTGCTCGCCTACCAACCGGAAGGCTACCTCGAGCGCTATGCCGATCGGCTCGTGCGGCACACGCCGCAGACCATCACCGCACTGCCGGTCCTGCACGACGAATTGCGCAAGGTCGTGCGCCTGGGCTATTCGATCAATCGCGGCGAATGGCGTGACGGTGTGGGCGGCGTTGCCGCGACAGTCTTCAACGGCCTCGACCAGCCGATTGCCGCCCTTGGCATTTCCGGCCCGATCGAACGGCTCAGCCCGAAACATATGAAGGAATTCGCGCCGCACGTGCAGGCGCGCGCGCTGGAAATTTCGCGCGCGATGGGCTATCGCGGTTGACGGCCGGCGCAGGCGCTCCGAGAACGTTACACCGCCGCGGCCAGGGTTCGGCGCGGGCGCATCAGCCAGGCCAGCCCGGCGGTCACCGCCAGCGTAAAAACGTACAGGCCACCGGTGCCAAGCACGCGCATGCAGACTGCGGCGATGGCCGGACCGGCACTGCCGCCGAGCGAGAACGTCAGCAGCAAGGCGGCGCTGACGGCCACTCGCTTGCCGGGGTTGATCCGGTCGTTCACGTCCGACACGATCACGCCATACAGAGAGAAGATCAGCGCCACATAAACAAACAGCGTCGTGTCGACCACGACATGCGAGCGCGCCACCACCAGCACCGCGCTGGCAAGCGCGGTCATCAATGCCAACGTGCACAGAATGGTCCGGCGCTCGCTGAAATCCGACCAGCGCCCCACCGGCCACTGGGCCAGCAAGGCACCGATCAACGCGATCCCCATCGCCTGTGCGATCGCCGCGTTGCCATAGCCGATGCGCGTCAGATAAACCGGCGTCATCGCGTAGAACGCGCTCGAGAGCACGCCCGCGATGACACTGGCCGGCACGCAGCGAGGCGCGGCGTCCCACAATTCGCGCAGTCCGTCGAGCGCGCGCGCCTGGGCGCGTGCCGAAGGCAGCGGCGCCGGCAACGGACCCGCCCCCACATGCCCGGCAGGAATGCTCGATGTATTCACCGCCGGCGCCGCCGGCAATTCGGCCTGCGGCACGATCCAGCTTCCCAACAGCGCCGCCGGAATCACCGATCCCACCAGCAGGGCGGCCACCATCAGCCATTGCAGTGCACCGCCCGCCTGTGTCGTACCCAGCAGGAACTGCCCGGTGCTCACCCCCAGATAAGTGACCACCAGGTAGGCGCCAAAGGCCCGGCCGCGTTCGCTATTCCGAACGGCTGTATGGATGCTGCTCTCGAGCGAGGTAAAGATAAACACCATGCTCACGCCCGAGATCGTGCGCAGCAGCGCCCACGCCGCCGGGTCGTCGAATCGCGCGAAGCCCAGCGCGCTGAGCGTGCCGAGCGCGCCGAACGCAACGAACGCGCGGTGCTGCCCGACGTGCGTCACGAGCCGCCCGGCGAGCGGTGCGCCAAGAATAAAGCCGACGTAGTAGCACGACTGCACCAGCCCGACCGTCAGCGAGGTCCATTGACCGTGCAGCAGTTGCAATGACACAAGGGTGGTCAGCAGGCTATTGCCTGCGACAAGAATCGCATAGCCCAGCAACAGGCCGAACAGTGCGCGCACGCGAGGCTCCTAATGCGGACGAACTCGTTGTGCGCTCGCGCATCTTTCGCAGGCGGATCGTGATGGAGGTCGCGAATGCTTGGCGGGTGGGCCCGACAATCGATCGACATCACTCATCTTGCTGCCTGCCATCTGTTGCTCCCATGCATTGGCGCCCGGCGCCGGGGTGCGCGCCGCCACGGCGGCATGCACGATCCTGAGGTTTACCCTTGGCATCATACTCGGCCGCGGCCAAGGCGCAAACCCTTTAGCCTGCCGGCGCACGGCGTCGCCCAAACCTCCTCGCGACGGGCCCCGCATAAGCCGTAAATTGATCGTTGTTTTGACTTCATTTCGACCGATCGCGCAGTGATCGGCAGCGCTATTCTGCAATGGCTTGATGAACCCCTGTGAAAACCGCTTTGCAGCGTTTTTTGTAGGTGTTTATCGGTGTCTCTTGTAGGTGTTTTTTACCCCCTTGGCATGGCAGGGGTCTATCGAGCCGCTCGCTTTGCGTTTCGTCAAATTCATTCGCGAAACGATTAAAGAAACGCGTGGCGCTGCCGATGATGTTTATGGTGAGTTAGATAACCCTAATTCAGCCGATGCTAAACCGAGGCGAGATTCATTGCCCTACTTTGTCGATCGATTGGAGGTTTCCATGCTGCAATTCATCAAATCACTCTCCCATGACGAGCGCGGTGTCACTGCACTCGAATACGCGGTCCTCGCCGGCATCGTGGTGGTGGCCGTGGTCGCCGCCGGCGCGGTACTCAGCGGCACCGGCGGTTTGCCGGGCCTGTTCACCACGCTGATGACGAAGATCACCGCGGCGATGTGAAGCACGATGGCGAGCGAGCCGATCGCTCGCGTTTTTCGGGCGGGGCGCTGTCAACGGCGCCCCTTCCGACACTCATGACTTCAGGTGGTTGCCATGCTTTACCTGGTGCGACTGGTCGCTTGCCTGGCGCTCATTGCGCTGGCGCTGTTCGACCTGCGCGCGCGGCGCCTGCCCAACGGCGCGGTGCTCGCGGTGGCCGGCCTGTATATCGTATTCGCCTTGCTGTCGCACGCTGGCCGCACCGACCTGCCAAGGCATCTCGCGATGGGCGCCTTTGTCCTGGCGCTGTGCGCGCTGTTTTTCCGCTTCGGCTGGCTTGGCGGGGGTGATGCCAAGTTCGCGGCGGCCATCTTTCTGTGGGCGGGCCCGCTGCTGGCGGTCCCCGTCCTGTTGATCGTTTCCCTGTCGGGATTGATGCTTGGCCTGATGCTGCTGGCGATTCGCGCCTGCTATGGCGTCTCCGAAGCGCGCTTGCCAAGCCTGCTGCTGCCGCTTGCTCCGGCGCGCGGCGTGCCTTATGGCGTCGCGCTCGCGCTCGGCGGTCTCGCCGCCGTGTGGATGCCGCTGCTGCACCACGCGTCACCCGCTTAACCTTCTTCCTGCGATTGCCCTTATGTCGAGCTTTCTGAAAATTGCGGGATTGTTGATCGTCGCGGCCGCCGGCGCCTTCGTGCTGCGCGCGCTCTATATCGCCGCCTCGCACCCCGGACCGCCCAAGCCGGCGGCGATGGATCGCGTGCGCGTGGCCGCCGCCGATCTGCCTCAGGGCCTGTTGCTGCGCGACAGCGATCTGGCCTGGAAGCAGATACCCCATCGGGACGTGCCGCCCGGCGCGCTGATCGAGGCTCAGGCGCATGGCGAAGATCTCAAGGGCGCCGTGCTGCGCAATGCCACGCCGGCCGGCAAGCCGCTCGGCCTGGGCGACGTGATCACGCCGGACGCGCCGGGTTTCCTGGCCGCCGCCCTGAGCCCTGGCATGCGGGCAATTTCGGTTGCCGTCAACGACGTTTCCAGCAATGCCGGCCTGATCCAGCCCGGCGACTACGTCGATGTGCTGCTGACCCAGCAACTTGCCGGCCCCGATGGCAAAGGTGCGCCGCCCCAGCGGGCCGTCGAGGCCGAGACCGTGGTCAATCGGGTACGCGTGCTGGCGGTTGGCTCGGCGTTCCGGCGCCCGAAATCCGATGCCACCGAAGCCGTCTCCCATGCCGCCGAGCCGAATTCCAGCGCCCGTACCGTGACATTCGAGGTCACGCCGCGCAATGCGCAAGTGGTTGCCGTGGCGTCCCACCTCGGCACGCTGTCCCTGGCGCTGCGCAGCTTCGCCACGCGCGATCGCCAGCCGCTGCCCGCCCAGGCGCCGCCGCAGACGCCGCCGGTCTGGGCTGGCGACGTCTCTCGCGCGCTTGGCAGCGAAGAGGCGCCCGCCGGCCACGGCAGCGTCAGGCAGGCCCGCACAGCGCAGGTCATCGTGTATCGCGGCTCCACCACGTCGGACGCCGGCAATGCGCCCGCAACAGGCGGCGCGGGCAACACCGCGGCGGCCATTGCGGCCGCGCCGGGCCCGGCGCCGATGCCGCTGCCACTACCACATTGATCGCTCAGGTGCCGGCATGGAACCTCTACCGTTGCCGTCCGTTGGAATTGACAGGAAATTTGCTATGTCGTGCTTGTTAGGTTCGATTCGTCGCTGCGCAGGGCTGTGGGCCATCGCGGCAGGCATGGCGCTGTCGCCACTTGGCCAGGCAGCCACGCCAGCCGAGACAACATCGCCCGGCCAGGGCGCACCGACGCTCGCGATCGCGGCCGGCGGCGGCCAACTGCTGCGCTTGCCGGCACCGGCCAAGGCAGTGTTCGTGGCCGACCCGGCGGTGGCCGACGTCCACGTCCCGTCACCGCAAACCGTCTTCGTGCTCGGCAAGAAAGCCGGCACCACCACGCTGTATGCGCTGGGCGCCGACAACCGCACGATCCTGCACGAAACCATCGTGGTCAGTGCGGATACCGAATCGCTGCAACGCATGCTCGATGCGCGCTTTCCCAAAATGCAGGTGCGCGTGAGCGGCGCGCCGGGCTCGCTTGAAGTCTCCGGTCAGGTGCCCAGCGCCGCCGATGCCGACGCCGTGGTCCAGTCGCTCACGCCGTTCCTGCGCAACAAGGAGACGCTGGTCAATCGCCTCACGCTGGCCCAGCCGATCCAGGTTCACCTGCGCGTGCGCATTACCGAAGTGGACCGCAACGTCACGCAGCAGCTCGGCATCAACTGGAGCGCGCTGGGCAGCACCGGCAACTTCATCGGCGGTATTTTCAATGGCAGCGCCATCGGAGCGACCGGCGTCACCCAATTTCCCGGTGCGTCGACCTCGGGCGCTTTCTCGATCCTGGGTGGCTTTCACACCGCCCACACGAGTATCGACGGCATTCTCGACGCGCTCGACCAGGAAGGCCTGCTGACCATGCTGGCCGAGCCGAACCTGACCGCGATGTCGGGCCAGACCGCCAGCTTCCTGGCCGGCGGCGAGTTCCCGGTGCCCGTCGCGCAGGACAAGAGCGGCGCGATCACGGTTGAATTCAAGCCCTACGGCGTGTCGCTCGATTTCACGCCGACCGTGCTGGCCGATAACCGCATCAGCCTGAAAGTGCGTCCGGAGGTTAGCCAGATCGACCCGAACAACAGCATTACCACCGGCACGCTGAAAATTCCGGCGCTGACGGTGCGCCGGGTCGAGACCACGGTCGAGCTCTCGAGCGGACAGAGCTTCGCCATCGGCGGACTGCTGCAAAGCAACACCAGCGACGTCCTCTCGGAATTGCCCGGCCTGGGCAAGCTGCCGGTGCTTGGCAAGCTGTTCTCGTCGAAGGACTACCAGAACAACAAGTCCGAAGTGGTAGTGATCGTCACGCCCTACATCGTGCGGCCGACCGGCCCGGGCCGCTTGAGCCAGCCGATCGACAATGTCACGCGCCCGAGCAGCGACATCGAATATGTGCTGCAGCGCAGTGTCGGCATCGACCCGCTGGCCGGCGATAACCCGCGCCTGGCCGGCGCCGCCGGTTTTGTTTATTGACGTTATCTGGAGACTGAGCTCATGTCGCTTCGACTGCTTGCCGTGGCCTTGCTGCCGCTCACGCTGCTCGGCTGCATGTCGACGCACCCGCCGCTGGGCATGCCCGACGTGTCGGTGATCGGCTTTGACGGACAGCACGCGGTGCCGCCCGATTGCGCCAAGCTGGTACAGCCCTCGCATCTGGTCGATGCCGGCGTGGGCCGCCCGGGCATGGCCTTCGGCTGCGCCACCTACAGCAACCTTGCCGCCATGCTGGCGCGCCCGGCTGACCTGGTGGCCCCGCTGCCCTATGGCGGCACCGACGCGAACACGGCCGCCGCGGCGGTGCGCCGCTACCAGGAGGGCCGCGTCATGCCGTTGAACGCGACGTCGACCGTTTCCTCACCCGCCGCCTCGAGCGGCACCGGACATTGATAAAGCCGCCCCCCGTATGAACGCCGCCGACTTCCTTCGCCCAAAACGCAAACCCGATGTCCTGTCGGTCGACTTCATCGCGGTCATGGCCGACAAAGGCAGCACCGACGCCGTGCGCAGTCTGGTCGTCGACCAGGCAATGACCAGCGCGCACGTGCAAACCGGCTCGCTGGACGACACCATCGAGCTGCTGCAGGCCGCGCAGCGCTCCCCCCGCCTGCTGATGGTCGACGTCTCCGGCTCCGCGATGCCGCTGTCGGATCTCGCGCGCCTGGCCGAAGCGTGCGATCCGTCGGTCAACGTCATCGTGGTCGGCGACCGTAACGATGTCGGCCTGTTCCGCAGCCTGCTGGAAATCGGCGTACAGGACTATCTGGTCAAACCCCTGACCGTGCCGCTGCTGCAGCGCGCGCTCACGGCCAGCGATCCCAGCGCCAGAATGCGCACCGGAAAGGCGATCAGCTTCATCGGCGTGCGTGGCGGCGTCGGCGTGACCACCCTGGCGGTGTCGATGGCGCGCTACCTGGTCGAGCACACTCATCGCCGCATCGCTTATGTCGACCTGAATCTGTACGGCGGGGCTGCCAACGCCCTGCTCGGCATGACCAGCAACAACGGCCTGACCGATCTGCTGCGCGGCAATCAAGCGCTCGACGCGCCGCTGCTCGAGCGCGCCTTGACGAATCAGGGCAACCGTCTGTTCGTACTGTCGGCCGAACTCGACTACGGCACCGACATGCCGGTGCGGCCGGGCGCGGTCGGCGAAGTGCTGAGTTATCTCAAGCATCATTTCCATTACGTGTTGCTCGACCTGCCGGGTCGCTCGGGGCGCATCGTCGAGGAGGCACTCGACGCCTCCAAGCACGTTTATATCGTCGCCGAGCGTTCGGTGTACGCGGCGCGCGAGTGCGCGCGCCTGAGCCGCTTTATCGAGGATCGCGCGGGCGAGCCGACTGTCTCGCTGCTACTCAATCACCCCCAGGAGCCGGTGCCGGATCGCGTCCAGAGCAACGATTTCAAACGCGCGCTGGGCAGCGCCACGGTGTGCGACGTGCCCTATGCGCCCAAAGCCCTGGCCCGCGCGGAAAACCTCAGCGAACCGATCTCGCAGCGCCAGGGCAAGGCGTTCCTGGCCGCTATCGGGAAAATCGCCGACAACCTCACGGGCAGCGAAACGTCCGCCCAAGGCGAAGCTGCAACGCCGTGGTACAAACGGCTGGCCGGCCGGCGGAGGGCATCGTAATGTTCGGCCTGAAAAATACCCCGCCGGCATCCGCGGTGCTGGCCGGCTCGCCGGCGGCCGCGCCGGCCGCAAAAACGACAGTCGCCGGCGCCCCGGTGCCCAACCCCGTGCCGACGCCCAGCGGCCACGAAGCGCTGATTCGCTCCGACAAATTCAAGGCGATCCGCACCATCGTGTTCGCCTCGATGAATATGTCGGCCGCCTTGATGAAAACGCGCGACGAGGTTCGGGCCGGCATCGAGACGATCGCCGCCGAGGCGGCACTGCGCGAGCAGTTGAATGTCACCCCGAGCGAGCAGACGCTGATCATCGACGAGATCCTCAACGATATGTTCGGGGTCGGCCCGATCGAGCCGTTGCTGGCCGACGAGTCGGTGACCGATATCCTGGTCAACGGCCCCGACCAGGTGTATGCCGAGCGGCATGGCCGGCTCGAACTCACGCCGATGAAGTTTCGCGACAATGCGCACGTGATCAATGTCGCGCAGCGCATCGCCGCGGCGGTCGGCCGCCGCGTCGACGAAAGCAGCCCGATGGTCGATGCTCGCCTGGCCGACGGCAGCCGGGTCAACGTCGTGCTGCCGCCGATCGCGATTCGCGGCGCGTCGATCTCGATTCGTAAATTTTCCAAACGCAACATCACGCTCACGCGCATGGCGCAGCAGGGCAACCTGTCGGCGCCCATGACGCAGTTGCTGAAAATCGCCGGCGCCTGCCGCCTGAATATCGTCATCTCCGGCGGCACCGGCTCGGGCAAGACGACGTTGCTCAACGCACTGTCGCACCATATCGACGAACACGAGCGCATCGTGACCATCGAGGACGCCGCCGAACTCCAATTGCAACAGCCGCATGTGGTCAGCCTGGAGACGCGTCCGGAAAACAGCGAGGGGCTGGGCGGCGTCTCGCAACGCGATCTGGTGCGCAACGCGCTGCGGATGCGGCCTGACCGCATTATCCTCGGCGAGACGCGCGGCCCGGAGGCCTTCGACGTGCTGCAGGCGATGAACACCGGCCACGACGGGTCGATGACGACGATCCACGCCAACACGCCGCGCGACGCCGTCACCCGGCTCGAGAGCATGGTGATGATGGCCAACGGCAATCTGCCGCTGCTGTCGATCCGCCGCCAGATCGCCAGCGCGGTCCACCTGATCCTGCAGATCGAGCGCATGCGCGACGGCATGCGGCGCGTCACGCGCATCACCGAAGTCACCGGCATGGAGGGCGACGTGATCATCACCCAGGATCTGTTTGCCTTTCGCTACGATGCCAGCGCCTACCAGGAGGGCGTCAAGGGGGCCTTCGAGTCGTCGGCGCTGCGGCCCGCCTTCGCCGCGCGCGCCCAATACTATGGTCTCGAGGAAGCGCTGTTGGAGGCGATGCGCCCATGACCCCTGTCGATATCGTCACGGCCGCGGGCTTTTTCTCGATCGTGATCATCGGTCTGATCGTCTCGGCGCTGCGCGACATGCTGCGCCGCCGGCCCGGCCGCCGCGTGCAGGAACGCATGCGCGGCATGCGGCAGACGCTCATCGTCAACAAGCCGGCGCCCACGCCCGGCGTCGAAGTCGAACTGTTCGAGCGGCCCACCGAAAGCGGTGCGCTGAAGGCCTGGCTGCAGCGTCACGCGCAGCGCGTGCACACCGTCAGCGGCGCCGCCGGCATGCGCCTCATTTACCTGAGCGCTTTCGCCGGGCTGGTGCTGGCGGTGATCGTCGTGGCGTTGAGCTCGCCCCCGGGGTGGAGCCGGCCATTACTCTATCTTGGCGTGCCCCTGCTGGCGGTGCGCATGGCATACCGTTTCCTGATCGCGCGTTTTCGCAATCGTTTTCTGGCGGTGTTTCCCGATACCCTGGACCTGATCATCCGCGCGGTGCGCGCCGGCATTCCGGCGGTGCAGGCCATCAGCACGGCCGGCGACGAAACCGAAGAACCGGTGCGCTCGACCTTTCGCATTCTCGGCGACAGCCTGCGGCTGGGCGCCGAACTCAAGGATGTGCTCGACAAGGCGGTGGAGCGGGTGCAAATCGCCGATTTTTCCTTTTTTGCGGTATGCCTGCTGCTGCAGCGCGAGACCGGCGGCAATCTCGGCGAAACGCTGGAAAATCTCGCCAACATCATCCGCACGCGGCGCGATATCCGCATGAAGACCAAAGCGCTGACCGCCGAGGGCCGGATCGCCAGCAAGATCATTTCGGCAGTGCCGTTCGCCATCGTGGGCCTGCTTTACCTGATCGACCGCCCCTATATCTCGTTGCTGTTCGAAAAGCCGTTGGGCCACCACATCCTGGAATTGGCGAGTGTGCTGATGGCGGTCGGGCTAGCGATGATCAACAAGATCGCCAAGCTGGATACATCGCGATGACCTCAATCTCGCCCGAACTCGCGCGCAAGCTGCTATTGCTGATCCTGCTGATCGTCGGCATTGGCCTGGTACTGCGCTGGCCAGGCAGCCGCCGCCGTCGCATCGCGCAGCGCGCCCGCCACGCCGTCACGCGGGTCGACGCCAGTCAGCAGGCCGAGGTGCCACTGCGCCCGGAGAATGTTCGGCAAGCGTTCGCACAGCGCTTCGCGCTGCTTGGCGAGCAGGTACCGATGCTCGACGCGATGCAGCGCACCCAATTGGCCCAGAAGCTCACGCGCGCGGGCTTTCGCGACCGGCGCGCAGTCTCGATACTGGTCGGCTGCAAGCTGTCGGCCGGCGCGCTGCTGGGACTCGGCGGGATCGCTCTGGGGCCGCACCTGCCGGTGTTCGGCAAGTACTTCATCTTCCGTGCGTTGCTGCTGCTTGCCGCCTTCATGGTCGGCATGATGATTCCCGAGATCGTGTTGAACTCGCGCACCAAGCGGCGCCAGCGCGTGATCAGCTCGGCACTGCCCGACGCGCTCGATCTGCTGGTGATCTGCACCAACGCCGGCAACAGTCTGGTGGTCGGCCTCAAGCGCGTGGCGCGCGAGCTGAAAAACATTTGTCCGCCGCTTTCGGACGAAATCGCAGTGACCGCGGACGAGCTGCAGATCGGCGGCGATAGCGCGGTGGCGCTGCGCAACATGGCCGAGCGCATCGGCTTGCCGTCGGTGCGCGGGCTGGTCTCGACCCTGATCCAGTCGCAGCGCTACGGCACGCCGATCACGCAATCGCTGCGCCAGCTGTCGCGCACCGAGCGCATGGCGCAAATGACCGCGCTCGAGGAAAAGGCCGCCAAGCTGGCGACCAAGATCACCCTGCCGATGATGTTTTTCATTCTCCCGACGGTCGGCCTGATTTCCGCCGGCCCCGCGGTGATCCGCTTGATCGAGGTATTCAAATGAATCGTTACGCCGCGCGCGCCCGCGCACTCCTGTTGATGCCGCTGGCGGTCGCCTTGCTGGCGGCCTGTGCCGGCCCGCGCCTGGATGTCAAGCCCGTAAGCGCACAGAACGGGGCTGACCGCACCACCGACCTGCGCCTGGCCGACAGTGCGCTGGCGGCCGACGACGTACCGCTGTCGACCTCGCTTTACGAGAAAGCGCTCCAGGCCGATCCGAATTCGCTGGCCGCGGGGCTGGGCCTGGCCGATGCCAAATACGCGGCCGGCGATCTCGAGCAGGCCCGCGTGTTATATCAGCGCGCCGCCAGGCAGGCACCGAAGGCTTTTGCACCCCAGCTCGGGCTGGCTCGCGTGGCGCTGCGCCAGCGCGATCTGGCCGACGCCGAGCGCCGGTACCGCGATCTGGTAGTACATCACCCCGACAGTCCGTTGGCGGTCGAAGGGCTGGGTACCGTGCTCGATCTTGAGGGACGTCACGCCCAGGCGCAGAAAGTCTACCGCGTCGGGCTGCAGACGTGGCCGTATATCAAAGGCCTGCGCGTCGACCTCGGCCTATCGCTGATTCTCGATAACCAGCCGCGCGCCGGCGCGAACGTGCTGCTCGATATCGCCGGCCTGTCCGATGCGCCGCGCCAGGCGCGCCAGAATCTCGCGCTGGCCTATGGACTGCTGGGCAATGACGATGCGGCGCGGCGCATCCTGCTGGTCGATCTGCCGGCATCCTCGGTCGACGATAACGTGCGCTTCTACCACCGCGTGCGTGAAGCGCTGGCCTCGCGCGCGGCGAACCACGCCGATGGCGCCGCACCGGGTGCGCACCCGGTGCCCACCGCGGCGTCGGAGACGCACCCGCTGGCTGCGGCGGAGTCAGTGCAATGAAGCGCGCCGCCGACTCGGTGTCGCATCGCCGCGCGCGCATGGCGCGTGATGGCGGCACGCTCGTTGGCAACGAACGCGGCGTGGTCGCGCTCGAATTCGTGCTGGTCTTTCCGTTTTTGATGATGGTGCTGTTCGGCATCATCGACACCAGCCTGTTGCTGTGCGACAAGGCTGTGCTGATCAATGCCAGCCGGGAGGCGGCCCGCGCCGGCGTGGTGGTGCGCGTGCCGCAGTTGTCGCCCGCGCAAATCACCACCGTGGCGCAAAACTATATGCAAAACCGCCTGCTCACCGGCGGCACCGCGACCACGCCAACCGTGACGGTCAATCAATCGTCGGGGACCTCCTCCGGCAATCCGTTGACCGTCACCGTCACCTACACCTATCAGGGCCTGGTGCTGGGATCGGCATTCAGCGCGTTGACCGGGCCGGTCACGCTGACGGCCAGCACCGTCATGAATTACGAATAGGACCGCACCATGCGCTCCCCTCGTGCATTGCGTCACATCGCGCGCGGCTCGGCCGGACGCCGGCAACAGGGTTCGGTGGTGCTGTTCTTTTTGCTGTTTCTCACCGCCCTGCTCTCATTCGGCGCGTTTGCGATCAATGTCGCGCACATCGATGTGGTCAGAAACGAAATGCAGAATGCCGCTGACGCCGCCGCACTGGCTGGCGCGGGCGCCCTGCTGGGCAGCGCGGCCGGCCCTACCTGGACAACCGGGCAAAGCGCCGCACTCAGCGCGATTCCATTGAATGCCTCGGATGGCCAGGCGCTCTCGAGCGGCACGGTGCAAACCGGCTACTGGAACCTGACCGGCAACCCGTCGACCCTGGAAGCGCAAACCATGACGCCCGGCCCGTACGACGTGCCGGCCGTGCAGGTTACCGTCAATCGCGATACCGGCGTGAACGGCGGCCCGGTGGCGATGGTGCTGGGCAAACTGCTGAATCTGCTCTCGGTGCCGATCGGCGCGACCGCGGTGGCGGTCGTCGCGGCGCCCGGCACCGTCGGTGCCGGCGGGCTTTTTCCGGTCGCGCTGGATCGGTGCATTTTCGACCAGTACTGGAATTCGTCGACCAACCAGCCGCGCCTCGATCCCTCCACCGGACAACCCTACGAGTTCCAGATCACCAATGGATACGCGTATGGCAGCAGCGACGATGGCAGCGACTGTTCGGCCGGTCAGTGGACTTCGTTCCTGGTCAATGCCGACAACGTGCCGACCATCCGGGACTTGATGGCCAACGGCAACCCGTCGCCGCTGAGTATCGGCGACAGCATCTGGATCGAGCCGGGCGCGAAAACCACGCTCTACAGCTCAGTGCCGGTCGGCACCACGGTGGTGATACCCGTGGCCACACAGATCAGCGCCAAAAGCTACGTCACGATCGTCGCGTTCGCCGCGTTCCATATCGATGCATCCGTCGGCGGCAGCGGCAAATACATCCAGGGTCATTTCGTCAGCGACTACCAGATCCCGTCGTCGGCCTCCGGCAACGGTCCCAACTACGGCGCCTACGTCGCACCGCGCCTGGCGCTATAGGCCACCGGCAAAGTTTGGGCGCCGGCGGTATCATGCGCACACCCCCCGAACCTCGGAGCCGCATGAGATGAACGACGAAGCAAAATGGAGCGCCCGCTACCGCGAGGCTGGCGACGAGTACCTGTTCGGCACCGAACCGAACCGCTTTCTGGCGCAGCATCAGGCGCTGTTCAAGCCCGGCCAGACGGCGCTGTCGGTTGCCGACGGCGAAGGCAGGAATTCGATATGGCTGGCCGGGCAAGGACTCGTCGTGACCGCCAGCGAGGTCTCCGAGGTGGCTATCGCCAAGGCCAGGAAGCTGGCCGAAGCACGGCGCAGCCAGGTTTCATTCACGCACGGCGACATGCTGTCCGAGCAGTGGCCGCCGCGGGAATTTCTCGACGCGTTCGACTGGGTCATCGCGATTTTCATTCAGTTTGCCGACCCTCGCCAGCGGATCAAGCAATTTGCGTCGATGCAGGCAGCGACCCGCCCGGGCGGTCGCATCCTGCTGCAGGGCTATACGCCGCAGCAGCTCCAATACGGCACCGGCGGGCCATCGTCGCTCGAGCACCTGTACACGCAGGAGCTCCTGCGTGAAGCATTTGCGGGATGGGATATCGAGGAACTCGTCGAATACGAGGACGATCTTTCCGAGGGCACGCGCCACGGCGGGCGCTCGGCGCTGATCGGCATGGTCGCGCGCAAGCCCGTCTGAACCATCCGAGCCGGGGGTCGGGCGGCCAGCGCCCGGGCCCCTAGCGCCGCCGCAAGCGACGGTACAACAACAGCGCCGCGCACGCGAGCACGGCCACATACAGGCTGTCGCTGATCAGCCATCCCCACCGATACCACCAGGCCGACGAGGCGTTATCGCCCAGCACGACGGCACTGGCCCCGGCAAAGCTGAACAGCCAGGTCGAGGCGACGCCGAAGAACGCGAACAAACCGAACGAGCGCCATTGCGCCGCCCGCGTCCGGGCCCGGCGGTAGGCCAGAAACCAGGCAAGGCTGACCACGCTGCACCCCGCCGACAATTGCCGGGCCACCATCACCGAATCCACATTGATCATCGTTCATTTCCCCTGTCGCGCGGACCCAAGCCCGCTGCGCCGCCGGCGCAGTTTTTCGTGCGCCCGCATTGTACCGCCGAAGCCGCGACGCAGCGCCAGCCGCGCGAGCGCTTTTTCCCCCGGCGGCAACCGGCGGTGCTATTGTGAAAAGCAGTGCCTCCGGCACACTCGCAAGCTCCTTCGCAAGTCCTTCATCTCTGGAGAAATCATGGCGAAAGTTCTCGTGCTCTATTACTCGATGTACGGCCACGTCGAAACCATGGCCGATGCCGTTGCCGAAGGCGCCCGCTCGGTCGCCGGTACCGACGTAACGCTCAAGCGCGTGCCGGAAACCATCCCGGCGGAGCAGGCAGCCGCCAGCGGCGTCAAGCTCGATCAGAAGGCGCCCGTGGCCAGCCCTGGCGAGCTGGGTGACTATGACGCGATCATCTTCGGCACGCCGACCCGCTTCGGCAACATGGCGGGACAGATGCGAACCTTCCTCGATCAAACCGGCGGCCTGTGGATGAAAGGCGCCTTGGTCGGCA
The DNA here is from genome assembly GCF_004297875.1 of Pandoraea sp. Taxonomy (GTDB): domain Bacteria; phylum Pseudomonadota; class Gammaproteobacteria; order Burkholderiales; family Burkholderiaceae; genus Pandoraea. The sequence goes on along the minus strand of NZ_SCSK01000051.1, from coordinate 9,803 downwards.
AGATCGGCAGCGTGTTTGCCTCGACCGGCACCCAGCACGGCGGCCAGGAAACCACTATCACGTCGTTCCACAACACACTTTTACACCACGGCATGGTGATCGTCGGCGTGCCCTACGCGTGCACCGGCCTGACCAAAATGGATGAAATCACCGGCGGCGGCCCCTATGGCGCGACCACCTTAGCCGGTGCCGACGGCCGCCGCCAGCCGTCGCAAAACGAACTGGAAATCGCCCGTTACCAGGGCAGGCACGTCGCCGAATTGGCTGCGAAGCTGGCCGGTTAGGCAAGCTTGCCTATAGCGTTATCCGGTAGACGACGAAACCGCTTTTCTCGGCGACGGCGTCGTACAGTTTCATCGCCGTCGCATTGGTTTCGTGAGTTTGCCAATACAGGCGCGCCGCGCCGGCCTGGCGGGCGCAGCGCGCCGCCTGCTCGATCAGCGCACGGCCGACGCCTTGCCCGCGCGCGGCTTCGACGGTGAAAAGATCCTGCAAATAACAGGTTGGCCCCAGCTGCGTCGTGCTGCGGTGAAACAGGTAATGCGCCAGTCCGACGAGCTGGCCATCGGCACCCTCGGCCACCAGCGCATGCACCGGTTCGCCGGCATCGAAAAATCGCCGCCACGTGGTTTGCGTGATTTCATCAGGCAGCGCGGTGCTGCCGGCACGGCCGTAGAACGCGTTATACCCGTCCCACAGCGGCTTCCAGCCAGTGAAATCGCCCTCTGCGATCGGGCGGATACGAATGGCAGCGTGCATCGTCGACTCCTTTGGCGAGTGAACTTCACTGACTCGGCTGCGACGCCGGCGCCTGTCTCAGGGGGCGGACCGTGATATCGCTGCCGGACGTCACCGGATCCACTGGCAACGAGACGATCGGCGCTGGCCCATTGCCATGTCGTGACGACGGAGCCGGCGCGGGCATGGGGGTCGACGGCTCGACCGGCGGCCCGGCGGGGGCGAGGCCCTCCTGCCGCTGGGTGTTCGACCGCACGGCGGGCGAGGTCTCGGACGGGGCCTGGGGCGGCGTGATCGGTGGCGTGATCGGCGGATTAACCGGCTGCGTGGGCGGATAGGCCACGCCCGACAATTGGGCCGGGGCCTCGATCGCCGGCGCGGACGACGCAGGTTCGGTGATTGGCGATGCGCCCGAGGCGGCACCGGGCGACTCCAGCGATTGCGGCGTCGCCACGGTACTCGCGGGCTCCGGCATCGGCGGCATGGGCGATGACGGCGGCGCGCGATGAGGCGCAGGATGCTGCGGCGCATGCGCCGCCGGCTTGGGCGCGTGGCCGAACAGGTATTGCATCCAGGCGCGGAATTTGGTGGAGAAGGTTTGCCGCCAGGTTTGCCGCCAATTCGGCGCCTGTATTTCGGCGAAGTGCGCGTGTGCATCGATCAGGCGCGCATGCAGCGCGCCCTGGAAGAACTCCCCGACGATCGGCAATGCGCTGTGCGCGCCCTGCCCCCAGTAGTTGCTGCGCAGTGTGATGCGGCTGTCGTTGAAGCCGACCCAGGCACCGGCCACCAGCTGCGGCGACATCAAAATGAACCAGCCATCGGCGTTGTCCTGCGTGGTGCCGGTCTTGCCGGCGACGTCTGCGCGAATGCCGTAGCGGGAGCGAATCGCCGCGCCGGTGCCATGGTCGACCACGGCGCGCATCGCGTCGATCAGGTCTGCCGTGGCCTGGGCGGATAACGCGCGCTCGGGGCGGGCCGGGCGGAATTGCGCCAGTACCTTGCCATCGCGGCTCTCGATGCTGGTCACCATCATCGGCGCGATATAGCTGCCGCCGTCGGCGATCGTACCGTACGCGGTGACCATCTCCTTGAGCGTGACCGGGCTGGTGCCCAGCGCCAGCGACGGCACCGGGTCGAGCTTGCTGCTGCGCACACCCATCGCCCGCGCGAGGCTGGCGACCTTGTCCGGCCCCACCTTCATGATGAGTTGCGCGGCAATCGTATTGATCGAATTCGCCAGCGCGTCGCGCAGCGTCATCGGGCGATCGGTCGCGGCCTCGTCGTCCTTTGGCTTCCATACGCCGCCGCCGGGCAATGGAATGTCCTGCACCTTGTCGACCAGCTTATCGTCCGGCTTGGCGCCATCCTCGAACGCCGCGCCGTACACAAACGCCTTGAAGGTCGAGCCGGGCTGGCGCCGCGCCTGCGAGACGTGGTCGAACGCATCCTGGCTGTAGTCGCGGCTGCCGACCCATGCCTTGATCTCGCCGTTGTCCGGATCGATCGCCAAAAAGCCGGCCTGCACCCGGGTTTTGTCCTCGCGCAACCCCCGCATGAAGGCCCGATCGGACATCAGTTGCTTCATGGCCTGCTTGTCGGTCAGCCCGGTATCGCGCGCCGCGCGGTAGTCGGCGCTCTCGCGCACGAAGCTCTCCACCAGCGCGCGGTGACCGGCCCAGCCGGAGCGCTCGCCCCAGGCGGCGTTGGCCACCCCCTGCAATAGATTGCCCTGGCGCGCCACCGCCTGATTGGCCAGCGCCTGCAGGCGCGAATCGATGGTGGTGCGCACCACCAGGCCGTCGGTATAGATGTTGTAACCGTTGCGATCGGCCCAGCCGATCAGCCATTTGCGCAACTGCTGGGCGAAATGCGGCGCCGGCCCCGGCGACTCGGTCAGATGCTGAAAGTCGACTCGTAGCGGCTGGCGCTTGAGCGTGTCGAACTGGGCCTGTGACAGGTGCCCATACTTGACCATCTGGGCCAGCACGATATTGCGCCGTTGCAGCGCGCGTTCCGGGTTGAGTACCGGGTTGTAGTAGCTGTTGCCCTTGAGCATGCCGACCAGCGTCGCGCTCTCGAGAATGTTGAGCTCGTCGGCCGATTTGTCGAAATACGTGCGCGCAGCCATCTCGATGCCGTAGGCGTCGTACAGGAACGGCACGGTGTTCAGATACGTCTCGAGGATCTGCTTCTTGGTGTAGACCGATTCGATCTTGTAGGCGGTGATGGCCTCCTTGATCTTGCGCGTGAGTGTTGGCGCGCGGCCGATCTGATCGGGATAGAGATTGCGGGCGAGTTGCTGGGTGATGGTCGAACCACCCTGGCGATCGCCGGTGAGCGTATGCAGTGCGGCCGACAGCGTGCGGCGCCAATCGATCGCGCCGTGCTGATAGAAACGATGATCCTCGGTGCTGATCAGGGCGTCCACCACGTGCGGGGAAACGTCCGACAGCGGCACCCACTCGCGGTTGCCGGGCTTGAACTCGGCCAGCAGCTTGCCGTCGGCCGAGTACACCTGCGCCGGCAACTCGAGGCGAGCCTTGCGAATGTCACCGATGCTCGGCGTGAAGGGAATCAAAAACAGCACATACAACATGACGCCGGCGAGCACCGCGCACAGCGCCAGCCCCACGCCATGCCAGGTCGGATGCCGCAGGCGCCGCAGGCGTGCGGCTGCCACGGGTTTGAATTCGCTCGCCCATTGGGCCAGACGCTCGACAAGTGCAGACACAGACCAGGGCTTCACGCTGAATTATTGTCGTCGGAAAAGCCTGAATGCTACCAAAACTCAGTCATGCGCGACGAGACTGCCGGCGCTATCACAATACCCCCGACTTGCGAACCATCTGCACGGCCGCGCCCAGCACGAACAGCAGCACAAGAACGCGGAAAGCCAGGGGCGGCAGCTTGTCGCGCAGCGGGCGCGCCAGCACGATGCCCGCGATCACCGGGATACTTGCGGCGGCCGAGACCAGCAGGTCGAGTCCGCTCGCATGCATGCCGTGCCCGAGCACGACGACCAGCGTGACGATCGACACCACCAGAATAATGGCGATGCGTTTGGTGAATGCCTTGCCGGTGGCCCCCGTGGCGATCAGGTACATTGCCAGCAATGGCCCCGGCACAGACGCCATGCTCTCCATCATCGCGGCCCCGAAGCCCAGCACGAAGCCGGCAGGCTTTTCCAGCGCGGGCGGAAATTTGAGCCTGGGAGAAACGAGCATCAACAGCGCGGCAAAAATCAGCACGAAACCGGATACTGCCAGCGCGTGGCGCGGCGCGAGCGAAATCAGCACCGTCACGCCAAAGATGCTGCCCAGCACGGTTCCGATCAGCGGCGCGGCTATCTCGCGCGTGGTCTGCCAGGTCTTGCCGCCCTCGAGGGCTTGCGGAATATTGCCTAGAATGATCGGCATCGACAGCAGCAGCACCGACTGCTTGACCGGCAGGAACAGGGTAAGAATCGGCATCGCCACCAGTGGGACGCCAATACTGACGACGCCCTTGACCATGCCGCCGATGAGCAGCGCGGCCACAATGCCGAGAAGTGCATTCAGATGCAATGCCTGCAGGCTGGCGCTTAACGCGCCCTCAGAGAAATAGCCGTGAACCATCGGGGAATCCGCGAATTGTCGTTGTATTGTGTGCCTTGGCAGGACTGGCCCACCCGTTCGGCGAACGCTGCCGGACACGCCATCGATGCGCTTGCCGGGGCCGGCCCGGCATCGAGGCCCGACGGGTCACCGCGCCAAGGGTCCGAGGCGGCCGAATGCCGATGCGAGAGCCGCATGATACCGCGCCTGGGAAATTTCCGGGAAAGCGCCGGTCCGGGCAACACCTGTCGAGACCCCGGGAGCTGTCCCTCGAGCAGGACGATCAATGAAGCGCGAACATCCCCACGGCGGCCACCCCCATGACAGCGACCGTCATCCAGCCCAGCAGGCGCAACGGGCCGCTGGCGGTGAACGCTCCCATCACGGCACGCTTGGAAACCAGCAGAAGGATGACCACCAGAAGCGGCACAGCCACCACGCCGTTGATCACGGCGCTCCAGAACAGCGCCTTCATCGGGCTGATCGGCGAATACTGAATCCCCAGCCCCGCCAGCACACTGACGCCGATGATTGCATAGAAGCCGCGCGCATCGCGCCATTTGCGCTCGAGCCCCTCGTGCCAGCCCATCGCTTCGGCCAGCGCATACGCGCCCGAGGCGGCCAGCACCGGCACGCCGATCAAACCCACGCCGAGCACGCCCAGGGCAAACAGCCCATAAGCGAATTCGCCGGCCAGCGGGCGCAACGCACTGGCCGCACGCGCGGCCGAGTCGATATCGGTGACGCCGGCTGCGTGCAGGGTCACCGCCGTGGCGAGAATGATGAAATACGCGGTCAGATCCGAATAGAACATGCCGCTCCAGGTATCCCAGCGAATTCGCCCCAGCTCGGCCTCGGCCGCCCCGGCATCGCTCACCAGCGGTGCGCCGCCGCGCATGCGCATCTCCTCGACTTCCTCCGAGGCCTGCCAGAAAAACAGATACGGACTGATAGTGGTGCCGAATACGCCGACGACCACGGCCGCGGCATCGGCGTTGAGCGTCAGGCGCGGCCAGACCGTGCGCAGCGCGACTTGCCCCCATGGCACATGAACCGTGAACAGGACCGCGGCGTAGGCGAGCAGCGCCGCGCTCAACCATTTGAGAAAGCTTACATAGCGGTGGTAGGGGATGAACACCTGCAGCAGCAGCGTGCCCAGCACAAAGCACGCCGTCATCAGATGCCGGTCGATGCCGCAGACCAGCTCGGCGACCTCGCCCATCGCGGCCACGTCGGCCGAGATATTCAGCACGTTGGCGATCAGCAACGAAAACACCACGCCATACACGACGGGCCGCGGGAACGCCGCCTTGATGTTGGCTGACAGCCCGCGGCCGGTGACCCGTCCGATATCCGCGCACATCAACTGCACCGCGGCCATCAGCGGAAACGCCAGCGGCATGGTCCACAGCATGTTCAGGCCGAATTGGGCGCCGGCCTGCGAATAGGTCGCGATGCCGCTGGGGTCATCGTCGGCCACGCCGGTGATCAGGCCCGGGCCGACGCGCGCGAGCGGATGCTCCTTGAGGCGGGCGCGCAGCACCTGCCAAACATTGCGTCGCAGCGGCGTGCCAGCCTCCATGATGCCACCTAGCCCAGCGGGCGCGAGATCGCGGCAGCATGGCGCGGCCGCGTCGCGCCATTGTCGATCGGCCGCGGCGCGCGCGCCTTGACCAACGTCAAGGCACGAAGCTCGCGCCGGCAAGCCATACTCAAAAAAGCCACAGCGCGGATGCGTGCGCGCTTATGCCGGCCATAAGCGCGTTCGCCGCTTGCCGGAAAATGGCGAAACGCCTAGACTGCATGGGCGCAATTTGAAGTCCGACCCGCACGCGGGCGGCCGGCCAGCCGGCAGTTCGCGCGCGCGTTGGCGCATCACCCTGGCAGCCCTGTGCAACGCGGCGTGCCGCTGCTGGCCGTGGTCTTGCGCGACCCTCGGTCCAGTCCAACAAAATAAGGAGCCCACAATGCAAACTACCCGCCGTCAGTTCATGATCGTCGCTGCATCACTCGCCTCGTCCACCGTGTTGCTTTCCAAGGAATCGCAAGCTGCTGAAGTGCTCTCCGAAAGCGATCCGACCGCGCAAACGCTCGGCTACAAAGCGGACGCGACCAAGGTCGACAAAGCCAAATTCCCGAAATACCAGGCCGGCGAGGTCTGCGACAATTGCTCGCTGTACCAGGGCAAAGCGGGTGCGGCCAACGGCCCTTGCCCGATCTACGCCGGCAAGCTGGTAGCCGCCAAGGGCTGGTGCAACGCCTACGTCAAGAAGGCCTGAGTCCCACGCCTTGAGCGGCGCCGCGTCAGACGCGCGGCGCCGCGTTGTCATTGCGCCCCGGCACGCTGGCCCGCCAGCGCATGTTGCCTGACCAGCACGAACGCAAGCAGCGTACACGCCGCGAACAGCACCACCACGATCCCCATGCCGGCCTGGAAGGCGCGAGCGTAAACCAGGGCTCCGGCGCCATGCGAGAGCGCCGAGAAAAAAACGCCACCGATGGCGGTCGCGCCAAACGCCGAGCCGATCTGCAGCATCGACGTCACCACGCCCGACGCCAACCCGGCCCTGGCCGGCTCGATCTCGCCGATCACCACACGCACGACCGACGGCAACACCAGTCCATGTCCGACACCAGCCACGAGCAGGCCAAGATAAAACACCAGTGATGGGGTCGTGCGATACCACAGCATGCCGATGGCGAACGCGAAACCGGTGGCAAGCAGGCCAAACCCGATCGTCAGGACATGATGCCCGGCGTGCCGTACGATCCTCGGCGAATTCAAAGGTCCGATGATGGAGCCAACACCGAACGGGAAAATGGCCAGTCCCGCGACAAGCGGCGACCAATGCAGGCCGTCCTGCAAATAGACGCCGTACGTCAGGAAAAACGCACTGTCACAATAAAAGCAAAATGCCAGCACCAGGCCCAGCGAAAACACCGGATTGCGAAACATGCCCAGATCGACCAGCGGATCCCCGCCTTGTCGCTTGAGTTTTGCCTCGACCCAGACGAACACGGCGAACGCCGGCACGCTCGCGGCGAAAGCGACGAGCGTCCAGGCCGGCCAACCAGCCTCGCGTCCCGCGGTTAGCGGATAGATCACCAGCGCCAGCGACAGCAACAAAAAGAACAGACCGCCAAGGTCGAGGCGCGCGCCGTGGTCCGGCCGGTTTTCCGGAACCACGCGCCATGCGCCAAGCAGCGCCAGCAGGCCGACCGGCACGTTGATCAGAAAAATCGATTGCCAGCCCAACCCAAACGGGCGCAGCGTGATCAGCGCGCCGCCGCCGATCTGCCCCACCACGGAAGCAAAGCCGAAGACGAAGCCATACAGGCTCATGACCCTGGTTTGCTGGGCTTTCGGAAATACTGCCCGAATCGTAGCCAGAATCTGCGGCACCATCACCGCGGCCGAGCCGCCCTGCAGAATGCGTCCGGCCACCAGTACGGCACCGTTCGGCGCGCACGCACACAACAGCGAGGCCGCCACGAAGCCGGCCATGCCGGTCATGAACATGCGCTTGCGGCCAAACTGATCACCCAGCCGGCCGCCGGTGACCAGCAATACAGCAAACGCCGAGGTGTACAGCGACACAATCATTTGCAGTTGCGCGGCGCTGGCATGCAAGCCCCCCTGAATTGCCGGCAGGGCCAGATTGACGATGAAATAATCGAGCGGCGACAGAAACGCGCCGGTGAGCAGCACCACCAGCGCCAGTGCGCCCGGCGCCGGGGACGCCTCGGGACAACTGGCGGGTGCCGCAATCATGGGGTTTGATTTCATGACTGTTTAGTCAAAAATTAGTTAAAAAAACAGGCGCTGCGCTATTCGAGTGCGCGCAACGCCACGTCGACGACCGCGGTCAACTGCGCCTCGTCGTGCCCCACCTTGCCCAGCACGCGCAGGCCTTGCGTGACGCACAGCAAAAACTCGCCGACGGCATTTTCGTCGAGCGTCGAGTCGAATACGCCGGCAGCCTGACCGCGAATCACCGCCGCTGCCAGCAAGGTCGAGATGCGGCGCATGACCGACGTGATGCGAGCCGCCACCGTATCGTCGCCCGGCTGCATTTCCATCGCCGCGTTGGTGATGAAGCAGCCTCGCAGGCCGGTCAGCGTCGAGACCACGCGCGTGTGGTGCAGCAAGGCATTGCGCAAGGCTTCGCGCGGCGGGATCTGCTCGTTCAGGCGCTCGGCAAGTTGGGCAAGCGCGCCCTCCGCGTAACGGTCGAGCGCCGCCAGCAGCATGCCGTGCTTGTCGCCGAATGCGCCATACAGGCTGCCACGCAACAAGCCGGTCGCCTCGCACAGCGTGTCGAGCGACGCCGCGTGATAGCCGTGCTCCCAAAACACCTCGGCGGCAGCCTCGGAGACCGCGCTGGCATCGAACTCGCGCGGGCGGCCTCGCGCCGCGCCGTGCGCACGGCGTTTGGGACTGGAAGATTGAGTCATGCGCAAAATATTATGACTGAATAGTCAAAATATCAAGCCCTCCTTTCACCGAACCGTTCGCACCACCACGTTGATTTCCTACGTGTTCTCGTGTCGGAGTGCCGATCGAAATTACGTACACTGTTCATCGTCCCTTCGGCGGCGGCTTGCCCAGGCGACCGGGCGAAGGCGAATGATCGCAGTTTGTCGGTTTTTCATCACAATCCGGACGGAGCGTTCTCAATGAATCAGGATCGCCATATCACGCTGTTCCATGCGCCCAACAGCCGCTCGGCCGGCGCGCGCATTCTTGTCGAGGAATTGCAGGCCGAGCACGACCTGCATGTGCTCAACCTCAAAACCCGGCAACAGCGCGAGCCTGCCTACCTCGCCATCAACCCGATGGGCAAAGTGCCGGCGCTGCGCCACGGCCAGACCTTCGTCAGCGAGCAGGCCGCCGTTTATATGTATCTGGCCGAGCTGTACCCGGAGCGCGGCTTGTCGCCCGCTCCCGGTGACCCGCTGCGCGGCGCCTACCTGCGCTGGATGGTGTTTTATGGTTCGTGCTTCGAGCCGGCCATCGTCGACCGGGCGATGAACCGCGACGCGGGCAACGAATCGACCTCGCCTTACGGCAGCTATGAAGCCGTCGTCAATGCCGTCGAACAGCAACTTCAGCCCGGTCCGTGGCTGCTCGGCGAGCGCTTCACCGCCGCCGACGCGCTGTGGGGCAGCGCGCTGGGCTGGGTCACCGGTTTCAAACTGATGCCGGCAAGCCCGGCGGTGCTCGCCTACCTGGAGCGCTTCCAGGCCCGGCCGGCGGTGCGGCGCGCGCAAGCACTGGACGCCGAACTGGCCAATAGCCTGGACAGCCAGGCTTGATAGGCTTGATGGGCTCGTCGGCGACGCGGCGCCCTAGCAGGCTGTTGAAAAGCGCCCCGTCATGACGACCGAAGCTACGTTCAGGAACTTGCGCGTGCAATTTCCCGCTGAATTACCGGTTTGCCGCGCGATCCGCGCGGTGCATGCGCAGGC
>NZ_SCSK01000050.1 GCF_004297875.1 Pandoraea sp. | reverse complement strand
CCCACCACAATACCAACCCCAAGCCATTCATCTGGACCAAGAGTGCGCGCGACATCCTGCAGAAGGTCATTCGCGCTAACAGTCACTTAAGTTCCAAACAGAATGGAACACTGCACTAGCGGGCAAAGCGTCCTTCGGCAAGGAGGTGTGGAGCCCGGGCATCGGCGATGGTGAGGTCACCCGACGCATCCGGGCGCTTGCCGCGCAGCGCCGACCGGCCAAGCGGCGAGCCGGCGACCCGCCGGGCCGAACAAGGCTATGATGCGATGCGAGATTGAACACCGAACCCACCAAGGAGAGTGCCCGGATGATTCACGTCATTGCCACCATCACGGCCCTGCCCGGCCAGCGCGACGCGGTGCTCGCGCTGTTCAACAAAAACCGCCCGGCGGTGCTCGCCGAGCAGGGATGCATCCGCTACGAGGCGGTCGTCGACGTACCGAATTTCGGCGCGATCCAGACCCCGCTCGGCGACGACACCTTCGCCATCATCGAGTGCTGGGAAAGCGCCGATGCGTTGAGAGCGCACGCGGCCTCGGCGCACATGGCGGAATACGGCCGCAATACCAAGCCGTTGCTGGCCAGCCGGGTGATTAACGTGTTGCAGGCGTGCTGAGCGCAAATCGCCCGCATCCGGCCGCAGAGCCTCACCCCGCGAACATCGTAACGACATGACCACCGACAATTTCTTTGAGCTCTATCAATCGAAAACCCCTGACAATCCGCTCAAGCACGAGTACTTGAAGGCGGTGATGATCGCGGCTATCGAGGACGGTCACTGGCTTGACGGTGATAAGTTGCCGACGGAGCAGACGCTGGCCGCGATTACTCCGTTCAGTCTGGGGACGATCCAGAAAGCGGTCGGCTCGCTGGTCAGCGAAGGCTACGTGCAGCGCAAGCGCGGCCGCGGCACCTTCATCATTCCCCGTGAAAAGCGCCTGGGCGCGCCCTGGATCTTCCAGATGCTTTCGGCCGACGGCGATCGCTTCATTCCCATGACCAGCTCGGTCACGCGGCGCGTCGAAGTCGAGTCGGATGCCGCGTGGGCTCGCTGGCTGTGCCGTGACAGCGATGATCGGCGCATCGTGCGCCTTGATCGCGTGATCGTGGCCGAAGATTACAACTTTCTCAGTTTCTTTTATATCGACGCGATGCGCTTCCCGCACTTCGCCGACGCGCCGCTCGAGACGTTGCGCAGCGAGAATTTCGTGCACTTGATCAAAGACCTCTACGATGTGTCGGTGTCAAGGATCATGCACACCGTGCGCACCGCGCTGTTGCCTCGCTATGTCGCCGAAGCGTTGGGCTTGCCCCACAAAACCTATGGCACGCACCTGGAGATCATGGGCAGCAGCCCCGCGGGTGAGCCGGTGTTCTATCAGCAGTTGTACCTGCCGGCCGGCGGCCCGCGCATCTCGATCTAGCGCGAGGGCCGCGGCTGGCACACGGCGCCGGCGGGTACGGCACCGCACGGCGTCGGTTCAATTGATCAGAAAACCCTCGTATTCCTTGCTGGCAATGTCGTTGCAGATATCTTTGTAATGCGCCATGCCGCCGGCATAAGGCATGAAAACCCGTGGCTTGCCGGGCACGTTGGCGCCGAGGTACCAGGACGAACTGGCCATCGGGAGCAGCGTCGCCTCCGCAGCTTCGTTGACATGCTGAACCCAGCGCTCGGCCGCGGTGACCGACGGTTCGATCCGCGTCGCACCCCGGTCGCGCATCCTGGCGATGCACTCGGTGATCCACTCGACATGCTGCTCGATGGCGATGGGCATATTCGTCAGCACCGACGGACTGCCCGGCCCCGTGATCGTGAACAGATTGGGAAAGCCCGGCGACTGCAGCCCGAGGTAAGTCCGCGGTCCATGCGCCCAGGCGTCTTTCAGGGGCAATCCGTTGCGGCCCTTGATATTCAGCGCGATCAGCGGCCCGGTCAGCGCATCGAAACCGGTGGCAAATACAATCATGTCCAGTTCAATGACGCCCTCGGTGGTGCGAATTCCCTGTGGCACGATCTCGACGATCGGCGTTGCCTTGAGGTCGACCAGCGCAACGTTATTCCGGTTGAAGGTCTCGAAGTAGCGGGTATCGATCGGCGGGCGCTTGGTCGCGTACAGGTGGTCGCGAGGCGTCAGCTTTTCCGCGGTCGCAGGATCCTTGACGATTTCACGGATTCTCTCGCGAATGAATTGCGATGCTGTCTCGTTGGCGGCCCGATCGGTCAACAGGTCTTTGAAAGTCGCCCGGAAGCGTAGCCCGCCGCGTTCCCACGCGGCACGATAAGCGGCTTCGCGCTCTTCGGCAGATACTTCGAGTGCGCTGCGTTCCGGGACGTCGAATGGGTGGCCGTTGATCGAGGCGCGCGCCTTGGCGCGAATCTGTTCGCGGTTGGCCGCGACCCAATCGCGAAAGCTCTGATCGATGGGGCCGTTGCGCGCCGGCACGCTGTAGTTCGCTGTTCTCTGCAATACGGTCAGGAACCGGGCCTGCTCCGCGATGACCGGCGCGGCCTGAATGCCGGTGGAGCCCGTGCCGATGAGCCCCACGCGCTTGCCTTCGAACGACACGCCGTTTTCGGGCCAGCGCCCCGTGTGGTAGTGCTCGCCCGCGAAACTGGCCAGGCCCGGAATCGATGGAATGTTCGCGGTGGACAGGCAGCCCACGGCGGTAATCAGAAACTGCGCCTTGAAACACTGACCGTGCTCAGTGAAGACGTGCCAGCTATTTTCCGTGTCGTCATAGCTCGCAGCGGTCACCTTCGTGCCGAGTTGTATGTTCGGCCTGAGCTCGAGCCGGTCCGCCACATGATTCAGATAGCGTCGAATCTCGTTGTGATCGGGATAGCGCTCGCTCCAGTGCCATTCATCCTGCAGCTCATCGGAGAACGTATAGCAGTAGTAGTAGCTTTCGGAGTCGCAGCGCGCGCCCGGATAGCGGTTCCAGTACCAGGTGCCGCCCACGCCGTCACCCGCCTCGAGCAGCCGCACGTTCAGGCCGAGGCGATCGCGCAGCAGATGAAGTTGATATAGACCTGAGAATCCGGCGCCGACGATGATGGCGTCGTATCGGCGTGCGGACTCAGTGTCGACGGCTCGCGTGTTGCTCATAACCTCTCTCCTTGTTGGACTTCAAATCATATCGAGTGAATGCCGGCCGCGCATCGCCGCGCGCAGCGCTGCCTCCTGATGGCTCGCTGCGCGCCCGAGGCGACGTTGCAGGGAATTTCGTCTCTCTGCATTTCAATTACTATATAGTAATAAAGATATGTCAATAGTCGTGATTGGCGTTTACCCGAATTCTCAAGCATCGCTCCAGGCGTAAAACTGATCACGCTTTCAGCTGAATATTCGGGGAATTTGGAGATCGTCTGGAACCGGGTGAGGGAGGCGGCAAATGCAGGGTTTTTCTAATTTACTACATAGTTTAAGAATTTCTCGGTATTTGCCGGCGACGGTTTTCGAGTCCGGTGCCGGGCTCGTCGCCCGATGGGGCGATACTGAGCCGCCGGAGTCCGGCAATGCTGCGCCCGGCCATTGGATGCGCGCCTCATGAGTGCGAATTCCACATTTCGTGCGCTCTCGGCCGTTGTCACCGGCGGCGGCAGCGGCATTGGTCTGGCAACGGTGCGGCTGCTTCTCGAGAGAGGCGCCAGCGCGGTAATCGTCGATCTGGACATCACGCGCGCCGAAGAACTCGCGTGCCGGTACCCGCGGCGGTTGCAGTGCTTCACCGCAAGCGTGACTGACGAGGCGCGACTCAGAGAGGTCTGCGAACTCGTATCTTGCTCGGTCGAGGTTCCGCTCAACGGGCTGGTCAATTGCGCTGGGATAGCGCCCACGCCCGCATCGATCGAAGACACGTCGCTCGAACAGTGGTCGCGCGTGCTCGAATCGCACCTGAGCGGCACCTATCTCGCATGCAAGGTGTTTGGCGGCGCTCTCGCGCAGTCAGGTGCCCCGGCATCCATCGTCAATCTCGCATCGGTGCTCGCGCATCGGCCGGGGCCGGTACTGGCCTATGGCGCGGCAAAGAGTGCGATCGTGAATCTGACCGAGGCGTTGGCCGCGCACTGGGCGGCGCGCCGGGTGCGCGTGAACGCGGTCGCACCGGGCTGGACCGACACGCCGTTTGTACGGCGCAACGGCCGCACCGACAAAGACTTCCAGGCGATCGTCGACGCCACGCCGCAAGCGCGCCTGCTCGATCCGACGGAGATCGCCGAAGTAATCCTGTTTCTGCTGTCGCCGGCCGCCAGCGCGGTCACGGGCGCGACGGTCAACTGCGACGGCGGGTACGTGGCCGGAACGGGATGGGCGCCCTACGGCGGCTTTCCGAACTCGCCCGCCGGTGCCGGCGGCCTGCCGGATTCGTCGATTCATCCACCTCGGGAGGCGGCATGACGGACTTCGATAACCAACGCGTCGTGATCGCCGGCGCGGCCGGCGGGATCGGCCTGCAAGTCACCGCGCTGCTTGCCGAGGCTGGCGCAGCGCTGCATCTGCTCGATATTCGCGACCCAGCGCAAGCCCAAGCGACCAATGCGGGACGTGGCGGCGTCGCTTCGGTGCATCGCTGCAATGTTGCCAGCCGTGCCGAGGTCGATGCGATCGCCGCGCGGATCGGCCCGGTCGACGTGCTGGTCGATGCCGCCGGGATCTGGCCGCAGGACGACTGGATGGCGGCTGATTGGGACGCGGCGTTCGATCGCGTGATCGATGTCAATCTGCGCGGGCCCATCAATCTGGTGCGCGCATTCATGCCGGCGATGATCGAGCGCCGCTATGGCCGGATCGTACTGTGCGGCTCGATTGCCGGCTGGGCTGGCGGACTGATGTCGAGCCCGCACTATGTGGCCAGCAAGGGCGGCATTCATGCGCTGGTGCGCTGGTTTGCCCAGCAGGCAACGCCGCATGGCGTTTGCGTCAACGGCGTCGCGCCGGGTCCGGTGGTCACACCCATGACCGAGGGCGCGCATCACGACCTGAACCGGTTCCCCCTGGGCCGGCTGGCTGAGCCGCGGGAAGTCGCGCACGCGATGCGCTTTCTGTGCAGCCGCGAGGCAAGCTATCTGTCGGGCACCGTGGTCGACGTCAACGGCGGCATCTATATGCGCTGAGCGACGACTGCGTATCGAGGCCGCCAGATGATCGCCGCGGTCCATTTCGGAGAAGAGAGGAGACATAAAATCATGCAATCGAATCGCGCTTCACTGGCATCCCCCAATACACTGAGCGTCGGCGCGGCCTGGCTGATCACATTCGCGGCCGGCTTTGGCCTGTTTTTCGATGCGTTCGCGTCGGTCATCTACACCGTCACCGTGCCACTGGTGGCCAAGGATTTCCATGTCTCGCCCCACGTGCTGGCAGGCACCTTCGGTTCGGTGTTTCTGATCGGCTATACCTTCGGCACCATTCTGTTCGGCGTACTCGCCGACCGGTTGGGCCGGCGCCTGACGCTGGGCGTGTCGATCGTCGGCTACGGTGTGGCGACCGCACTGACCGGTTTGTCGAATAACCTGCTGATGCTCGGCGGGTTGCGTTGCGTGACCGGCGTGGGCGGAGCCGGAGAGTTTTCGGTCGGGTTTCCATATGTGTCGGAAGTCTGGTCGCGCGCGAAGATGGCGCGAGCGATTGGCCTGACATATGCATTCTGGGGGCTCGGCTACTTTTTCACGATCTTCGTGTTCGAAACCCTGGTGCCGCGCTTTGGCTGGCGCGCATCGTATTTCTTCGCGCTGATTCCGACCGCGCTGATCCTGATTGCGCGGCTGCGGCTGGAGGAGTCGCCACGCTTCGTTCACGTGCTCGAGGCATTGAAGAAACTCAACACCAAGAAGACCACGCTCGGCCAGGCGTGGCGCATGCCAAAATATCGGCGCCGGCTGGGCGCGGCTATCCTGATCGCCATCGCAATCACCTATGGCTACTACGCGCTGGCGTTTTATCTGTCGGCCTACGTGGTCGGCACGTACCACATGACGCCGGCCAGTGCCGGCTGGTTCACGATGCTGTTCGTAGCGGGCGACATGTTCGGGATCCCGATCGCGGTGCTGGCCGCCAATCGTTTCGGGCGTCGCAGGTCGGCGCTGATTGGCGGCGTGATCGGTATGGTTGTGACCTTCCTTTGGTGGCAGGGCAATCTGTCGCTGCAATCGTTCGGCATTCTCGAGTTCCTCGGCTCGACCTTCATCGGGTTCGAATGGACCATCGCACTGATCGTGCTGTGCGAAATCTTCCCGACCGAAATTCGCGCGTCGGCCTTCGGCTGGTCTCTCGGCATCGGCCGGATCGTCTCGATCGCTGCCCCCTCGGTGACCGAACTGCTCGCCCACTACATCGGCCTGGAGCGCGCGATTCAATCGTCTGTGCTGATCTACCTGTGCCTGTTGATCGGCTTTCTCCTGTTGCCCGAATCGAAAACGATGGAATCGAGCGAGTTCGTGCTGTCGCCCGAGGACCTCGACGGCGAACTGGTGCTGGCCAGCGCCGGCAACCTGCAAGGCCGGGCGAATTTGGAGGTGCGGTGACGTGCGTCTCCAACAGCTGGATGGGACGCCGGTTTTTGGGGCGTGAGGTCTCGGCTCACATGGCGGCATACGCTCGTGATGCAAAGCCGCTGCTGGCGAGCCGGGCGATCAATGTACTGCAGCACTGCTAAGATGAGAACCCAGCGCGCAGCAGTCTATCGAGCCCACGCCCCTGGAGCCACGCATGACGTCTCGACCCAAGCCAGCCACACAGTTGCCGATCCATCGCTTCGAGCGGCAACAGGATTGGTCGGTCTGGCTGAACGAACATCACGCCACATCCCCCGGCGTATGGCTTCAGATCGCCAGGAAGCGAGCCGAAGCGTCGTCCGTCTCATACGAGGAGGCGATCGAAATCGCGCTTTGCTTCGGATGGATCGATGGACAAAAGAAAGCTCACAGCAAGCAGTTCTGGCTGCAGAAATTTACCCGGCGCTCGGACCAAAGCATTTGGTCGAAAATCAACAGGGAAAAAGCGCTGGCGCTGATCGAGGCGGGCGCCATGACGCCGGCCGGGCTCGCGGCGATCGAGCGCGCGAAGATCGACGGACGCTGGGACGCCGCCTACGACTCGGCCAGCAAGGCGACCGTGCCGGATGATTTTCAGGCGGAGCTCGACAGGAATCCGCGAGCAAAGGATTTCTTCGAGACGCTCGACAGCCGTAATCGATACGCAGTGCTTTTCCGGATTCAAACCGTCAAAAAAGCGGAAACCCGGGCCCGGAAAATTTCACAGTTCGTGCTCATGCTGGCGCGACACGAGAAAGTGCACTCGTGATACGGATCGACGGCGAGCTCCATCCGTATGGCCGCCAACTCGTGTGGCCCGGCGTTGCCGCGCTTGCCGACTTGCCGGCAGCGTCCGTTCCGATCGGTGTATCGTCGCAGGGGCTGCCGATCGGTGTGCAGATCGTCGGGCCGTTTCTGGCGGATCGCACGCTGCTCAAACTGGCTCAAATGATGGAAGCTGAATTCGGCGGGTTTGTTGCGCCTGCGGGTTATTGACCGGCCGCAACCGCCCCGTCTGCGCGCACGGCCGCCAGCGGATAAATATATCGCCGGGCGTTGACCGTATGGCCGCCCATTTGCTCGACCTTGGTGCCGGCCAATTGCCAGCCCTGGCGCTCATAGAATTCCATCGCCCGCCAGTTGCCTTCGAGGGCGTAGAGATAGAGCTGCGCCGCGCCAAGTTCGCGCGCCCAGTCCCGCACCGCGCGAATCATCAGCTTGCCGGCTCCGCAGCCCTGGTAATCCTTCAGGGCATGGAGGTTGTCGAGCAGGACTTCGCTTCCGGTGGCATCGCTTTGTTCCGCGCAGACGAAGCCTATCGGGGTGGTCGCGCAGCGCGCGACGAGGATCAGCCGATTGAATTCGGCTGGCTTGCCGAGGCGATCCGTCCAGTATGCCGCGCGCTCCGAGTCAACTTCCTTGTCGAGATACTGGTCGGGCAGCAGGCCTCGATACGTCGCCTGCCAACTCAGCGCATGAATTTTTGCAATCGTCGGCGCGTCGGCCGGCGTTGCGTGATCGAGCGATATGACAATCTCCGACATGTGCATCAGATTCCATGGGTGAGCAGGCTGCCAGTGTACCAATGGTCATTTCGGGATAACATGCGCTGACTTGCGTGGGATCCGTATACGCCAGGGTGAAAGCAGGCAACCCGGCGAGCCGCCGATCCTGTCCGAATGCACAGAAGGAGCCCCTCATGCATGGAAGCACGTTGCTTATTTTTTCCGCTGTGGCTTTTGTCGGTATCGCAACCCCCGGGCCAACGGTTTTGCTGGCGCTGACCAACGGCTCCCGCCACGGCCTGCGCCGCGCCGCCTATGGGTTCGCCGGCGCCGTCGCATCGGACTTCGTGTTGATCTTTGCGGTGGCGCTCGGACTCGGCGCGCTGCTCGCGGCGTCGGTGTTCTGGTTCACCGTGGTCAAGTGGGTGGGCGCAGTCTATCTCGGCTACATCGGCATCAGAATGATTTTGTCGAAGGGCTCATTGAGCGTCGCAAATATCGACGGCGATGCAACGCGCGGCAGCAACTCGGCGATCTTCCTGAAAAGCTTTTTGACCGCAGTCACCAACCCGAAGGGGTATCTGTTCTTCTCCGCGTTCCTGCCTCAGTTCATTGCGCCATCCGCGCCGCTGGCGCCGCAATATTTGGCGCTGGCCGCCACTTTCGCCGCGCTCGATTGCACGATCATGTTCGGATATTCGCTGCTCGGCGCGCGGGCGATTCGCTTGCTCAAGGCCTCGGGAGCGCTCTGGCTGGAGCGAATCTCCGGTGCCGCGCTGGTTGCGCTGGCCGGCTCGCTGGCCTTGTATCGGCGGCATGCGGCGTAGCGTGTGTGGGGAAGCGATCTGCGAGATCGGGGAGCGACTGCGATGGACTATCTTTCTCTATTCAGAATGCCAACCCCGATGAAGATCACGGGGCGTTCCTCGAGCATTACAAACGCGTTTATCAACGCAATCATTCCTGTCATACATCCCAGCGCTGAAGAAGTAAAACAGGCTCTGGAATTACTTGGAATGACGTTTGACACATTCCGGTGCGCATACTGCGGGGATGGTGTTTCGGAGTGGGATCACCTCCACCCGTTGGTCAAGGATAAGAAGCCGACAGGGTATATCTCGGAAATCCGCAACCTCGTGCCGTCGTGCGGAAAATGCAATCAATCAAAAGGCAACAAGGAGTGGAAGACCTGGATGCTGAGCAATGCCCGGCTATCGCCAACCGTCAGACGCATTCAGGACATCGTCCAAAGAATTGAGCGACTGGATGCTTACGAGAATTTCAAGGCGCCCACGAAAATGGATTTTGAGGCGATTGTCGGCAGCGAGGTTTGGGCGGCGCATCAAAATAACCTGAAGCAGCTCCAATCGCTGATGCATGAATCGCAGCAGCTCGCGGCACGAATGAATGCCGAAATTTTCAGCGCTTACAGGGCGAGCCGCCCGGTCTGAGGCGACTCCCTAGATCAGCTCCGCGGCGTCACGGATTCGCTGGGCAGTCGCGGGCAGGCCGCCGTGCTCCAGCGCCCGGGCGAAATTCTCCGGCGTGGCCTGTGGGGATTTCCAGCGCGCGCGCATGCGCTTGAAAGCAGTCATGGTCGAGTTATCGTCGAATCTGGTGTACGGAGGGAGGTCGGCGGAGGGCAGAGAAGGCGGTGGCAGTTGATGGAGAATATTGCTTGTCGAAGGCAACCCACAACTGGAACCCACCACCATGGCG
>NZ_SCSK01000049.1 GCF_004297875.1 Pandoraea sp. | reverse complement strand
TTCCTGCATCTCATCCATTCCGCGCATCGAATTCACTGCCAAAGATCATGAACATGATATCCATAACGTTCGACCCCAGGATCCCGTTTACGCGGGATCGAATTTCAACAGCCTGCTAGGGCGATGCCGTCGAACGTAGCGATACTCACGGCGATGTCATTGTCGACACAAATCTTGGCAAACCGACCCTTCTTGGCTGAATGGAGATACAGATAGCCTCCAATGCGCCAGTGCGCCATCGGAATCACGACCGGCCTCGCGTTTTGCATGAACCCGACATGACAAAGATAACTGCTGTCGATAATCGAGTGTATTGTCGCCTCATCGTACGATGCCCGCTCGGCGATGCGCTTTACCCGATTTGATTCAGTAACCGGATATGTCTGGCGGGAAGATGCGGTCTTGCTGTCGAATTCGCTCATATGACGGGTGCTTTGCTACACGGCGATAAATGCATCGGAATTCCAGAAATAGTGCGAGACCCTCGTTGCAGGAAGCGTATTGCTTTCTCCTGTGCACCAAGCAGATGCGCAACGCGCGAAATTGCCGATTCAGGATCGCGGCCGCACGTAAATACATCTATTGCGATGTAGCGTTTCAAGGTGTGTTGATTACAAAGAAACCAGGATTTTTATCGATTGGCGCCGATAAATCGATTGAAAGTTTTACAACACCAGGCGGTCAATATAAATCATCAATAAATAGATATGCCAATCAAAAGTCTTAAATCAATTTGAGAAAAAACATATTTTTATGTTTCTTGCCTTGATGGTGAGCCCAGCGTAAGGGCTCGGCGCGGTATACGTCATCGATGGCGTTCTGTTGTCGTTCAGCGCACTGGGCCAGTTGGCCACGCGATCTGGCCATGCTCGGGGCGAAATTGAACTGGCATGCCGCCGACCACACCTCCGATTCCGGCCACGCGTACAATCCATCAGGCAGGCTCGGTTTGTCGATCGGAGGTGCGTGATGCGTCAGCTCGAACTCAGCAAAGCCTTCACACTGATGGAGTCGGGGCCCGTCATTCTCGTGACCACGCATGACGGCGGGCAAGACAACATCATGACGATCTCGTGGACCATGGTGATGGATTTCACGCCGGTGTTCGCCATCACGACCGGCGAGTGGAATTACTCCTACGCGGCGCTGCGCAAGCATCGCGAATGCGTGATCGCGATTCCCACTGTCGATCTGCTCGACAAGGTGGTGGGCATCGGCACCTGCTCCGGCGTGGACACCGACAAGTTCGCCAAATTCAGGCTCACCCGCGTGCCGGCCCGGCATGTCAAGCCGCCGCTGATCAAGGAGTGTCTGGCCAATATCGAATGCCAGGTCATCGACATCGTCGAGAAGCACAACATCGTCGTGCTGCAGGCCGTGGCCGCCTACGTCGACACGACCCGCAAGGAAAAGCGCGTGGTGCATGCGGTGGGCGACGGCACCTTCATCGTCGATGGCCGCAGGCTGGATAGGCGCAAGATGATGGCGAGCAAGCTGCCGGCGGGGGTTTAGGAAAAACGGACCGAGGCGCGGGTAAAGACCACCTCGATCCGATGACGTCGGCGGCTGGGCGAGCCGAAGCCGGAGCCGTTAGTTGCTGACGCCGATCTGCTTCATCAACGTTGCGGTGTCCCAGAACAAATACTCCTCGTCCATCGTTCCATGGTTGTTCCAATGCCCCAGCGTCGCCATCGGCAGGTGGTAGCGTTTTCCGGTCGGCTGTATGACCTTGCCGTCGGCGAGCACCATGGGCTTTGTGAAGGTGCCGTCGAGGTAGCCCATGACCGCTGTCCAGCGACCGTCGGCGGTACCGAATCTCACCGTATGCTCAGTAATGCGATTATCGGGGGCAAAGGTCCACATGAATTTCAGTTCTTTGATGTGGTCGGGAATGCCTTTCGTGATGTGACCATCCGGGTAATGAACGACGATGTTTGCCGCATGACTCTTGTGGAGGTCCAGCCAGCGCTGCTGGGTATACACGTGAAAGTCCAGGTCGTCGAAATTCGCGAGGTGGGCTGCCAGCGCGGGCGGCATGCCGGGAATGATGGGCGTCGGCTTGCCTGCGGTGGTGGGCGGCCAGGGATTGGTTTTGGCAAACGATGACGAAATGCCAAACGCACTCACGGCGATCATGCCTGCTGCGATCGCGAGCTTGATTTTTCGATTCATTGCATGGATTCCTTAATGTTATTTTCGGTGCTGGTCTAAACAACGGCGCAATATGAAATATGGAATCCCCCCGTCAGACGGAGTCTTCGTCGAGTATTCCTCACATGCGATCAAAACGCTGTATGCGTGACTCATCCCGCCCACGTGGCGCTCTTGCCCCGTGGCGCACCTGCCAATGGCACTGAGGATTCACGGGAGTGCCACCTGGGCGCGCGGGGGCGGTCTGGCGACCGACGGAAACTGGATGTGTCAGGAGGCGCACCACCGGCTGGCAACCTGGGCGATGCGTTGCCCGAACAGGTGCGCCGTGTGCAGATCGCCCGGGCCGGGAGCTTCGTCCGGCGAAGCGTCGGCCGGCGATTGCGCCATGGCGCCAGCGAAGGCGCCAAGGTAATTGATGTCGTCTCGACCGGACGCTTTCTTGTTGGCCGACATCAGGCCCGTTCCGACCCAGAGCATTGCATGCTGCATCGAAAGCGTAAAAAGGTAGCTCAGCGTCGAATGCTTGTCGCCGTTCATCGAGCCGGAATTGGTGAACCCGGCCGCGAGCTTGTCGCGCCAGCCTTGCGCTGCCCACGCCTTGCTGCTGGCATCGGCAAAGCGCTTGAACTGCCACGGTACGCACCCCATGTAGGTCGGGCAGCCGAAGACGATCGCATCGGCTTCCTGCAATTCGTGCCAGGCGTTGTCCTTGATCAATCCGTCGCTGTCGACGACGATGCCGCTCACATGTGCGTCGGTAACCGATTGGATTCCCTCCATGACTGCTGCTGCCTGCCGGGCCGTGTGCCCGTAACCACTGAAATAGACTACCGCTACGTTGACCATTCTTGTCTCCTGGGTTTTACCGCACCACCGATGCTAGTCCACTGAATCAGAAGAATCGGCGGTGATGCGCCGTGTCGGATCGGCGTAGATCCACTTCAATGGTTTGGGATCCTTGTTGTACTGACGGATATAGCGCATGAGCTTTTTGTCGAG
>NZ_SCSK01000048.1 GCF_004297875.1 Pandoraea sp. | reverse complement strand
CACCTATCACTTGGCGACAAGCGGTCAATCAGTTCGCCATCATCTTCGGCGAGCGATTCACCGCCGCCATCAGCTGAGATTCCTAACCGACCTCAGCACACGAAATTCCTGACACCTCCGGCGCCGCCTACGCCAGGCCGATCGAGCGTGTGGGTGAGCACTTCAGGCCCGGTGCGCACCCGGCCTACGCGCGAGTGCCGCAGAAGCGAGCCAATCATGTCAAACGCGGTCGCGTCGTGCGACGCCCGGATCCGAAAGGCACAGTGCTCGCCCCCCGTGGCGCCGATCGAGTCGACCGCCAGTACGACATCGATCCGGATTATCAGCGGCGCACTGGACACATGTCGCCGGAAGACCGCCGCTTGCTGCGCGAGCACATCGAAGACGCCGTTCACGATCTCTATTCGCGTTGACGCCATTCGCCCCTTGGCGCCGGACGGACTCCGCGCTGAATCGCGCTCGCGACCCGTCAGCGGGTGCGCCAGGCGATCCAGAGTTTGCGCAGTGGCGTGAGGTCGATGCGCTGATGCAGAATCTCGAATTGACTAAGCTCGATCTCGTCGAGCAGCGCCAGATGCAGTCGCGCAAGCACCAGCAGGGCCCGCTGGCGGCGACGATCCGCAGCCGGCAGCGCTGCCTGCGCCGCCTGCAATTGTTCGCGGGCGCGCTGGGTCTGGTGACGCATCAACGATTTGAACTGGCCGGAGTAACCGCCATTCTGGATGGCCGCGGCGGTGACATCGAATCGCTGCAACTCGTCGACCGGAAAGTAGATGTAGCCGCGTCGCGCATCGGCGCCGACGTTGGCCACGGTGCGCGCCAGCGCCATGGCTTGGCCGAGCGATTCGGCACACGACGGTGTCTGCGGGTTGGAAAAGCCGTAGAGATGAGCCGCCAGGATGGCGGGCTGGCCGCCATTGAGCCGGCAATAGCGGTCGAGTGCCGGCAGGTCGAGATAGCGCATCTGCTCGAAGTCCATCTCGGCGCCGTCGATCAATTGCAGTAGCGCGGACTGGTGGATCCCGGCTTTTTCGAGGTGGGGCCTGAGCGCCTTGCTCGCCGGGTGGGTCGGCCGGCCGGCGCACAGCGCGGCGATCTCGGTGCGCCACCACGCAAGCTTGGCGCTTGCCACGCTCGGCTCGTGCACTTCGTCTTTCACTTCGGCGATTTCCTGGCACAGCGCATGCAATGCGCAGGCCGCGGCGCGCCGCGCAGGTGGCGCCATCAGCAACGCGTAGTAAAGATTGGAACCGGGGGGGGCCGCCTTCTGGCGGCAATAGGCATCGGAGGCGTTCATCGCTTTTCGGGCTGGGGAGCAGACATCCCCGATAACGAGTGGAGTGGTGCGAGGAGGGGGACTCGAACCCCCACACCATTGCTGGCGTCAGGACCTAAACCTGGTGCGTCTACCAATTTCGCCATCCTCGCAGCCTGTTGTGTTCGTCCCGCCAAACGGCGGTGAAACAACCAGCAATCCATGAACCCGGTGCGGCTACGCTGGCCTGGGTGAGCCATGGGCAAAACAGCCCAACATTGTACATTAAGTCGCTGGACGATGGTGCGATTCGCGGCGCGGCGCAGGAAAAATTCGATCGCCGGCCGAGCCGGCAATGAGGGTGTCGGGATCAGCCCGTCTTGCTTTGGCGTCTTGTTTGACTACACTTGAAATGAGCGGTCCGGCCGGTACGGGTCGCGTCGATTCGGCATGGTTTCTTCGCCATAATTATTCAACCGGAGGCTGCCATGTTTCAGGGAACCTGGTTTGCAACGACGGTGATCGTGTTGGTGGTGGCAGCTGCGGTAGCGTGGCTGGTCAATCGGGATTGGTGCCGTTGCCATCGCAACGACGCCGATAGCGGAAGCGGCGGGGCCGCAGACTCGAGCCATGCGCGGGGCGGTGATATCAGACGCTATCCTTGACGGCACCGCGCCACGTGGACAAAACGCTTGGGAGATCGTTCATGGGAGCTCCCGGATTACTACCTTTAGGCATCGCCATCCTGTTGATGACGGCATTCCTGGCGTTTCTCGTGGTGACGATCGAGCGCTGGTGGTCAGCGCGTCGCGGCCGTCTCCAGCGCCATTCGCTGCGCCTCCTGCATCGTCATGCCGATTGGCATCGGCGCAATCACAGCCGCTGAAGCGAGGGCAGCAGGCCGCCGCAAAATGTTCAGGCGCAAAAAAAGCCCGCTTGAGGCGGGCTTCGCACAGAGGTCGAGAGGACTCAGATCACGTTTTGCAGAACGTATCGCCCCTGGAGGGTTAGCCGTGGGCGTTGAGCGCCCGAATCGAGCTTTTCCCACTCGACCAGCTTGCTTTCCAGCAACGATTCCAAATCGGGGCGGCTGAGCTCCACTTGATCCGGATCGTAGTTGAGCAGCATTAGGGTGGCAAATTCATGATGACTCAGCATCGTCGTCTCCCGGGTTGCGGTTCACGGTATTCCAAGAGCCCCAAGGAATATGCCCTGGAGGGATTTATAGAATAGTGCATGAATGTGACAATTGCGGGACGAATCTTGATTTTTTGATGCTGCGCCGCGCCATGACCGGGGCCGATTATTAACAAAATGTAAATTCCGGCATAAACAGCCGTGGGAATTTCCCGGTTCGTTCGTCTGGGACGGTAGAATAGGCGAATTTTTCAGCTTCAGCCATTTATGCCGTCCAAGAAAACGCCTTTCTTCGAATTGCGCAGTGGCGCCGTGGAAACGCTGCATTTCGTCGTTAAATCGACTGAAATGGGCGCTTTACGTGCCGAACTTGCGCAGCGTTTCGTGGCGACTCCAGAGTTTTTTTCCAACGAGGCCGTCGCAATCGACGTGCGGCGCCTGGACGATCCGCAGTCCCTCCCGTTGCCTGAGCTGGTCGATCTGCTGCGAACTTGCCGCATGAACCCGATCGGGGTGGTGGCGCATGACGCGCCGGCAGCATGGCTGGCCAGCGGCGGCATGCCATTGCTCGACAGCCAGGAGCGCCGCCCGGCCAGGGGCGAGACGGCGCAGGCTGCGTCGGATGTCTCGGCGCGGACGGAAGTTGCGCCAGTCGATACCGAGTCCGCGGCGGGCTCCGGCACACAGGATGCCGCGGAGACTCTGATCATAGACAAACCGCTGCGCTCGGGGCAACAAATCTACGCCAAAGGCGATGTCGTCGTGCTCGATGTCGTAAATTGCGGTGCTGAAGTCATCGCCGAAGGTAATATCCATGTTTACGCCCCGCTGCGAGGGCGAGCGTTGGCCGGGGTGCATGGCAATCATGGCGCGCGGATTTTCTGCACCTGTCTGGAACCGGAGTTGATCTCGATTGCCGGGATTTACCGGACCACCGAAAATGCACTGCCGGAGAACGTGCTGGGCCGCTCGGTGCAGGTGAGGTTGCGCAACGACAAATTGATTTTCGAGCCGCTTCGGCTCAAGTGACATTTAGTTTTTTGGAAGGCGTCGACAGATGGCAAAAGTGATCGTTGTGACCTCCGGCAAGGGGGGCGTGGGCAAGACTACAACCAGCGCGAGTTTTTCGGCTGGACTGGCGCTGCATGGCCATAAGACCGTGGTGATCGATTTCGACGTTGGCCTGCGCAACCTGGATTTGATCATGGGCTGCGAGCGGCGTGTGGTGTACGACCTGATCAACGTAATCCACGGTGAAGCGAATCTCAATCAGGCTCTGATCAAAGACAAGACGTGCGATAACCTCTACATCCTGCCGGCCTCGCAGACGCGGGACAAGGATGCGCTCACGCACGAAGGTGTCGAGAAGATCATCAATGATCTGATCGCGATGGATTTCGAATATATCGTCTGCGACTCGCCCGCGGGTATCGAGAGCGGTGCGTTGCTGGCCATGCATTTCGCGGACGAGGCACTGATCGTGACCAATCCGGAAGTGTCGTCGGTACGCGATTCCGATCGCATTCTGGGCATCCTGGCATCCAAGACCAAGCGTGCCATCGAAGGCAGTGAACCGGTCAAGGAGCATTTGCTGATCACCCGCTACAACCCCAAACGCGTCAGCGATGGCCAGATGTTGTCGCTCGATGACATCCAGGAAATTCTGCGCATCAAGTTGATCGGCGTGATTCCGGAGTCGGAGTCCGTGCTCCATGCGTCCAACCAGGGTGTGCCGGCGATTCACTTGAACGGCAGCGACGTTGCCGAAGCCTACAAGGACGTGGTCAATCGATTCAAGGGCGAGGACATGCCGATGCGCTTCACTGATTACCAGAAGCCGGGCTTCCTGCAACGGTTTTTCGGCGGCAAGTAAGGAGCGGATATGTCGATTTTTTCGTTTTTGCTCGGAGAGAAAAAGAAGACCGCCACGGTTGCCAAGGAACGCCTGCAGATCATTCTGGCGCACGAGCGCGATAGCCGACTGCCGCCGGCCGATTACCTGCCGGCGCTGCAACGCGAACTGGTCGCGGTGATCTCGAAGTACGTCAATATCGGCAGCGAAGACATCAAGGTCAACCTGGAGCGCGGCGACAGTCTCGAGGTGCTGGAGGTGAAAATCGAGATCCCGCAGGCGCCGGCCTGAGGTGCCGGTCGCGTTGGACTGTTTGGCGGCGGCTGCGGTCGATGGAGCATGGCCGCTTGCCGCAATGACTCGCGGTTGCGACGTCGCTGTCTCCTTTCACGAATTTCCCCGGATCACGTCTCGTGACTTCTGCCTCTCCAGAACTTCCTGTGCACTATTTCCACGGCCGCGATGGCGCTCTGCTTGCTTATCGTGAAATGGGCGAAGGCCGCCCGGTCGTGCTGATACACGGTTATTTTTCCACCGCGCTGGTCAACTGGGTGCGTTATGGGCACGCGGCAAAAATAGCCGCACGCGGTTTTCGCGTCATCATGCCGGACTTGCGCGCTCACGGCGACAGCGCCAAACCCCATGATGCAGTCGCCTATCCGCCGGACGTGCTGGCCGATGACGGTTTCGCGCTGCTGGAGCATCTGGGGTTGACCGATTACGACCTTGGCGGCTACTCGCTGGGCGGGCGCACGACCATGCGCATGCTCGTGCGCGGTGCCAAGCCCCGCCGGGCGATTGCCGCCGGCATGGGGCTCGAAGGCATTTTGAACACGGCCGGACGCGGCACGCATTTTCGCCACATTCTGACCCATCTCGGCACGTTTCAGCGCGGGTCGGCCGAGTGGATGGCCGAAGCGTTTCTGAAGACCGTCGGCGGCGACCCGGTGGCGTTGCTGCACATCCTTGATACCTTCGTCGATACGCCGCGCGAGATGCTGGCCGCGATCGACACGCCTACGCTGGTACTGACCGGCGCCGAGGACGACGACAACGGTTCGGGCGAAGCTCTGGCTGCCATTTTGCCGCAGGGTCGGTTTCAGGAGATTCCCGGCAATCACATGGCGGCCGTCGCCAAGCCGGAACTGGGCACCGCTATCGCCGATTTTCTCGCCGCCTGAGCGGCTGTCAGTACGATTTCGGCAGGCCCAGGACCTTTTCGGCGATAAAACACATGATCAATTGCGGGCTGACTGGCGCCAGCCTGGGAATCCACGACTCGCGCAGGTAGCGTTCGACGTGATATTCCTTGGCGAACCCCATGCCGCCGTGGGTCGCGATGGCCGTTTGGCAGGCCTGGAATGCGGCTTCGCCGGCGAGATACTTGCCGGCGTTGGCCTCTGCGCCGCAGGGCTTGCCGGCGTCGTATAGCGACGCCGCCTTGAACACCATCAGATTGGCGGCTTCCAGCTGCATCCAGGCCTGCGCCAGCGGATGCTGGATGCCCTGGTTCTGACCAATCGGACGGCCGAACACATGGCGTTCGCCGGCATAGCGCACGGCGCGCGCCAACGCGGCCTGGCCGAGGCCGACGGCCTCCGCGGCGATCAGGATGCGCTCCGGGTTCAGTCCGTGCAGTATGTATTTGAAACCACTGCCTTCGTCGCCGATCCGGTCCTCCAGCGGTACGGGCAACTCGTCCAGAAACAGCATGTTCGAGTCGACCGCCTTGCGTCCCATTTTCTCGATTTCCCGCACCTCGACTTTGCTTTTGTCGAGATCCGTGTAGAACAGGCTCAGGCCATCGGTCGCCTTTTTGACTTGATCGAGCGGGGCAGTGCGCGCCAGGATCAACATCTTGTTGGCGACCTGTGCGGTCGAAATCCAGATCTTGCGGCCGCTAAGCAAATAATGATCGCCCCGCCGCACCGCCTGCGTTTTGAGATGCGTGGTGTCGAGTCCGGCGTCAGGCTCGGTCACGGCAAAGCAGGCCTTGTCCTGGCCGGCAATCAGCGGCGGCAAAAAGCGCTGCTTCTGTTCGTGGGTACCGAATACCTGAACCGGATTGAGGCCGAAGATGTTCATGTGCAGCGCCGAAGCGCCTGAGAGTCCGGCGCCGGATGCGCTGATGGTGCGCATCATCAGTGCCGCCTCGGTCATGCCGAGTCCCGTGCCGCCATAGGCGGGATCCATCGCAATGCCTAACCAGCCGGCCTTGGCGAAAGCCTGATGAAAATCGTGCGGAAATCCGCCGTCGCGATCTTTGTGTAGCCAGTAGTCATCGTCGAAACATGCGCAAATGCGCTCGACAGCATCCTTGATGGCCGATTGCTGCTCGGAAAACTCAAAATCCATGGAGGTGAGCTCCTAAGGGGTGGCATCAATCATTACAGTCATCGATGCGTTAAAAATTCTCAGCAGTAAAAAATATTTTATGTGAGGGAATTTTTATTTGCAACCAAAGACATCGGAGCTACGTGTTTTCCGCACCCATTAAAGATGGCGCAATCGCTTGACTTTGCGATTCTCATCCATAAAACTAACTTCATGGACGTAAAACTCGTTTCGAGAACACTCGACCTCATCGAGGTCTTTGCCGAATGCCGGCGCCCCTTGCCGCTGACCGAATTGGCGCGTTTGCTCGACGCGCCGGTTTCCAGTTGCCTGGCGCTGGTGCGTACCCTGATCAACCGCGGCTACCTGTATGAAGTGAAGAAGCGCGGCGGCTACTATCCGACCAAGCGGCTGTTGAATGCCGCGCTTCAAATTGACCTCGGTGACCCGCTGCTCGAGGTGGTACGGGAGTATTTGACGCAACTGCGAGATTTGACGGACGAAACCGTAGTCTTCGGCAAGTTGCAGGAAACCTCGGTGGTCTACCTCGATGTGGTGGAATCGACCCGGGCGATTCGATATAACGCCAAACCCGGCGAGCATCGCAGCGTGCATGCCAATTCGATCGGTAAATCGCTGTTCGGGCAGTTGAGCGGCCAACAGCGCACAGTCTTGGCAGCGAGACTGGATTTCCGCCGCTATACCGAAAATACCCTGTGTGATCTCGAGAGTCTGGTTGCCGATGTAGAAACGGCAAAAAAGCGCGGCTGGTACGCCAATGTGGGGGAGAGTGCGGCCGATCTGGCCGCCATTGCCATGCCGGTCGAACTCGCTGGCGAAATCTACGGTATATCCGTCGTGGGGCCGATTCAACGTATCCTGAGCCATCGCGAGCGGTACCTGGAGGCGTTGCAACAGGTGGTGGCGACCCTGCTCAATGACAGCAAATTGACGCTCGATGCGCCGCCTTGAGCGAGCGCAGGACGGCTTTCTTACTTTTCGTGCATCGAAATCGACAACCATGGAGACAGGCATGACCGCAGCAGCCAAACCAGGTGCCTTGGCAGGGATCAAAGTTATCGACCTTTCGCGCGTGCTGGGCGGGCCGTACAGCACGCAGATCCTGGCGGATCATGGCGCCGATGTGATTAAGATCGAGCCGCCCCAGGGGGACGAAACTCGCCAGTGGGGCCCCCCATTCATGGGCGACTCCGCAGCCTACTTCGAGGGCGTCAATCGCAACAAGCAGGGGGCGGTGCTCGATTTGTCACGCGAGAACGATCGAGCCCGCCTGATGCTGATGCTCGAAGACGCCGACGTGTTGGTCGAGAATTTCAAGGTCGGCACGATGGAGCGTTGGGGCATTGGCTATGAACAGACGCTGCAGGCCCGGTTTCCGCGCCTGATTTATTGCCGGGTGTCCGGTTTTGGAGCGGATGGGCCGCTTGGCGGATTGCCCGGGTATGATGCGGCGATTCAAGCCATGACCGGCCTGATGAGTGTCAATGGGCTGCCTGATGGCGAGCCGTTGCGGCTCGGCGTGCCGGTCGTCGACATGGTCACCGGGCTGAATGCGGCGCTTGGCATCCTGCTGGCGCTGAACGAGCGTAACCTGAGCCAGCGCGGCCAGTTCGTCGAGTCGGCGCTGTTCGACTGCGCCTTGTCGGTCCTGCATCCGCACACTACCAATTACTTTGCCTCCGGCAAGACGCCCGGCCGTTCCGGCAACGCACATCCGAACATCGCACCCTACGATACTTTCCATACCGGCACATCGCCCATTTTCCTGGCCGTGGGTAACGATTCGCAATTCCGCAAACTATGCGAGGTGCTCGGCGATCCGGCATTGGGCGGTGACGAGCGGTTTGCCAATAATGGGCTGCGCTCGGCCAATCGCGGCGAACTGAGGGCCCGGCTGGAGCAGTTGCTCGCCACCCACGACGGCGTGGCATTGGCTGACCGACTGATCCGTGCCGGCGTGCCATGTGGGCCGGTGCTGGATGTGCCGGGCGCGTTGGCACAGCCGCATACGCAACATCGCCAAATGGTGGTCGAGCTCGGCGCTTATCGGGGCATCGCTTCACCGATCAAGCTTGGCCGCACGCCGGCTTCCTATCGCAGTGCGCCCCCGGCGTTCGGCGAGCACTCGGCGCAGGTGTTGCCACCGCTGCCCGATCCGCAAGCGCCCGACAGATAATCGCTGCTTGGCGCGGGGCGCCCCATGCGCGCTTTCCGTGATTAAACGCAGCGAGGACAAGCAAGCAGAAAGGTGGGCAGTTAGCGAAAACAGGCCTTTTCTGGAGAAATCGCTAATGGGCAGGGAAATCTTTTGATAAAATACGGCGCTTTGCATAAAAAAAGATTTTTGGCTCTAATAGATATTTGAGCGAAGGGAGCGAACCACCGGTTCGTGCTGGCTCAAAATTGATTAATTTTCGCAGGGCCTGCCGGCGGGATCCCTCCCCGCATGGCCAGTGCGGCTCCTCTGGATGGACAAAGATTCCCATGACTATTGTTGTTGAAAACCTTGGCAAACTGGAACGTCGTGTCACTATCGCTTTCCCCAAGGAAGAAGTGGCGCAGGAAGTGGATGTGCGTATTCGCCGTCTGGCAAAAAATGTGCGCATGCCGGGTTTTCGCCCTGGCAAGGTCCCGTTGAAAATGGTCAAGCAACAACACGGCGGTCAGGTCGAAGCCGAGGTGGTCAGCGACAAAATCGGTCGCATGTTCTTCGACATCAGCCAGGCACAGTCGTTGCGCGTGGCCGGTCAACCGCGTTTCGAGACAAAATCCGGCGAAGGCGTGAGCGACGACACCTATGCGTTCGATGCGACCTTCGAGGTGTATCCGGAGGTCAAGATCGGCGATCTGGCCAACGCCGAAATCACCCGCACCACGACGGTCATCGGTGATGAGGAAATTGACCGCACGATCGACATTCTGCGCAAACAGCGCGTGCACTATCACGTGCGAGGCGAGAGCGGCGAACATGGCGACGGCGGTGAAGCAACCGTGCAAAACGGCGACCGCGCCACGGTCGATTTCGTCGGCAAGCTCGACGGCGAAGCATTTGCTGGCGGCAGCGCCGAGGATTTCGCATTTGTGCTTGGCGAAGGCCGTATGTTGCCCGAGTTCGAGACGGCTGCGCTGGGCCTGAAAGTGGGCGAGAGTCGCGAGTTCGACCTGAAATTCCCCGATGATTATCACGGCAAGGACGTGGCCGGAAAAACCGCGCAGTTCACCATTACGGTCAAGAAGATCGAGTGGCCGCATTTGCCCGAGGTCGACGCCGAATTCGCGAAATCGCTGGGCGTGGCCGATGGCGATCTGGCGAAAATGCGTGCGGATATCACTGAAAATCTGCAGCGCGAAGTCAAGCGTCGCACGCACGCGTTGCTCAAGGACCAGGTCATGGACGCCCTGTTGAAGGTGTCGGAGCTGGACACGCCGAAGGCACTGGTCGAGCAGGAGCAGCAGCGTTTGGTTGAAATGGCGCGCCAGGACCTGGAATCGCGCGGCGTGCCCAATGCGCGCAATGCGCCGATTCCGGCCGAAATGTTCGCCGAGCAAGCCGAGCGTCGCGTCAAACTGGGCTTGATTCTGGCTGAACTGGTCAAGGCCAACAACCTGCAAGCCAAGCCGGAGCAAATTCGGGCGGAAGTCGAGGAATTCGCGAAGAGCTACGAAGACCCGAAGGAAGTCGTCCGCTGGTACTATGGCGATCAGCAGCGCATGGCGGAGATGGAAGGCTACGTGGTGGAAAACAACGTCGTCGAGTTCGTTCTCGGCAAAGCCAAGGTAAGCGAAAAGGCTGTCAGCTTCGAAGAACTGGCCGGCGGCCCTCAGCAAGCGTAATTTCCCATGGTCGCGCCGGCGTCCCAGGACCCGGCGCGATTGCCTGAGCGATCGCGATCGTCCCTCTCCCAGCGTCGACTATTTCTATTATTTCAGGGCCGCATTGACATGATTACCCGCTCCGAATTGCTCGATCAACTCTCCGATACCCACGCGTCGGCCCTGCAGACACGCTCCCTCGGGCTGGTGCCCATGGTCGTCGAGCAAAGCGGCCGCGGCGAGCGCGCCTACGATATCTACTCCCGCCTGCTGCGCGAGCGGGTCATCTTCATGGTTGGCGAAGTCAACGACGACACGGCCAATCTGGTCGTGGCGCAATTGCTGTTTCTGGAAAGTGAAAATCCCGACAAGGACATTTCACTGTATATCAATTCTCCGGGCGGGTCCGTCTCGGCCGGGATGGCGATCTACGACACCATGCAGTTCGTCAAGCCCGACGTGTCGACCTTGTGCATGGGTTTCGCCGCCAGCATGGGGGCGTTTTTGCTGGCCGCGGGGGCCAAAGGCAAGCGCTTTTCGCTTCCCAATGCGCGCATCATGATTCATCAACCGCTGGGCGGCGCTCGCGGGCAAGCCTCGGATATTGAAATTCATGCGCGCGAGATCCTCTATCTCAAGGAACGGCTCAACCAGTTGCTGGCTCAGAACACCGGCCAGCCGGTCGAGAAGGTGGCTCGCGACACCGACCGCGATAACTTCCTGTCGGCCGATGACGCAGCCGCATACGGCCTGATCGACAAGGTTGTCGCCAATCGCTCTTGATCGACCTCCGCATGCGGGGGCAGGCGCCCCCGTTTTGATTTTCGGATCCTCGACCATCTCAGGGATTTCCCCCGCTGTCGTGCTTCAACCACACGCCGGCGCGTCATGGCGCTACAATGGAAACACTTATGCCCACTTGGTGCGCATCCGATCAGGGCGTAACAGGTCGGCTAACGCTTCAGGCTGACAGATATGGTGGATAAAAAAAGTACTTCCAACGGCGAAAAGCTGCTCTATTGCTCGTTTTGTGGCAAGAGTCAGCATGAGGTCAAAAAGCTGATAGCGGGCCCGTCGGTGTTTATATGCGACGAGTGCATCGACTTGTGCAACGAAATCATTCGCGATGAAGCATCCGCTGCCGATGATGATCAATCCGGCGGTAAATCCGACTTACCTGCGCCCCAGGAGATCCGGGATATCCTGGATCAGTACGTGATCGGCCAGGAGCGCGCAAAGAAGATCCTCGCCGTGGCGGTGTATAACCACTACAAGCGGCTGAAGCATCTTGGCGACAAGCGTGACGAAGTCGAACTGTCGAAGAGCAATATCCTGCTGATCGGCCCCACCGGGTCCGGCAAGACGTTGCTCGCGCAAACGCTGGCGCGCCTGCTCAACGTGCCGTTCGTGATTGCGGACGCCACCACCCTGACCGAAGCCGGGTACGTGGGGGAAGACGTCGAGAACATCATCCAGAAGCTGCTGCAGAACTGCAATTACGAGATCGAGCAGGCGCAGCGCGGGATCGTCTATATCGACGAAATCGACAAGATCAGCCGCAAATCAGACAACCCTTCGATTACGCGTGATGTCTCGGGCGAGGGCGTTCAGCAAGCCCTGCTGAAGCTGGTCGAGGGCACGATGGCATCGGTACCGCCGCAAGGCGGGCGCAAGCATCCGAACCAGGATTTCATCCAGGTCGATACGACCAATATCCTGTTCATTTGCGGCGGTGCCTTCGATGGGTTGGAAAAGATCATCATCGATCGTACCGAGAAGACCGGCATCGGCTTCGGGGCCACCGTAAAAAGCGGCGAAGAGCGCGACGTGAGCGAGATGCTGCTCGATGTCGAGCCGGAAGATCTGATCAAGTTCGGGTTGATCCCCGAATTGATCGGTCGTTTGCCGGTCGTTGCGACGTTGGGGAAACTCGACGAAGATGCACTCGTGACGATTCTTATCGAGCCCAAGAATGCCCTGGTCAAGCAATACCAGCGGCTGTTCGCGATGGAAGGGGTCGACCTCGAAATCCGCCCGGCAGCCCTGCACGCGATCGCTCGCAAGGCGATCAAGCGCAAGGCCGGCGCGCGCGGCTTGCGTTCGATCCTGGAACAATCGCTGCTTGACGTGATGTACGAACTTCCGTCGCTCAAGGGTGTCAGCAAGGTTATTCTCGATGAAAACGCTGTCGCCGGGGACGGCAAACCGCTTTTGATTTATCAGGATACGCCGAAGGTCGCCGGATCCTCCAATTGAACGGTAAATTCAGTCCAGGAACCGTTCATGGCAACGTGAACGGTTCTTTTGCTTCATACTTGACCTTAATGCAATGTGTGCCGAATCCGCCGGACTTGCAATTCCGTCCGCTGGCCTCAAGTAGCAGAAACACAACTGTTTGTAATTATGGGGAACGAGATGTCAGGCACTCAAATTCTTCCGTCTGAAGCGATTCAACTGCCGCTGCTGCCGTTGCGCGACGTGGTGGTGTTTCCACACATGGTGATCCCCTTGTTCGTCGGCCGTCCGAAGTCGATCAAGGCGCTCGAAACCGCGATGGAAGGCGGCAAGCACATCATGCTGGTGGCTCAGAAGGCAGCCGCCAAGGATGAACCGACGGCCAAAGATTTGTATGAAATCGGGTGCGTTGCGAACATTCTTCAAATGCTCAAGCTACCCGACGGCACCGTCAAGGTGCTGGTCGAAGGCATTCAACGGGCGCGCACCTTGCGCGTCGACGAGGAAGAGACCCAGTTCACTTCCGAGGTGATGCCGCTCGAGCCGGACAATGGCAATACATCCGAGAGCGAGGCCTTGCGCCGAGCGATCGTCGCGCAGTTCGACCAATACGTCAAACTGAACAAGAAAATTCCACCTGAAATTCTGACTTCGCTCTCGGGCATCGACGATGCCGGCCGCCTGGCCGACACCATCGCGGCGCATCTGCCGCTCAAGCTCGAGCAAAAGCAGAAGATCCTGGAAATGTTCCCTGTGATCGAGCGTCTCGAACACCTGCTAGCGCAACTGGAAAGCGAAATCGACATCCTTCAGGTGGAAAAGCGCATCCGTGGTCGCGTCAAGCGGCAGATGGAGAAAAGCCAGCGCGAATACTATCTGAACGAGCAGGTCAAGGCGATTCAGAAGGAACTCGGTGAGGGCGAGGAGGGCGCGGACCTCGAAGAATTGGAAAAGCGCGTCAAGACGGCCCATATGCCCAAGGACGCGCGCAAGAAGGCCGATGCCGAACTCAAGAAGCTCAAGCTGATGTCGCCGATGTCCGCCGAAGCGACGGTCGTGCGTAACTACATCGACACGCTCGTCGGCTTGCCGTGGCGCAAGAAGAGCAAAGTGAACAACGATTTGTCGAATGCCGAGAAGGTGCTCGATGAAGACCACTTCGGCCTCGAGAAGGTCAAGGAACGGATTCTCGAGTATCTCGCGGTTCAGCAGCGCGTCGACAAGGTCAAGGCGCCGATCCTGTGCCTCGTTGGGCCGCCGGGGGTTGGCAAGACCTCGCTCGGCCAGTCGATCGCGCGAGCGACCAATCGTAAATTCGTTCGCATGGCGCTTGGCGGCGTGCGCGACGAGGCTGAAATTCGCGGTCACCGCCGTACCTATATTGGCTCGATGCCGGGCAAGATCCTGCAAAGTCTGTCCAAAGTAGGCGTGCGCAACCCGCTGTTCCTGTTCGACGAAGTCGACAAAATGGGGATGGATTTCCGCGGAGATCCCAGCTCGGCCTTGCTGGAAGTGCTGGATCCCGAGCAGAACCATACGTTCTCCGATCACTACGTCGAAGTCGATTTCGACTTGTCCGACGTGATGTTCGTCGCCACGTCGAATTCGCTGAACATTCCGGCGCCGTTGCTTGACCGGATGGAAGTGATCCGGCTGGCGGGCTATACCGAAGACGAGAAGGTCAGCATTGCCCAGCGTTACTTGCTGCCGAAGCAGAAAAAGAACAATGGGCTCAAGGACGGCGAGATTGACGTCACCGAGTCGGCGATTCGCGACATCATTCGGTACTACACGCGCGAAGCCGGCGTGCGCTCGCTCGAGCGGGAGATCTCCAAGATCTGCCGAAAGGTTGTCAAGATGCTGCTGCTCAAGCAAACCGACAAACCGATGGTGACCGTCGAGGCCGACAACCTCGATGCCTTCCTCGGCGTACGCAAATTCGACTTCGGACTTGCTGCCAAGGAAAACCAGATCGGGCAAGTTACCGGTCTGGCCTGGACAGAAGTGGGCGGCGATCTGTTGACCATCGAGGCGGCGCTGATGCCGGGCAAGGGCAACATCCTGCGCACGGGTTCACTGGGCGACGTCATGAAAGAATCAGTCGAGGCAGCTCGTTCGGTCGTGCGCTCGCGCGCTCGGCGCCTCGGCTTGACTGACGACCTGTTCGAGAAGAAGGATATCCATATCCACGTGCCCGAAGGCGCCACGCCCAAGGACGGCCCGTCGGCTGGTATCGCGATGACGACGGCACTTGTATCGGTGCTGTCCGGCATTCCGGTGCGGGCCAACGTTGCCATGACTGGCGAGATCACGCTGCGCGGCGAGGTGCTGCCGATCGGCGGTCTGAAGGAAAAGCTTCTGGCGGCTCATCGCGGCGGTATCAAGCTGGTATTGATTCCTGAAGAGAACGTGAAGGACTTGGCCGAGATTCCGGATAACGTGAAGAACAACATGGAGATCATTCCAGTCCGTTGGATCGACAAGGTGCTCGAGTTGGCACTCGAGCGGATGCCGACGCCGCTGCCCGAGGAAGACTCCAAAACAACGGAAGACGCGGCGCTCGCCAAGCCCTCCGACGCCCCGGGTACGCCGGGAGTCATCAAACACTAAGCGTTGCTGCTGCACCAGCACCAATTCAAGCCCGGGACACCCCGGGTTTTTTATTGTTTTGGTGTCTTGCCGGCGATGCCGTGCGGCAGGAAATTCGGTTGTATCGAACTATGACGAGATCGTCACCGGAATACCCCAGACACGCCCGAAACCGCTTGACATAAGGGTTTGCGGCTAGTTAAATGACGAAGCGCAGCTTACGCTGAGCCGAATTCGACGACCGCGGACGAGAACGCGCGGTTTCGACTCAATCGCCATTTGACCTTGTGAGGGGGTTACAGTGAATAAAACCGAACTGATCGACCATATCGCGGACAAAGCAGATATTTCGAAAGCAGCCGCAGGTCGTGCGCTCGACGCTTTGGTAGGTGCAGTGAAAACGACGCTGAAAAAAGGTGGCAGTGTGACGCTCGTGGGATTTGGCACTTTTGCTGTCGGCAAGCGCGCCGCCCGCACGGGCCGCAACCCTCGCACTGGTGCGGCAATCAAGATCAAGGCGGCAAAGGTACCGAAATTTCGCCCTGGCAAAGCCCTGAAAGATGCGTTAAACTGATCGTCTTGCTTGCAATTTGTCAGTGCGAAGCAAAAGAATAACGTGGTTGAGAACGGGTGCTTAGCTCAGCTGGTAGAGCGGCGCCCTTACAAGGCGTAGGTCGGGGGTTCGATCCCCTCAGCACCCACCAGTTCTTGCCGTGAGGAGTGGTAGTTCAGTCGGTTAGAATACCGGCCTGTCACGCCGGGGGTCGCGGGTTCGAGTCCCGTCCACTCCGCCAGTTAAGAAAAGGCGAACCGAGGTTCGCCTTTTTGTTATACCCGCTCCATCAAAACTTATCTGACGCCAACGTATGCTTGATTCGATTCGCCGTCATCAGCGCCTGGTGCTGCTGTTTCTTATGTTGCTCATCGTGCCATCGTTCGTGATTTTCGGCATCCACGGCTGGCAGGATTTTGCTCAAGGCGGGAACAACGTCGCGACGGTGGGAGGTCAACAGATTACCCGCCAGGAGTTCGATAACGCCGTCCAGGATCAGGTCCAACGCATGAGCCAGATGTTCGGCGATTCGATCGACGTCAGCAAGATCAATACACCGACCCTGCGTCAGGCCATACTCGACAATTTGATTCAGCAGCGGTTGTTGACCGAGCAGATGTTGAACAAGCACCTCACCGCCTCCGATGCCCAGGTGCGCGAGGCGATTCTCGCGATCCCCGCGATTCAGCAATTGCGTCGTCCAGACGGCAGCATCGACCTGAAGGCTTATGAACAGTTGCTCGCCGCGCAGCGCCTGACGCCGAATCAGCTCGATGCGCAAATTCGCTATGAACTGGCATCCCGCCAGATCCCTGAAAATATTCAGAGCAGTGCCTGGTTGCCGAAAGCGGTCGCCGAACGCTTCGCGACGCTGCGCGCTCAACAACGCGACATCCAGGAACTGATGCTGCCGGCATCGGCCTATGCGGCGAAAATCAAGCCGACACCGGATCAGCTGAAAGCCTATTATGAGCAGCACAAAGAGGCGTTCAAGACGCCCGAGACAGCACAGATCAGTTATGTCGTCCTTGATCCCAAGAATGTCCAGGCCACGGTTGCCGCACCCGGCGACGATGTCCTCAAGAAGCTTTATGCGCAGCAGATCGACCATTTCAAGGTTCCTGAGCAGCGCCGCGTCAGTCACATCCTGATCGCCGTGCCTCGTGATGCGACGCCGGCGCAACGCGCCGCGGCGAAGGCCAAGGCCCAATCGATTCTCGACGAAGTGCGCAAGCATCCCGACCAATTCGCCAAACTGGCCAAGCAAGACTCGCAGGACCCTGGGTCGGCCGCCAAGGGCGGTGACCTCGGTTACTTCGGTCGCGACGCCATGGTCAAACCGTTCTCGGACGCCGCATTCAGTCTCAAGCTCAACGAAATAAGCAATCTGGTGCAGACCGACTACGGCTACCACATCCTGATGCTCACGGGGATCAAACCCGCCGAGACCCAGCCTTTCGATCAGGTCAAGGAGCAGTTGCTCAAGGAGTATCAGCAGAAGGAGCAGGCAAAGATCTACGCGAAGCAAGCCGATCAACTGACCAATCTGGTGTTCGATCAACCAGACAGTCTGCAGCCGGTGGCTGACAAGCTTCATTTGAAAATTCAGACGGCAGATGTCCAGCGCACGCCCAATCCCGCGTTGGGCGCCGATAGTCCGCTCAACAATCCCAAATTGCTCAAGGCAATCTTTAGCGACGACACGCTCAAGAAAAAGCACAATACGGAAGCCGTGGATGTTGGGCAAGGCGTGCTGGTTTCCGCGCATGTAATGGCGTACCATCCAGCAGCTGTGCCGCCGCTCGATCAGATCGAGACTCAGGTCAGCAGCAAGTACGTGTCGGAACAGGCCACCGCCCAGGCCAAAAAGGATGGTGAAGCCAAGCTGGCGGACTTGCGCAAGAGCGCGTCGGCCGACGGCTTCGGCCCGGAGCAGACGGTCTCGCGAGATAACCCCGGCAAGGTTCCGCCTGCCGCGCTAAGCGAGATATTCAAGGCGGATACGGCCAAGCTGCCGGCCTATGCCGGCGTCGATCTGGGTGATCAGGGTTACGCGATTTACCGCATCAACAAAGTCTCGCAACCAGCCGCCACACCGGCCGACGCATCGCGCACCGCCGCAGAGGCGCAACAGTTGGCACAGATCATCGGGCAGGCGGAATTCGATGCCTACGTCGCCGAGTTGAGGGCGAATACCAAGGTGAAAATCAATCCCAATGCGATTGGCGCAAAGACGAACCAATAGTGCCAGTCACGTGCACTGATTCAGGCCGCAGTACAGGGGCCGAAGAACGCGAGCGAGAGCTCGCGTTTTTTTGAGCATAATCCGGCATCAAACGATCTTGCGATCATTGCGCGACCGGTTTCGTCGGGGCGGGTTTTCCCAGCAACGGCCGCAATGCCGGCCATACATTGCGTAGCAGGTAGGGCTGTGCGACGGCCAGCGGGTGCATCTGATCCTCCTGAAACAGATCGCGGCGACCGGCGATACCATCCAGCAGAAACGGTGTATAGGCAAGCCGTTGGGCTTTAGCGATCGCACCGAACATATTGAAAAAACGTTCCGTATAGTCGGGGCCGTAATTCGGCGGTATGCGCATTCCGATCAGCATCACGCGACTTTGAGCGCGCCGAGCCGCGCTGACCATATCGTGCAAATTGCGCTCCGTCAGTGACAGCGGAATGCCTCGCAGGGCGTCGTTGGCGCCAAGTTCGATCACAGTAATGGCCGGCCGGTAGCGGCTTAGCAGCGCGGGCAAGCGCGCCATGCCATCGCTGGTCGTGTCACCGCTGATGCTGGCATTGACGACGCTATAATCGAAGCCATCCTTTTTCAACGCCTGTTGCAGCAGTGCGACCCAGCCAGTGCCTCTCGCAATCCCGTATTCGGCCGACAGGCTGTCGCCGAGCACCAGCAGCACTGGCGCGCGCGGCGTCTGTGCCGGCGCGGCGCTGGCCAGTGGCGCGGTCAAACCGAAGATGACTGCGAAACCGATACCTCGGATCCATTTCAACATGCTATCTATTCCCGATACTGTGATCGAAGCCCAGGGTTTGGGCAAAACACTGCACGACGCCACCGGTGATCTTGCCATTTTGCAGGATATCAGCCTGCGCGTGGCGCGCGGGCAGAGTGTCGCCATCGTCGGTGCGTCGGGCTCCGGTAAATCGACGCTGCTGGGCCTGCTTGCGGGATTGGATCTGCCGACCCACGGCACCGTTCGGCTGCTCGGACAGTCGCTGCGTGAGCTCGACGAAGAAGGCCGAGCGGCGCTGCGACGCAAACAGGTCGGCTTTGTATTCCAGTCTTTTCAGCTCATGCCCCATTTGACTGCGCTGGAAAACGTCATGTTGCCGCTCGAATTGCTGGGCGATACGCATGATGTCGATGCACGCGCCAGGCAACTGCTCGAGCGCGTCGGGTTGGCCAGCCGGCTATCGCACTACCCCAAGCAGCTCTCGGGGGGGGAACAGCAGCGCGTTGCGCTCGCGCGGGCCTTTGTGACCGAGCCGGCGATACTGTTCGCCGACGAACCGACCGGTAGTCTCGATACCGCGACGGGCGAGAGGGTCATCGACCTGATGTTCGCGATGAATCGCGCCAGCGGCGCCACGCTGGTGCTGGTGACGCACGATCCGGCGATCGCGCAGCGTTGCGACCGCATTTTCACACTGTCGGGCGGGCGTCTGGTCGTGCCCGCTCAAGCTGCCACGTAGCGCGTAACAGGTTCGCGCACCGGCATCATCGCATCCGGCTGCGCACGCTCGACCGACGTGATCGGTCGGGCCCGGATGCGAGGCAGCCGGCCACGCGCCGCATCGCGGTGGCTACGTTGTTTGCAGCCAGCTATTGAATTCGTCACGCGCCGCGCCAGGCAATTCGCCGGCGGTCAACCCCGCCGGGCCGCGGCCGGCATCTGTCAAGCGCTCAGCAGCGCGGCCATGCAAATAGACGCCTACTGCCGCCGCCGACAGCGGCGGCATGCCTTGCGCGAGCAGGGCGCCGATCATTCCGGTCAGGACGTCTCCCGATCCAGCGGTCGCCAGTCCGGCATTGCCGGTCGGATTGATCAACGTATATTCGCCGTCGTCGATGATGGTGCCTGAGCCCTTGAGCACTGCAACCACGCCATAACGCTGCGCCAGGTCACGTGCCGCGCTCAGTCGATTCGCCTGCACCGTGGCAGCGTTGCAACCCAGTAGACGGGCGGCTTCCAGAGGATGCGGCGTGAGGACGGCGGGTACCGCGCGCTGTCGCAACAGCTCGGCGAATTCGGTGCGCGCCGGCAGCAAATTCAATGCGTCGGCGTCAAGTACCAACGAGCTATGCGGATGACCCAGCGCATCGGCCATGCAAGCATGTGCGCTCTCGTCCTGGCCCATGCCCGGGCCTGCCGCCAGCGCCTGCATCTGGGCGTGCTCGATGGCCTGCGCACCCCGAAGCATCAATTCGGGCTGCCAACTGTCATAGGGTGGAAAATCAGGCGCAACGAAGCCAACGTGAACGCGCCCGGCGCCCAATTGAAGTGCGGCGCGTGCGGCCAGAACAGGCGCGCCGAGCATGCCGCGATTGCCGCCCAGCACGGCCAGCGCACCATAGGTGCCCTTGTGACTGGCGTGTCGGCGGCGCGGCAAATGGGCAGCGAACAGCGCCGGCGTATTCAGCCAGGCGCGCGGTGATTCGCCGGCGGTTGCGCCCGATTCGTCGAGATCGACGCCCAGCGTGTCGACCGAGACCGTGCCGGCGCAATCCCGTCCGACGCC
The DNA here is from genome assembly GCF_004297875.1 of Pandoraea sp. Classification (GTDB taxonomy): domain Bacteria; phylum Pseudomonadota; class Gammaproteobacteria; order Burkholderiales; family Burkholderiaceae; genus Pandoraea. The sequence continues at coordinate 220,195 of NZ_SCSK01000048.1, read as the reverse complement.
GGTATAGAGCCCTGGCGTGGCGCCCAGGAAGGCAATCGTGGCATCGGCCCGGACGACATGTTCGCGACAGCCGGCTGGCTGGCCTGCATCAGCGAGGAGGCCGCTTGGCACGTCCAGGGCCAGCCGGCGAAACGGCTGCCTGTTGAACCACGCCACCAGCGCGCCGGTCGGCTCGTCCAAGGCGCGCGACAGGCCGATGCCGAACAGCCCATCAACCCCCCAATGATAGGGGAAGCCGGTATCGGCATGGCTCGGCAGCGATGCGGGCACCGGCGCGATCGTCACGCCGGCCGCCTGCGCCTCGGTCAACGCCCAGCGGGCGTCGTCGGTGGCGGGCGGTGCCAGCAACCAGACCTCGACCGGCACGCCGCGACGAGCAAGCTCCGCCGACAGCACCAGGGCGTCGCCGCCATTATTGCCGGGGCCGGCGAGAATCAGGATCGGTCGGGCATCGGCCGGTGTGCGCGCCAACTCGCCATAGAGCCAGTTGGCTGCCGCGCGGCCGGCGTGCGCCATGAGCGTGTGCGGCGCGAGATGGGCCTGAGCCCGTTGTTCGATGCGACGCAACCGGGCGACGTCATACAGGGGCAGGAATGGCGGTTTCGGCATGGGGGCAGGAGAGGGAATCGACTACCCGACATTATGCGCTCCCACCCGGCCTCACCGGAATCTATTGCCACCTCGGCATTGACCCGATGCGGCAAAAGGGGAATATAGGGCCGTCATGCGCGCCGATAGCGCGCCAGGGTCAATCCGTCGAGATCGATCTCGGCAGGCCGGCCACTGATCAGATCGGCAACCACCCTGCCGGACCCGCAGGCCATCGCCCAGCCGGTCGACCCGTGACCGAGATTCAGAAACAATCCCGGCAAATGGGTCGGGCCGAGCAGCGGCGGGCCATCAGGCAGCATCGGGCGAGCGCCGACCCAGGCGCGCGCTTCGTGGTATCGGGCCGCGCCGGGGAACCAGTCGGCCGCCACCTTATGCAGCGTGTTGATGGCGCTTTGCCGCAAAACCAGTTGCCGATCGCCCAGTTCCGCAGTGCCGGCAATGCGCAGACGATTGCCTTGCGGTGTGATGGCGACCTTGTAGGACTCGTCCATCACCGCGATGCGGGGCACGAACAGCTCGCCCCTGACCGTCGCCGTCAGCGAATAGCCTTTGATCGGCCAGAGCGGCAGGCGAATACCGAGCGGCGCGAGCAATTCGGCGCTGGCGACCCCGGCGGCCACGACCACCGCGTCGGCGTTTTGAATCGCTGTTTGTCCGGTCGTCGCGTGTTGCGTCTGAACCTGCATGCGATGCTCGCCGGCGTGCGACTGAATCGCGGCGACGCGAGTCTCGCACTCGATAGCGACTCCGATGTTGCGCGCTATCTGCGCCAGACGCTTCGCGAACAGCGGACAATTGCCGGTTTCGTCATTCGGCAAATGCAGGCCGCCGGCAAGCGGCGCGTCGGGCGACAGCGCGGGCTCCAGGGTGCGGCACTCCTGCGCACTCAGCAGTTTGTGCGCAACGCCATTTTCGGCAAGCATTTCGCGGCCCGGCTCCGAGAGCCTGATCTCACGTTCGGTGCGGAACAGCTGCAGGTAACCGCGCGTTTGTTCGTAATCGAGCTCGAGTTGCTCGCGCAGCTCGTGCAGGCACGTCTGGCTGTAGAAAGCCAGGCGCTGCATGCGGCTGCGGTTGCGCCGGTAGCGCTCGAGCCTGCACTGGCCCAGCCAGCGCAAGGCCCAGCGCCAGCTGCCAACGGACAAGCCGGGGCGAAATACCAACGGGCTGGTGCTGCTGAACATATAGCCGAGCAGCTTGCGCGGCATGCCGGGGGCCGCCCATGGCGTCACGTAGCCCGGCGCGATGACACCGGCATTGCCGAAGCTGCTCTCCTGCGCAACGGTACTGTTGCGCTCGAGCAGCACGACTTCATGACCGGCCTGTGCAAGATAATAAGCGCTGCAGGTGCCGATAATGCCCCCGCCGATGACGATAACCTTCATGCTCTGGTTCGTGGCCGTGTAGTTAGACTAACCGCCTGGAATTCTTATGAATGCTGCGGTTGATGCGGCCGCTAGCTTACCAGAGACGGCCCGGCCACGCTGACGGCGCGCGGAAAAGAGCGGTCAGGCAAGGTATAATTGCGCTTCGTTGTTTGCCCTCCCGCCATTTGCTATCGCTCGCGTGCCTGCTGCTTTCATGACCACCCATATTGCTTGCTTCGCCGGCGCCGCCGCGCTATCCGACTTTCGCCAGCAGCGTTTGCTGCAAAGCCTCCAGGCGATCGAATCCAGTATTCAGAGCGTGCATGCCCGCTACGTCCATTTCGTTGCCTGTGCCACACCGCTTGATGCCGCACAGACCGAGCAGATTACCGCGCTGCTGACCTATGGCGAGCCGGCACAGGAGCAGGCGACCGGCGCCAGACTGCTTGTCATTCCCCGCTTCGGCACGATTTCCCCGTGGGCCAGCAAAGCCACCGATATCGCCCACAACTGCGGACTGATCAATGTCCGGCGCATCGAGCGCGGCATCGAATACACCCTATCGGTCAAAAGCGGCCTGCTCGGCGGACGCCGCGCGCTGGACCAGGCAGTATTGCCGAGCGTGGCGGCACTGCTGCACGACCGCATGACCGAGACCGTGGTGAGCAGCCGCGAGGATGCCTATGCGCTGTTCGAGGACCTGCCCGCCAAACCGCTGCAGACAGTGGACGTGACCGGCAAGGGGCGCGCCGCGCTGGAGGATGCCAACCTCGCCTTGGGCCTGGCGTTGGCCGACGACGAAATCGATTACCTGGTCGAGGCGTTCCGAGGGCTCGGCCGCAATCCGACCGACGTGGAGCTGATGATGTTCGCGCAGGCCAACAGCGAGCATTGCCGCCACAAGATCTTCAACGCGCAATGGACCATCGACGGGCAACCGCAGGACAAATCGCTGTTCCAAATGATCAAGAACACCCACGCGCTCAACCCGCAGGGGACGATCGTTGCCTATTCCGACAACGCCGCGGTAATGGCCGGCGCGGTGGTGGAGCGCTGGTACCCGCGTGAAGCGGGCCACGGTGCCCGGCACTACCAGCGAGTCGATGCGCTCACGCACACCTTGATGAAGGTCGAGACGCACAATCATCCGACCGCCATTTCGCCGTTCCCCGGCGCTTCCACCGGTGCCGGCGGCGAGATCCGCGACGAAGGGGCGACCGGCCGGGGCGCCACGCCCAAGGCGGGCCTGTGCGGGTTCACGGTCTCCAACCTGAACCTGCCTGAGACGAACGCCGCGTGGGAGAGTGCGCAGGACGTCACGCAGCCGCTGGCCGAGCGCCGGCCGGACGCGGCACCGGGCCGCTATGGGCAGCCCGATCGCATCGCCTCGCCGCTGCAGATCATGATCGAAGGCCCGCTGGGCGGCGCGGCATTCAACAACGAATTTGGGCGGCCTAACCTGGGCGGCTACTTTCGCGCTTACGAGCAGAACGTCGGCGGACGCGTGCGCGGCTACCACAAGCCGATCATGATCGCTGGCGGCATCGGCAATATCGATGACGCTCACACGCACAAGCAAGATCTGCCCGCCGGCTCGCTGCTGATCCAGATCGGCGGCCCCGGCATGCGCATCGGCATCGGCGGCGGCGCGGCCAGCTCGATGGCGACCGGCACCAACGCGGCCGAACTCGACTTCAACTCGGTGCAGCGCGGCAACCCGGAAATTCAGCGCCGCGCCCAGGAAGTCATCAATGCCTGCTGGGCGCTGGGTGAACGCAATCCGATTTTGTCCATCCACGATGTCGGCGCGGGCGGCTTGTCCAACGCATTTCCCGAACTCGTCGATGGCGCCGGGCGCGGCGCGCGCTTCGACTTGCGCCACATTCAGTTGGAAGAGAGCGGCATGTCGCCCGCTGAAATCTGGAGCAACGAAGCCCAGGAACGCTACGTACTGGCCATCGCACCCGACGACCTGCCGGCGTTTCAGGCCATGTGTGAACGCGAACGCTGTCCGTTTGCGGTGGTCGGCGTAGCCACCGAAGAGCGGCAATTGCAACTGATCGACGCCGAGGCGCCGGCCGGCAGCGCGACACCGGTCGATATGCCGATGGACGTGCTGCTCGGCAAGACGCCGCGGATGCACCGTGACGTCACGCGTGTGGCTACCACGGCTGCGCCCGTGGACGTCACCGGCCTGGCGCTGGCCGACGTTGCGCAAGAGGTGCTCAGGCATCCGACGGTGGCCAGCAAATCCTTTCTTATCACGATCGGCGACCGCGCCGTCGGCGGGCTGACAGTACGCGACCAGATGGTCGGGCCATGGCAAGTGCCGGTGGCCGACTGCGCCATCACCGCCATGGACTTTGCGGGTTACCGCGGCGAAGCCATGACCATGGGCGAGCGCACGCCATTGGCGGTGATCGATGCGCCAGCGTCCGGCCGCATGGCAGTGGGTGAGGCGATCACCAATATCGCCGCTGCACCGATCGAGTCGCTCGCGCAGATCAAACTGTCGGCCAACTGGATGGCCGCGTGCGGTGCGCCGGGCGAAGATGCGCGGCTTTTCGATACCGTCAAGGCAGTCGGTATGGAGCTTTGTCCGGCGCTGGGCCTGTCGATCCCGGTCGGCAAGGATTCATTGTCGATGCGCACGCAATGGCGCGAAGGCGACGCGGCGAAGGAGGTGGTCGCGCCGGTCTCGCTGATCATCTCGGCATTCGCCCCGGTCGCCGACGTGCGCAGGCACCTGACGCCGCAACTGCATCGTATCGATGCCGTCGGCGATACCGTGCTGATCGCGATCGACCTGGGCCGTGGCCGCAACCGTCTGGGCGGCAGCATCCTCGCGCAGGTAACCCAGCAACTGGGAGACGTCACGCCGGACGTCGACGATCCGGAAGATCTGAAGCGGTTCTTCTCGGCAATTCAGCAGCTCAACGCCGAGGGCAAGCTGCTCGCGTATCACGATCGGTCCGACGGCGGGCTGTTCGCCACGGTGTGCGAAATGGCGTTTGCGGGCCATGCCGGCGTGTCTCTCAACGTCGACATGCTGGTGCTCGATCAGGCGCATGAATTCGATTACGGCGACGCCAAGGACTGGGCGCGTCAAACCGCCGGTCGACGCGAAGACATGACGCTGCGGGCGCTGTTCAACGAAGAGCTGGGCGCCGTGGTCCAGGTGCGCGCCGCGCACCGCGACGAAGTCCTGCAAACGCTGCGCCAGCATGGCCTGTCACAATGCAGCCACGTGATCGGCAAGCCCAACGCCAGCGACGTGATCGAAATCTATCGTGACGCCAAGCAGATATTCAGCGCGTCGCGCATCGAACTGCAGCGCGCATGGAGCGAAGTGAGCTGGCGCATTGCGCGCCTGCGCGACAACCCTGCCTGTGCTGACGCCGAATACGATGGACTGCTCGACGGTAACGATCCTGGCATGTCGCCTAGGCTCACGTTCGATCCGGCCGAAGACGTCGCCGCGCCGTTCATCGCCAGCGGCGCGCGTCCGAAGGTTGCCGTGCTGCGCGAGCAGGGCGTGAATTCGCATGTTGAGATGGCTTACGTGCTCGACCGCGCCGGCTTCGACGCGTATGACGTGCACATGAGCGACCTGATCGGCGGGCGCGCCAGCCTGCAGGACTTCCGCGGATTCATCGCGTGCGGCGGCTTCTCCTACGGCGATACGCTGGGTGCTGGCGAAGGCTGGGCCAAGACGATCCTGTTCAACAATTCGTTGGCTGACATGTTTGCATCATTCTTTGATCGTGCCGACACATTCGCGCTCGGGGTCTGCAACGGCTGCCAGATGATGAGCAATTTGGCCAACATGATTCCCGGTGCAGCCGCCTGGCCCAAATTCACACATAACAAGGCGAAGTACGAAGCCCGTCTGGCAATGGTCGAAGTGCTCGACTCGCCGTCGCTGTTTTTCAGGGACATGCAAGGCACGCAGGCGCCGATCGTGGTCGCGCATGGCGAGGGGTTTGCCAATTTCGCGCACCAGGGCGACATCGAGCAGGCGATCGGCGCCATGCGCTTCGTCGATCATCGCGGCGCGGTGACCGAGACCTATCCGTTCAATCCCAACGGTTCACCGCGAGGATTGACGTCGTTCACCACGGCCGATGGCCGTTTCACGGTCATGATGCCGCATCCGGAGCGGGTGTTCCGCTCCGTGCAGATGAGTTGGCATCCCGACTCGTGGGGCGCGGACAGCCCCTGGATGCGCATGTTCCGCAACGCTCGGCGCTGGGCGGCCTGAGCGCTTGCGGCCTGAGGCCTGACGCGAAGCCGCCTGCTGGCGATACGCTGAACAGGAGGCGGCAATGGGAACCTTCAAAGTCGATCTGGTCAGTGCCGAAGCCGAGATATTTTCTGGCCAGGCCGAGTATGTATCGATGCCCGGCGCGCAGGGCGACTTCGGTGTGCTGACCGGTCACGCGCCATTTCTGACCACGCTGCGGCCCGGAACGGTGCATATTCGACAAACGTCTGGCGAGGAGATATTTTTCTACATCGCAGGCGGCTTCGCCGAAGTGCAGGCGAGTATCGTAACCGTCATGGCCGACACGGTGATGCGCGCCGATGATCTCGACGAGAGCAAAGCCGAACTTGCCCGTCAGGCGGCTACCGAAGCGCTCCAGAATCAGACTTCGCGCATCGAATATGCGAAGGCGCAAGCCGAGCTGATGGAAGCCGCGGCGCAGCTTGCTGCCATCAGCCGGTTTCGCAAGCGCAAATCGGTGTCTTCATGAGCCAATAAAAAACCGCCCGGAAAGGCGGTTTTTTTGCATCCGGGTGGGCTCCCGGCTTATTGAATCTTGGCTTTGTCGCGCAGATTCATCTCGAATTTCTGCAGCTTTTCCTGGCGCATTTGCTGCTCCAGCTGGGTTTTGACTTCGGACAGCGGCGGAATTTGCGCGGGGCGCACGTCTTCCAGTTCGATGATGTGGTAGCCGAACGACGTCTTGACCGGCTTGTCGGTGTATTCGCCTTTTTTCAGCTTGGTCAGTGCCGCCGCGAAAGGTTCAACATAGGCGCTCGCGGGTGACCAGTCGAGATCGCCGCCATTGGGCGCGGAGCCCGGATCCTTCGAGTATTGCTTGGCCAGATCGGCAAAATTCGCGCCGGCCTTGAGCTTGGCGATCAGTTGCTCGGCTTCGGCTTCGGTTGGCACCAGGATATGACGGGCACGATATTCCTCGGCGCCGTACTGCTTCTTGAGCTCGTCATATCGGGCTTGCACTTCGGCGTCGGTGACCGGCGATTTTTGCAGCTCATCGTTGATCAGGGCGCGAATCAATACCGATTGACGCGCCAGCGCGAGCTGGTTCTGCACGTCGGGCTGGGTTTGCAGACCGCGCCGGATCGCTTCCTGCGTGAGGATTTCGCGGTTGACGAGATCTTCCCGCACTTGCGCCTGCAATTCGGGAGAGTTCTGCTGCCCCTGCTTGACCATCTCCTTGACCATGGCATCGGCGCGCGAGACGGGAATCGGCGTGCCGTTGACCACGGCGACATTCTGCGCGTGGGCAGGCAGGCCGACGAGCGCTGCGAGGACCGGCGCAATGAGAGCGATGCGGATAGATTTCAAAGCCATGCGAATTCCTAACAATCTGAATGGAGGTCAATGCGAAATGGGGGGCAAACCGGCTTCATCCGGCGTCAGCGCGGTAATGGCCAGCGCGTGAACGCCGTTCTGCATCAAATCAGACAGCGCATCATACACCAAGCGATGGCGCGCCACGCGGTTCTTGCCGGCGAACGCGGCGGCCACGATGGTCAGGCGGTAATGGCCGCCGGCCGAGGCGCCGGCGTGGCCGGCATGCAACGCGCTGTCATTTTCGAGCGCAAGTCTTTCGGGCGAGAGCGCAGCGCGCAGGCGCTGCTCGATGACGGATTCGGGTGTGGCGGGCATGGTCAATCGTCCTGTTTCATATATTTGCCGAGCCACAGGCTCTGGATGATGATGAACACCACCATAAGCCCCATGCTGCCGAACAGTTTGAAATTGACCCAAGTGCTGGTCGAGTAATGATAGGCGATGGCAATATTGAGCGCGCCCATGGCCAGGAAAAACAATGCCCAGCTGACGTTCAGCGTGCGCCAGACAGGCTCGGGCAATGCCATCTGCTTTTCCATCATGGCGCGGATCAGATTGCGGTCGAACATCAATTCGGAAATGAACAGCGTGCCGGCAAACAGCCAGTACAGCACGGTAGGCTTCCATTTGATGAAGGTATCGTCGTGCAGCACCAGCGTGGCACCGCCGAACACGACGATGATCGCCAGACTGACCCACTGCATCGCCTCGACCTTGCGGTGGCGGAACCACACCCAGCCGATCATGACCACGGTCGCGGCGATCGCCACGGCGGTTGCCGCATAAATGCCGGCGACCTTGAAGGCGACAAAAAACAGGATGATCGGGAACAGATCGAACAAAAATTTCATGGGCGTGGCGGGCTCGCTGAGATCGGAAAAAAAGTTGCCGGCGGCAGTTTAGCGCACCGGCTTGTCGGACGCACCCGGAAATGCGGCGTCGTCGCCCGGCGACACCGCCTGTGAGTCTGCTCCGGCCTGGAATTTCAAAGCGGCCGAATTAATGCAATAGCGCAGCCCGGTCGGCGCAGGGCCGTCTTCGAACACGTGGCCCAGGTGCGCGCCGCAATGATGGCAGCGGACCTCCACGCGCTCCATGCCGTGGCTGTGATCGGCAATTTCATCGATGTCGGTTTCATCGAGGGGGCGAGAGTAGCTTGGCCAGCCGCAACCGGCGTCGAACTTGCTGGCTGACTCGAAGAGCGGCTCGCCGCAACAGACGCAACGATAGACGCCGTTCTCCCAGTGATCCCAGTAGCGCCCGGTAAACGGCCGCTCGGTGGCGGCATGGCGGGTCACCTGGTATTCGATATCGTCGAGTTCGGCGCGCCATTCGGCGTCGGTCTTGTGAATAGAGCTCATGGGTGTCTCCAGAAATCGGTGGGATTACGACGAACAGCTCACCTCGAGCTGAGCAGCCCAGTCGGGCGGCAAGGCGGCGTAATGGTCCATCCCGGGTTGTTCGTCAAAGGGATGCTCCAGCAGGCGCAACAGGGCGGTCACTTCGGAAAAATCCTTTTCATTGGCTTTTCGGATAGCGGTTTGCGCCAGATGGTTCCGCAACACATATTTGGGATTGACCAGATTCATTTCGGCTCGGCGCGCAGGATCGTCGCTGCCCTCATGACGCAACCGGGCGCGGTAGTCGCTCGCCCAGGCGTCGAACGCAGCGCGATCGATGAACATGTCGCGCAACGGCGCGTCGTGCTCAGGGCTCTCAATGCGCAGTTGCGCCAGACGGCGAAAGAACAGCGTGAAATCAACCCTGCCGGCATGCATGATGTCGAACAACCGGTTCAGCAGCGCTTCGTCGCCAGGGTGCGCTTCACGCAAGCCGAGCTTCGCGCGCAAGCGCAGATCGATCTCGTCGGCGAAGCCGGGTTTGTAGCCTTCGAGCGCGGCCTGAGCCGCCTCGACGCCGGCCTGGCCGTCGCCGATAAGAGGCAGCAGGGCCTGCGCCAGACAAAACAGATTCCAGTAGGCGACGTTGGGCTGCATGCGGTAGGCGTAGCGGCCCTGGCTGTCGGAGTGATTGCAGATATGGTTGGCGTTGAAGCCGTCCATGAATCCGAACGGGCCGTAATCGATCGTCAGACCCAGAATCGACATATTGTCCGTATTCATCACCCCATGACAGAAGCCGACTGCCTGCCACTGCGCCATCAACTCGGCGGTGCGCGCCGATACCTCAGCCAGCAACGCCTGATACGGATTGGCTACCTCACGGCAGTGCGGATAGTAACGCTCGATGACATAGTCCGCCAGTTGGGCCAGCAGGTCGTGCCGCTCGCACGCGGCGAAGTGCTCGAAATGACCGAAGCGGATAAAGCTGGGCGACAAACGGGTGACGACCGCGGCGCTCTCGATGGTTTCGCGGCGCACCGGCGCGTCCGAACCGACTACGCACAGCGCACGCGTGGTGGGAATGCCGAGGTGGTGCATCGCCTCCGAGCAGAGAAATTCGCGGATCGACGAACGCAACACGGCCCGGCCGTCGCCCATGCGGGAGTAGGGCGTCAGGCCACTGCCCTTGAGTTGAACCTCCCAGTCGCCGCCGCGCGTATGCGCCTCGCCCAGCCAGTGCGCGCGTCCGTCGCCGAGCTGACCAGCCCACACGCCGAACTGGTGGCCCGAATACACGCTGGCAAGCGGCTCGGCGCCGGGCAACGGGCGGTTGCCAGCAAATGTATCGATGAAATCGGGGTGGGCCGCGACCTCGCCGGACCAGCCCAGCAAGCTCGCGGCCTGGGCGCTGAAGGCTACCAGATAGGGCGCTGGCAGCGGCGCGGGCGCGAGGCGGGTGAAAAAAGCCTCGCCCAAGCGAGCGAAACCGTTGGTCAGCGGCAGCGTGAGCGCCTGGGCGGCGGCTGCCGAGGCAGCATCCGCGCTCGGGGAATACGACATATTGTGGGCCCTCGGATTTCCCGATATTTTACTTGAGCAGTGCATTCGCTGCTCGTTAGTATGTAGCGACGGCCGGGTGCCGCCAAAACGGCAAAATAATCACATCCAGGAGACTGACCCCATGGCAAGCACCATACCGGGGCAAATGATGCAAGTGCCGCTGCTGATCTCGTCGATCCTGCGGCACGCCGCGCGACATCATGGCGACACCGAAATCGTGTCGCGTCGCATCGAAGGCGATGTTCACCGTTATACCTACCGCGGCCTGCAGCAGCGCGCCAAGCAACTGGCCAGGGCGCTGCTGGCGCTCGGCGTCGAGCCGGGCGAGCGCGTCGGCACGCTGGCGTGGAATGGCTATCGGCATCTCGAAATTTATTACGCGGTCTCGGGCATGGGGGCGGTCTGCCATACGATCAACCCGCGTCTGTTTCCGGAGCAGATCGAATACATCGTCAACCATGCCGAGGACCGTTATGTGTTTTTCGATCTGACTTTCCTGCCGCTGGTCGAACGACTGGCGCCGCGTTGCCCCGACGTGCGCGGCTGGGTCGCAATGACGGATCGCGCTCACATGCCGGCCAGTGAAGTCGGCCTGCTGTGTTATGAAGAACTGCTCGATGCGCAGGACAGCGACTACGCCTGGCCTGAGTTCGACGAGAGCACTGCGTCGAGCTTGTGTTACACGTCGGGCACCACAGGCAATCCGAAGGGCGTGCTGTATAGCCATCGTTCAACCGTGCTGCACTCCTATGGCGCGGCGCTGCCTGATTCGATGGCGCTCTCGGCGCGCGACAGCGTGCTGCCGGTCGTGCCGATGTTTCACGTCAACGCCTGGGGACTGCCCTACGCGGTGCCACTGACCGGCGCGAAACTGGTGCTGCCGGGCAAGGATCTCGACGGCAGGTCACTGTACGAACTGTTTGAGGCCGAGGGCGTGACTTTTTCGGCCGGTGTGCCCACCGTGTGGCTGGGTCTGCTCGACCATGTCAAGAAAAACGGGCTGCGCTTCAGCACGCTGAACCGCACGGTCATCGGCGGCTCCGCTTGCGCGCCGGCGATGATCCGTACCTTCGAGGAAGATTACGGCGTGCAGGTTATCCATGCCTGGGGCATGAGCGAAATGTCCCCGTTAGGTACGCTATGCAAGTTGCGTGTCAAGCATGCCAACTTGCCGCGTGAGGCGCAGCGCGCGCTGCTCGAGAAACAGGGCAGTGCGATCTATGGCGTCGATTTGAAAATCGTCGGCTCCGACGGCCAGGAGCTGCCCTGGGACGGCGAGTCGTTTGGCGATCTGCTGGTGCGCGGGCCGTGGGTGATCGATACGTATTTCAAAGGCGATAAGTCACCGCTGATCAATGGCTGGTTTCCGACCGGCGACGTGGCGACGATCGATGCGGATGGATATGTACACATCACCGACCGCAGCAAGGACGTGATCAAATCAGGCGGTGAGTGGATCAGCTCGATCGATGTCGAGAACGTCGTGATGGCGCATCCCGCAGTGCATGAGGCCGCGTGTATTGCGATCTCGCATCCGAAGTGGGACGAAAGGCCGTTATTGGTGATCGTCAAAAAGCCGGGCGCTCAGGTGACGCGCGAGGAAATCCTGAAGTTTTACGAGGGGCGCGTGGCTAAATGGTGGATTCCGGACGACGTTGTTTTTGTCGACGAGATTCCGCATACCGCCACCGGCAAAATGCAGAAACTGAAGTTGCGTGAACGCTTCAAGGACTACGCCGGACCCGAAGGCGTTTCGGATGCGTGCAAGTGATCTGCAAGACCGCATCCGGTCCATCAAAGCGGCGGGCCCTCGATGCCAGATGAGGCCCGATGCCAGTCGGCGGGTCCCGTTCCTTGCAGACCCGCTGACACCTCGTGATTTTCCCCACGCGCCGGGCTGTCAGCGCTCGTCAACCCGCACGATAAAGCTGACGCTACCGGAGTCTCCGGGACGCAATTTCCCTTTGAGCAGCCAGTGGATGCGTGTTTTACCACCGCTTCCGTTGCCGCCGTCGGCATCATTGGCTGCTGCCCGAGTCGCGGTAGATGAGCACATCAGGCCCGGCGGGAGCGGGGTGTCGCAGTCGGCCCGGACGAGGGAAGTATGCGGTGGCACCAAATGGTACAGCTCGAGGTCGGTAAGCGGCTGATCGCTCCGGTTGGTGTAGCGCGTGACGTAGGTCAGCATGGCACCCGGCTTGACTCGCTGATGGTCGACCGAATGCTCCAGTCGGAGCGGGCCATCGACGCGCGGCACGTCGGCAATCGGCAGCAAGTGCTCGACCACCTGTGTGCCTCGCACATTGGCGGCGCGAGCCGTTGCCTGGCTATGTATCAGACCGGGCTTGACGTTCTCGCGCACCTGGATCGGCACCAGGACGATCAGGCGCTGGCCCGCCGGCAGCGAGACACCATCGGCCAGCAAATGTCCGCGCCCGGACCACGTCGTGCTCAAACCCTGCTGGACGTGGCTCTCCGGCGCGAAGGCGAGCGCGCGCGACGGATCTTTCGCCAGTCCGGCGGGCAGCACGAAATCGAGCTGCGCACCGTCCAACGCCCAGCGTCTGGCTTCCAGTCCGACTCGATAATGCAGCGTGTCGCCAGGATGGGGGCTGGCGTTGTCCGGCACCGTCGTGAGCGTGGTTGAAAGCGCAGCCGGCGCCAGGAAGCCGCTCGTTTGCAGCGTGAACGTGTCGCTGACGCTTTGCGCTGTGGCGATCTGACTGGCAGTGGCCGTGACGGTACTCGCGATGTCGTTGCCAGGCTGGGTGCGAGCGACGATTTTGACGGGAATATCGACGATCACGGTCTGCCCCGCGGGCAGCGAGACCTCGCCCTGCAGCAATTGCGACTGGTTGGCGCCGTCCCAGGCCGCGTTCAGCCCGGCCTTGAGATCACTGTGCGCGGCAAAGACCGGTTGACCGTTGGGCTGCAGGCCGTTTGGCAGGGCGTAGGCCAGCGCCAGATTATCGAGTTTTGTGTGAGCCGGAGCGCTTCCCTGCAACCGGTAGACGAAAGTGTCGCCGGTCGTGAATCCACCGGATGCGTCGTTGTCCCGAACGTTGCGGCGCGCCAACGAGAAGTCGCTCAGTTGACCCATCTTGCCGTTCAGGGTCACCGTGGCGGTTTTCCTGTCGTCCTGTCCATGAAGGTGCCAAATGGTGGCGGTAACGCTGAGCGGGCCATCGGAAGCATCGTCGCTGACCTTGACCGGCAGCTTGAGGACGACGACCTCGTTGTGATTCATGCTGGGTGTCTCGTCCCACCGCGTGGAAGTCAGATTGATGCCCCGATCCTTGCCATCCCAGGAACTGGAGAGCCTGTCCTGGATTCTCCAATAGCCGCTACCGGCACCGCTGCTTTGGTCGGCATCGAATCTGATCTGGCCGTTGCCCTGCAATCCGGCGGGTAGCGGCACCTGAATGCGTACGCCTTCCGCGGTACCGAGGTTCTTGATGCGCAGGCTCAGCTCGAATGCATCGCCCGGTTTGATGCTGCCCAGGCCGGCCGGCGCCGTGAGCGTGAATTCGTCGAAGGGCCGGGAAACGCCCTTGTTGAAAGAGCGGGTGATCTTTTTCGCCTTGTCGCCGTCGGCGTTGATGACCTCGATTTCGGCCCTGAAGGCCGAGCCGTCTTTGATGCGGTTGAAGTCAGACAGGCGCGGCGTGAAAATCCACTCGCCCGGGTGCGCGCTGTCCTCGGTCAGGTTGTTTGTCCCGCTGGTTTCTCTGCCGTACCGGTCGGTATAATAAACAGTGATGCGCGCACTCTTGATGCTGGTCTTTTCATCGGTGATCTTCACGCGATATGTGGGCATACCCAGATGCGTGCTGTTTTCCTCGGGCGCTATCCATTGCGCCACTGGGTAGCTGCGCTGGACCTCGATCTGCCGCGTTTCGCTCCATGCCGAAGGGTTGCCGGCTTTGTCGAAGCCCCGCACGCGCACGTCATAGCGATAGGGGCGATTGGCGTTGCCGCTGACCTTGAAGCTATGGCTGAAGTTGCCGTCGCCGTCCACATAGGCCCTTCCGCCATCGCTCCAGGTGCTGCCGGTGTCGCGCTTGTATTGAACCCGTGCCCATGACGGTCCGCTCAGCGCGTCGGTCACCTTGCCGGTGGCGGTGATGGTCCGGGCGGCGGCAGACAGGCCGCGCCAGTCAAAGGTGGGCGGCGTTGTGTCGACGCGGAACGTGCGGGATGCGCTGGGCTCGCTGTCGGTGCCCAGACGGCTGACCTTGAACCAAACCTCATAGTCGCCCTCGTGCCAGATAAACGAGCCGTAGATCGGAACGGTGACGTTGCCGTTGGCTTCCTGGGTGAAGTCGGTGATGTCGTGGCTGCTCCAGTCGGTGCCGTCCTTGCGGCGCTGAACCATGTAGATGCGTTGAATGCCGGCAACGGCGTTGGCGGTGATCTGGATGTTCTCGCTGTCGATGCGTGGGTTGTACCAGCCGTTGTCGGCGGGCGAGATCCAGGTGGGCGTGGGGGGCGCGGGATGTTTGATCCGCGTGACGGTCAGGTCCTGGATGTGCTGCCAGTAAACGCCGCCGCTGTAGACCAGTGCTGCGTTCACGCCCAGCGTCCATTTTTCGCCCGGTTTCAAGGCGGTGACGTCGATGTCGCCAATGGCCTCACCGCTACCGGGCGAGATGGCGAATCTGCCGACCTCCTTGCCTCCCCGAAAGACGCCCATGTGGGTGGCGCCATCATGGAACCGGCCGCGGACGGTAATGCTGTTGGTGCCGTAATTCACCGTATACGCCGACTGCGTGATCATGCCGCTCATCGGTTTGATGCGGATCGTGACTTCGTCCTTGAGGAACCCGCTGGAGGCGAATTTGGCCCAGCCCTGGAGTTTGTACGATTTGCCCGGCTGATATTTGCCGGGTGTGGCCTTGAAGGACGCCCAGGGCCGCGCGACGCCGACATCGTGCCCGCATTGATCACGACTTCCGCCGTAGGCGACTCTGTCGTTGCCATTGTTGTGGTGAGCAACGATTTCGCATTCGCGCACCGGATCGTAGGAGCTGTCATCGCCAGTGGAGAGTTCTGCCGTGATGGTGTCGTTGATACGGATATCAGAGGTCGGATACTTTCCCAGGCTCACGCTCGCGGCATGCGCTGCCGGAGTCCAGAGCATTGGCGCAATCGATAGCATCAGCGCCAGCCATCGACGCTGCGGCATCGCGGCCCTCATTGATGAAAACAGCGCCGAAAGCATCGCAGTCATCAATCGCAGCACGGTGCAGCGGACGATGGAAGGAGCGTACGCCGATACTGGGCCGGCACACGGGGTGATTCGGGTCTGGCGGAAAAACGGCATGAAGCGGGCACTCCTCAAGAAGCAAACAGAGATCGCCTTAGCGACGTTGGGAAACGGTTCATTTTTCCCGGCCCGAATGCGCAGCCCCATTCAGATGGAGCAACGAATTGACCGGGATTTTCTTGAGTAACAAATATTTATCGTGAGTCGAG
Source organism: Pandoraea sp. (assembly GCF_004297875.1). Taxonomy (GTDB): domain Bacteria; phylum Pseudomonadota; class Gammaproteobacteria; order Burkholderiales; family Burkholderiaceae; genus Pandoraea. The sequence goes on along the minus strand of NZ_SCSK01000048.1, from coordinate 204,236 downwards.
AGGGCGCGATTTGCGGATTCGTGATCGGCGGTCAGCGAGTCGGGAACGACGAATTTTTTTCGGTCTGGCCGTTGACCGAACGTGCGTACATGTTTCAGACACATAGTGGGTCGGGAGGTCGTCACGCCCCGGCGTGTCGCAGCCGGGAGGGGAAAACGGATTGAAACGACAGCTTGCCGCCCGATAATAGGCAGATCGATCACGCGGACCTATCGGAAAAAAGCTGCGTGAGTACGAGAATTTTCTTTATTCGATCGCGTAGCGATTGGCGTGGCCGGCTCACCGATGCAGGCTGGCGCAAGCCGGTGCGATTATCGCGGCCTGGCAGGATGTTGAAAAACTACCGCACGTGCCTGACCTGGGGTGGGCGGCACGGCGAATCCTCGCACATACCACGGATGCTCCGCTTGCTGTGCGCTGCTCTATTCTGATTCAACTCCGCTCGCTACGCCTTTCGACACCCTCTACTCAGGAAAAACCGCAAGGGCCGGGTTTGGCGGTCTTGCGGTCTGGGTGGTGGGGGCAGCGTGCATTGACGTGACGCACCATTCCGGTTGAAAGCCTTACCCCCGGATTTGTACCGTATAGCTGACCCGCCCGCTGGCACCGGCCGGGAGGTGGCCGTCGAACTCCCACCGCACGCTATGTTCGCCCGACTCGCCGGTCTTGGGCGAACACTTCAGTGCGGCCGGCATCGGACTGCCGCAAGCGGCGCCAAGCAGGCGCGTATGGGCGGGGGCGGCGTCGTGAATGTCGATATTGTTCAGCGGCTCGACTCCCAGGTTCCTGAAGTGAATGGTATAAGTCAGCGTCTGGCCGGGCTGTGCGGTTTCACGATCGACGTGCTTGACCAGACTCAACTGGCCGGTCTCCGGCGGCTGGCCGCTCAGCGTCAGCAGATGTTCGGCGAACTGCATGCCGCGCACATTGGTCGCGCCCGCGGCGACGCGGCTGACCAGTGGACCGGGCACTGCCTGGTCTCGCACTTGCACGGGCACCCGCACGACGATCGTCTGGTCGGCCGGCAGCGCCACGCCCGGCGCCAACAATTGACCGCTGCCGTCCCACTGCTGGTTCAAGCCGGTATTGACCTGGCTGGTCGGGGCGAAGCTGAGCGCGCGCGCGGGATCCCTGGCGAGTCCGGCCGGTAAATCGAAAGTCAATTGAGCATCGACCAGCGCCCAGCGCCGGGCGCGTAAAGTCGCCTCGTAGGTGAGCGACTCGCCAGGGCGGGGCTGGGCGTTGGCCGGAAGCACCGTCAAGCCGGTCTGCAGCGCGGCGCTGGCCTCGAAGCCGGCGTTCTGCCACGCGAAGGTATCGCTCAGGATCTTATAACCGCTGGCATTGCTGGCTGTCACGCCGACGTTGCTGGTTACCGTCGACCGTGCGTCACGCGGGGTGATCAGCCTGACCGGTATGTCGATCATAAGCGTTTTACCGGCTGGCAGCGTGACGCCTGCGCCCAGCAACTGGGGGTTGCCCGTCGTGCCGTCCCAGGCCGGGTTCAGCCCCGAGGTCACGTCGCTATGGGGAGCGAATGCCGGTGTGCCGTTGGCTTGCAGACCGTCGGGCACGGCATACTCAAGCCGCAGTCCAGCAATTTCGGCATCACGCACAGCGCTCAGACTCAACCGGTAGATCAGGGTATCGCCCGGCGTGAAGCCGCCCGATTGGTCGACGTCTTGCCCCTTGTGGCGTAGCAATGCGCCATGGCTGATCACGTCGCCGACGCGCGGCACCACGGTGAGGGTCAGTGCTGACGAGCGCTCGTTTTGGTGAGCTGCGCCGCCGCGCCAGCCCTTGGCGACCACCGCAACGCTGCCGGGCTGGGCCTCGTGGCTGACTCTCACCGGAATGCTGAGGATCACGACATTGCCGGCTGCCATCCCTGGCAATCGCGTAGGATGTGTCAGCAACGGGCGGCTCGCGCCATTCCATTCGGTGTTCAGGTGTTGCGCCACCGCCAGGTTGTTGCCCGTCTCGTCGGTGCCGGCCGCGATGCGGGGTGCGCCGTTGGCCATCAGCCCGGCCGGCAGCGGCAATTCGAATTGCACGTCGCGCATCGCCACGTCGGCTTTGACGCGCAAGGTGAGATCGAACGTCGCGCCCGGGCGCAGGTCCGGGCTGCCAGCCGGGAGGGTTAGCGCAAACGTCTCGAAATATTGACCCTTGCGGAACGCACGGATGCTTGTCCACTCACTCTGATTGCGAGCGTTATCGGTCGCTTTCATGCGGACTTCAATGGTTTTTCCCGCCGCTATCCCGGTAATGTCGAGCGCATGGATGTACTGATCGCCTGTGCCGCGGCTCATGCTTGCCGGCGTCGTCTGCCACGCGCCGCCATCGACGCGCCAATCGAGTTTGACCTCGTTGATGCCGCTCTTGTCATCGGTGGCGCTCACGGCGATCGGCAGCGCGTCACCATGCACGCTGTTGGCAGCCGGCGAGACCCATGCGAGCTCAGGCGGCGTGTTGTCGGTGCCGATCTGAATAGTGGCGGAGGCGATTTTCTTGTTACTTTCGCCAGGGTGTTGCCAAATGGCCGCTGTCGCCGTGCGCGGCCCATGGGTGGCGCCTTCGCTGACCTTGACGGGCAGCTTGATCACGACGATTTCTTCGTGATCCATATAGGGCTGCGAGTCCCACGGCGCGCTGATCAGGGCGGTTCGGCTGCTTTTCCCGTTCCAGTAGGCGCGGATGTTGGCCGGAATTTTCCATGAGTTTTCGGCGTCGCTGGTGCTGTTTGCCGCGTCATAGCGCGGTTCTCCGTCCGCTTCCAGGCCGTCGGGCAAAGGCAGGTCGATACGCACCCCGCGCGGCATGCCGTCGGCTTTGATGCGCAATGACAGGTCGAAGGTATCGCCCGGTTTGACGCCGCCCAGATTGGCCGGCGGCGTGAGCGTGAATTCGCCGAAGTACTCGACCGCCGCCTTGTTGAAACTGCGTTCGACCTTGACGGATCGGTCCTTGTCCGCGTTGGTGGCGACGACCTCGGCAGTAAACGCGCTGCCGTCCTTGATGTCATGGAAATCGGCCAGGCTCGCCTTGAAGTACCACACGTCGGGCGCCTCGCCATCTTTCTTCATCGCATCGGTTTCGACGTCAGGCTGGCCGTATTTGTTCGTATACCGGACGGTGATATTCGCCCCTGCGATCGATGTCTCGGGATCGGTGATTCTGACCCGGTACGTCGGCGTCGAGACAAACGCGGTTTGCGCCGCCGGCGCCAGCCATTCCACGACCGGCTGGCTGCGCTTGATCGCGATCTTGCGCGTTTCGCTCCAGTCGGACTCATTGCCAGCCTTGTCAACGCCGAAGAAACGCACATCGTAGGTGCGCGTCCCGGAAGCCGGGGCGGAGGCAATGAAGCTGTGCGAGAAATTTCCAGAGGCGTCGACGTACGACCAGCCGCCGTCGCTCCACGTGGTATTGGTGTCGCGTTTGTAATGGACGCGCACCCATGACGGCCCGCTCAGCGTGTCGGTTACCTTGCCCTTGACGGTAATCGTGCGGGCTTTCGCGCTCAGGCCGGTCCAGGCGACCGTGGGCCCGGTGTTGTCGATCTTGAGGGTACGCCAGTCGGAATAGGCGCTCCACGTGCCTTGACGCTTTACCATGAACCTGACCTGGTAGTCGCCCTCGCTCCACAAAAGCGAGCCGTAGATGGGCACCGTGAAATTGCCGTCATTGCCTTGCGTGAAGTTGTCGATGTAATGATAGTTCCACTGGCTGCCGTCCGCGCGCTGCTGGACGACGTAGAGTTGCTCGATGCCGGCCACCGCGTTGCCGGTCATGTCGAGGTTGTTCGAGCCGTGCCTGTGCCAGACGTTGTCGTTGGGCGACACCCAGGTCGGTTTTGGGGGCGGGGGCGAGGCTTGCCGGGTCACGGTGACATCCTTCAGGTGCTGCCAGTGAACGCCGCCGCTATGGACCAATGCCGCGTAGACGCGCAGCGTCCATGAGCCTTGCGTCAGCCCCGAGACATCGACGCGGCCCGACGTTGTAGCGGTGTCTCCCTGATTGGCAAAGCGAGCGACTTCACTGCCATCGCGGTAAACGATCATATGCGTGGCGCCGCTGTTGACGTTACCGCTGATCAACACGTCACGGGTCCCGTAACCGACATTGACGGTAGACTGATCGACCGAGCCACCCAAGGGGCGAACGGTCAATGGATAGAACTCGCGGTAATGCGTGTCGCCGATGACGGCCCAGGCACTCAATGAATAGGCCTGGCCGGGCGCGAACTTGCTTGGGTCCAACCGTCCTTCTCCCTGTAACGAGCCGATATCCGTGTCGGCTCCGCACTCGTCTCTGGAATTTCCTCTGGCAAGCCTGGTGGTCTGGCTGGTCCAGTCGGTAGGCATTGGCTTATTGTGAACCCAGATTTCGCATTCCCGAGTGCGATTGAGCCAGGCGTCGTTGGTACGCAAATTAGCCGTCACTGTCTCGTTGATGGAGACTTCGGTGGGCTGTCCATACAACCATGTACCCGCGGCCGTGGCTTCGCGCATGGGGTAAAGCGCGGCGAGGGCGAGCAGGAAAATTAGCCAATAGGCGCGGCGCCGCCATGTGATTGCGCGTTGCGTTGCAAAGTGCGCGGTACGATGCTCGACCACGGCCGCTCCAAACGACTGAAACGAACGCCTCGCCGCGGTAACTGAGCGACGCAAAAAATTTCGAAGGTCTGGCGAGAATGTCGGCAACACCATTTTGTTGAGCCTGTGATACCTGATGTGGGTGCGAATGAGTAATTGACCGGTGATACAAAAAGCCGGCCGCGACAGCTCCGCCGCGGATTTGCTCCGAGATGGTAGACAAGCCGACACTGGTGCCACAGCAGATAAGGGCGGCAAGACGGTTAGAAATTTCTCTAAAAGCGCACACAAAATAAACCGATCGTGCTATTTTCGTTCCTGTCGAATCGCGCAGGCATAATTCCACCCATTCCTGCAGTAGACCTTTTCAGGCAGAAGCCCCCCATGACTACCGAATACCAGGTTCACGACGGCGTAGCCGTCATCACGCTCAACAATCCGCCCGTCAATGGGTTGGGCCATGCCACCCGCAGCGGCATCGTGGACGGCCTGACGCGCGCGCTCGATGACGACGCGATCCAGGCCATCGTCATCACCGGCGCCGGCAAGGCGTTTTCCGGGGGCGCCGATATTCGCGAATTCAATACGCCCAAGGCGACCCAGGAGCCGACCTTGCGCACGGTGATCCAGGCGCTGGAGGCCAGTACCAAGCCGGTGGTGGCCGCGATTCATAGCGTGGCCATGGGTGGCGGGCTGGAACTGGCGCTCGGCTGCCATTACCGGGTGGCCGCCCCCGGCGCCCAAATCGCGTTGCCCGAGGTGAAGCTCGGCCTGCTGCCGGGCGGCGGCGGCACCCAGCGGCTGCCGCGCGCCGTGGGACTGGAAACCGCGTTGAACATGGTGGTTTCGGGCAACCCGGTGAAATCCGAAAAACTGGCCGATAGCGGCTTGTTCGACCGCATGATCGAAGGTGACCTGATGGACGGTGCGCTGGCTTTCGCGCACGAGGCGGCCAGCCGGCCGGGTCCCCATCCACGCCTGCGCGAGCGGGCGGTCGATCACCCGGATGCCGAAGCCTTCATTCAATTTGCCCGCAATACCGTGGCAGCCGCCGCGCCGCATTTCCCGGCGCCGCATAAATGCGTCGATGCGATCGAAGCGGCGGTAACGAAGCCGTTCGACGACGGTTTGAAATTCGAGCGCGAATGCTTTGTCGCGCTGGTGCAAACGCCCGAGTCGCGTGCCTTGCGCCACGCGTTTTTCGCCGAGCGCGCGGCTGCCAAGATTGCCGATGTGCCCGACGATACGCCGGCGCGCCAGATCGCCGCAGTGGCCGTGATCGGCGCCGGTACCATGGGGCGCGGTATTGCAATGAATTTCCTCAACGCCGGTTTGCCGGTAACGCTGCTCGAGACTGCGCAGACCGCGCTCGACGCGGGAGTGGCGGCGATCCGCACGACCTATGAGCAAAGCGCCAGGAAAGGCAAGCTCAAGGCCGAAGACGTCGAACAGCGCCTGGCGCTGCTGCGCCCGACGCTTGCCTACGACGATCTCGCGCAGGCCGATCTCATCATCGAAGCGGTTTTCGAGTCGCTCGAGGTCAAGGAACAGGTGTTCCGCCGGCTCGACGCCATTGCCAGGCCGGGCGCGATATTGGCGTCGAACACTTCGACCCTGAACATCGATGCGATCGCCGGTTTCACGCAGCGGCCGCAAGACGTACTGGGCCTGCATTTCTTCAGCCCGGCGCATGTCATGAAACTGCTCGAAGTGGTACGCGGGCGCGCTACCGCCAAGGACGTGCTGGTTACCGCGATGAAGCTGGCCAAGAAAATCAGGAAAACCGCCGTGGTGTCCGGCGTGTGCGACGGCTTTATCGGCAATCGCATGCTCGAGAAATACTTCAGTCAGGCATGGCGCATGCTCGAGGAGGGTGCCTTGCCCGAGCAGATCGATGCCGCCATCGAGAAATTCGGCTTCGCGATGGGACCGTTCCGTATGAACGATCTGGCCGGCAACGATATCAGTTGGGCAATCCGCAAGCGCCGCTATGCCGAGCAGCCCGATCTCGATTACCCGCGCATCGCCGACCGCCTGTGCGAGGCCGGCCGCTTCGGGCAAAAGGCCGGTGCGGGCTGGTATGACTATGCGCCGGGCGATCGCACGGCGCGGGTCTCGCCGGCAGTCACCGAGATGATCCTTGGTTACTCCAAAGAGCTCGGCATCGCGCGGCGTGCCATCGACGCGCAGGAAATCGTCGAGCGGCTGGTCTATGCGCTGGTCAACGAGGGGGCGCGCATCCTGGAAGAGGGCATTGCCGCGCGGGCCTCCGACATCGACATGGTGTACCTGACCGGTTACGGCTTTCCGCTGTGGCGTGGCGGCCCGATGCTGTATGCCGACACGGTGGGCCTGTACAACGTGCTGCGTGCCGTGCGCCGCTTCGCCAGGCTGCCGCATGGCGAAGTTTGGCAACCCGCGCCACTGCTCGAGCAGCTGGCGGTGGCGGATAAATCCTTTACTGGCTGAACCACGATGCGGCACGCCCTGCCGGCGCTTGTGCGCCTCGCGGGCACCATGCCCGACGAACCCATGGCCGGCGCGGCGTTTGCCTGGGCCGCCTCAGGATGCGCGACATCGACCGCGCTTTAAATCATTTCTCTGGAGACACCTATCATGCCGGACGCAGTCATCGTATCCACCGCCCGCACGGGGCTGGCCAAATCCTGGCGCGGCGCGCTGAACATGACCCACGGCGCGACGCTCGGCGGGCACGTGGTGCAGGCCGCCATTGAGCGTGCAAAGCTGACGCCGGACGAAGTCGAGGACGTCATCATCGGCTGCGCCAATCCGGAGGGCGCGACCGGCTTCAATATCGCGCGCCAGATCGCCCTGCGCGCCGGCTGTCCGGTCAGTACCGCCGGCATGACGGTCAACCGCTTCTGTTCATCGGGCTTGCAGACCATCGCACTGGCCGCGCAACGCGTCATCGCCGGCGAGGGCGATGTCTATGTGGCCGGCGGCGTCGAATCGATTTCGTGCGTGCAAAACGAAATGAATCGCCATATGGCACAGGAACATTTTCTGCAGGAAGCCAAACCGGCACTTTATTGGCCAATGTTGCAGACCGCCGAGACCGTGGCCAAGCGCTACGGCATCTCGCGCGAGCGGCAGGACGAATACGGCGTGCAGTCGCAGCAGCGCGCCGCGGCAGCGGCCGCCGCGGGCCGTTTCGACGCCGAAATCGTGCCGTTGACCACACGCATGGCGGTGGCCGACAAGGCCAGCGGCCGGCTTTTTACGCGCGAGGTCACGCTCGCGGCCGACGAGGGCATTCGTCCGGACACGACTTACGAGGGCGTCGCGAAAATTCGCCCTGCAGTGCCGGGCGGGGTGATCGCGGCCGGTAACGCCAGCCAGTTTTCCGATGGCGCGGCGGCGTGCGTGGTAATGAGCGAGGCATTGGCCGAGCGGCGCGGCCTGCAGCCGCTGGGGCGCTTTCGCGGCTTTGCAGTGGCAGGCTGTGAGCCGGATGAAATGGGTATCGGGCCAGTGTACGCGGTGCCGAAACTGCTTGCCCGGGCTGGCCTGAGCGTGGCCGACATCGACCTATGGGAGCTTAACGAAGCCTTCGCCGTGCAGGTGTTGTATTGCCGCGACACGCTTGGCATTCCGAATGATCGACTGAACGTCAACGGCGGCGCCATCGCGGTGGGTCATCCCTATGGCGTCTCGGGTACCCGCCTGACCGGCCACGCGTTGCTCGAGGGCAAACGGCGCGGCGCGCGTTACGTGGTCGTGACCATGTGCATCGGCGGCGGACAAGGCGCGGCCGGGCTATTCGAAGTGTTGTGAAGCGCGCTGGCGTGCGCGCCGTTATACTTGGGGCCACCGTCCGTAACCTGTAAGAGAATCATTGTCATGATCAAGCATATCGTCTTCTTCAAATTCCTGGACCATGCCGAGGGTGCCGACAAGGCTGCCAACCTCGCCAAGGCCAAGCAGCTGCTGGACGCCTGCGTCGATCTGGTGCCCGGCATGACGCTGATGGAAACCGCGCTGGCCCAGCCCGGCTTCGACTGCACCTATGACCTGGTGGTCAACAGCGCATTCGAAAATGCCGCCGCGCTCGATGCCTATCAGAATCACCCGGTCCATGTCGCCGCCAAACAGTTCCTCGGCAAGGTCAAGCAGGAACGGCAGTGCATGGACTACGCGGCCTAAGCGGCCTAATCGGCCTGCGTCCCGCGTCGGCGGGCACCTGCCCAGAACCTTATGGCTGAATTCCCTGTTCCATCGCCGTTTATCGAACACCTCGGCATCCGCTTCGTGCGGGCCGAGCATGGCGAATCCGAACTGGCGCTCGAACTGGCGCCTTCTCATTTGAATACCTGGCAGGTCATGCACGGCGGCTTGACCATGACCCTGCTCGACGTGGCGTTGAGCCTGGCCGGCCGCAGCGCGTCGCCCGAGGCCAGCGGCCTGGTGACGGTCGAGATGAAAACAACCTTCATGCAGCCCGGTCATGGCACGGTGCGCGCCTTCGGGCGCGTGCTGCATCGCTCCACCACCATGGTCTATTGCGAGGGCGAGGTGCGCGACGCCGAGGATCGCCTGGTCGCCAAGGCGATGGGAACCTTCAAATATTTACGCCGGCTGGCGGTGGGCCGCGAGATCCATCGCCAGCCGGGCCAACCCAGCGATTGAGCAGAGGAGTCCGCCATGCCTGACGTCAACCGCCAGATCCTGCTGGTATCCCGTCCGCAGGGACAGGCCAGCGTCGAAAACTTCAAACTGGTCGAAGCGCCGCTGCCGGTGACGGGCGACGGCCAGGTGCTGGTGCGTAACCATTATCTGTCGCTCGACCCCTACATGCGCGGGCGAATGAACGACACGAAATCGTACGCGCCGCCACAGCCGCTCAATCAGGTGATGATTGGCGGCACCGTCGGCGAGGTGATCGAGTCGCGCAATCCGCAGTGGCGGCCGGGCGACAAGGTCGCCGGCCTGTTCGGCTGGCAGGAGTATGGCTTGTCGGCCGACGGCCGCGACTTGCGCAAGGTCGATGATGGGCTCGCGCCGTTGTCCGCCTACCTGGGTGTGCTGGGCATGCCGGGCGTCACGGCGTGGTATGGCCTGAATCGCATCTGCGAGCCGAAATTCGGCCAGACGGTGGTGGTCAGCGCGGCCAGCGGCGCGGTCGGCAGCGTTGTCGGGCAGTTGGCCAAGGTCAAGGGCTGCCGGGTGGTGGGTATTGCCGGCGGCCCGGAGAAATGCCGCTACGTGACCGAAACGCTGGGCTTCGATGCGTGCATCGACTATAAGGCCGGCCGCCTGTACGAGGACCTCAAGGCGGCGACGCCGGACGGCGTCGACGCGGTGTTCGAGAATGTCGGCGGCGCAGGGCTGGATGCCGTGTTGCGCCGTATGAACGCGTTCGGGCGGATCGCCCTGTGCGGCATGATCGCCGGCTATGACGGCCAGCCGGTGCCGCTGCAGGCGCCCGCTTTGATTCTCACCAACCGCTTGCTGGTACAAGGGTTTATCGTCAGCGAGCACCCCGATGCGTGGCCGCCGGCGCTGCGCGAGCTGGGCGCGCTGGTCGCCAACGGTCATGTGAAATACCGCGAGAGCGTGGCCTGCGGCCTGGAAAACGCGCCCGAGGCTTTCCTGGGTCTGCTGCAGGGCAGGAACTTCGGCAAGCAGGTCGTCAAGCTGATCTGAGCGGTCGCTGGGCCGGGCCGGGTCATGCCACTCGGCCTGGCCCGGCCGCGCCGTGTTACATCGACTCTTCGAGCATGCGCCGGTAATCGTCGGCGCTGGCTTCGCGCGGATTGGTCTTGTGGCAGTGATCGCGCAGCGCGCCGTGAATCACCTTGTCGAACATGTCGCGCGTGACGCCCATCTGGGCGAGCCCCTTGGGCAGGCCCAGCCGCGCGTTCATTTGGCGAATCGCTTCGGACAGATCGGCATCCGCGGCCAGTCCCATTGCACGTCGCAGCCGCGCATAGCGATGCTCGGCAAGCACCGAAGGCGCCTGCGCATTGAAGCGCAATACCGCCGGCAACACCACCGCGTTGAGCGTGCCATGATGCAGGTGCAGCGGCAGGCCGCCCAGCGGGTGCGACAGCGAATGCACGCAGCCCAAACCCTTCTGAAACGCCATCGCGCCTTCCATCGACGCGCTCATCATGTGCTTGCGCGCCTCGCGGTCGCTGCCGTCGCGCGTGGCCCGCTCGATGTGCGCCCAGCCGCGCTCCAGTCCGTCCAGCGCAATGCCGTCTGCCGGCGGATTGAAGGCCGGCGCCAGAAAAGTTTCGATGCAATGGGCGATAGCATCCATGCCGGTGGCCGCGGTCAGCATGGGCGGCAGGCCCAGCGTCAATTCCGGATCGCAAATTGCCGCCTTGGGCATCAGGTGCCACGAATGGAAGCCGAGCTTGCGGCCGTCGTTGAGCACGATGATGGCGCCGCGCGCGACTTCGCTGCCGGTGCCGGCGGTGGTCGGAATAGCGATCAGCGGCGCGACCGCCGCGCTGATCTTCGGGCTGCCGCCCTCGATCGTGGCATACGTCACCAGTGGGCCCGGATGCGTAGCCAGGATTGCTACACCCTTAGCCAGGTCGATCGAAGACCCCCCGCCCAGGGCAATCAGGCCGTCGCAGCCGTGCGCGCGATATTGTTCGGTCGCCTCGATCACCGCCGCCTCGGTCGGGTTCGGCGGCGTGCCGTCGAATACCGGCACCGGTGCGGGCAGCGCGTCCTGGGCGCGCCGCACCAGGCCGGCCGCTGCCACACCCCGGTCAGTGACCAGCAGCGGCTTGCGAATGCCATTGCGCTCGCATTCCTCGGCCAGCCAGCGCACGGCACCGAAATCGAAACGGATTTGGGTCAAATACAGAATGGTGGACATGAGTCGCGCGTCTCCTCGCTGATGATGGATGTCTGCATTATCGCGTCGATTATGACATCATACGGCCGCATTGCTTGCCCCGAATCCGCCTTCCGGCCCGATCGTTGCCCATGCCGTTGAATCCGAAAGTCGCAGCGCTGCTTCAGATGATAGAGAACTCGAAATATCCGCCGCTGCATACCCTGACGGTTGCCGAGGCGAGGCAGGCTTATGAGCGGTCGGCGCCGATTCTCGACGTGCCGCCCGCGCCGCTGCATCGCGTCGACGACCTGAGCTTGCCGGTGCGGGATGGCGGCAGCATCGACGCGCGCCTGTATCTGCCGCGCGAGGCGAGTTGGGCCGCACCACTGCCGGCGCTGATGTACCTGCACGGCGGGGGCTTCACGGTCGGCAGTCTGGCCACGCATGATGCGTTGTGCCGCCTGCTGGCGCGGGGCGCCGATTGCGCTGTGTTCTCGGTAGCCTATCGACTCGCGCCGGAGCATCGCTTTCCGAGCGCCGTGCACGATACCTTCGACGCCTTGCGCTGGCTGCACGACGAGTCCCACGCGCTCGGGCTGGACGCTGCCCGCATCGCGATCGGCGGAGACAGCGCCGGCGGCACGCTGGCGACCGTCGGCGCCGTGTTGGCGCGCGATGCGGGGCTGCCGCTGGTGTTGCAAATGCTGCTGTATCCGGGCACTTGTGGCTACCAGGACACGGCGTCGCACCGGCGTCTCGCGCACGGCTATTTTCTGCCGGAAGAGACCATCCAATGGTTTTTCGAGAACTACATCCGCACCCGGGACGATCGCGACGACTGGCGTTTTGCGCCATTGGACGGCACGCGCGGCGAGCCGACTCATCACGGCAACGTTGCATCGGCGCCCGATTTCTCGGGGTTGGCGCCGGCCTGGATTGCCGTGGCCGAATACGATCCGTTGCTGGACGAAGGCGTCGCCTATGCGGAGAAACTGCGGCGAGCCGGCAATCGCGTCGAGTTGCACCGCTTTGACGGCATGATTCACGAATTCTTCAAGATGCGCCGGCTCGTGCCGGATGTCGCGCGGGCTCACGATGCGGCGATTGCCGCGCTGCGCCGCGCGTTCGATACGGCATGAGCGCGCCTTGACGGTCATTGCGTGAGACTATCGGACCCATAAAAATCCTTGATTTACAGTCGCGTGGCGATCTCGTAGACTTAAACGGCACGTCTGTCCCACCAAAGCATGGGCGTCGCGGCGACGAGTGCAGGATCGTTCGCGGCCGCAGGCGCCTTCCGTCGTTCCCGCAAAACAGGAGGTGCTCAATGTCGTCTCTCAAAGGTTCCAAGACCGAAGGCAATTTGAAGGAAGCATTCGCCGGTGAATCGCAGGCCAACCGGCGTTATCTGTATTTCGCTGCCAAGGCCGATGTCGAAGGGTACAACGATGTGTCCGCGGTATTTCGTTCGACCGCGGAAGGGGAAACTGGGCACGCGCACGGTCATCTCGAATATCTTGAACAATCCGGCGATCCGGTGACCGGCCTGCCGATCGGGCCGACCCGCGACAACCTCAAATCGGCGGTGGCCGGGGAAACCCACGAATACACCGACATGTATCCCGGTATGGCCAAAACCGCCAGGGAAGAAGGGTTCGACGAAATTGCCGACTGGTTCGAAACTCTCGCCAAGGCCGAACGCTCGCACGCCAACAAATTCCAGCGCACGCTGGACAGCCTGACCGACTGATCCGCCATTCGCATCGGTAGCGCCGGACGGCGGGCTTGCTGCCCGTCGCCGGCTTGGCGCGTGCGCCACAAAAACAAACAGGAGGACGTGATGGCGTCGATTCGCGAAGGCAGTCTGGAGGCGCCGACCCGGCACGCGCTCGACTGGAAGAACGAGGCGTTCTACGACGAGGCGGCTTTGCAGGCCGAAATGGAACGCATCTTCGACATCTGTCATGGCTGCCGCCGCTGTGTCAACCTGTGCGGCGCGTTTCCCACGCTGTTCGATCTGGTCGATGAAGGACCGACCGGCGAGGTCGACGGCGTGCCGAAAGAAAAATACGCCGACGTCGTCGATCAGTGCTACCTGTGCGACATGTGCTATCTGACCAAGTGCCCGTATGTGCCGCCGCACGAGTGGAACGTCGATTTCCCGCATACGATGTTGCGTGCCAAGGCCGTCGCGTTCCGCAAGACCGGCGGTAAATGGCGCGACCGGGTGTTGTCGTCGACCGACGGGCTGGGCAAGTTTGCCGGCATTCCGATCGTCACCCAGGCGGTCAATGCACTTAACCGGACCGCCGTGGTGCGCGAAGCGATGCAAAGCGCGCTTGGGGTGGACAAAAACGCCTGGGTGCCCGATTACGCCGCGCGCAAATTCCGCAGCACCGCACGCGACGATACGGCGCCGGCCGTGCGCGACGGCGAGCGAACGCCCGGCAAGGTGGCGATTTTCGCCACCTGTTACGTTAATTACAACGAACCGGGTATCGGCGAGGATCTGCTGGAAATTCTCCGCCACAACGACATTCCCTACGAAATTGTCGAGAAGGAAGCATGCTGCGGCATGCCGAAATTCGAGCTGGGCGATCTGGCATCGGTGGAAAAGCACAAGGACAAGAATATTCCGGTGCTGCTGCGCTACGCCGAGGCCGGCTACGCGATTCTGTCGGCGATTCCGTCATGCACGCTGATGTTCAAGCAGGAGTTGCCATTGCTGTTTGCCGGCGAAGCGGCGGTGCGCAAGGTGGGCGCCTCCGTATGGGATCCGTTCGAGTATCTGATGGCTCGCTATCGCGACGGCCTGCTCAAAACCGATTTCAAGCAGCCGCTGGGCAAGGTGTCGTATCACATCCCATGCCACGGCCGGGTCCAGAATATCGGCCGCAAGACCGAGGAGATGTTCAAGCTGCTGCCGGAAACCACGATCAATACGGTCGAACGATGTTCGGGGCACGCCGGCACCTGGGGCGTGAAAAAGGCCTATCACGCGATGGCCATGAAAATCGGCCGCCCGGTTTTCAGGGCAATGGCCAAGGACGAGCCGGATTTCATCAGTTCAGACTGCCAGCTCGCGGGGCATCATATTGAACAGGGCATGGGGCAGGCCGAAGGTGCCCGCGTGCCGGAGTTGGCGCATCCGCTCACTCTATTGCGCCGTGCCTACGGAATATAAGGAGTTCGATCGATGTCTATCAGCCGTGAAAGTCTGTGGCCTCTGGAAGAGTATGCGCGCCGTCGCCAGGAATTCCGCGCCGAGGTGATGGCTCACAAGAAGCGGCGCACGGTGGCGGTGGGTGACCATGTCACGCTGATTTTCGAGGACGAGCTGACGGTGCGCTATCAGATTCAGGAAATGCTGCGTATCGAACGCACCTTCGAGGAGCGCGGCATTCTCGATGAACTCGACGCCTACAACCCGCTGATCCCGGACGGGCACAATCTCAAGGCGACCATGATGATCGAGTACGCCGACGAGGCCGTGCGCAAGGTCGAACTCACGCGCCTGTTGGGCGTGCAGGACCGCGTCTATGTGCAGGTCGGCCAGCATCCGCGCGTGTTCGCGATTGCCGATGAGGATCTCGATCGGCAAAACGAGACCAAAACCTCGTCGGTGCATTTCCTGCGTTTCGAGCTGACGCCGGAGATGATTGCCGGGCTGCGCGGCGACCATGGGCAGCGCGCGCCGAGCCTGGCCATTGGCATCGAACACCCGAACTACACCTATCGTGTCGATGCGGTGGCGCCCGAGACCCTGGCCGCGCTGGCGCGAGACCTCGCCTGAGATGTTCTGGGCCAGCCGTGCAGGCGCCCCGTGACGATACCTTCCTCCCCTGACGTCGTGCCGCCGGAACAGGGCGCTCGTAATACCCGCGACCAAGCGCTGCGCGAGCGCCATTGCGCCGCAGCGCAACCGGTGGTGGCTGCGGCGTTCGAGCGCCTGCGCTGGCCCGCCGCACGCCTGCGCGAAGAACGCGAGCGCCGGCTGCGCGCCCTGGTCGCCCATGCCCGGCAGCACTCGCCGTGGCATGCTGCGCGTCTGGCCAGGATCGATCCGACCCGGCTCACCGAGGCCGGATTGCGCGATTTGCCGACCATGACCAAGCACGACTTGATGACGAACTTCGACGAGATCGCCACCGATCGCCGTCTGACATTGCAACTTGCCAACCGTCATCTGGCGGGGCTCGGCGATCGCGACAGCTACCTGCTCGATGCCTGGCATGCGGTCGCCACCAGCGGTGCGACTGGCCGGCGAGGGGTATTCGTCTACGACTGGGACGGCTGGATGGAATGCTATGCAACGGTGCAACGCTATGCGCTTGCCTATGCATTGGCTGCCGGCATGACGCCGTCGCCGCAAGGCGGCTTCGCGATCGCGCAAGTGGCCGCCAATCAGGCCACGCACATGACCTACGCGCTGACCGAAACTTTCAAGTCGCCGCAGTTTCGCTTCCATCAATTCCCGGTGACGTTGCCGCTGGCGCACATCGTGGACGGCCTCAACGCCGCCCGGCCGCTCGTGCTGCAAGGGTATCCGTCGATGTTGGGCCTGCTCGCGCAGGAGGCCGCGGCCGGGCGTCTGACGATTGCGCCGCGCCTGCTGATCGGCATCGGCGAGCCGCTCTACGAATCCACGCGGGAACGGCTCGCGAGCGTATTTCCCGACGCGCCAGTGCAAAACTGGTGGGGCTGCAGCGAGACCAGCGGGCTTGCGATGTCGTGCGGCGCCGGTCCGGGGATGCATTTGAGTGACGACACGCTCATCGTCGAACTGGTCGACGAGAAGGGCGCACCGATTGCGCCCAGCCAGACTGCCGCCAAAATATTCGTGACGAATTTGTTCAACCGGCTCACGCCGCTGATCCGCTATGAGCTGTCGGATCAGCCGACGCTGCTCGATGAACCGTGTCCGTGCGGCTCGGCCCATCGTCGTGTGGCCGATCTGCAGGGCAGGCACGAAGAGAACTTTGTGTACGACGATGTCCGGGGCGGACAGGTGATCGTGCATCCGAAGGTATTCACCTCGGTGCTGTTCAGCGAGGCCGGCATTCTCGACTATCAAGTCTGGCAAACCGCGCGAGGCGCCGAGATCGATTTTCTGCCGAGCGAAGCGCAAGCCGACGCAGTGGATGTCACTGCGGCAGGCAAGCGCGTGGCGCGGGCGCTCGCCGCGCTCGGCGTGCCGGCCCCGGAGGTCGTGCTGAAACCTTGCGGCGAACTGGACCGCCGTCATGGCGGGAAACTCGTCCGACATGTGCCGCTGGATCACCCCAGCGCGCGACCACATATCGAATTTTCGTAGCGGCGGGCTCCCGACCTCCGCCTGCAAGGAAGGTCGCGACGCCCTGGCCAGTGCCGCGCAAGCCAGGCTTGTCGCCGGGCCGCGCGCATGAGCGGGTCGTTTCAAAACTACGCGATTTTGGTCTATTTCCAGCCGGGCGTGACGCGCTAAAGTTCCTCCAAGGTCAACACAGTCGATCTTTGGAGTGCAGCATGATAACCACGCCAACGAAAATCGAAAGCGAGCTTGCCACCCTGATCATCGAGGGGCTCAACCTCGATATCGATCGCCAACACATCGATCCCGATGGACCGATTTTCGGCGAGGGCCTGGGACTGGATTCGATCGATGCCCTCGAGTTGGGCATGCTCCTCTCGTCGACTTACCACGTGATCATCACGCCCGGTGACAAAAAGAACGATGAGATTTTCAAGTCGCTCCGCTCGCTGGGACAGTATGTCGAACAGCATCGGCAAGTGTGAGCGGCGGCGATGACGCTCGATGCGACAGCGGGCTGCGCCCGGTATGTGGTGCGTGACACGGTGCGCGGCGATCATGGGGCGATCCCCGGCCACTTTCCCGGACAACCGGTGGTGCCGGCGGTGGTGATTCTCGAGCGGGTTCAGTCGGCCCTGGCTGCCTGGAACGGCGAGGCGCGCATCGTGCATATCGAACACGCGAAATTCATGCACGTGCTGCGACCCGACCAGGCGTTCACCATCACCTTGGCACGCGAAGACGACGCTCACTTGCGCTTCGAGTGCACCGACGACGACGGCACGCGCGTTGCCGCAGGCAAGTGCATCGTGCAGGGCCTGGCCTTATGAGCGATATCGCCCGGCAAACTCCAATCTATGTGACGGCCTACACGCTGACCAGCGCGCTGGGCGTGGGCAACCAGGCGGCGCTGCGGGCCTTGCAGACGGGGCGAGGTGGACTGCGCGAGGTGCCGCTGCGTGCCGGCGGCCGGACCTGGCTCGGGCTGATAGATGGAGCGGCCGACGCGCCGGTGCCGGCTGCATTGGCGCCATACGATTGCCGCGCGCACCGCATTCTCGGCACTGCGCTGGCGCAAGACGGATTCGCAACGGCGGTGCGGCGCGCCGCCGAGCGCTATGGCGCACAGCGGGTCGCTTGCTTCGTCGGCACCATCGCCTCGGGCCTGGCCGAGTTGGAGTCGCGCTACGTGGACTACGACCCCGCACATGGCGATCTGGGCCCCGACGTGCGCGTGCGGCATACGGCGCATCTGGCTTCGGCCACTGAATATTGCTGCCGCGTGCTGGGTATCGACGGGCCTGCAGCGACCATATCGACCGCGTGCTCGTCGAGTGCGAAGGTATTTGCCAGTGCGTATCGGCATCTCCAGGCCGGCCTGTGCGACGCGGCCGTGGTGGCGGGGATCGATTGCGCCAACGAGGGATTCATCTACGGTTTTCGCTCGCTCGGGCTGCTCTCCGAAGCGCCGTGCCGCCCCTGGGATAAGGCGCGCGACGGCATCAGCATCGGCGAGGCGGCCGGCTTTGCGCTGCTCGAGAGGGTGCTGCATGAGACCGGGCCTGGAGCGATCGCCGTGACGGGCTTTGGCGAGAGCAGCGACGCTTATCATATGACCGCGCCTCATCCGGAGGGCGCCGGCGCACGCGCGGCCATCGAACTGGCATTGCAGCGCGCCGGACTGGATGCCGATGAGATCGATTATGTCAATCTGCACGGCAGCGGCACGCCGTCGAACGACAGCGCGGAAGATGCGGCGATTGCGACGGTGTTCGGCGACGGCTGCCTTTGCAGCTCGACCAAAGGCTGGACCGGTCACACGCAGGGTGCGGCCGGTATTACCGAGGCGGTCATTTCGTTTCTGTCGATACGTGCCGGCCTCGTCCCCGCGAACCTGAATGCGCGCGAGATCGACCCGGCGCTGCGCACGCCGGTGGTGCTGGAGACGCTGCAGCGGCCGCTCAAGCGCGTGCTGAGCAATTCATTCGGCTTTGGCGGCAACAACTGCGCGCTCGTCTTTGAGGCACTCGCATGACTCCCCTGTTCGTCGATGCCGTCGAGATGCTCGGCCCCGGCGTACGCGACTGGGCACAGGGCGCGGCGCTGTTGCGCGAGCCGTGCGACGGCGCACTCGGCGATCTGCCAAGTGGCGAACCGTCGATGCTGGCACCCAACGAACGGCGTCGCACCACCACAGCGATTCGCCTGGCGTTGCGCGTGACCGAGCAACTGGCCGCGCGCGCGCCGCTCGACGTGTCCCGCATCGCCTCGGTGTTCACCTCGTCGGCCGGCGATCTGCAGGTGACCGACCGTGTGTGCATGGCCCTTGGCCAGCCTGGCGCGCCGGTCTCGCCGATTCATTTCCACAACATCGTACACAACGCCACGGCCGGTTACTGGTCGATTGGCGCGCACGCGCAGGCCGGTTCGGTCAGCCTGAGCGCGGGCGAGGCGAGCTTTGCCGCCGGCTTGCTCGAAGCGCTCTCGATCGTCGTCAGCGAGCAGGCCCCGGTGCTGCTGGTCTCCTACGAGCAGCCGGCGCCGGCCATCATCGACCGCCACTTGCCGATCTGCGCGCCGTTTGCCACCGCCATGCTGGTCAGCGGCCAGGCGCCTGGGGCGACCGGCTGGGCGCTGAATGTCGAGCGCATCCCCTATTGCCCGGCCACGCGCATGGCGCATCCGGCCTGGGAGCGACTGCGCGCGGGCAACGCCGCGGCGCGTGCTTTGCCGATGCTCGAATGCATGGCCACGGACCGCCGCGAGCGGATTTTCCTGGATGCGGGAGGAGCAGCGAGTGTCGCTGTCGATATCGCACCGATTGGTCGCGCATGAGATCTACCGCCGCATTCCGCACGACGGCGCGATGCGCTTGCTCGACGCCGTGACGGACTGGGACGACACGATGATCGAGTGCGCGGCCGGCTCGCATACCGATCCCGAGCATCCGCTGCGCTGGCTCGGCCGGCTGGCCGGCGTGCATGCGATCGAATATGCGGCGCAGGCGGTTGCGTTGCATGCCAGCCTGGTCAGCGGCGACGCGCCGCTGCGGCGGGCCTATGTGGCCGCGTTTCGGCGCGTCGATTTGTTTGCAGAACGCCTCGATACGCTCGGCGACGCGCCGCTGGCGGTTCGCGCCATGCTCAAGGCCGAGCAGGGCGGCGGCGCGCAATATACGTTCGACGTGCGCTGTGCGGCGCAAACCCTGACGCGAGGCATGATGACGGTCGCCATCGAGCGAGGCGTGCCATGACATCCGCGACCGCCAGGCGAGCGCTCGTCACCGGCGGCAGCGGCGCATTGGGCGCGGCGATTTGCCGCCGCCTGGCGCGCCAGGGTTGCCATGTGATCGTGCATGCGCACCGCAACCCGGCGCGCGCACAGGCCGTCGCCGACGAAATCGTCGGGCACGGCGGCAGCGCCGAGACGGTCGGCTTCGACGTGATCGACAACGCGGGGGCCGCGCAGGCGCTGGCTTGCCTGCTTGAAGCGGGGCCGATCCAGGTGGTCGTCAACAACGCGGGCGTGCATGACGATGCGCCGCTGGCCGGCATGACGTTCGAGCAGTGGCGGCGCGTTGTCGAGGTGTCGCTGCACGGGTTTTTCAACGTCACGCAGCCGCTGCTGCTGCCGATGATCCGCACCCGCTGGGGGCGGGTGATCAGTGTGTCGTCGGTGGTGGGCAGCATCGGCAATCGCGGGCAGGGCAATTACGCGGCGGCCAAGGCAGGACTGCATGGGGTCACCAAAGCGCTCGCGCTGGAACTTGCCACGCGCGGCGTCACGGTCAATGCGATCGCGCCCGGCTTTATCGCCGCCGGCATGGCCGAGGGGATTGCGCAAAGCGTGATCGACGCGGTGGTGCCGATGAAACGCGCGGGCGGCGCCGACGAAGTGGCCGCCGCGGTCGGTTACCTGGTATCGGACGAGGCGGCTTATGTTACCGGGCAAATCTTGGGCATCAGCGGCGGACTCGGATGAGACGGCGCGAAGGAGGAGGACGATGGCAGATCATCTGGACGACCTGAGCAATCAGCTGGGGTACTACCGGCTGCTCGAATCATCGGAGAAGGCGCGCTGGATTTTTCGCGAGCAGCCGTGGGACGCGATCGACACCAGCAAGGTGACGCCGGCCCTGATCGAAGACGTAAAAATCGCCGCGTATGCGGAATTGACGACGTTTTCGGCCACCGCGGCGTTCATGCAACTGCTGCACGACGATGTGGACTTCACGCAATGGCTGTCGGTGTGGTTCTATGAGGAGACCAAGCATCCGTTGGCGTTGATCCGCTGGCTCGGCCGCCTCGGTGTGCCGATCGCGCAGGAGTTCATTCACCGCGGGCGCAGGATCACGCCGATGACGCATTCGCCCGTCGAGATGCTGACCTCGAACATTTGTTCGGAAATCGCTGCGAACACGGCCTACAACCAATTCGCGAAGACAGTCGAGGAACCGGTGCTGGTGCAGATCGTCAAGGATCTCGCACGCGACGAAATGCGTCATTCGGTCGGTTTTGAGTTTTACTGCAGGCAAACCATCGAGCGCTCGGACGATCCCGAGCGCGATCGCCTGGTTGCGCTGCGCACGGCGTGGTTCCTGCTGCAGCCGGCCAGCGACGGGGTGACACAGCATCCGGTATTCATGACGCTGCTGAAAATGCAGTGCCTGGATATTGCTGAAGTCGAGCGGCGCTACCGCGAGCATATCGTGACCCGGATCGCCAAAATGCTCGAACTCGATATCCCGGGTCCCGATGCGTTCTATGACGTCTATACCGGTCTCAAGAAACGCTATCGCGCCGCGCGACACCCGATTCATGCGACCTGAGCGGGCCGCGCGGCACAGCGGGGTGCTGCAACCGCTGGACGCGGAGATCAGCGTCATCGATCTGCCGGTCGAAGGGGCGATTCCGCCCGAACTCGACGGCCTGTACGTGCGTAACAGCTTCAATCCACACCCGGTGCTCGTCGGCGGCGATGGCGCGTTGCCCCATCTCTTCCTGGGCGACGGCATGATCCATGGCGTGCGCCTGGCGGCAGGACGCGCCTGCTGGTATCGAAATCGCTGGGTGCGCACCGAGAGCCTTGCCGCAGCGACCGGTCAAGCGGCGCCGCCCGGCCCGCCCGACCGGCGCTGGGTCCCGCATAATCCGGCCAACCTGAATGTCATCGTGCATGCGGGGCGTCTGCTCGCTCTATGCGACGTTGGCATGCCGTATGCGTTGAGTGCGGAACTCGAGACGCTGGGTTGCTACGATTTCGGCGGCCAGTTGACCGCCAATATGAGCGCCCATCCAAAGCGCGATCCGGCCACTGGCGAGCTGCATTTCGTGAATTACCGGCCATGGCGGCCGTGGGTGACCTATTTTTGCGCCGATGCGGCCGGGCGCATCGTGCGCAGCCAGGCGATCGACGTCGCAGGCGCCACGGCCATGCACGACTTTGCCGTGACACAGCGCTTCGCGGTGTTCATCGACCAGCCGCTGCTGTTCGAGCGGCCGCCGCGGCCCGGCGGCGGCCTGCCGTTTTGCTGGGATCGCGGCTACACGATGCGTCTCGGCCTGCTCGAGTTGCATCGCAGCGATGCCCCCGTGCGCTGGTTCGAGATCGAGCCGTGCTTTATCCCGCACGTGCTCAACGCTTTCGACGACGGTGACACCGTGGTGCTGCGCGCGGTGGTCAGCGACCCCTACTACATGACCGGCGATGCTCCTGCTGCGCAGGCATGCCTGGGCATGCACGAGTGGCGTATCGACCTGGCCGGCGGGCGGGTCGCGCATGACTGCCTGAGCGACGCGCCGGGCGAGTTGCCGCGTCTGGACGAGCGGCGCGTGGGGCGGCCGCACCGCTTCGGCTATGCCGCGGAGATTCGGCTGGCGCAAGCCTGGCATGCATGCGGAGGATTGTTCAAATACGATTTCGTGCGCGACACGGTGACCAGGCACGAGGTCGGGCCGCACGAGATGGCGGCCGAACCGGTGTTCGTCCCGGCGCGGGCATCGTCGGGCGAGGACGAAGGGTGGGTGCTGAGCTTTGTCTATGACGCCACGACCGATCGCAGCGCGTTGATCGTGCTCGATGCCCGGCGCTTCGCTGGCGCGCCGCTGGCCCGCATTACCTTGCCGCAACGTGTGCCCTACGGCGCGCACGGCAGTTGGGTGTCACAAGCTGACCTGGACGCGCCGCCGTGCCAGTCATCTCGGTAACCCGGCTGCATGTGAGGTCCTGGCGGCATCTGCCGCAGGTGCTCGCGGCCACGCTCGGTTCGGCCATGCAGGCACGCGGCGCGCCGGGCTGCCTGGCCGTGTCGGTGCTCAGCGAAAGCTGGCGGACCTATTGGACTCGCACGGCATGGCAGGACGAGGCGGCGATGGTCGCTTTCGTACAGGCCGGCACGCATCGCAGAATCATGGGGCGTGTGATGCTGTGGTGCGATGAGAGTTCGGTCGTGCACTGGACCGAAGCTGTCGGCGCGCTGCCATCGTGGCGCCTGGCGCATCGCCGCCTGAGCGAGCACGGCCGGCATTTCCCGCCGCCGCGCCGCGCCGGCGATGCGTCGGCTTCAGGCGCATTTCCCGAGCCATTTCCGGCGCCACGCGCGCGCCGCTGGCGCGATTTACGAATCAAATGAACCAAACGGCGCGTGCTCGAGCAGGCGCTGCCAGAGGGCCGACCAAGCGGCCCAGTCGTGTCCGCCGTCGATCACCGCCGTGCGCCCGGCGGGCAGTTGCTGTTGCAGCAGTTCGCTGCCTAGCGCAAACGGATCGCTGCGCGCATAACCCAGGTAGAGCCTGGGCGGGCCGGCAGGGTCGAGCAGCTGCTGCTGGACCCACCGCAGCACGCGCCATTCCATATCGCCCGGCGCATCCTCGCCCGGATGCCACGCGTGCAGGCCACCGGCATCACGCACTTCAGCGACGATGCGCCGGCTGCCGAGGTAGGGCGCCAGCAGGAAGGTGCCCTCGACCCGCCCGGGTCGCGCGCGGCTGTATATCAATGCCCCCATGCCCCCCAGCGATGTGCCCAGAAACCACAGGCGGCGAATGTCGCGCTCGCGCATGACGCGTTCGATGTGCTGGTCGAGCCGATCCACCAGGGTGTCGTTGGCGTAATAGGGGAAGCCTGCTTCGGCCGCGAGGGCATCGACGGGCAAATGCCGTTCGCGCAGTCGCTGCACCACGCCATTTCGAAAAAATGATTCCGCATGGTCGCCGACGCCCGGCAACATCACCAGCAGAATGCGCTCGCCCGAGCGCTCGGGCGTGGGATCGTGCAGCACGTTCATGTTGCGTCCTCGTCGGTGATCCGCGTTTGGGAATCGGTAGGCGGTTGTCTTGTCGCGTCCGGACAAATTCCCGCCGTTCATTGCCGCTGGGGCGTCTGGATCCGAAAATCGAAATCGCGGCGTGCCCGGTCGCCGTCATCGTAGACCACTTCGGTGACACGAACTTCACCGTCGGACATGACTTTGAGCAGGGTCGTGCAGCGTGTGCCGTAGGTTGGTTCTGCGATAAAGGCTGCCGAGAGCATTTGCTCCCAGGCGGCGGCCACGCCCGTGTCGGGCAACAGCGCCGGATCGGCCCGCGCGCTGTCACGCATCAGCGCCAGCAATTCGTCGTCGCTGGCCTCGTCCTGCAGCGCCTCGTGCAAGGCTTGCCTGCGATGCTCGGTTTTGGGCCATGGCGTGTCGAGCAGCGCATTGGATAACGCGTGCATGCCGGGCTCGATGGGAACCGGGCCATGAGCCGCGCGGTTGCCGTACCAGGCCAGCTCGCCGGCAGCGAAGTCTCCGGCCAGGAGATTGAACCCGGCGTAGGCGGTGCTTTGGTGCTCGATGTCGCGCAAATAGGACATCGGCTGCTGCCGAGCGCCCAGGAATCCGGTCACCAGTGCGCCGCGCGAAGGTGCGTCGGCCGCCGGCTTCGGCGCACGGCCGTCGCGGAAATTGGTGAGCGCGGCGAACCTGCCCTGGCGCGTCACGCCAAGCCAGGTGCCGCCGCCGCGCAAATCGCGTCCGGCCAGCAGGTCGGGTTGCGTTTGCCACCAGCGCATGGCTTCGGTGGGGCGTTCGTAGAATTCATCGCGATTGGCCAGCAGCACGAGGCGAGTTGCATGTTCGGGGCGCCAGGCGAAAACGATCAGGCACATGGTGGCACGTCGCAAAAGCATTCGACGTGACGCCCGCCCTCGAGCAGCGACGTCAGGCCGAGGTGCGCGGCTTGCCGCTCGAGTTGCTCGACAAAGCCCGGGGATATGCCCGGATAGTGCTCCATCCAGGTGGCTTCGCCGGCGACACCGGCGGGCTTGCCGGTGGCCGGATCGCAGCGTATCTGCAGGCGCGCAGCGGCACTCGACGCGGTTGCCATGCGTGCGAATAGTGTCTCGACCAATGCCCGCGCGGCGCTTGCCTGCGTGGCGGCGACCCGGTAGTAGACGTAGCAGTGCATGGCGGACATGCTCAGACGTCGGCTGCCAGCGGATCCGGCAGCGCGTAGGGCAGCTCGCCGAAATGCAGCACGGCGCCGTCAACCGTCCCGATGTGTATCGGCGCATCGCTCCCACGCGCCGCCAACTGCAGTTCGACAAGACAGTCCGAGCCGCCGCCGGGCGCCGGTGCGGCATTGACGACCATGCCGCACGGCTGTTCCCCTTCCTGGAAGAGCTCCATGGCGGGCGTCGCCTCGGCGTCCACATGGGCCAGGAACAGGCGGCGCTTGATGGTGCCCCGATATTGGCTGCGCGCGACAATTTCCTGCCCCGGATAGCAACCCTTGCGGAAATTGACGCCGTCGACGACCTCCCAGTTGATCATTTGCGGCACGAACTGCTCCTGCGTGGCCGCGCCAATCCATGGCACCCCGGTGCGCACGTCGAGCCAGCGTGCCACCGCTGTCTCGACCGGCTGCAGTTGCTGACTAAGCGCCGCATGGGCGGCGCTTGCCTCGGCCACGGGTACGATCCATTGGTAACGCGCCTGGCCGGCGGCATCGGGCAGGCGGATCAGCGTGCCGTGCGCATTTTGTGCGATCGCCAGCGCATCGGCCGGCAGCGCGTCGAAGTAGCGGCCGAGCGCGGCATCGGCGCCGGCACCGCCGAGCGCCAGCACGACGTGATCAGGAGTGGCATCTCTGAGTTTCGCCTTGGCGCGCAGCACGAACATGCCCAGACGCTTTTGCACGGCGGACTGTATGTCGGCGGCCACGGCAAGTAAAATTGATTCGTTCTGGCGCCACGCCAGGAAGGTCGCCAGCAGGCGGCCCTTGGGCGAACAGTAGCCGGCGCGGCGGGCGCAACCGGCCGGCAGATTTTCGATGTCGTTGGTCAGTTGATTGTGCAGAAAGCTGGCGGCATCGGCGCCGCTGACTTCGATAAGGCCGGTGTCATCGAGCGCGCAAAAAAAACCACCGCGCCCGACGGCGTCGAACTGGGTCGCGCGCGGCGCGAATGAGAATGGGGGTAAAACATCCTGCCAATGAGCGTGCATGGTGTATCAATCTGCCTAGCATGGGGAAGTCAAAGTATTATATGGGGTCTGAATTTTCCTCGCCCGAGGGCTACCGAGAATGATTCCGACGCTCCGGCGCGATCCTGGCTCGCAATCCGCATGTTTTTGGCCGCCGCGCTCGTCACCGATTGCCGTCTCTCGGGCATGGCGAGCCTTCTGGCCACCGATTCCGCTTACTGAATGTCTGTCTACAAACGTATTTTGCTGTTGCTGATCGTGGCTGCGTTGGCCACCGGAGGCGCTTTTTATTACTGGGCCATGACGCCCGTGCGTCTGGCGCAGCCCACGCTCGACGTGACGATCAAACCGTACAGCCCGTTGCGCAGCGTCGTTGCGCAACTGAATGAGGGGGGCGTGCCGGTCAATGTGACATTGTTCGATGTGCTGGCCCGCCTGATGCGCGCCAGCACCAAGCTGAAATCGGGTAACTATGAATTCCAGACTGGCGTGAGTCCGCTGGGCGTACTGAGCAAACTCACTCGCGGCGACGTCAATCAGTATGCGGTGACCATCATCGATGGCTGGACCTTCAAGCGCATGCGTGCCGAGATAGACTCGAATCCGGCGTTGCGGCACGATACGGCGGGATTGTCCGATGCCGCGTTGATGGACAAGATCGGCCATCCGGGACAGGCGCCAGAGGGCATGTTTTTCCCCGATACGTATTTATTTCCGAAGGGCACCAGCGACATCGACGTCTACCAGCGAGCTTACCGCCTGATGGCGCGCCGTCTGGCCGACGCCTGGGCCACGCGTGTGCCCGGGCTGCCGTACCAGACGCCGTATCAGGCCCTGATCATGGCGTCGCTGATCGAAAAGGAGACCGGCAAGGCGGCCGAGCGGGCGCTGGTGTCGGCCGTGTTCGTCAATCGCCTGCGCAAGCACATGCTGCTGCAAACCGATCCATCGGTTATTTACGGTCTGGGCGATCAATACACCGGGCGTCTGCGCAAGCGCGATTTGCTCATGGATACGCCATACAACACCTACACCCGGCCCGGACTGCCACCGACGCCGATCGCACTGCCCGGGGCCGCGTCGCTCGCCGCCGCGCTCAATCCAGCGCAGTCCGACGCGCTGTATTTCGTCGCGCGCGGCGATGGCACAAGCGTTTTTTCCGACGACCTGCAAGACCATAACCGGGCGGTCGACAAATATGTGAGAGGTCAACCTTGACATTAGCCAATCCATCGGGGCCGCGCGGCAAATTCATTACATTCGAAGGGATCGACGGTGCTGGCAAGAGCACCCACCTGACCTGGTTTGCCGAACAGTTGGCCGAACGGCTGGCGCACCATGGACGGCAGGTGATCTGCACGCGCGAGCCAGGCGGCACGCCGCTGGGCGAGCGCCTGCGCACGCTTTTGCTGGAAGAGCCGATGCACCTGGAAACCGAGGCGCTGCTGATGTTTGCGGCGCGGCGCGAACATTTGGCGCGGGTCATATCGCCTGCGCTCGCACGTGGCGATTGGGTCATCTCGGACCGCTTCACCGACGCGACGTTTGCCTACCAGGGGGGTGGCCGGGGTCTGTCGATCGACAAGCTGACCGTGCTGGAGCAGTGGGTGCAGGAGGGGCTGCAGCCGGACTTGACCGTGCTGTTCGACCTGGCGCCCGAGGTAGCGGCAGCCCGGCTGGCCGGTGCGCGAGCGCCCGACAAGTTCGAGCGAGAGCCGGCCGCGTTTTTTGCCCGCACGCGGACGGAGTATTTGCGCCGGGCGGCGCAGGCACCACAGCGCTTCGCAGTGATCGATGCTGATCAATCGCGCGGAAAAATTAAGGAATTACTGAAAAAATATCTTGCAAGCTTATGATTTATAACAGGGAAATCGCATAGATGCTGTCTTGGCAAACTCGCGACTGGAAAAATTTCGCAGATCGGTTGCCCGAGTTACCGCATGCGCTGTTGCTGCAGGCGGCGCCGGGCACCGGTGAAATCGCTTTCGCCAGGCATATGGCGAATGCGCTGCTGTGCGAACAGCCGCAAGCGGACCGGCAGCCATGCGGCGTGTGCCCGGCCTGCCTATGGTTGGCGCACGGCAATCATCCCGATTTTCGTTCCGTGTGTCCGGAGGCCTTGGCCGAGGCGCCGCCTGCGGCCGAGCCGGAGACCGCGGGCGACAAGAAGGCCAAAACGCCAAGCAAGGAAATCCGCATCGAGCAAATTCGTGAATTGCTCGATTTCGCGAATCTGGGCAGTCACCGGCAAGGGCGGCGAGTTGTATTGCTGTATCCGGCCGAGACGCTCAACCCGCATGCCGCCAATGCGTTGCTCAAGACGCTCGAGGAGCCGCCAGCCGATGTCGTGTTCATTCTTGTGACCACGCAGATCGATCGTCTGCTGCCGACGATTCTGAGCCGCTGCCAGCGCATCGTGCTGACGCGTCCCGACCCGGTAGCGGCGAGCGCCTGGCTGGCCGCCGAGGGCGGGCTGGATGCTGCCGCCAGCGCCGCGTTACTGGCCGAGGCAGGCGGCGCACCCCAGCACGCGCTGCTGTTGGCCCAGCAGGACGAGCGCGCCTGGCGCGACTGGCTGCTCACGCAATTGGCGTCGGGGCCGATGTGTGACGCGCTCGGCTGTGCCGAGCAGTTGCACAAGGGCAATTTGCCTGGCGTGCTCGATACGGTCCAGCGATGGTGCTTTGACCTGCTTGCCGCGCGCATGACGCAGCACCCGCGCTTCTATCCGGCACGCGCTGCCGCGCTCGCGGCGTGCGGTCGGCAGACTGATGACGTGCGCCTGCTCGGCTTTCTGCGCGAGATCGGTGGCCAGCGCGCGGTGCAGAATCACCCGCTCAATACCCGGGTATTGCTGGAGGCGCTGTTCCTGCAATACCGTCGTTTGTTCGATCCAGCCTGAGATTGATCGTCATGCCCGATACCATTTCACCGCAAACCATCGTGCTCAGAGACGCCACATTGGCCGACTTGCCTGCAATCGTGGCGATTTATAACAGTACCGTGGCCTCGCGCCAGGTGACCGCCGACCTGAGTCCGGTCACGGTCGAAAGCCGCGTGGCGTGGTTTCACGCGCACTCGCCGGCACACCGACCGCTGTGGGTCGCGCAGCGCGGCGAGGAAATACTCGGCTGGCTGAGTCTGTCGGACTTTTACGGTCGACCCGCCTATAAAAAAACCGCCGAGGTCAGCATTTATCTTGCACCGGCGGCGCGCGGCCAAGGACTGGGCCGCCACCTGCTGGGCCAGGCGATCGAGCGCGCGCCGGCGTTGGGCGTCGTCACCCTGCTCGGTTTTATATTCGGCCACAACGCACCGAGCCTGGGGCTGTTCGAAGCGTTCGGCTTCGCGCGCTGGGGCGACTTGCCGCGGGTCGCGGAATTGGACGGCGTCGAGCGGGATCTGATCATTCTGGGCAAGCGCCTTGACGCCCCGGCGCCGCGAGCGGCGGCTTGAAGCGCCTGAAGGTTTCGCGCGAGAGAGAGCTTACCCGGCGCATGCCGGTCATCATCACACTATGTTCATCGATTCTCACTGCCATATCAATTTCCCCGAACTGGCCGAACGCCTGCCGGAACTGCTCGCCACCATGGAGGCCAACCAGGTGACTCGGGCGCTGTGCGTATCGGTCGACTTGCCGACATTGCCGGACGTACTGGCGATGGCGCGGCAGCAACCGCATATTTTTGCGTCGGTCGGCGTGCACCCCGATTATGAAGATACGCCCGAGCCGAGCCTCGACGATTTGCTGCGGCTGGCACGCGAGCCGAAGGTCGTTGCCATCGGAGAGACCGGACTCGATTACTACCGGCTCGAAGGGCGCACTGTCGAGAGCATGGCGTGGCAACGCGAGCGGTTTCGCACCCACATTCGCGCTGCGCGCCGCGCCGGCCTGCCGCTGATCATCCACACGCGTGCGGCGGCCGACGATACGCTGCGCCTGATGCGCGAGGAGCAGGCTGACACCTGCGGCGGTGTGATGCATTGCTTCACGGAGACCTGGGCGGTGGCCGAAGCGGCATTGGCGCTTAACTTCTATATTTCCTTCTCCGGCATCGTGACGTTCAAGAATGCGCGCGAGCTGCAGGACGTGGCGCGTCGCGTGCCGCTCGAACGCATGCTGATCGAAACCGATTCGCCCTACCTCGCACCGGTGCCGTTTCGCGGCAAAATGAATCAGCCCGGCTATGTCCGCCATGTCGCCGAATTTATTGCCGAATTGCGCGGCGTGCCGGTCGAGGAGATTGCTCGCGCAACCAGCGAGAATTTCTTTCGGTTATTCGATAAGGCAAATTAAATTATTTATTTTCAAGTAATTATTTGATTTATTTAAACCGAAATATAAGGCTATTTATTATGTTTTCAAAATACATCCGGGTGCTTTTCATGGTGTGTCTGCTGACGTCCTGCGCGACGACTTCAGCCGTCACCCACGACGAATTGATCAAGGCGGTGAAATTCGACGATGTGCAAACGGTGCAGAGCGCGCTGGCGCAAGGGGTCGATCCGAATACTGTCGACGATATCGGCAATCCGCTGCTGTATGTCGCCATGCAGGAGAAATCGGTCAAGGTGGCCAAACTGTTGATCGACGATCCGAAGACGGATCTGGAACAACTCAACCGCGCCCACGAGAACGCCTTGATGATCGCCTGTTTGCAGGGCTTGACGCCGCTGGTCAAACTGATGATCGCCAAAGGCGCCGAGGTCAACAAACATGGCTGGGCACCGCTGCATTATGCCGCGGCCAGCGGTCACGACGACATCGTCAAGCTGTTGCTCGATCATTCGGCCTATATCGACGCGGCGTCGCCCAATGGTACGACCCCGCTGATGATGGCGGCGCGCAGCGATCATGTGAGCACCATTCAGTTGTTGCTCGACCAGGGGGCCGACCCGACCGTGAAGAATCAACTGGGCATGACTGCCGCTGATTTTGCCCGGCAATTCCATTACGATGACCTGGCCAAGGCGCTGGAACAGCAGGAGCAGGTCGTGCTCGATAGGCGCAAGGCGAGCGCCGGCAGCAAAACGGTGCATTAGGCCGGATGCATCACTCGTATCAGTGGCGCACCGACTTGGCCAGCAGGATACGAGTCAAGGCGGGGTGGTGGCTGTGCTCAGCAGGTACGGTGTGCGCGTCGCGTCTGTGCGCAGATCCTGCAAAAACCGGTCGCGCCACCGCGAGAGGTTGTTCTCGCGCAGGCTGCGCATCATGTCCTGGTAACGCGCCTGACGGACTTCGCGCGGCATCGCCAGCGCCTGGTTGAGGGCCTCGGCCATGCCCTCGATGTCATAGGGATTGACAATCAGCGCGCCTTTCAACTCCTGGGCAGCACCGGCAAAGCAGGAGAGCACCAGCACCCCGGGGTCTTCCGGCGGCTGGGCGGCGACATACTCCTTGGCTACCAGGTTCATGCCGTCGCGCAAGGGCGTGACAAACCCGACCTGAGATGCCCGGAACAGCGACATCAGCACATGCCGGTCGTAGCGTTTGTTGATATAGCGCAGCGGCGTCCACGCCAAATCGGAGAACCTTCCGTTGATGTGACCGGCCTCGGTTTCAAGCTGGCGGCGGATCGTCTGGTAGTTCTGCACATCGGAGCGAGACGGCGGTGCCACCTGTACAAAGCTGACGTGGCCCTGATGGTTGGGCGCCATTTCCAATAACCGCTCAAACGCCCGGAACCGCTCGAGCATGCCTTTGGAATAGTCGAGTCGATCGACGCTCATGATCAGCTTGCGGTTTTGCAGTCCCTGCTTGAGGTTGAGAATGTGGCGCCGATTAGATTGCATCTCGGCCTGCGCGAGGATCTCGTCGGGATAGATGCCGATCGGGTATACGCCGGTGCGCAGCGTTTGCCCATGGGCATGCACGAGGCCGTCGTCGTCGATCTTGCCGCCGGCGTTGCGCACGATGTAATCAGTGAAGGCGGTGCGGTCGGGTTCGGTCTGAAAGCCAACCAGATCGTATGCGCACATTGCCTTGACGAGATCCTGATGCGGAGGAATCGTCATCAACACTTGCGCCGATGGAAACGGAATGTGTAGAAAGAAACCAATGCGATTTCGCAGGCCCGCCGAGCGGCAGGCTTCTCCGAATGGGAGCAGGTGATAGTCATGTACCCAGATCAGGTCGTCGGGCTGCAGCAGCGGCTTCAGGGTCTGCGCCAGCCAGGTGTTGACACGGCGGTAGCCCGAGTACTCCTTGCGCTCGAAGCGGCTAAGATCGTCGCGGTAATGAAAGGTCGGCCACAGCGTCGCGTTGGAGAAGCCTCGATAGTACTGGTCATAGTCGCGTCGCGTCAGGCCGACCGTGCAGAAGGTGACTTTGCCTTCCTGGTGCGAGTCAGGCGCGACGGGCAAGGCGTCGACGATGTCGCCGCTCCAGCCGAACCAGATACCGCCTTTTTCCTTGAGCGCGTCGTATACGCCCACGGCCAGCCCGCCGGCCAGCGGCTTGCCCTCGGTAATGGCGGCGACGCGATTCGAAACAATAACAAGTCGACTCATGCTGTCTATCTCCTGCGGATTGCGTTTTTGGTGAAACACGACGAGAGCGCGACGCCGTGACAGCGTGCGCGGCGGGAGCAGCGTCAGAGCAGTTGTGCGAGCCAAGCGGCCAGGGCCGCGGGCGATGGCAGGCGGGCGCGTGCGAGCGTCGGGCCGGGGCCGATCTTGATCGAGATGCCGTTCAGCGCATTGACAGCTTCAAAAGCGCTTTCGTCGGTAAGATCATCGCCGGCAAACAGCGGGCGACGGCCCGCGAATGGCGTGCGCTGCATCAGCAGCCGCAGCGCGGCCCCTTTGCTGGCGCCCTTGGGCTTGATCTCGAACACCATTTTCCCAGCCTGCAGTACAAAGGCATCACTGTTACGCGCCGCCAGCGCGCTCATCGCCTGACGCACGGCGAACTCCTGCGCGGGTGCGTTGCGAAAGTGCAGCGCCAGCGCCAGCGCCTTGCGCTCGAGCAATAGTCCGGGGTCGGTGGCAGCGACGCTGACTAGGGTCGAGGCCATTGCGGCAACACGCTGCGGGTCAATGGCCAGTCGTTCAGTCTGCCCGCGGGCGTCACGCCACTCGGCGCCATGCAAGCCGGCCGCAACGAGTTCCAGCGGCGACAGCAATTGATCGATCTGCGCGATCGGGCGGCCCGAAATGACCGCCAGGGCCCCGTCGGTGCGCCGTTGCAGATGAGACAGGGTGGTACGCAGGGTCTTGGATATCCGCACGTCATCCGGCGTGGGCGCAATGGGAGCGAGCGTGCCGTCCAGATCCAGAAAGAAAGCGGTACGGGCGATGTCGATGGGGGGCTCGATGCTGATATCGAGTTGCGCCTTCGAGGCGCTCGATTCTCGCATGGCGAATGGGTCTCCTCAGAAAAATGCAGGCAATGTGCTATGTTGAACAGCAGATCTGCCTACCATTGGGTGACAATGACTCAGACAACACTTTTCGGTTTTGGGCTACCTCCATGGTTTTATGTTGTTGCCGCCGCGTTGGCGGTGATGCTGCTCGCGCTGGCGGTGCATCGTGCCGGCGCGGCGGTATTGCGGCGCGTCACGCGTTCACGCGTGATCGGCCGTTTGCTGGTCAACTTTACGTACCAGGCCAGTCGCTATGCACTCCTGCTGATTGCATTGCAGATTGTCTGGAGCGCGGCCGATGACGCGCTGCCCGGTATACGTACTTTACGCCATCTGACCGGACTGGGTTTGATTGCCATGCTGACCTGGCTGGCAATCCGGGCCTCGCATGCGGTCAGTGCAGCGCTCATCGAGCTGCATCCGGCCAATATCGACAACAACCTCGACGCGCGCCGCGTGCAAACCCAAACCCACGTGCTCGGCCGATGCGTCAATTTTGTGATCGTTCTGATTGGCGTGTCGGCGGCACTGATGACCTTTCCCGGCGTACGCCAGATCGGTACCAGCCTGCTTGCGTCGGCCGGGGTTGCCGGTCTGGTGGCCGGTATCGCCGCGCGGCCGGTACTCGGCAATCTGATTGCCGGCTTGCAGATTGCGCTCACGCAGCCGATCCGCATCGACGATGTGCTCATTGTCCAGGGAGAGTGGGGCCGCGTCGAGGAAATCACCGGTACCTATGTGGTCGTGCGCCTATGGGACGAGCGCAGGCTGATTGTGCCGCTGCAGTGGTTTATCGAAAACCCTTTCCAGAACTGGACGCGCACGACCTCACAAATCATTGGCACCGTGTATCTATGGGTTGATTACGGCATGCCGCTCGAACCGCTGCGCGCGGAGCTGAAACGATTGTGCCAGGGCGCGCCCGAATGGGACGGACGCCTGAGCCTGCTGCAGGTCACCGATAGTAACGAACGTTCGATGCAATTGCGCGCGCTGGTCACCGCTGCCGATTCCGGGCGCAATTGGGACCTGCGCTGCAAGGTTCGCGAAGGGCTGGTGTCATTCGTGCGGCGGCACTACCCAGACTATCTCCCCCGGGTACGCGCAACCTTGGATGGACCTGACGAGCCTCACGGGCGCGGGGAGCCGCGGGATGCACAGTGATCTGCAGCGCGCCGCTCGGCCCGTTGGTGCGGGCGCGGCGGCCCACTGTATTTCTCATGTATTTTATTGAAATATATCGTAAACTATTGAAAATATTGTTTATTTTAAATTTATTTATTGTGAGGGATTAGTCTGTGGCGTAACTGTGGGCACAGAGCGAGCGTGTGTTTGGCACCCCGGCGACGGCGCGTGCATCGAATCATCACACCACCTGAGGTACCTATGGCGGCATGGCAAATCACAGTGCGGGGGCGGGTTCAGGGCGTCGGCTATCGCGCGGCATGCGTCGCTCAGGCGCAATGGCTTGGGTTGCGCGGGTGGGTCGGAAATTGCCGCGACGGTTCGGTGCGAGCGCTGGTGGTGGGCGACGAGACGCAACTCCAGGCAATGCGAAGCTGGATGCAGGTGGGGCCACGCGGCGCTTGCGTCAACGCGTGCGAAATTGCGGTGCTCGACGAAAATTCGGCGCACGAGGCTGGTAGCGCATCATTTCACATTCGTGTGATCGACTAAGCATAGACTTCGGAGCCCGACCGGCCTGATAGCTCACCAGGTTCTCCGCCATCTGCGATTGCGACATTCCGTCGGTCGCTAAATCCGCTTATGCGCGATCTTTTTAGGACATTTCCCATTCGCCGCGCTTGGTGCCTATAGAACCATCTTATTTT
The DNA here is from genome assembly GCF_004297875.1 of Pandoraea sp. GTDB lineage: Bacteria > Pseudomonadota > Gammaproteobacteria > Burkholderiales > Burkholderiaceae > Pandoraea. The sequence continues at coordinate 168,872 of NZ_SCSK01000048.1, read as the reverse complement.
CCCTACAGTAGACTTTGCGCCCGGAACCGGGTCGCTGTCCCACCAAGTTCCATGAAATGTCTGCGATTGATCGCCTTATGGCGCGCTTGCCGTGCTCGTTCACGCTTGCGCGGCGAACGCGAACTGGATCGACTGCGATTATCCCAGCGCTGGCTGTTGTTCGGCGGCGGCGCCCTGATTTCCCTGGCGATTTGCGTCGCGGCCAGCATCACCGTGCTGGCGCGCATCGACAGCTACATCAATGATCAGCAGCATTTATTCGTAAGTGACCGGCAGGCGCTGATCAATGAACTCGGGTATGCCGAAGCCCGGCTGCTGCATAGCGTTCATGTCGCTGAGCTCTGGTGGCGGCAGGTGAGCCACACGTTGCCCGACATGTCGCATCCGTGTGGCGCTCAGGCACCGGAACCGGCGCGAACAGACCTGGGTGTCGACGGTATCTCGCAATATCAGCTGCTATGGCGTAGCCGTCCGCGCCAGGCGCAAGCGCCGCTGTCCGCGGCGCGCTGCCGTCGCTACCAGGCTCTCGCGGAGCATGTTTCACCCGGCCCGGTACTCGTGCGAGAAATCAATGGCGAGCCGGCCAGCGGCTATTTTTTCGATCCTCGCGGGCATTTCGTTGCCGTGGCGCCACCGATCGACCCTGCGGCGGTCTCACGCCGTCTGGGCTTGCCCGACACCGACGCCTTGATCGACCGCCTTTGTCTGAGCACGGACTGCCGGGCGGCGCCCGACAGTCGCAAGATTGCCTGGCTCGGCCCGCATGAGGACCCGCTGACCGGGCAAGCCGTGGTCAGCGCGGTCGGTACGGCGTATCACCTCGGGCGGCCGTTCGCCGTGTTTGTCGATAACTTGCCGCTGACCACGCTGCAAAGCAAGGTCGACAGCTTGCGAAATCCCGGCGAATTTTTCCTGCTCGGCGCGCACGGCAAGCCGATTGCCGCTACCCAGTCGGGCGATGGCGCCGCCCAGGCCCGGCATCTTGCCCTGGTCGGCACGCTGGCGGACAAATCGGGCGCGCTCGAGCGGCGACGCCATCTGTCTACTCAGCGTATCGGTGGCGTATTTGTATTTCTCCAGGCAGTGCCTGGCACCGACTGGATCTCGGCGTATGCACTGGATTGGCGCTCGGTCGCAGCCGGCCTCGCGCCCGAGCTGAGCCTGATCGGCGCGCTCAGTGCAGCGGTGCTGGTGCTGCTTTGGACCGTACTGATCGGCTTCGAGCGGTATGTGTTCAGCCCAGTGCATCGACGCGCTCAGCGCGTCTATGACAGTGAGCGATTCAACCGGACGGTGTTCGATACGGCGCCAATCGGCTTGTGCGTGTTGCGCGCCGACGACGGCCGCATTCTGGCCCAGAACGACCGCATGCGGGCGCTCTCGCAACAGTTTTTCGAGCAGCCGGACACGCCCGTCAGGACGTTGGCCACGCGCCTGTGGATCGATCATCGCCGGCACCCAATGCCGGTCGGGCAACGCCTGCGCGAGTTCGATCTGCCGCTTGCGCCGACGCAGGGGGGCGCGGCCTGTTTGAGGGCGGCGCTGGTAAAAACACGATATCAGGGACAGCGTGTGCTGCTGGGAGCCGTGAGCGACATCACCGCACAAAAGGCGCTCGAGGCCGGACTGCAGGCTGCGCGTCGCGCTGCCGATCAGGCCAATCATGCCAAGTCGGCGTTCCTGGCTGCCATGAGTCATGAGATCCGCACTCCGATGCAGGGAATTCTGGGACACCTGGAGTTGCTCGAGTTGTCGCTGCCAGCCGGGGATGCGGCGGCGCGTTTGAAAGTCGTCCGCAATGCATCGCAGCATCTGCTGCAGATCATCAATGACATTCTCGACATTTCGAAGCTGGAAGCCGCACACATGCGACTCGAATCGGCGGACATCGATTTGCATGCGCTGATCGAGCAGGTCGTGATGACCTATGCGCCGGGCATTCGTCAGCGTGGTCTGGCGCTTCATTTGGTGCTTGATCCGGCACTGCCGGGGCCACTGCGCGGCGACGCCGCGCGACTGACTCAAATGCTGGCCAATCTGGTCAGCAATGCGGCCAAATTCACCGAGCGCGGCGGCATCATTGTCCGCCTGGTCGTCGGCGTGCGCGAACATGCGCGGCAATGGATACGCATGCAGGTCGAGGACACCGGCATCGGGATTGCGCCCGAGCGGCAGGCGCAGTTATTCGCGCCTTTCACGCAGGCCGATGCCTCGATTGCGCGTCGCTTCGGCGGCACCGGGCTGGGGCTGTCGCTTTGCCGACGTCTGGCCGAACTGATGGGCGGCCGCATCTCGCTGGATAGCGAGCCAGGCAGGGGCAGTGTGTTTACGATCGAAGTGCCGCTTGCCATCGGTGCGGAAGCCGTCCCCGCGAGCCCAAGCGTGCTCCCGGGAGCCGAGATCATACTGCTGGGCTCGCCCGGCGAGTGGCGCGACGCTATAACCGCGCAATTGCGTTATTGGGGCGCGCGCGTGAGCGTCCTCGAGCATGCTCCGGCGCACTGGCCAGAGGCCGACTGGGTGTTGACGCTCGAGATCGCGGCATCGCTCACGCCACCGGAGAACATGCACTGGATCGATGTCACGCCCGATGGTCCCTGGACTCCGCAACGTCGGACGACGCATCCCCGGGCGTGGCAGATTTCCAGTTTCAGCCTGAGCGGCTTGCGCCAGGCATTATCGACGAGCGCGGCGGGCGAGGCCGACGCGGCACGCGAAGGCCCGGCATCCGCGCCGAAGCAGGACTGCGGCCAGACGAACGCAATGCCGCCCAGCACGCGCGTCTTGGTTGTCGAGGACAATCCCGTGAACCGGCTGCTGCTACAAGAGCAGCTCGCCCGTCTGGGCCATGGCACGCTGGGGGCCGAGAACGGCGCTCAGGCGCTGACGCTGTTCGCCTCCGCCCATGTCGATCTGGTGCTCACCGATCTCAGCATGCCGGACCTCGATGGTTATCGGCTGGCCAGGATGCTCCGGGAGCGCGGCGCCACGCAACCCATTATTACCGTGACGGCTCATACCGCCCCGGAAGTGCTCGAACGCTGTCGAGCCAATGGCATCGACGAGGTAATCGTCAAGCCGGTGTCGCTGGAGCAATTGCGCCAGGTTTTGGGCAAGTGGCTGACGTCGGACGCGCCATCGGCACAGATGCCCCGCAGCAAAGCGGAGCGTCTGCTGGACGGCGACGGCCGGTCATTGCTGACGGACACCATGCAAGCCGACTTGCAGGCGCTCGAATCGGCGTTGACGCAGGGCGATCGCGGCGTTCTGCTCGCGAAGCTGCACCGGATAAAGGGGGCGTTCGCCGCGTTGGGCGAGCGTGCGCTGACCGATCGCTGCCACGATCTCGAGACGCTCACGCTACAACAGGCGCCGACCGCGCGGTGGCGCACGGCCTATGAAGCGTTCAACGCGCAGGTGCAGGTATTTCTGAAGCGGTGGCAACCGTGACGCACTCGCCTGCCCGGCGCATACCGGCAAGTCGGCGAGAGGTTGGCTTCAACGGTTGATGCCACCGGACTTTTGCGTGGTTTTCCATTCCTGCAGCGCCTTGAGCGTGTTGGCAACGTGCCGGTCGGGGTCCAGGCTACTGTACTGATACAGCACCGTATCGTCAGGGGTGATCACATATGACACGCGATTCGCATATTTCGTCTGCATCGGCAACACCGCATGGTAGGCCTTCATGATGCTCCCATCGGTATCTGCCGCCACAGGAAACTTGCTGCGGCATTCGCTGACGGAAAAACGCTTGAGGGTCGCGATGTCATCGTGCGACACGCCAATGACTGTGGCCCCCAGTGCGTGGTAGCGCTCGATGGCGTCGGCAAAGTCGTGCGCCTCGATCGTGCACCCCTTGGTGAACGCTGCCGGATAAAAATACAGCACGACCGGACCGCGCTTGAGTGCATCGGCGAGCGAAAACGTATAAACCTTGCCACCGAGCGACGCCTGGGCAGTAAATTCCGGCGCTTTGTCGCCGGGTTTGAGGGCGGCATGGGCGGGGATGAAAAACCAGACGCCGATCAGCACAGTGAGCAACGTGCCCGTGCCGAGAAAAATTCGCTTCATGGACCGTTTCATGTTCGTTTCCAAAGAATGATCAAACGCTAAGCCAGACACGGGTAGCATAGCGCGACTGCCCGACGGCGTCTCGGCGGGCTCTATCGCTCGGTCGTTTCGATGGGCAATACCGTCGACGCTTTGATCTGCGAGAGCGCGATCATCGAGTTGACTTCCTGAATCATTGGCAGTTGCGAGAGCCGCTCGAAAAAGAACCGCTCATAGGCTTCCACATCGCGTGCCACGATACGCAAGAGAAAATCGACGTTGCCCATCAGCACATGGCATTCCATAACCTCGGGGAAGGCCTGGATCGCCCGTGAGAACTCGGGTAGCGCGTTGCGGCTGTGGGCGGCCAACTTGACATGCGCGAACAACATGACGTTAAGACCCGCCTTTTTGCGATCGACCACCGCGACCTGCCTGGTGATGACACCCTCCTGATAGAGTCGGTCGATGCGTCGCCAGCATTGCGATTGAGACAGGCCGACGCGCTCGCCCACTTCCGCCGCCGAAAGTGAAGCGTCTTCCTGCAATAGAAGCAGAATTTTTTTATCGAATTCGTCGATTTGCATAATTTATTCTTAAATTCTGTGATTTTAGAATCGATCATGTATTTTTAGCGTTTATTCGTCAAGTGAAAGCGAAGCAATTACAACGGCCCACGCCTACACTGAGTTTTCCCCGCACAAGGCCGGCCATTTGCCGACCGCTATTCCAGGAAGGCGCCCCATGAATTCCGTACTCGAACTCGATCCGCTGTCCGCGCATTGCACTTTTGCCGACACGTTGCGAGGCGCCGACATGATTGCCCGAACGCTATGCGAGATTGGAGTCTCCACGGTGTTTTGCTACCCCGGCGGCGCGAATCTGGAAATGCTGGATGCGCTATCGCGCGTCGATATTGCGCTGATCCGCACCGAGCACGAGCAAGGCGCGGTATTCGCCGCGCAAGGCTACGCTCGTGCCACTGGGCGGCTCGGGGTATGTCTGGCGACATCCGGCCCCGGCGCGACGAATCTGGTGACCGGCATTGCCGACGCAAACAGCGATTCGATCCCCGTACTGGCCATTACCGGCAATGTGGCAACGCACTGGCTAGGTAAAAATGCGTTTCAGGAAGTCGATATTGTTGCCGTGACGCGGCCGATTACCAAGCAAGCCCGACAGGTGCGTCAATTTGAGGCGATCGGCCCGGCATTGCGCGACGCTGCCGCACTGGCGTTGGCGGGCCGTCCAGGCCCGGTCTTGCTGGATTTTCCCAAGGACATTCAGCAGGCGTGCTCAGTCACCAACGAGCCGACGCCGATCCGGGCCGTCGAGCCTGTGACCATGACCTTGACGCCCGAGCAGATCGGACGGATTGCCAGACTGCTGATGGAGAGTCGCCGACCGGTTATTTATGCCGGTGGCGGCATCGTGGCATCCGGCACCAGCGCGCTGCTCGTGCAACTTGCCGAGCAATTGCAATGCCCGGTGGCACTCACCATGATGGGACTGGGAGCCATGCCGGACGGTCATGCGCTGTTACTTGGGCCGCTCGGCATGCATGGCGCATACTGCGCCAACGTGGCAGTCAATGAAGCCGACGTCGTATTGGCCTTGGGTGTGCGCTTCGACGACCGCGTGATTGGCGATCCAGCGTCGTTCGCGCAAGGGGCGGCGATCGTTCATATCGATGTCGACGCCGCGGAAATCGGCAAGAACAAAGCCGTGCACATCGGTGCGCAAGCCGATTTGCGTGCTGCGCTACCCGAGTTGCTGAGGCTGGCCAAGCCGATCGCGACGGCGCCGTGGCTGCGCTATCTGCGCTCGGTCGCGGCGGCTCGTCCCCTCAAGGTCGCGCAGAATTCCGGGACGGGGCTCAGTGGCCCTCGGGCGATTGCCATGCTGGCCGAGCGCCTGCCGGCCGAGGCCGTCGTCGCCACAGGCGTGGGCCAGCACCAAATGTGGGCCATGCAGTACCTGCGTGCGCGCCAGGCGCGCGCTTTTCTGTCTAGCGCCGGGTTCGGCACGATGGGATTCGGCTTGCCTGCCGCGCTGGGTGCGAAAGCCGCGCTGCCGCAGGTGCCGGTGATCGATATCGACGGCGATGGCAGCCTGAATATGACGATCAATGAACTCAGCACGTGCCGCCGCTATGGTTTAGGCGTCAAGATCTTCGTCGTGAATAACCAGTGGTTGGGCATGGTTCGGCAGTGGCAGGACATGATCTACCAGGGTAACCGGGTGCTCAGTGCGCTGGGTGATGACGAGCGGGCCGCCCGACCGCCCGGCAGCGCGCCGTATCCCGATTTTCCGGCGATCGCTGGGGGCTACGGGGTGGCTGCCGAGCGCGTTGAGCGGGCCGAAGATTTGCCGGCAGCGCTCGAGCGTATGTTGGCAGATCCTGATCAGCCTTACCTGCTCGATGTGATGGTGGCGCGAGAGGACAACGTATTTCCGATGATTCCGGCCGGCAAGAGTTATCGAGATGTGATTTTCGCGCCGATGTAATCGTCAGGTTTGACGCTTTGCCTGACTGAGGTCGTCGCGATAGCGCTGCGCGAGCGCCGCAACGCGCATGAGAAAATCTGCGTGCAAATCGCTCGCGCGGGCGAGTCCGCCTGCGTCGACGCGGGCCTGCAGTACGCCGAGCGCCTCGACCAGCGCGTTTTCGCCGAGCATCAGCAAGGCTCCCTTTATTTTGTGCAGACGCCGCAGGAATGCGTTCTTGTCGTTATGCTGGCGGGCGCGTTCCAGTCCCGCGATGTCCTGTTCGCAGGTGCGTAGGAAGATGGCCCTGAGGTCGTCGTCGAGCGCTGTGCCGGCAACGGGTGAGTGAAACTCGCGGTGCATCATGTCGACGGCGCGGCAGGGGTCTGGGCGCGCTACCAGTGTTAGCGTGCGAGCCAATTGCTCGAGTAACACGGGTTTGACGAGCACCGCATCGACGGCGTTGCGGAACGGATGGTCCTGGTTGATCGCAGTCGCACTGAGCGCAACCACAGGAAAGCGTTCGCCCCGCGCGCGCAGTGCGCGGACCAGTTCGCTGCCGTCGATCTCCGGCATGGCGAGGTCAGTGAACAACACGTCATAACGATTGGCGAGACTTCGCTCAAGAGCGATGCGTCCGTTTTCGGCGCAATCGACGGCAGTGTATCCCAGGGCATTCAACTGTCGCGCAATAAGGCGCCGACTGATCTCGTCGTCGTCCGCCACCAGAATTTTCAGCCTCGGCGGTGAGAGCGAGAGCCATGCCGACGGGCGCGCATCGGGAGGAGCCGACAAACCGCTCAAAACCTCGCAAAGTGCTGAACGGTTGAACGCTGATAAGGCTATCCATGGGCCCCGCGGTTCGGGTGCCAGCGGACCTCGCTGGCTGAGCCAAATCCGAGTCGATGCGACGATCGCCGGCAGTTCATCAGGACTGTCGTCGCGCATTCCCTGCGCGTAGACGATCGCGTCGTAGGGCGCATGCCACTGGAGTTGGCGAACGAGCGTGGGCTTCGCCTCGGCGCCCCAGGCCCGCAACTGTGCGAGAAGATCGCATCGCCATGCTGCAATGTCGCATATCAGCAAGATGCGCTTTCCAGCCAACGGTGCAGTGATGGAAGTGCTGGCGTGGGTGTCAACTGCAAAGGGTAGCTCGACGGTGATTTGCGTGCCGTGACCCGGGCCGCTTCGCAGCGCGATGGCGCCGTTCATCAGATCGCACAACTGGCGGCACAGCGCCAGCCCGAGGCCGGTGCCGCCGTAGCGGTTCGTAATGCGACGATTGGCCTGGGTGAACGGCGCAAATAGCTTTTCCTGATCGTGCTTCGCAATGCCGATACCCGTATCGGCGACGAGCAGGCGCAACCGGCCGCCGACGTGCTCTTCCGGTTGCCACTGCGCGCGCAATATGACGCGGCCGCGGGGCGTGAATTTGGCCGCGTTCGACAGCAGGTTATTCAGGATTTGCCTGACCCGGCCGGCGTCGCCAATCAGCATGGGAGGCAACGCCGGAATCAGGCAAAGCAGATCGACCTGCTTTTTCGTCAACAGAGGAGCAAACGTTCGCGTGACGCATTCGATCAGATCAGCCGGACTGAACGGCGCGGGTTGCAAATGAAGGCGGCGCGCTTCAATTTTGGACAAGTCGAGGATGTCGTTGACCACGCGCAGCAGGGATTCGAAGGACGCTCGAATGGTCGTGACCAATGCGCGTTGCGCCGGCGGCATCGTCGCTGTTTCGAGCAGCTCGAGATTACCCAGCGCCCCATGCAGGGGGGTGCGCAGCTCATGACTGGTCGAGGCCAGAAATATCGACTTGGCCTGGCTGGCTTCGTCGGCTTCCTGCTTGGCCTGTCGCAGCAGGTCTTCGCTAAGCTTGCGTGCGCTGATGTCGTGGATGCCGCACAGCAGGACATCTTTGTGCTGATAGCGCGCTCGCCCCATGGAGACCAGAAGGTGAAGTGGCGTGCCGTCGTCTCGAGTGGTCGAAATTTCGCTATGCACGATCTTGTCGTCCGCAGTCGGCCAAGCGTCGCTCCGATGCGTCCGATAGGCCTCGAGCAAGCGTTCTGCAAGGGTGTCGGACTCGCCCGGCAGAGCCGCATAATCTTGCGCAAGGCGGTTGCCGAGAATCACCGAACCGCGGTCGATATCGAGCACGCAGAAGCCGACGGGCGCGGTAGCCACCATGATGCGATTGAATTGTTCGCTCTGCGCGACGCGGACGGCCTCGAGGTGAATCGGTCGAAATACACGGCGGTCAAGGAGTACGGCAAAACTCCATAGCAACACGCAGACTCCTGCTGTCAACAGAGTGATCAATAAGAGTTCGTGATGCAGTTGCCTGACGATGGACAGCCAGCCAAAGCTGTGCGTCAGAATCCAGTCTGGCCCGGAGAGCGCCTGCAACAGGACAAAGCGTCCGCCGACGCGGTAGAGTGCGGCCCGCGCAGCGCCGCGTGACACAGCGTCGTGCCGCCATGTCTGCCGCGCGCGTTCGATGGCGGCCGCATCGCCCCGGGTGAGCGGGGCGCCCGCCAGATGCGCGCCCGCGAATGTGTGAAGTGCGTAATGTTCGTCCAATGCCTGCGGCAGAAAGCGTGAGGCAAAGACTCGAAGAGGTATTGAGATGACCAATACAGCCGGTGGTGCGCGATCCTGAAAAATCGGCGCGAGGCAACTGACGACCAGGTTGCCCGAGCTGGTATCGATATGTGGCCCAAGCCATTTGATGGACGGAACCATGGCTTGACCCTGTCGTGCAACGACCGTCGCACCCGCGAAAGGCGTTGTGGCCAGTCGAATCCGCCTGTCGGGTGGCCCGCTGGGGAGAGATTCGCGTGAAACTGCCAGCGGATTCCAAACGGCAAGAAATTGCCGTTTCCTGTCATACAACATGGTTTGCTGGAATTTCCCGCCCAGCAGCGTCAGTGCTGCGATATCCGGGGAGAAGTTCTGCGCTAATTCGTATAGCGATTGAAAATCCGGCGACTCGGGTGACAGCTCGGAAACAATTTCAAGCGGGGATGGCTCAGCATTGGCGATGCCGATTCCAGGGCGATGAGCGTGTTCGACCGTCGCTGGGGGGCTCGTGACGGCGCCAGCGACGTGAGCGTGTTGATGGCGAGCTAACGACTGCGATATGCGGGATTCGATTCCGACGATTTGCGATTCGATCAACGCCCGTTCTATGGAGAAGTCATGACGCTTGTCGTCGAGATAACTCGCGACGCGGTTACCGACCGAGAGGGCGACGGAACCCAGGATGACCAGGGTCAGGACCGCTGTGCCGCCGTATAGTGTTCGACGATACCACCGGCGCAGCGCGACCGCGTGGTCCGGCATTGCAGTCGTGCCGTTGACAACGGGCCGTGCCATCACGTCATGGTGCCCAATACCTTGAAGAGTTCCATGTCGTTGCGCGCGCCGAGCTTTCGCATCAATGCGCTCTTTTGCGCGCTGACCGTTTTGATGCTGCGGTGAGTCATTTGGGCGATTTCGCTGACACGCAGCCCTTTCTGGAGCAGCCGCATCGTTTCAGCCTCGCGGATCGATAGTACGGCGGCAGGCGATTTCGGATACTGAGGATCGAGCATATTCTTGAGGAGGTCATCCGCCGTCGCCTCATCGGTGAAACGCTTGCTTTGACGCGCAGCGCGTATGGCCATGAGCACGGTATCGAGATCGGCGCTTTTCCGCAGGAACGCTTGCACGCCCAGATTCAGGGTGGCCTTGATGGTCATGAGATCGTAGTGCGACGACAGCAGAATGATTTTGACATCCGGATGCAGGCGACGAATGCGGCGCAGCAATGCCAATCCATCGGGCTCCGGATCCTCGTCGAAGGAGTAATCGCAGATGAGAATATCGCACACTGTCTTGTTGAGTGCCGCCAACGTTTGTCCGACAGTCTGCGTCATCGCGACGATCTTGATGTTCTCGTCCGGCTGGAGAACCTTGGCAATACCGCTGAGCACGACTGGATGATCGTCGGCGATGATGACACGGCATGGCGACGGCGATGTGCCGATCCGGCTGCAGGACACGATGGTGCTATCCATAGATTTCCGTTCTCGAACGAGCATTGAACACGCGGAATGCAACATGCAGTTGTACCGATTGCGAAGCGAAGACGCATTCAACACGTGAGATAAACGAGGTACGTATTGCGTGCATGAGCATCGCCTCGTCTGAAAATATGCGGCGATTTTCGCAGCTCGTCTCTGGCTTGGAAATAGGATGAATCTGCTAATGTTTGAGGATTGTTCTCCTGCTATTTGCATGGCAAAGGCTTACGCTAAAACGGCGTGCAGATCGCGTTGCGCTGCCACCAGGAGAAGGTGGTTTGTTTGCCACGGCGGCCGTGTCGCGGCGTTCAGGAGGTTTTGGGCGTCGGGGTGTCGGTGAGTCCGAGCAGGGCGTAGTACTGGAAGAGTTCAGCATCGCTCGAACAGCCGAGCTTGGTCATCGCAATCCGTTTCTGATTACTGACAGTCTTGCCACTGCGCCGCAGGTGATTGGCAATGTCTTTGACCGGCATGCCGCCCAGGTACATGCGCAGCACTTCCATTTCCCGCTTGGAGAGGCTTCGCACGCGATCGGCATCGGGGCGGATCATATGCTCCTGCAGCGCCGCGGACACTGCCTTGCCAAAGTATTTGAAACCCTTGGAGACACGATCGATCGCGAGCGGGATTTCGTTGATCTCGCTCGCTTTGTTCAAGAGCCCGTGGACCCCGAGGCGGCCGATGTTGCCCAGTAGCGCTGTGTTGGTCAGCACGGTGAGGACGATCAATTTGACTTGCGGATAGCGCTGCTTGAGGCGCGTCAACATCTCAATGCCGTCGCCGTAGGCGCCGCCGGGCATGGCGTAATCGGTAATCACGATGTCGATGACATCGCTTTCCAGAATTTTGAACAGCTCGGTCGAATTTTGCGCGACTCCGACTACCTGGGCATTGACTAGCGATTTCAGCGTGGCTTGCACGCCCAATGCGACGACAGGATGATCGTCGGCAATGAGAAGCCTGATTTGAGTTTGGCTCATGTCGCCCACCATTTGGAGTCCATTTAGACTGGACTGCAAAGCATAAAAATCGGATTCTGCCCTAATTCTACCTGCAAAATTGAGCAAGATGCACGTTTTATGAGCGCCGGAACGCGCTGCCGTAGACACGTGAGCTCAGGTTTCATGGGGCTTTGCCAGTGTCTCTCGGAAATCGGATGAGCGCGTGGATTACCCTGAAAACATAAAGAGAATTTTCTGTCTGACAGACAGTCATTCTCTTATATCGAGGTTGTTTCCCGCTATTTATCATCGGGCCTACATTTTTTTGCTTTTGAGTAGGATGTTCGATGAAGAAAAAATTCCTAGCTACCCTATGCGTGGTTGGCGCATTCGGTGTGCTCTGCACACCGGCTCGAGCGCAATCCGAGCCACAGCACCCGTTGCAAGTCAGCCTGGCCGCACAAAAAATTGAAGTCACCAACGGCAAGGAAACGTTCAAGGATGCCGGTCGAGTCAAGCCTGGCGACGTGATCGAATACCGCTCCGTCTATGTCAATCGCGGCAAGGAGAGCCTGAAGGGTGTTTCCGGCACTTTGCCGATACCGACCGGCACAGAGTACATCATCGAATCGGCGAATCCCTCCAATGTCAATGCCAATACGGTAGCCAATCCCGCTTACGCACCGGCACCGCTGACCCGCACGATCTCCGTCAATGGCGCCGCGCGCACGGTGCGCGTTCCTGCCAGCGAGTACAAGTCGCTGCGATGGGATCTGGGCGAGATTCGAGCTGGTGAGCGGCGTGCCGTGTCCTTGCGTGTTCGTGTATTGAGCAATCAATTTGAGAAAGCGACTCCGACCAAGCAGTAAGGCTGGCAGAGACAAGCAGCACGGGGTTTGTATTGCGTCAGACGAAAAAAACAGATCGATGTCGCAGGATCGATGGAAATCAGGAAGGATTATGAGTTTGTTAATGAAAAATCGCACCAACGAAGCAGGATATTCGTCCGCATTCCGAAAGTCGGTTTGTTGGGCGGTGCTTATAGTCATGGCATTGGCAATGATCATGCCTACCGCACATGCCGCCATGCCTCCGGCAGGCACGGCAATCACCAGCAGCGCGACCGCCACTTATACAAACGCTGCGGGCGAACAGCAGACGATCGTGTCGAATGCGGTTACGACGACAGTCTCGGAAGTCTACGCGCTCAAACTTAACGATGGTGGCGGCAAACAAGTCAATCCCGGCCGCACGGCGACTTTCTCTCATAGCTTGACCAATACCGGCAATATCAAAGAGAAATTCAAGATAACCGCCGCGGAAGTTGGTGCTGGCATTGATGCCAGCAGCATTGTGCTATATCCGGACAGCAATCGTGATGGCATGCCTGACCCGGGAAGTCTGCCAATCGATCTTTCAACCCAAAAGCGTAGCGGGCATATCGTCGAGTTAGCCCAAGGCAACAGCTTCCACTTCGTGGTGCAGGCGACGACGCTCGGTTCGGCCGCGGAAGGGCAGGCCACCTTGAAGTTGAGAGCGTCCACTACGACGCCGGCAACAGCCGTAACGTTTGATTCGACCAATACGGTACACATCAAGAATGGTGCGGGCTTCGACGTGCGGCCTGGCGTAGCTATTCAGGTCACGCCGGATGCCGCTGCCAATGTCGAAATGATGGTTGCCAACAACAGCTCCACCGATGGCTACGTGTATTTCCACCAGGCGATTGGTAACGACAGTGACACCGACAAACTCACCTTTGTGTTGAACAGCCTGAAGGTGAATGGAAACGCGGTGGCCGATGGTGATCAAATTGGCGGCAAGCCTGTCAAGCTCGACCAATCTGCGGGATATCTGAAGATCGCGTTCTGGTTGGTCGCTGGGCAAAATGCAAAACTTAATTACCAGGTTCAGGTTGCCGCTGATGCGCAGCGTGGTTCGGTGAAGCGGTTGGTTGCTGACTACGCCGTGGCCAAAGTGACCGACGGCAAGCCGGCACTGGAACCTCAGGGGGTCACGTTCAAGGCGAGCCCATTCTTGATAACAGTTGCGCATAATCAGGTAGTCATCATTCGCGGTAGTGACATTGCCGGTGGCGCGTTGAGTGGCACAAAAGTCAAATTCCTCAACACGGTGAAAAACGCGGGTAGTGCCACCGATACCTTTGATATTTCACTAAGCGACCTGAAGTTTCCGGAAGGGACGCGCTTCAGAATTTTGGCTGCGGATGGCGTTACAGAATTGCCCGACACCAACCGAAATGGCATCCCGGACACGGGTGCGGTCGAACCTGGCCAAACTGCAGCCGTCTATGTCGAAGCAGCTCTTCCCGTCGTATCGAGTTCCAGCAGCGAGAAGTACTCGGTTACGGTTACGGCTACTTCAGGCGAGCACAGCGCTGGAGCGGTCAGCACGCTGATCGGTGGCATCAAGGTTGGCGCCGTGGTCCTGAGCTATAACAGCGTCGACGATGCAAAACGGGAGTTCAACGTGCCGGTGCAGGCGGATAAGCCGACGGCTATCAAGCTTCACGTCTCGAACAATAACCCCGGCAATCACGCGGAAAGTTACCGACTTGAGGCAACGGTCAAAGACAATCATCCTGTGGTGGTGCGGTATTTCAAGCCCGTTGGCAATGAGTGTCCCGTCGACGGCTTGACTGCGCAGATCGGCCGTACCGATGTCGTCAATGGCGGGCAATCAACTCTTGTATGCGCGCGTGTGGCTGCATTGGGCACTCTGACCAAGATCAGTGTCGATTTCAAGGCCACGGGCTCCGTTACTGGCGCCAACTCGACCGTGAAGGGTACATTTGATGGCACTACCCAGGGTATTGCCATCGGATTCTCGGGAGCGAAGACGGTACGCCCCGGTGGTGATGTGGTGTATAGCCACTTGTTGCGCAACCTCGGCAACACAGAAATCGCCGCTAATACGCTGACGATGTCACTCGTTAATGAGAAGCGCGATTGGAAAGCCAAGGTCTACCTTGACCCGCATGATACCGGCAAGATCGATGGACTGAAGGAATTGACGGGGCCAATCGATATAGCCGTTCCGGCCAATGCCGACCTCCCGTTCCTGGTGCTTGTCAGCGCGCCGACCTCGGCTGCCGACCGCTCGGTCAATGTCACTACGGTAACCGTTCAGACTAGCTCTGGCGATCTGAAGGCATCGGGCACGGATACGACGACAGTTAGCACCGACGATATCTCGGTCAGTAAGACGCAGTCTGCTTCGAGCACCTGTTCGAGTACCGTCCCGGCGGATGCAACGTTTTCGACCGCCAGTGTCAAGCAACGACCGGGGCAGTGCGTCTGGTATCGGGTAACGGTGAAGAATCAGGGTACAGCCGCCGTCTCTGACCTCGCGGTCGCCGACACCGTTCCGTCATTAACCACGATCGACGAGAGCACGATCTCCTCGTCGAACGGAGTGACGAAATTAGAACATGGTGTCGTCAAACTGACTCTTGACGCCTTGAACGCTAACCAGCAAGTCATGGTGACTTATCGAGTCAAGATTAATCAGTAATGGCACTTGACTTGCCGGTAAGCCGGCAAGTCTTTCCACTGGGTTGATACGGGCCGCAGGCCCGTCAATCGGAAAACGATTGTCCGTTCCTATTCGCGCCGGAAAAGCAAAGCACAGCACTAATGAGTGAGATGTCGGTATGCAGGGCGTTCCTGCGACATGTGCTCTAGCGCTCTGACGACGTCAACCGAGCTCTTGGTATCAACGATCTTCTTTCTCGATTCTCTCGAGGAGAGAGGTTTGTTGTGTCCAAATCTCGACATGTAACGGACATGGCTGGTCGGTTATCAGCATTGCAAACGAACTAACATGGAACAGAGCAAGCTCAACAGATTCACTTCCTGCAGGCATCACGCAATCTGTCATTGGGTGCTGGTGGTGCTTGTCATTTTCCTTGCGGTAGTTTCCTCCATCGTGTCGGCAGCGCAAGCCGGCGACGGAGCGATGCCTGAAGCCGGTACCAGAATCCGTGCGCAGGCCACTGTTACCTATATGCCGTCTGGTTCGCGTCATCCTGTGACAATCGAGTCGAATGTCACGGTGATCGAGGTGCTGCCAGTGGAGGCCTTGAGCTTCGATGGCGACCGGCAAGTACGGGCCGTGCCGGGCATGAGCGTCACCATACCGTTCCAGTTGGCCAATACGGGAAATACGCACTCGATTTATACCTTCGAGACAAAATCATTGTCTGGTTTCGCTCTGGACAATCTCAGCTTATACCTTGACACGAACAATAACGGGTCAATCGACGAGTTCGATCGTCCACTCCCTCCGGGCGCCACCCTATCGCTGTCACCTCAGGGCCGGGCGTCCTTGTTGATTCATGGCAATGTGCCGATCGGCGTAACCGGCGAAGCCAACGTTCGCCTCAGGGCAATGGCTCAGGGGAGTCGGATCGATGCTAGCGCAAAGGCGACGATTTACGCCGTGCAGGGTGCCGTGATGCAACTTACCCAAACTGCTGCGCGGGGCTCCGTGAATCCCGGTGATGCGGTCAAGGTCACATTATCCTCGAAAAATGTCGGACTCGAGACTGCGGAACCGGTGGCTCGCATCGAGGGCCGAGCCGTGAAAATCGACGGTCAGGAGCGCAACGTCATCCTGATGCGCAATCTTTTGCCGGCTGGCGTCACCTATGTTCCGGGTTCGCTGCAATCAGGTAACGCAGAAGCCTTGTTGCTGGTTCGAAACAAAACGGATGCTGAATTTCAGTATCGCGCGGCAACGGGTGTCGCGTCTGGCGATGTCGTCGAGGTCGCCATCGCGCTGCCGGTCGCCCTGCCTTCTGGCAGGGCATTCGACGCGTCGTTTTCCATGAAAGTCGCACCAAAATTCACCGGCAAACACATCAGCAATATTGCCGATACCTACTATGGTCAGGGCACTGCGCCGGCGCAGCAGGTGACCAGTAACCGCGTCAGTATTCGCGTTGGTGGAACGCGTCATCCCGACCTGGTGCCGCAGGTGACTCAGGAGGGTGATTTCATTGCCGGCGGCAAGGCTGCTTTTTTACTCCGAGCAATCAACCAGGGTAACGGTGATACAACTGGGGAGATCGAAATCAAGGCCTCGATGCCGCCGGGCGTGAATGCCATCTCGGCTCAGGGGCCCGGCTGGCGTTGCCAGGTTTCGGAGCGAATGGCGCATTGCAAAACAGCACAACTTTTAATCGCCGGTACCCACTTACCTAATATCCAATTGATGACGGAGGTCTCGCCCGACGCGGTACCGGGGGATCGTCCGTCGGTGGTGCGCGATGCCATCGTGACGATTAGCGGTGGCGGTGAGCCAGATCACCTGGAGGGTAACAACAAGGTGACCTATCGCACCACCATATTCAAGAAAACGGGCTTGTCAGGACGAGTCTGGCTCGATAGTAATCATAATGAGCGTTTTGATGAAGGTGAATCGCTGCTGCCCGGATGGCGAGTCCAGTTATTGCAGGACGCGCCCGATACGCCCGAGGGATTCGTCATCGTCGGCGAGGCGACCACGGATAAACACGGCGCTTATCAGATGGCGCTCCCCGTCGCCGGTAAAAATTTCAGTCTGCGATTCCTTTCCCCGCAAGGTCAATGGTATGGTGTGCCGCAAGACGGTGCAAAAGCGTCCCGTAACACCGCGTCTGGCGTGCGAGATTTCGATCGTGGACTATTGCGTTACTCGCAAATCAAACCTGGCAGCATTCATCAGGACCAAAGCCTCGGTGTGCGGCCCAGCGGTATCGTCTACGACGCCGTTGCACGCCATCCGGTGGCCAATGCCTTGGTTACGCTGAAAACGGAAATACCGTCATTCGATCCGAAACGCCATTTGATCGGCGGCGAGGCGAATACGACGGTGAAGACCGACGAAAACGGCTATTATTATTTTGGCCTCAGTAGCAATGCGCCAGTCGGCCAGTACCAGTTGGACGTCCAGGCAAGCGGCTATCGCGGATTCTCCTCCATTGTGCCGCCTCAGGCACAACCGCTGCGCATGAATGCCGGACTCCATAAAGTCGTTGCGGCGTTGAAAGTGCCTAGCGGCAATGATCCGGTGATTTACCATACGGCGTTCATTCACGCAGCGGATGCTCGCCCCGTCAACAATCACCTCGCGATCGACTCCAGCGACCCGCAGGCGTTCGCGCTGCAACTCAGCAAGAAGGCAGACCGGCCGGCCGTCGAGATCATCGACTTCGTCAACTACACGTTAACGCTGCAGCACGCCCAAAGCAGTGCCATTCAAGGCATCACGATTCAGGACGACCTGCCCACCGGATTCGCCTATGTGCCGCATTCCGCACGACTCACAGTGGGCGAACTGACGCCGGCCAACGGCAAGCTGCCGGCGCTGTCTCCGATCGCTGATCCGCTGGTGCAGGGAAAACAGCTTCAGTTTCAACTCAAGGACGTGGTACTTCCACCCAACGTGCCTGCCAATATCATCTATCGTGTGCGCGTCGGCGCGACCGTACGCGAAGGCACCAAGGCAACCAATCGCGCCAAAGCCTACGCCGGACCGCTAGCCTCCAATGAAGCGAGTGCCACGGTGAACATCACCGGTGGCGTTTTTTCAACTGACGCTTTCGTCGCTGGCAAGGTCTTTCTCGACTGTGACGGCGATCGCATTCAGACCGCCGGCGAGCCAGGCGTACCAGGTGTGCGGGTATATCTCGAAGATGGCACTTATGCCGAGACCGATCCCGACGGGAAGTACAGCCTGTACGGCTTGAAGCCACTGACCCACGTGCTCAAGCTTGATCCTACGACGCTGCCGCAGGGCGCGCGCGCCATGCCCATTTCGAGCCGAAACGCAAAACGGGGGGATACTCGCTTCCTGGATCTGCGTAATGGTGAGCTTGGTCGGGGTGACTTCGCACTCACATGCGACGCGGCGATTCTGGCCGAGGTCAAGGCACGACGCGAAAAAGCCGTCATGCCCGAGATCGAAGCCGCGCTCAAACCGTCGATGAGCGCGCAATACAGTGACACGCGTCCGGCGAATACCAAAGCACGGCCCGCCAGCGGGATCATCACACCGAACGGTGCCAACGGCTCCGCGGCGATGCCTGTCAAGACTGCGCCGGCACAGATATCAGTGATCCCGTCAATGCCGATTCCGGCGGCGCAATCCGGGCACGTTGCGTCGGCGCCACCTGCTGCAGGTACTTTGATGCCGCTCGAGGAAATTCTGCCCTCAGCCAATACCTCGTTGGGTTTCGTCGATCTGTCCGACGGCACAGTGCTGGACAGTCGACAAACGGCTGTGCGAGTCAAAGGCCCGCTGGGCGCCAGATTCGTCCTGTCTGTCAACGGCGTGACCGTCCCGGAAGACCGCGTCGCGCGCCGCAGCACACTGCGTAGTCGCGGAGTGACGGCGTGGGAATACCTGGGCGTCGATCTGCGGACCGGCAGGAATGAGCTGAGCCTGAGCGATGGCTCCAGCCAGGAGCGCATCGTTGTCATTGTGCCGGGCGAACTCGCGCACATCGATCTGAAGATTCCGCCGCATCCGGTCGCCGACGGAAAAACCGAGGTGCCGGTCACGATCCGCCTGACCGATGCTGCCGGTGTACCGGTCACGCGCCGAATTCCAGTTACGCTGGGTGCCAGTGCCGGCCAGTGGCAGACCCGGGATCTCGACCCCACGCAAGACGGCATACAGACTTTCGTCGAGGGCGGCGAGGGCCATTTCAAGTTGATTGCGCCTACCGTGCCGGGTGAGGTCGAGTTCCGCATCGTGTCGGGACTCGTCTCCACCGACCATGCCGTCACCTTCGTTCCAGCGCTTCGTCCCGTTATTGCAGTCGGTATCCTCGAAGGCGTGATTACTCTGCGCAATGGGCTGATCGAGCCGGTCAGCCGCAACAACGGGTTCGAGCAGGAGCTGACGCGCCTGAGCCGAGAGTGGAGTGGCGGCCGGGACACTGTTGGCGGGCGGGCCGCTTTCTTCCTCAAGGGGCAGGTGAAGGGGGAATATCTGCTGACGGCGGCTTTCGATAGCGAAAAAGACGTCAAAGACCGTCTCTTTAGGGATATTCAACCCGACCGCTACTATCCGATCTATGGTGATTCATCGGTGCGAGGTTTCGACGCTCAATCGACCAGCCGACTTTACCTGCGCGTCGATAAGGACAGCTCGTATCTGCTCTATGGCGATTTCTCCACGTCCAGCAGCCGGGACGTGCGCCAACTGACGCAATACGACCGAGCGGTTACCGGCTTGAAGCATCATTTCGAAAACGAGCGCGTTAAAGCCAATGCGTTCGTCAGTCGCGACAATCTCGTGCAGCGCAAGATCGAGATCCCTGCTGAGGGCATCTCCGGTCCATATACGGTGTTTGGCGCGGACTACGTTGAAAATTCCGAGCGCGTCGAGATCATCACCTATGACCGCAATGCACCTGGGGTCGTTGTCAAAACCCAATTGAAAACACGCTTCGTCGACTACGAGATAGAAACACTCAGCGGCCGTTTGCGTTTCAGGGAGCCCGTGCCGAGTTACGATCCGTTGACGATGAATCCGAACGTGATCCGCATTACCTATGAATCGAATGGCAATGGTCCGAAATTCTGGCTTTTCGGCGGTGACGTTCAGCTCAAGCTGACTGACCGTATCACACTCGGCGCAGTCGCCGTCGATGACCAGAATCCAGCGGATGCGCGTCGTTTGCAAGGCATTACCCTGCAAGCGAAAATCGGCGAGCGCACCAAAGTCGCAGGCGAACTGGCACGTACCGACACCATGAAAAAAGGCGTCGGTCAAGGCGCCCGCGTTGAGGTCACACATGAATCGGAGCGAATCAAAGGAAAACTCAGCGCGACACGGACCAATGAGGGTTTCGATAACATCAGTGCGCCGGTGTCTGCGGGCCGCACCGATGTGCGCGCCGAGGGAGCTTATCGCGTCGACGATCGAACGCGCGTCAAAGGCGAGTTCATTCATTCGCAAGACCATACGCAAATGGGTAACGGCGCGACCAACCTGTCCGGCGCGATGGTGGCCGTCGAGCGCAATCTGACTGAAAGACTGCAAGCCGAATTCGGCTCGAGAATCGTCGAGACATTACAGCAAATGCCAGACGGCAGCATGCGAGATATTCACCTGAATACGCTGCGTGGCCGCCTGACCACGGTCGTCCCGGGGCTACCCAAGGCGACCGCCTACGGCGAATACGAGCAGGACTTGCGCGACAGCCGTCGCCGCGTCTTCGCGCTCGGCGGCGATTACCGTCTGAACGACAGCAGTCGCCTTTACGGTCGTCATGAAATCCTGTCGAGTCTGGGCAGTCTCTATAACCTGAACAGCAATCAGCGAACGTTCCGAACCATGTTCGGTATCGACACGCAATACATGCCTGATGGCCGGGTGTTCAGCGAATATCGCCTTGGTAGCGCCCTGGATGGCCGCGATGCCCAGGCTGCACTGGGTTTGCGCAACGGATTCAACATTGCCGAAGGCGTGCGGCTGAACACAACCTTCGAGCGAACCCGGTCGGTCGGGGGCTTCAAAGGCGGTAACAATGAATCGACGGCACTCACCGGCGGACTTGAATACTTCGCCAATCCGCGCTGGAAGGGTAGCACCAGCCTGGAGTTGCGTCGAGCCACCAACGAAGACAGCCTCCTGCACACGATCATGGCTGCGGTCAAGCTTGACCAGGACTGGACGCTCTTGGGGCGTAGCGTGGTATTTCGCACGCTGGGTCGCGGCAATAACGCGACAGCCAACAGTCTCCAGACCCGACAGCGCCTCGGGGTGGCCTATAGGCAGACCGAGCGCAACGACCTCAACCTGCTGGGTTACTACGAGCATCGCTTTGCTCAGGGGAGGATGGCTTCCACCCTGTCGGACCGGCGCCGTGAGCACATTCTCGCGCTGGTGGCCAACGGCCAATTGCTGAACCGCACGACCCTGACAGGCCGCTATGCATTCAAGCACCTGAGCGAGAGCGGTTACGGGGTAAGCAGTGACGCCAGCGCCCACCTTGTGTCGGGCCGGATCACCTGGGATCTGGGCCGTGACTGGGATGTTGGCCTGAATGCTTCGACGATGTTCGACGACACTTTCCAGCGTCGCGATGCATTCGGTGCCGAGGTGGGTTATCAGCTCAAAGACAATCTCTGGTTGTCGGTCGGACACAACATTGTCGGTTTCTCCGATCGAATCTTCACCGAAATGGCACAAACCTCCAAGGGTGTCTATTTCCGTGTTCGGTACAAATTCGACGAGAACAGCTTCTTCAGATAAGCAACTAATTCATCGACATGGCGTGGCTCGGCATACATGACGAGCCACGAAAAAAATAGGAACTCGTCTGACCTATTGGAAAAAATACGCTGGAGTGCGTAATAGTTGAAGCAAGGTGCCGGCCGCCTTACAATGAGGCGCAACCGGCCCCTGTCGTCTCCTTGGGCCTGCCACGATAGTCTTACGGAAGCGGTGCTCGAAGATGCCTCTGACACCTGCCGCCGGCGCGCGGGCAAGCCGTACCTCCTATCGCTTCCTGATTGCCAGGACGGCGCTGATCATCGCGCTGTTTGCAACGCTTTTGGCGATTTATATCGTGTTGCTGGTTGCCTATACCGTATGGGATCGTAGCGAGCAGGGCGCCTTGCATTTCGCTCAGGTTCAAGAAGAAATCTCGCGGCAGGAATACTTTGTGCGCCAATTCAACACGCTGGTGCCGCATTATTTCTGTCGCGCTGGCGATCAAGTCTGCCGTTCCGCGCCAGCCGGACACTGGGATCGCCCCTTGCCGCCTATCGGCGCGCCAGCCGAATTCACCTTGCCCGGCAACGAACCGTTCTACGTGCTGCGAACGCATTCAGGTGAATCCGCGACGACAGCAGACATCCTGCTGCGACTCGGCTTGCGCTTTGTCGAATTCGACACCGCCTTCTGGGGTGCGGTCGTCAGCGACGAGCGCTCGCTCTTTCTGGCCGCCGACGGCAGCACGGCAATATTCATACCGCATCGACTCGATCATGGGCTTGGCGACGCGGCCGCCATGTCCGAATTCGTGCGCAGTCGCCTGGCCGCTTTCCAACGGGCGATGGCTCGCTCTGCTGGCGTTCGCGAGCGCGGCGCCGCAGTCTACTGGGTCGGGCCCGAGCACGA
The DNA here is from genome assembly GCF_004297875.1 of Pandoraea sp. Lineage (GTDB taxonomy): Bacteria > Pseudomonadota > Gammaproteobacteria > Burkholderiales > Burkholderiaceae > Pandoraea. The sequence continues at coordinate 146,188 of NZ_SCSK01000048.1, read as the reverse complement.
CCTCATCAGCGGCAAAAGCGTCCTGATCTGCTTCATCCCCATTTACGACCCGCAAGGCAATCTCGTCGCCTACGCGTCGACAGACGTCGCTCCAGACGTCATCGACGCGCGTGCACAAGCGCAAAGGCGAGCCTTCAAGGGAGATCTGTTTCTTGTCTCGGAAAATGGCAAGCTGATCCTGCTCAACGGCCGGCGCCCGCCCGCGGCTGTCGCCAACGAACTTCGCTCATCTGGGCGGCGTGCGGCTTTGTCGCTGCAATTCAAACCCGGTCTCGCCGTCGTGCAGATCAGCCGCCGTGTGCCCCATCTCGACTGGCACCTGGTCTACGCGGTCAGTCTGGCAAGCGTCATTGGCGAGAAAATCGTGCCGATCGGCATCGCAATCGCGCTCTTCTTGCTCGCCACGGGTGCAGCCATCCTCAGTGCCAGGCATCTGATCAAAACCGTGCTGATTCCGCAAGCGCGGCAGGCGCGACAACTGGTGGATAGCGAAAACTTCAACCGTACCGTCATCGAGACTTCGCCAATCGGACTGGCGGTGCTGCGCAAGCACGACCGCTCCGTGGCCATGCAAAACCGCAATTTCATACCGCTCTCGCGGTGGCGACCCGTCGCCGCGCCGGGGGGTGACACCACCCCACGCGGCGCATTACCGGATCCAGGCTGGGCCGCCGCTCTGGTGTTTCACCAACAATTGGGTCGGCATCCGCATATCTCGGACACGCAGACCGGTCGCATTTATCAGCTTGAACTTGCCGACACAACCCACAAGGATGATGCGGTGGTGCTGTGCGCACTGGCCGACATCACCGAGCAGAAGCAGGCCGAGCAAATCCTCGAACATGCGCGCCGTGAGGCCGAGGCCGCCAGCGCGGCGAAAACGCAGTTCCTGGCTACCATCAGCCATGAAATTCGCACCCCGCTATATGGGATGCTGGCGTCCATTGAACTCCTGATCAAGACGCGTCTCGACTCGGCCCAGCAACAACTGACGTTGGCGATGGACAGTTCGGCCCGCACTCTCAAGGATGTGCTCAACGACGCGCTCGACTTCACCAAGGCCGGTGCCGGCGACATCACGCTCGACGACGTCGTATTCGATCTGGTTACCGAAGCAGAGCAAGTCGTTCAGGGCTTTTGGTCGCGAGCCAACCTCAAGGGTATCGATCTGCGGTGCTTCATGGACCCCGCGATGCGCGGTCGGTGGCAGGGCGATGCTTTGAAGATTCGTCAAATTCTCAACAACCTGCTGAACAACGCGATCAAATTCACCGAGCGCGGCCACGCGACCCTGCGCGGACGATTGTTGGCGCAGGACGGCACGCGGGTCCGGGTCATGCTGGAGGTGGAGGACAGCGGGCCCGGCATCGCCAAGAGCGACCTGGAGCGCATCTTCGTGCCGTTTGGTCAGGTAGGCAGTCATGCCGGCCGCACGCATTTCTCCGGCACCGGTCTCGGCCTGTCGATCTGCCGTAGTTTCATCGCCGCCATGAACGGAGACATTCACGTCGCCAGCCAACCGGGGCAGGGCAGCGCGTTTCGCGTCACGCTGCCGCTGACGCGCGTGGCACCGCCACCGGCGAGCGAAGCTGCGTTGCTGAGCGGTCGCCTGATCGAGATCGACGGCCCAGACGAAGAGCGGGTTCATCTGGCCGATCTCATCGGGGCCTGGGGCGGATCCGTGCGCCAGGCGCCAGGCGCGTCGGCAGCGGCGGACGAAGCCCGAATCCGCCTGACCGTACACGCCGGTCCGGACGTCGAAACGCCGCTGTCCGGCAGCATCGCCCTCGGCTCGGTTTTCAGCTTTCAACCGCATTGGCAGGGTAATGTCCTGCAAGTCACGGCGCTCTCGCAGCAGGCGCTGTTCGACGCGCTGGCGATGGTTTGCCGAAGCGCGCCGGAGCAATGCGAGTTGCCGTCCGCGAGCAATGTCGCGGCGGGCGACACGGCGCTCGGCGGCACTGTTCTGGTGGCCGACGATCAGGTCATCAACCGCATGCTGCTCGAGCGGCAACTGGCCCAGTTGGGTTGCAGCGTCATCGCCGCCGGCGATGGCTGCAAGGCGCTGGCGCTTGCCAAGAGCGCGCGCTATGACATCGTGCTGACCGACCTGAACATGCCCGGCATGAGCGGCTATACGCTGAGCCAGGAACTGCGCGCTGCCGGCGTTACTGTGCCGATCGTGGCGATCACGGCCGGCGGTGTGTCGGGTGAGCGGGAAAAATGTCTGCAGGCCGGCATGGATGACTGCCTGCAAAAGCCGTTCGACATCGAAACCCTGCATGCCGCCCTTATGCGGCACTTGCCTGGCGCTGCCGCGCAAGTGAGCATTGATCCCCCGCGCGCTGCGGACGGAGTCGGCCCGGACAGCACGACAGGAATGGCCTCGGCTACCGAGCCCATGCCGCATTGGACGCCGGATATGACCGAGCGCGCGGCCCAGAGCCTGCAGCACGACGCCGACGCGCTGCAGGGCGCGCTCGAGCAGGAAGACACGGCAAAGCTGCGGGAGGTCGCGCATCGCGCCCAGGGCGGTTTGGCCGCACTGGAAATCAAGCCAGCAGTTTTACTGTGCCAATCCATCGAGCAGTGCATCGAGTACGAATGGGGCGACGAGGCTTTCGCGCTCGCGTCTACGCTCCAGGCGATACTTGTCCAGACCGCGCAAGACATGCTCGATACCGAATAGGTTTTGGGGGCCGAGCTGTCTGGCTCGGCAGGAAGAAGAGTCAAGGGGGCGTGATGAGCTCATCGCCGGCAAAATGACGGCGCAAAAACATATCCGATGTCATCAGCGCCTGCAATGCATCTGCCTGATTCAGGGCGGCTTGCGCAAAAAACTGTGACTCCACGGCGGCGATCATCCCGAGCGCATCGTCGGCACGCAGCGTCAGCATCACGCCCTTCAACCGATGCAGCAGGCCGGCGGCTTCGTCCCAGCGCGCCGCCCGCAATGCGTCGACCAGACGCTGACTGTCGGGAATCACCGTACAGCAGTAGATATCTTTCATTGATGTCATTGCAGTGCCCATCGATGCGCCGCCGCCGGCACTCCCCGGAATGTCGATCGGTCGCTGGCGGCAAGATAAGGAAATCGAGCGTGAAGGTGCGCGCACAGACATCAGGAAAATCTGACGGCATCCTCCGGGTTGCTTAGCGCTTGACGGTAGCCAGTTTCTTCTCCAGTACGTCGGCCGCGGCGTATCCCCGCAGACGGCTGCCATCACCGAAAATCACCACCGGCGTGCCGCGCACATTCAGGCGGCGGCCCAGCGCCACCAGAGCGTCGGTCTGCGTCGCGCAAGCGTTCGTCGCAGACGGAGCCTGGTTATCGACCATCCACGCGTGCCACGCCCTGGCCGGGTCCTTGGCGCATAAAATGCTGCTGGCCTTGGCCGAAGAATCCGCCGACAGGAACGGATAAACAAAAGTGTAGATAGTCACATCATCGAGCTTTTGCAGTTCCTGCTCGAGGCGCTTGCAATACCCGCAGTTCGGATCGGCGAACACGGCCATCACGCGGGAACCCTTGCCTTTGACGGACTTGATTGCCTGATTCAGCGGCAGGTCCTGCCACGAGATGGCCTCGAGCGCGGCGCGGCGCTCAAGCGTGAGATTGGTGCCGGACTGCGTGTCGATCATATCGCCGGTGATCACATAGCGGCCGGATCGATCGGCGTAGACGATATCTTGCCCCATGCGCACCTCGAACACCCCTGGCAGCACACTGGCGCGCACCTCGTCAATGGTCGCCCGGTTGCCCAGGTGAGTGCTCAGCGTCTGTTTGACCTTGGCTGCATCCTGCGCGATCGCAGCGTCTTGCGAAGGTGCGGCATGACAGGCCGCAGCGGCCAGTGCCAGAGGGATCGCGACGAATATCGTGCGTGGGCGCATCAACTTTTCTCCAAAATGTAGGAATCGGGTATGGCTATTGTTAAAAAATTCACGTTTCCTAAATATGGGATTCGTCCCAAACCCAGATGCTCGACGGCCTAATCAATGACCATGACAGCCCTTATGCATTTGCCAGGCATGTGTCCATTCCGTGCCGTGCCCCGGCTCATAACGCTCGGGATGCTGGCCGCAATTGCCCTGAAACGGCTGGCACATATACAAATGACCGCGGTGGGACACGATGTCCCCCGGAATGTAATGCTTGCCGGGAGTATAGGCGGGTGCCGCGGGGGCGGACTCGGCATCGGCAACGGGTGCCGCGTGAGGCGCATGAGGCGTGTGCGCGGCGGCCGGGACTGCCCCGCTCAGCAGCGCGAGCGGCGCCACGCAACGCAGCAACAATGACGAAAATCGAGAGGCGCGCATCATCACTTCCCGTTCGTTTGCGGCGTGGCGGCGCCTGTCGCACCGACGTGCCTGCTCGCGCGGGACTTGGGTTGCGCGGTCGTGTTCGACTTTTCGTCGTGCGCCGGTTGGGTCAGTTTCTGTTCAATAGGCTGGCTGTCATGACCCGGGCAGGCATACGCCATGCCGGCGTTGAAAAAAATCGCGGGCATCGCCAGTAGCAGGGCCGCTTGCGAAATACGTTGCAGAGAAAACATTTGCAATCCTCGAAAAAAAACGAACAAAATACGCCGGCCCGAAGGCCGGCGCGATGGTTTAAAGAACACTTACGCTATCAGGCACCGACCTTTTCCCAGGCCAGGTTCCAGCTGGCGCCCTTGCCCGGTTCGTAGTGCGCGTCGGTCCCCGGCTGGCCGCACCAGCCGAACACCTTGCACTTGTACAGACCGCCGTCACGTGCGCGCACGACATCCCCCACTTTGTACTGGGTGCCGCTCTTGTAAGCGGGATGGTTGTCATTGCCGGGCTTCTTGTTCTGCTCGGGCTTCTGTTCGATCGCCTTGGCCTTTACAACGACCGTCATGCTGGCCTTGCCGAATGCTTTTTGCGTACCGTTCATGCCGGTTACGTGCACCGACACGTCATACTTGCCGGCGACCGTCGGCGCAAAGCGCAGTACGTTATCGGTGTGCGAGGTTTCACCCGCCGGACCCTTCACGCTCCAGGTCGCCTTGATGTCGTGTTTGAGCTCGCCCGAGACACCGAACGCAATCGCCTGCGTTTCGCCAACCGTCATCGCGGCCTGTCCGTGCAATTGCACGATTGCCTCGATAGCCGGCTTTTCGGTTTCATTGCCGGGTTTCTGGTTTTCGTTACCAGGTTTGCGGTTCTCGTTGCCAGGTTTCTGATTTTCATTGCCGGGCTTTTTATCCTCATTACCCGGCTTCTTGTCTTCCTGCCCAGGTTTTTGCTGGTCGGCAACACCGACGTCACGCCAGAATTGTTTGGCATGCGCGCCCGAGCCCGGTACATGCTCCACGTGAGCGGTGCTGCACCAGTTCGCGTACTGATAGCACTCATACTTGCGGCCCTGATGAATCACCACGTCGCCGATCTTGTACTGATCGCCGGCCTTGTAGGTCTTTGCGCTGCCTTGACGCGTCACGCCGATATCGATATTGAAGTTGAACTCGCTCTTGCCATCGATGCTATACACCTTGTTCTCGGCCGCCTTCAGGCTCGGCTCGACCTTGCCGCTGTCCTGCCGCACGCCGATGCGCACCAGCTGAGATTTCTGGTTGACCTTGGTCGCCAGGTCATACACCCAGCTGTCGGCTTCCGTGTCGCGCTCGCTGGCCAGCACGTGCATGCCGCGTTCGCGGTCGGCGCCGGTCTTGTCCATCAGGCGGAATTCAACTTGCATACCGGCCTTGAGCGCCGCGGGCTTGGCGGTCAATTGGCCGAGGTCCTTGTAGGACGCCACCGTGCCGTTCATCACCACGTCCGAGCACGAGTAGAACGATTCGGTGCTCTCGCCCCAGACCGGGCCGTAAGCGTGGCCCGGGTGCGGGCGTTGCCAAATCGTCAGCATCAGATGGCGGCCTTCCTTGTTCTTCGGATAAGCGCACTGCCAGTGCATGTCGTGCGCCGGCTTGGTCAGCCATTGGCTGCTGGCTTCCTGGCTTTTGCCGTCGACGATGCACAGTTCTTCCAGATCGCTCCACTTCACCGGCTTGCTCGGATCGTAGTTGTCCTTGGTGATGTAGGTGGCCATATAGAAGGTGCGGTGCGGCGCGGTCGCCTTCCAGTGGAAGTCGATGTTGCCCGCGGCGTTGGGCGAAACCACGGTGGTCGGCCAGCCGCCCTTGAGGTGGTTGATACCCTTCATGTCGGTGCGGCCACCCGAGCAGATTTCACCGTCCGGCGTCGCTTTCATGTGCTCGGCGATACTCAAGGCAACGCTATCGTTGTTCTGCATGCCATTGTTCATGAATGCCACGCCAGACCAGTTGGAAGTCGGCACTTCGCCGGAGATCGATTTCATCTCCTGGCAACCGGGGCTGGAAGCATCCTTCCAGCATTGATAAACACGCGAGCCGGGCGAGGCCATCGAGCCGTGCGCAGCCGCCAGTTGCGGGGCCAGCAGCGCGGCGGCGGTCAGCGCCAGCACCGTGCGGTTGAATGCATTGTTACGTTTCATTGCGTTGAATTTCCTGAAATTTTTAAATGAGTCAATTGGTTCCAAAATGACGGCGGCTGAACCGTCGGGGATCGTTACCTGTCGTGTAAGCTGGTGTAGTGCACCTCCATCCGTTCTCGACTGCCGAAAAATTGAAATGCCGTTGAAGGGACAGCGCGCGCAAGCTTCGGCGCACCGCCGTTCACGAAATGAATTTTCAGCAGTACGACGGGTTCGTCCCATTGGAAAACCCGTCCTGCGGCCAGAGAATGCGGCGCAGGCAGGCAAGAGAAATCTGTCTGTCCGCAGGCGCTCAGGCGGGGAAATAGCGTTGTATGACGCGGCACACGTCGTCGTTGCGCACGGGTTTGAGCAGCAGCTCCTGCATGCCTGCCTGCTGCGCGTGCTGGCGGGTCGAGGGGTCTGTATCGGCAGTCTGGCCAATGATCACGAGCGGCTTATCCACGCCGTCATGCGCCTTGCGCAGCTCGGTCGCCAGCGCAATGCCGTTGCGCCCCGGTACATTAATGTCGGTAAGCACCAGGTCGTGGCGTCGCGCCCGCCACGCATCGAGCGCGGCGTTGCCGTCAGCAGCGAATTCCACGTCCAATGCAAGCTCTGCGAGTTGCTGGCGCATGACCTCCCGCAAAAACGGGTCATCCTCCACCAGCAGCATGTTCGGCAAGCGGCGTCGCTGCAGAATCGCCCGGTGCTTGGGCTCGCGCGCCACGGCGTTGTCCGAGGCGTCGGTCGACGGCCCGGCGCTCACATAAACGCATTGCTCGATAAACGTGCGCGGCAGGAACAGCGGCGCCCCGGCGCATTGTGCCCGGGCGTCGCCACGCCCGGCCAGGATCGACAGCAGCAGACCACCTTGCGCCGAGGGTGCCGCCGTCACTTGCGCGTCGAGCCCTTCGTCGTCCGCCGCGCTCACCGTGGCACCGGCGTCGAGCAAGAGCTTTGAGATGCGCTGCTCGAGCACGTTTGGCATTTTGTCCAGACCAACTCGCCGGCCCGCCAGGGGCAAAACCGGATGGAGCGCGGTGTCGCGCGAGACGAACGGCACGCTCAGCGTCACACGTGTGCCAACGTGCTCGGTGCTCGTCAGCCTTAGCCAGCCGCCCATCAGGTGCGCCAGTTGCCGGCAAATCGCCAGCCCCAGACCGCTGCCGCCGCGTGGCGTCGGGCTGTTCTGGTGTGCCTGCACGAACGGTTGCAGCACCAGTTCGACCTTTTCCGCAGGAATGCCGACGCCGGTGTCGGCCACGCTCATCGTGAAAACGTCCTTGCCGTTCTCGCGCGCGGTCGACACGGCCACGGTCACGCTGCCGGTATCGGTAAAGCGAAAGGCGTTGTTGAGCAGGTTATGCAGAATTTGCCGCACGCGCGCGCCGTCAATCTCCAGCATTGCCGGCAGCGGCGTGATCTCGTGATACGCCAGGTGAATGCGCTTTTGCTCGGCGTGAGGCTGAAACAGGGCAACGGCGGCTTCCAGTTCCCGGCCCAGATCGCAGGGCTCGGGCTTGATACACAAATGGCCGGTCGACGCTTTTTCCATATCGATCAGGTCGTCGATCATCGTCAGTTGGTGTCGCACCAGCGTCAACACGTTGCCAAGCAGCCCCGCATGGCCCTGATCGCCGGTCTTGCGCTGCAGCAATTCCAGCGTCGAAATCGCGCCGGACAGCGGCGTGCGCAGCTCGTGCCCCATCACCGCCAGATAGCGCGATTTGGCCAAATTCGCCCCGTCTGCGGCGCGCCGCGCCTGCGCCAGCCGTCGATTCCAGTACACGAACAGGCTCAGCAACAACACCAGGGCGGCCACCGGTGGACCGGCCCGGCGCAGCACCGAGCGCCACGGCATTTCGACCATGATGCGCTCGGCCACGCCGGACTGTGCCTGTATCCGTGCATGCTGCGCTTCCTCCAGTGACGACAGCGCGCGATTGAGCACTGGCAGCAGATCCGCCCGGCCGGCGCGCACCGCCATCGACAGCGTCGACTCGCCCGAGGGCGGCGTCAGAATCCGTACCCGGCTGTGAAACGTGGTTTGCGCCAAATGCGCGGCCACCGCCGCCGACAAGACGGCCGCTTCGGCTTGCCCGGCGGCCACGGCGCGTACTGCCTCACTGGCGTTGGCGGTCGGTAGAATCGCCCGACGCCGGCCGAGGCTCATCAGCCAATAGTGCGCCGAGCTGTCCGATTGCACGGCGATTTTGCCGCGCACGTCGTCCAAGTCCTTAAGATGCGGCGCACCCGCCTGCACCACCACGACCGGCAACTGATCGAAGTAGGGGACCGTGCCCAGCAAGCCGCGCGCGCGAATCACCGACGCGCCGCCGGCCAGAATCATGTCGATCTCGCCGCGTTCGAGCTTGGCGAGCGTCTCGGCCCAGCTTTGCGTGGGCACCAGTTCGAAGTCCAGTCCGGTGCGCCGCGCGACGTCGGCCAGATAATCGGCAGTCATGCCGCGATGCCGTCCCTGCGCGTCGCGATACTCGAGCGGATACCACGCCGGGTCGATGCCGTAGCGCACGGTTTCGGCGAACGCAGGTGCGACAAGCCCGGCCAGTATGCCAAGCGCGAGGGCCAGCGGCGCGAGCATGCGCCAACGGTGAAGGCGCGGCAGGCTCACAGCGCCATTTCCGAAATGACGCGATACAGCGCCAGATCCGACGATACGTTCAGCTTGTCCATGGCGCGCAGCTTGTGCGCGCTGACGGTCTTAATGCTCAGATTCATCTGTCGGCTGATGTCGGTCAGTCGCTGACCCTTACTGATCAGGCGCAGAACTTCGATCTCCTTCTGGCTCAAGGTGGCGTCGGTGACATTACTGTTGAGCACATCCTTGAGCAGGCTGTGCTCGACAAAAACCTCGTTGCGCAGCACGGCGGTAATCGCCTGGTGCAACACCCCTTCCGTGGTGCCTTTGCTCAGGTAGCCCAGCGCGCCGGCCTCAAGCGCCATGCGCACGATGATCGGCGAGCGGTGCGACGACACGACAACCAGTGCCGTGCCGGGATATTGCTTGCGCAGCCACTTGATCAGCGATTGTCCGTCGATGCCGTTGATCGGATTTCCCTGCGCTTCAGTCAGGTCGAGGGAGTAGTCGAGCAATACCAGGTCGACCCGTTCGGTCGCCAGCACCGCATACAGCTCCTTGGGCGTCGATACATCCGCGACCACGCGGTACTCGTGTTCGGCGCCGGCATGCCCGGCGAAGCCGCCGAAGCGCTCGGTAAAGCCCTGGATGATCGAAACCAGCCCTTTGCGAACCAGCGTGGAATCCTCAACGATAACGATATTGATGGCCATAAGAAGTCCGTAATGACAAAAGCGTTGACGTTCTGGCAGTGCTCGCGGAGCAGTCCGCGCAGCGTGCCGGCGTCGCGATCATCGAACGCCTGGTTGATCACGATGTATCGCAGGATATTTCCCGCTCAAGGCAGGGAATATGGGATGCATCCCAAAGGAAACATCTGACACTTGGAAGTGACGCCTGGAGGCATCGCGTTCGATTCTTCTGTGGTGTTCGGGACAAATCCCATGTTTTGTCGTGCGTCTGTTTTCCACAATGACGTTGTTCCGATGAACGACGACGGATCGACCAGGCCGGCGGCGGCAACCGCCGGTGACGGTAACGATCATCATTTGCGGAGAACCCTTAATGCGTACACGTACGATTCTTGCGTTGACTGGCGTGGCCCTGGCCGCTGGCGTCACACTCAACTACGCGGCCCGGCAGGCGGAACTGGCGGGCGTGAAGGCGGCCCTCGCGCCGCACGTCGGCGCGGGCATCGATGAAGTGCGTCAGGCGCCCGTGCCGGGCCTGTTCGAGGCCCGCATCGGCAGCGATTTCATCTACGCCGATCAAACCGCTCGCTACCTGCTGAGCGGGGATCTGATCGATACGCAAACGGGTGAAAATCTGACTGAGCGCCGACGCAGCGAACTATCGCTGATTACCTGGTCGGACCTGCCGCTCACGCAGGCAATCCAAACCGTCAACGGCCACGGCAGCCGCCACATCGCGGTGTTTGCCGACCCCAATTGCCGCCACTGTCAACAACTGGAACAGACGTTGCGCACGCTCGACGACGTCACGATACATACCTTCGCGCTGCCGATCCTGTCGCAGCAATCGGTCGAACTGACCAGCGCAGTGTTGTGCAGCGCGCAACCCGCACGCGCCTGGCACGACTGGATGCTGCGCCGCCAGGCTCCGACGCCCAACGTTGCATGCGCGCCTCAGGCCGAAGCGCTGCGCGCGCTAGGACAGCGCCTGGGCATCCGCGGCACACCCGTCGTGATCTTCCCGGATGGCACCCGTATCGACGGCAATGCCGAGCGCAGCGTGATCGTGCAACGGCTGGATCGGATGGCAAGAGCAGCCAAGTAAGAAAACTCCGACGAAGCTTTGGCACTTTTGAAGCTGGCGATGGAAGGAATCCACTAGGTAAGTGCCCTGTGTTTTCGAAAAATAGGGCTTTCTTCGAATACAAAAATCAAGAGGTAAACAATGCAACGCACTGTGCAAAAAGGTTTTACATTGCTCGAGCTGTTGGTGGTGCTGCTGATCATGGCGCTGCTGGCCGGCTACGTCGGGCCCAAGATGTTCTCCGAGCTCGACAAAGCCAAGGAAAAGACAGCGCTGCGGCAAATGAAAACCCTGGCCGATGCGCTGGGGCAATACCGTCTGGACACCGGGCGATATCCCGACGAGGAGGCGGGTCTCAAAGCGCTGATCGAGCGCCCGTCCAATGAGCCCCGGTGGCATGGCCCGTATCTGAGCGGTGCGGTGCCGGCCGATCCGTGGGGCAATCCGTACGTGCTGCACAATCCGGCGCGAGACAAGAATGGCCATCATGATGCCGAAATCGTCTCGCTTGGCGCCGATGGCCGGGTGGGCGGCACCGGTGCCGGCAAAGACATCGTCTACGGGTTCTGAGTCATGCAGCGCGTCCTGAAGTGGCTGGCTGCCGGCGCGCTGTGCGCGGCCGTGCTGCCGGCTTACGCCGACTGCTGGCGCGAGGCCGGCGCGCGATACCACATCGATCCCGCGCTGCTGTACGCGATGGCGCACGTCGAATCGGGGCTCGACCCGAAGGCGCGCAACAAAAACCGCGACGGCACGCGTGATATCGGCCTGATGCAAATCAACAGCCGGCATCTGCCGCGCCTGGCCAAATTCGGCATCACCGAGAAAAAACTGCTCGACGAACCGTGCACCTCGGTGATGGTGGGCGCGTGGATTCTGGCCGACTTCATCCGGCGCGAAGGCTACAACTGGCGAGCGGTGGGCGCCTACAACGCCGGCACCGCGCCCAATCGCGAGTTCCTGCGCCAGCGCTACGCGCAGAAGGTCTGGGCACGTTACGGCCCGCTGCGTTCGGCCCCAATGCCCGGCGCTGTGGCGGTTTCGACGAGAGAACCGTGATGCAGGAATACAACGCTTTGGTGCTGCACCAGGGTGCCGTTCATTCCCGCCGGCTGCAGGCCGCCGATCCCGACGAGGCCCGGCGCCTGTGTGCCGCCGAAGGGATGCAAGTGCTCAAGCTCGACGTCCGGCGCGGCCTGCGCGGTGCACGCCAGACATTTTCCCTGACGCTGTTCGTGCAGGAACTCGTGGCGCTGCTCGACGCAGGGCTGGTGCTGGTCGAGGCGATCCAGACACTGCACGAAAAAGCCGCGTCCGCGCCGCAGGCACACGTGCTGCAAAGCCTGCTCAACGCCTTGTACCAGGGCCAGACGCTCTCGCAGGCGATGGCCGGGCAACCGGCGGTGTTTCCGTCGTTGCTGGTGGCCAGCGTCGCCTCGTCCGAGCACACCGGACAACTGCCGCAGGCTCTGCGCCGCTTCAACCACTACGAACTGCGGGTCGAGGCGCTGCGCAAGCGAGTCAAAGGCACGCTGATCTACCCGTGCGCGGTGATCGGGGTGGGTGGCTTGATCCTGGTGTTTCTGCTGGGCTTCGTCGTGCCGCGCTTCGCCACGGTATTCAGCGGCATGCGCGATCTGGCGTTCACCGGCCGGTTGATGGTGTGGTGGGGCCGTCTGGTCAACGAGCATGGCCTGGCATTGAGCCTGGGTCTGATGCTGATCGTGGCGGGCACGGTCGCCGTGCTGCGCACCGCCCCAGTGAGAGCGAAATTGGCGAACTGCCTGTGGCGCGTGCCGCGTCTGAGGCAGCAACGCACGTTGTTCATCCTGACGCGCTTTTACCGAACGCTGGGGTTGCTGCTGCAAGGCGGCATGCCGGTGGTCGAGGCGCTTGCGCTCACCGGCGGTCTGCTGCCGCAGGCCACGCGCGAGGAACTGCGTCAGACCATCGAGGACGTGAGGCAAGGCCAGGCACTGTCGGCCTCGCTGGAGCGCCGTCGGCTGACCACGCCGATTGCCGCCCGGCTGCTGCGCGTGGGTGAAAAGAGCGGCGACCTGCCGGGCATGTGCGAGCGCATCGCGCAATTCCACGACGAGGCGCTCGAGCGCGCCATCGAAATGTTCAGCAAGGTGTTTGAGCCCGTGCTGATGCTGTTGGTAGGGGGCCTGATCGGGCTCATCGTGTTTTTGCTTTATATGCCGATTTTCGAAATGGCAGGGAGTGTCTCATGAACCAGACTGCTGCATTACCCCCATGGCTTGACGCCGCCGCGCGCGAGGGCGATTTCGCCACGACGCTGCGCGACGCTCTGGCCGCCGAGCCGGGCCGGTTGGCTGAGGTTGCCGCGTTGCTCGGCCTGGCCGACATCGCGCCGGAGGTGGTTGCGAACGCGACGAGCGATTTCGAGCAGGTGCCGCTGGCCGAAGCGCTGACGCACCAGGTTTTGCCGCTGCGAATCGACGGCGTCGCCTGGCTGGTGCTGGCCGATCCGTTCAGTCCGGCCATCCGAGGCTGGGCCCAACTGCGGGCTCAGGCCTGCGCCGCGCGGCTGGCGATGAGCTTGCCGGGGCAGGTCGCGCACAGGCTGCGGCAGGTCGAATCGCAGGAACGCGCGATCGATCGCTTCAAACACGACGGCACTGCCGAGGCGACCGACGACGCCGTGCCGGAGATCTCGCTGACGAGCATCGCGAAGGACGACAACGTCGTCGTGCGACTGCTCAACTCGACCTTGTTCGATGCATTGCAGAGCCGCGCCAGCGATATTCACCTGGAGAGCATTCCGGGCGGCATGGTCGTCAAGTACCGCATCGACGGCGTGCTGCATCACATTACGCAGGTGGGCGGCGCCGACACCGCCGAACAGGTGATCTCCCGCATCAAAGTGCTCGGCGCGATGGACATCGCCGAGCGGCGCGTGCCGCAGGACGGGCGCTTCAAGGCGTCGATCCAGCGTCGCGGCGTCGACTTCCGCGTCTCCATCATGCCCAGCATTCACGGCGAGGACGCCGTGCTGCGCGTGCTGGACAAATCGCAGGACCAGAACATCCGTCTCGAAGCGCTCGGTTTCGACGACGGCACGCTGGCACGCATCCGCCAGCTCGGGCGCGCGCCGCACGGCATGGTGCTGGTGACCGGGCCCACCGGCAGCGGCAAATCCACCACCCTGTACGCGGCGCTGTCGGAAATCAACGACGGCCAGGCCAAGCTCATCACGATCGAGGATCCGGTCGAGTATCAGCTCGCCGGCGTGCTGCAGATCCCGGTCAACGACAAGAAAGGGCTGACTTTCGCGCGTGGACTGCGTTCGATTCTGCGACACGACCCCGACATCATCCTGGTGGGCGAAATCCGCGACGGCGAGACCGCCGGCATCGCCGTGCAGGCGGCTCTGACCGGCCATCTGGTGCTGTCGTCGGTGCATGCCAACGGCGTGTTCAGCGTGCTAGAACGCTTCATGTACATGGACGTCGAGCCGGCCAGCCTGCTCGAAGCGCTCAATGGCGTGGTCGCGCAGCGCCTGGTGCGGCGCGTATGCGACGAGTGCGCGCGACCGGCCTTGCCCGACAGCGAGACCCTCGCCGCCTGGGGGCTGGGGCTCAAGCGCCTTGGCCATGGTGAATTCATGGCCGGGCGGGGCTGCGATGCCTGCCGTCATACCGGTTATCGCGGGCGCGTGGCGGTAGCCGAGGTGCTCAAGTGCAGCGACGCATTCAAGGACGCCATGCTGCAGCGCGCACCGACCCGCGAATTGCGGGCGATTGCCCAAAGCGACGGCTTTTTGCCGCTGCGCGAAGTCGCCTTGCAGACCGTGCGGCGGGGCCTGACGACCTTACAGGAGGTGCAGCGTGTCATTTCCGTGGATTGAGCACACCGCCGTGCTGACCGGGGCGGCCGGCCTCGTATCGACGCCGGCCCGGGTCTGGCCGCGGCAAGCGGTAGCCGGCAAGACCGTCGCCAGCAGCACTTGCCCAGCGGGCGACGCGCTCGCCGGGCTCGATGCGCTGCTGGGCGCCGCCGGGCGCGGCCAGGTGTGGCGCGGCTTGGACCGCCTGAACGTGTTGCTTGGTTTTCCGCACGTGCATTACATGGTGCTTCCCTGGCAAGCGGGGCTCGCCACTCAGGCCCAATGGCAGGCGTATGCCGGCGCGTTGCTGGCGCAACGCAGCGGGGTGCCGGCCGAGCGCCTGGCGGTGTGGATCGAAGCCGGCCGTTACGGCGAGCCATGCCTGGCCGCGGCTGCGGAGCGCGATCTGCTGCACGGTATCGACCAGTTGATGCGCCGTCATCGCCTGCGCCGCGGCGCGTGCCGGGCGCTGGCCGCCGATGCGTTGCTGCACCACGCGCGCAGGCTGCCTGCCGACGCCTTGTTGGCCGTGCCGCAGCCCGGCGCCTGCAGCTTCGTCGCGCGGCGCGAAAACCGCTGGGAAGACGCCTTTACGCTGTGCTTCGCGCACGACGATCTGCGGCGGCAGATCGCCGCGGCCTGCGCCATGCTGGGCCGCTTGCCGGCGGCCGTGCGGGTGGCAGACGGGCCGATGGGGTGGCTCGCCCTGCCCGAAGGAGGCGCGCATGCGTGCTGATCTGTACGACTTCCGTCCTGGTCGCCGCTGCGCGATGCTGGTGATCGCCGTGGTTGCCGCCGCGGCGATGCCGGTCTCGTATGGCGTTTGGCAGGATGCTGCCGCGCTGTCGACGCAACGTGCCCAATTGCAGGCCGCGCAAGCGCGGCTCGCTCGCCACGAAAAGGCGCTCGAGGCGGCGCGCCGCGCGGCGCGGCAAGCCGCCTCGGCCGGGCGCGCCGAGGCGGCTGCGCCACTGGTCGATCCGCTGCCGATGCTGGCGGCGCTCGAAGCGGCATGGCGTGCCGACATCAGCCTCGTGAAGCTCGATCTGAACGCGGCGCAGCGCCGGGCCCAGGTGCAACTATCGGCGCAGTCGCTCGATGCGTTGTTTGGTTTTGTCGAGCGACTCAAGCAAAACCGCGCGCGCGTGACGCTCGAGCGCCATGCGTTCGACGAACGCCAGCCGCCCGAGTGGGCGCTGCAGGCATCCCTGACGGTGAATTGGTCATGAAGCGCCTGTCATGTCAATTCCGTCTGCCGGCGCTCGATGCTGCTCGCCTGCGCTGGGCCGGTCAACGTGCCGGCGCACGTCTTGGGCGGGGCGGGGTGCTGGCGGTAACCGTGCTGGTGGCGCTGGTCGCGACTGAGCGCTGCGTGCTGAAACCTCGTCTGCAGGCGGTGCAGAGCCAATACGCGGCGGTCCAGCGCGCGTTGGCGGTACCGCTGCCGACACCGGCACGCCCGGCGGGCGAGCTCAGCGAGCAGGCACGCAAGTCGCTGCAGGCGCGCCTGCAGGAAGCCTACGACGTGCTGCAGCGGCGGGGTTTGTTCGTACGCGAAGCCGCTTACCGGCAACTGCCCGGCGGTGCCGGTGATGGCGCTCAACGGTGGTCGGTCGAGCTGCCGCTGACCGGGGACTATCGGGCCGTACGCGGCGCGTTGACCGAACTGGCGAAGCTGCCGGCGCTCGGCGTGGAGACACTCTCGTTCACGCGCAGCTCGCCGGCCGATACGGTGCTGACCGTTGCCCTGCGGATTACCGTGCGGCAGGAGGGCGAGTCATGAAATTGCCTCGTTATCTGTACGTTTCCTTGCTGCTGACGGCAGCGGCGGTCGGATACACGATGTTCCTGGGTGACGGCGACGTTGCCGATGCACCACAGCCCGTCGTGCGACCGGCGCGAGCTCCGACGTTGCCCACCGCGCCAGCGCCGGCCGGCGCGAGCCCGACGGCGACGCCCAACGCGGTCGATCTGTTCCCGAATCAGGGACGGCTCGAAGAACCGCCGGTGCAGGCGCTGGTGCTGCCTGCGCCAGCCGCGCCGTCGACCCCGCCGCTGCCGTTCCGGTTCATCGGCGTGTGGTGGGAAGACGGCGAGCGCCAATTGGTGCTCGCCGTGCACGACCGGATATTCATCGTGTGCCGGGTGTGCGGCGCGACGGACAAACTGGCGCTCGGCGATACCGTTGCCAACCTCTATCGGTTGGACAAAATCGACGATCGGCAACTGACTTTTACTTACTTGCCCACCCAAGCGCAGCAGACGCTGTCGCTCGGTGATACGGTGGAAAAACCTGGGTTTTAATCATGTCAACTTTGAAAACCAACCTAAAAAAATGGTGTGCGGCGCTGGCGATCCTGCCCGTGCTGGGAGGCTGTGCCGCCACCCAGGCACTGCATGACAGCGTGGCGCTGTCGCGCAATGGCGATCTGGAGCCGGCCGTGCAACGCCTGCAGGCCGCACAGGAAAAGGCTCCGGAAGACCTGCGCCTGAAAACCGCCGTGCACCGCAAGGTCGACCTGCTGGTCAGCCAGTATCAGAAGGAGGCGCAGGCCGCGATGCAGGCAGGCGATGAAAACACCGCGCTGGCCAGGTTCCAGAGCATCCTGACGTATGACGGCGGCAATCTGCAGGCTCGTCAGGAGATCGAGCGCCTGCAGGCGCGCATGCATTTGCGCCGCGTGCTGGCACAGGCCGAGTCGATGAAGACGAGCGACCCGAAGGAAGCGCTCAAGCGCGTGCAGCAGGTGCTCGAGGAGCAGCCGTCATGGCCGCAGGCGCTGACGCTGCGCGACGCGCTGATGCGCCAGATCGCCGAGCAGGAAATGCTCTCGCCGTCGCTCGACCGTAAGTTGCGCAAGCCGGTGTCGCTGAGCTTTCGCGAGCATAACCTGATCGGCATTTTCGAGACCATTTCGCAGTTGGCGAAGGTCAACTTCATTTTCGACAGCGAAGTGCCGAAAAGCGCCACTGCGAGTATTTCGGCCAGCAATACGACCGCCGAGGACGCGATCAACCTGTTGCTGGTCACCAACCAGCTGCGCAAGAAGGTACTCAACCACAATACGCTGCTGATCTATCCGGCCAAGGCCACCAAGGAAAAGGAGTATCGCGACATTGCGGTGAAGACTTTCTTCCTGAGTCATGCGGATGGCAAATCAGTGGGCAGCGCGCTGCGCACCATGCTGAAGATCCGCGACCTGCACGTCGACGAGCGCATCAACGCCGTGGTGGTGCGCGATGTGCCTGAATCGATTGCGCTGGCCGAGCGACTGGTGCAGGCGCTCGACCGGCCCGAAGCGGAAGTTACGCTCGATGTGCAGGTACTCGAGGTCAACAGTAGTGACTTGCTCAACCTGGGGATCAAATATCCGCAGGAAATCGGCGTGGGCATCGGAAGCAAGACCGCCGAGATTCCGCTGAATCTTGTCAAGGGACTGACCTCGAACGATATGTTCGTCAATCTCGGCTCGCAAAAAGGGTTGGCGCTGAGCATGCTGCAAAAATCCGATAGCACCCAAGTGCTGGCCAATCCGCAGATTCGCGTGAAAAACGGCAAGAAGGCTGAGATCGTCATCGGCCAGCGCATCCCGGTGATCACCAACATCCTGACCGATCGCGGCGGTGCGGTGGAAAAGGTCGACATGCAGGACGTCGGCTTGAAATTCAACGTTCAGCCGACCATCAGCCTGAATGGCGAGATTTCGGTGGATGTCGACCTCACCGTCAGCAGCCTTGGCCATTACGAGGAGTCGCCGAAGAAAGCCAAGTATTACCGCGTCAACAACCGCTCGGCCAAGACCACGCTGACCGCCCGCAACAACGAGGTGCAAGTGCTCGCCGGTCTGATCAGCCGCACCGAAAAGGACGTGCGCACTGGCTTGCCGGGTGCCAGCCAGGTGCCGCTGCTCGACCGGCTGTTCGGTGCGCGCGACGGTTCGACCGAAAAGAGCGAAATCGTGCTGGTAATCACGCCGCGTATCGAGCGCGGGCTGGACTTGCCGGGCGCCCACGTCACCACGTTTCTGACCGGCAGCGAAGCCCGCCCGGGCGATGACGCGCTTTCGCTGCGCGCCACCGAGACGCCGCCGCCGCTGGCTCCGCCGGGCGACGCCGAGACGGCCCCTGCGGGACCGGGCGCCGCACCGGTGGTCGGCGCGGGGGCGGTGTCGTTGCCGCCGCCGCTGTCGGTGCCACGCGTACGAGCTGCGCAATTGGCACCTGCCTTGGCCGCGTCTCATCCGGCCACCGGGCCCGGCGCCCAGCCTGGGCACCATCGCACTGCTTTGCCGTCCACCGGCCTGCAGGCGTCACACGCCGGACAGACGGTAATGGCCGCGCAGTCCGCGCCGGCGAACAGCCGCTCGGGAGCCATGCAAACTCCTCGGGCGCCCCGGCTTGCCGAACCGGTTCGTGCGGCCAAGCGTTACGCAAGAGCCCGCAATCTGGCCACGACGTCCGCAGGCATGGTCGCTGCGCTCGACGCCTCGCGCTCAGCGGCGGTCCAGTCGTGGCGGGCCTGGCGTCAAGGCGCGACGACGGTGCACGATGTTGCGCGCGCGGCCACTCGAGCGGTTGCCGCGCGAGCGCGCACGAGCCTGGCCGGTCCGGCCCTCTCGTTGCAAGGCCCGAGCGCGCATCGCAAGGCGAAGATGTCGAACCGGCCCGCCAGTCCGGCCGGGCCTGTGTATGACGCCCGCCGCGCAGTGCCCTGGCAGCATGCGGGCGGGCCCATTCCGGGCGGCATGCTCGCGGTGCCGGGCTTGGGCTGGCCGGGCACCGATGTGGTCCGACTGCTATGACTCCGCGCCTGGCAAGCGCCGCGGCGAAGGTGCGCGGCTTCACGCTGATCGAAATCCTGGTGGCGCTCACGTTGATGGCGACGCTCGCAGCGCTCGCGCTGCCGCTGACCGAACAAACTGTTCGCCGCGAGCGGGAGACCCAGTTGCAGCGCGCGCTGCGCGAGATTCGCCAGGGGATCGATGCGTACAAGCAAGCCGCCGAGGCGGGGCGGATCGACAAATCGATCGACGACAGCGGGTATCCGCCAAGCCTCGAGGCATTGGTCGACGGCGTGCCCGACAAGACCGATCCGAACGGCCAGCGGCTGTACTTTCTGCGGCGCATCCCGCGCGATCCGACCTGCGATTGCCCCGACTTGAGCGCCGCGCACACGTGGCAGTTACGCAGCTACGGCAGTCCGGCCGATGCACCGAGCGCGGGCAAGGACGTGTTCGACGTGCTATCGAAGAGTGAAGGAGAGGGCCTCAATGGCATACCCTACAGGCAATGGTGACAAGCGAGCCCGGCGTCGGCCGCGCGCGCGGCTTGGCTTTACGCTGATCGAGCTGCTGGTGGTCATGGCGATCGTCGCCACGCTGCTCAGCCTGGCGACGCCGCGTTACTTCAGGCACACCACGCGGGCCGAGGAAGTGGTGCTCAAGCATAATCTGCGCGGCATGCGCGAGGCGCTCGACCAATATCGGCAAGACCGTGCCAAGGGACCGGAGGCGCTCGACGACCTGGTGCGCGATCGCTATCTGCGGGAGATTCCGCTCGACCCGATCACCGGCCGGCACGACACCTGGGCCACGCAGGGTGAAGCGGCGCAGGGCATTCGCGACGTGCGCAGCGGCTCGCAGAAAACCTCCAGCGAGGGCAGTCCCTATGCGCAATGGTAGGCAAACCGGACGAACGCGTGCACGGCAGGCCCAGCGTGGCATGGCGTACCTGGGCGTGCTCGTGGCGATCGCTATCGCCGGCGCCTGGCTCTACCAGGTGGCTGGCTCGCGAGCCGTCGGCGCGCAACGCGAGAAAGAGGCGCAATTGCTGTTTGCCGGCGATCAGATCGCGCGCGCCATCGGCCGCTATTACGCCAGCGGCCCGGTGCCGGGGTGCTATCCGCCCGACCTGCAGGCGCTGCTCGACGATCACCGTCTGGGCGGTGTTACGCAGCGGCATCTGCGCCATGTCTATGCCGATCCGATGACCGGCAAAACGGCCTGGGGCGAGCTGCGCGACGAACTGGGCAATCTGCGCGGGGTGTACAGCACGAGCGATGCATCGCCTTACAAACAGGCCAACTTTCCTGCCGGGTACCGCGCCTTCGCTGGCAAGCAGCATTACCGGGAATGGCATTTCCTGCCGGCCGACACGCGCGTGCCGCCGGCGCCGCCCGAAGCATGCCTGCGTCGCTCGGGTTGACCCCGGCCGCTCAAAGCGCCAGGCTGCCGACACTGGTGCCGCCACACACGTAGAGCACCTGGCCGGTGACGAAGCTGTTTTCCGGCGCGGCAAAGAACATCACCGCACGGGCCACGTCGTCGGCTTGCCCAAGGCGCTTGACAGGAATCCCGGCAGCGATTTGCGTGACTTTCTCGCTGCCCGCGGGGACGACCTCATGAAACATGTCGGTCTGGATCGGACCCGGGGCCACCACGTTCGAAGTGATGCCGTACGGTCCCAGTTCGAGAGCCCAGGTGCGTGCCATGCCCAGCATGCCCGCCTTGGTGGCCGAATACGCCGTGCGCGTGGCCAGACCGAGCGCGGCGCGCGAGGAAATCAGCACGATGCGCCCGAATCCCTGTGCCTTCATGGCCGGCAGTGCCGCTTGCGCGAGCGTGATGGCCGCGCCCAGATGCAAGTGATTGAGCGCGGCGAGATCGTCCAGCGATACCTCCGGCAGCAATGCCGGGCGGATCACGCCCGCGTTATGCACAAGCGTCGAGACCTCGAAGCGTTGCGTGACGGCCTGGGCCGCGTCGCACGTGGCGGCTGCATCGGCGAGGTCGACCTCGATCGAATGCAACTTGGGATGGGAGAAGTCGGCGCCGCGGCGGGCCAGCGAAACGACCTCGTAGCCGGCGTCAAGCAAGTGGTGGCAGATCGATTTGCCGATACCGGCGCTGCCGCCAGTGACGATGGCAACGCGGCTCATGGGCGTAATCCTGTCGATGGCATGACGGTTGGTCTCACATGAAAAGCTGGATGGAGGGCAGGGCGGCGTCGGCGTTGAGCAGGTTGACCCGCTTGCAGCGCATCATCAGCTTGCCGTCGCGCTCGACGAGTTCGTGCAGCACCGTGGCGGCGAACATCAACTGCTCGTCGCCGCGCGTCTCGGTGTAGGTCATCGGCGTGCGCAATCGGTAGCAGCCGTTATCGGCGCCGTCGACCTGCGGGCGCTGCAGCACATGCAGGCAGCGGCTCGGCGGTTGCTGTGAAAAAGCGCGCGGCTGCTTGAGCCGCTCGATGCGCAGCTTGAGCAGCAGGCGATCCTCATACATCAACGAAACGTGGTTCAGGCCGTCCTGCTGCTCGGCCGAGAGCGGAATCCAATATAGCCCGTCGTCGGTGAACAGCTCATACCAGGCGTCGAAACGCTTTTCGTCGAGCAGGCGCGCTTCGTCATAGACGAAATCAACCAACGCGTCGCGCATTGAAGCGGGAATATTCATGCGGATTTTTCTCCGGAAACGGGGCCTGGCGCCATATAGCGGGCCCAGGCACGAAACTGGTTGCGCATCGAAATTTCACTGGTGCCGTTGGCCGTGCACGGTGTCTGCGCCGCTTCATCGGCGCGGAAATCGCGGTGCAGGCTGACCCACTCGTTGCCGTCGGCATGCAATCCTTCCTGAATCGCGCGATACGCATGCAGGTCATCGTGTCCGACCACCGACATCGGGGAATTGATCAGGCGCGAGTAGTTCACGGTGCGCTGCAGCAGTTGCTCGGGAGCCCCTTTGAGACGGAACGTCCACGATTCGATCAGCGTTTGCTCGGGGCCGAGCGGGCGTACTACGCGAATCGCCTGAATCGCGCCCTTGATGGTCAGGCTCGGATAATAGACCGTGTTATGCCGCGCGGTGCCCAGCACGTCTCGCGCTTTGGCCTGCCCCCAGGCCTGCGTGAGCTGGTCTTCATAGCCGGGCACCGCCGCGTAGTTGGAGTGGATCGAGAAGTTCACGCCGGTGTAGCTATGCCCGTTGTCGAACACGCGCACCCCCATGCCGTCGAAGAATTGGTAGTCGGACACGAACGGCACGAATTGCTCGATGGCCATCGGCTTGGGCGCGTCGGGCGGCTGCCCGTCCCAGAGTTGCCTGGCGGTGCCGGCCGATGACTCATGCGCGACCATCGGATGCATCGTGTCATTGAGATTTTCGACGAACATCTTCCAGTTGCAGTTGTGCAGGTAACGCAGGCAACCTCCCGCGATTTCAAGTTCGCCCTCGGGCGAGCGGTCGGCCATGTTGTCGATCGAGGAGAGCGACTCGCCGAAATATTCCCCAAACGCCGGACCTTCGTCGGCCAGCCGGGCGAAGACGAACCCTCGGTAGACCTCGACGTGCTCGATTGCCGTGAGCCCCTTGCCTGACGGGCAGGCCGACAGCCGCGTGCCTTCGTAGCCCGCCTTGAGGGGAATCGCCAGCGGCGCGCCATCGGTTCTGTAGGTCCAGGCGTGATACGGGCACCGAAAGAACTTGCCCGTATTGCCGCTGGGGTTCGATACCAGTTTGGCGCCCTTGTGCGCGCACCGGTTCATCAGCACCCGGACGCCGCCATCGGGCTGCCTGACCAGCAGTAGCGGCCGGCGCGCGATGTCCGCGCTCAGGTAGTCGCCCGCGCCGGGTATTTGGCTCGTGTGGCCCACATAGATCCAGGTGCGCGCCCACAGGCGTTCCATTTCAAGATCGAAAATCTCCTGATCGATGTAGACGTCGCGATGCACTTGATCGGGCTCCACCAGAGCGGCAAGCGCGCGATCGTCGTCTCGGTAATGCGGCATGGCTGTCACCTCGTGGTTCGGTTCGGAATGGGGCACTGGCTCAGGCGTCAAGTACAAGGCGCGTCCCGCGTGCGCGCGAGACGCAGATCTGCATCACTTGTCCGGCCTGCTTCTCGCGCTCGCTCAGGCAGTAATCGCGATGTTCGACCGCTCCCTCGAGCACGGCCGTCTGGCATACGCCGCATTCGCCGCGCTTGCAGTCATAGAGCGGATCGAGCCCCGCATCGAGCATGGCATCGAGAATGGTTTGTTCGGGCCGCACCGACAGCACCACACCCGATTGACGCAATTCCACCTCGAAGCCGGCATCGCCGGCCCGGGGTTCAGCGGTGGTGAACAACTCGACATGAATGTCCTCGCGAGCCCAGCCGAGTGCGCTCGCCTGGGAAATCACCGCGTCGATCATTCCCTTCGGGCCGCAGACGTAAAGCGGTTGCGTGGGACGCAGCGCCGCAAGCAGGCGCGGCAACGCCAGGCGGTGCGCGGGATCGTCGTCGCCGTACAGATGCAGGCGCTCTGCGGCCAGGGCCCGCAATTCGGCCGTAAATGCCAGTTGCGCGATACTGCGTCCGCTGTAGTGCAGCGAGAAATCATGCCCCGCGGCCGCCAGCGCCGTGGCCATCGCCGTCAGCGGCGTCACGCCAATGCCGCCAGCAATCAACACGGCGTCGCGACAGGCCGTCATTGGAAAGTCGTTTTGCGGCGGGAGCACGCGCAATATGTCGCCGGCGCGCACCTCGGTGTGTAGCCAGCGCGATCCGCCGCGGCCTTGGTCCTCGCGCCGCACGGCGATCAGATAGGCGTCGGGCGCTTGTGTGGCGTGTCCGTCGATATCGAAATTGACAAGCGAATAATGACGCCATTGCCGCATGCCGCCAGGTGCGACCTCGACTTGCACGTGGGCGCCCGGGGTGAAGCCGGGCAGCGGGGCGCCATCGGCGGCGCACAGTCGCAATGCGATGATCTGCGGGCTTAACGCGCGTATGCCGTCCACGCGCAATTCAAGCGGGATCTCAGGATTGGCCGTCATCAAACTGCTCCATCTTTGTCTCCGGGCGATGCGCTCGACGCCGCTGAATAAATGTTTATATCAATATATATGAATATTCATGTAAACATTCAACAGCAAATGCATGTGCCTGTCAAGCTGCCGTGATTACGGGGGGGGGCTGGCGATGCGCTTATGGCTGGGCGCTTGAAGTCATCGCCTCAAGCCAGGCGCGAAACTGATTGCGCATGAGATCTTCACTCGTGCCGCTAATGTCGGCCGAGGCCGCTTCGCTCTGCTGCGCGCGATGCTCGCGATGCAGGCTGACCCAGGGGTTGCCGTTGCCGGCCAGCGACTTTTGCAGGGTCTCGAACACGTGGATGTCATCGTGGGCGACCATCGACATCGGCGAGAACGTCAAGCGGTTGTAGGTGAGCGTGCGGCGCAGCAGCTCCGGTGGCGCGTCCTGCGGCGCCAGCGCCCAAATTTCTACCAGTGTCCTGTCGACCGCGAGCGGCCGGATCACACGCAGTGTCTGGGGTGCGCTCTTGAGCGCCAGGGTTGGGAACAGCACGGCGTTTTGCGGCGTGAAGCTCAATACTTCGTGCGCGCGCTGCTGGCCATGCGCGCGGCACAGCGCATCTTCATAACCGGGCAAGGCGTCATACCCTGAGTGGATGCTGGCCCGGGTGCCGAGAATGCAGTGCCCCTGCGGGTAGACGCGCGCGCCAGCCTGTTGGAAAAAGTCGTAGCCTGCGCCGAATGGCAGCAGTTGCTCGAGTG
This sequence comes from Pandoraea sp., assembly GCF_004297875.1. Classification (GTDB taxonomy): domain Bacteria; phylum Pseudomonadota; class Gammaproteobacteria; order Burkholderiales; family Burkholderiaceae; genus Pandoraea. The sequence goes on along the minus strand of NZ_SCSK01000048.1, from coordinate 120,926 downwards.
CCATGGGACGTGGCTGGTGCGCCGGCCATTCGCTTGCGACCTCACGCGCCGGCTGCCAGGCCGACTCATGGGTCGAGACGGGGTGCACGGCATCGATGACGTTTTCAAGGTAGATCTTCCAGTTGCACTGCATCACGCTGCGCAGGCAGCCGCCGCTCACGCGCAATTCGCCGGCAGGCGAGCGGTCGGCCAGGTTATCGAAAACGGCCAGCATGGCACCGGCATAGTCCTCGAAAGAGCGACCCTCGGACGCCAGGCGCGCAAACACAAAACCGCGATAGACAGCGGTGGCGACGTTGGTCAGCCCGGCACCGGCCTCGCACTCGTGCAGCCGCGTGCCTTCATAACCATTGCGCAACGGCACGCCCAGGGGTTTGCCGTCGGTTTTGTAAGTCCAGGCGTGATAGGGGCAACGCAAAAATTTCCCGGCGTTGCCCGAGGCGCACGAGAGCACCATCGCACCCTTGTGCGCGCAGCGGTTGAGCAGCACGCGCACCGTGCCGTCCCCCTGCCGGATCATGATGACGGGCTGATCGGCCAGTGTGGTCGTCAGGTAATCACCGGCCGCGGGAGTCTGGCTGGTGTGCCCCACGTATAGCCAGGCGCGGGCAAACAGTCGTTCGGCTTCGAGTGCGAACAGCTCTGCGTCGAGATAGACGTCGCGATGCACGCGGTCGGCATCGATCAAGGTGCGAATGGCGTCGGGGCAGTCGCGATACGAGATTGAATTCATGATTGCATTGCGAGTGAGACGCCGCTTTGCGCGCGAGCGACGAAGCGGCAAACAGGGCTGGCGACATGCGCCGCGCAGCCGGTTTCTTCGACCAGTACAGGACCTTCGAAAAGCATGGCGGCGACGCTGCCGAGCATGCCGGCAATGGGAGCGCACACTGGACGTGCGGCCTTGCCATGTCCCTGCGCGAAGGGACTGTTGTGCACGGTCAGGTCCAGCCGGTCTGCGCCGAGACTCATGTGCCAACGCCCCCAGCCCAGGCCGGCGGCCGTGTCGCACATCGTGTCGAGCAGGGCGGTGCCTCGGTCGAGGCTTGCATAAGCGCGCACGCTTCGCCCGCCGTTGCGTTCGGTGGAAGTCGCAAGGGCCGCCAGCACGCGCTGCCGGGTCTTCCCGTCGAGCTCGTGCAGCGCGCCCATCAGTACATCGGGCCGCATCAGCACGTAGCGCCGCTGTCCATCGCGAATTTCACCGGCCGCGGTATCGAACACCAGCCGTTGCACGATAGCGCTCATGCAACCTGCTCCACGATGCGCTGTTCGTGAGGCAAGGTCTCCGGCGTGAAGCACAGCGACAACGCCGTGATGCCGCCGAGCAGCACCAGATAGACTGCCACCGGCCAGGCCTGGCGATAATGAGCCAGCAGCGCGGTAGCCACCACGGGCGACAGGCCGCCGCCCAGCACGGACGACACCTCGCGCCCGAGTCCGAGGCCGGAATAGCGAACGCCGGTGGGAAACAGTTCGCTCATATAGGCGGGTTGGGCGCCTTCGAGCGCGCCAAGCACGACGCCGTTGGCCAGCACGAACGCCAGCACGATCAGCCACGGGTGGCCCGTGTGAATCAGCCGAAAAAACGGAAACGCCACGGCCATGATGCCCAGCGCGCCGAACGCATAAACCGGGCGTCGACCGATACGGTCCGACAGATGGCCAAACCATAGCGCGGCCGGTATCAGCAGCACCATCGAGGCAGTCACCGCGCCGAGCAGCAGGGTGTTGGGCAGGCCAAGGAATTTGCCATAGGCCAGTGAAAATGCAAAGAACACATACGAGGCGCCGCCCTCGCCGAAGCGCAATCCCATCACCATCAGCAATTGCCGGGGGTGGCGCCGGATCACTTCGAGCAACGGCGTGCGCACGCGCTCGCCCGCGTCGGCGACCCTGACGAATTCCGCGCTTTCCGGAATCCGCGTGCGCACGTAAATGCCGAGCACGATGATCAGCACGCTGGCCAGAAACGGCAGCCGCCAGCCCCATGCCATGAAGGCCTCGTGCGACAGCGACTGGGTCAGCAGAAAGGCAAACGACGACAACACGAACCCCAGCGTGGCGCCGGCCGGACTCCAGGCGCAGAGAAAGCCGCGCCGCGCGGGCGGGGCGTTCTCGCTGATCACCAGGATGCTGCCGCTCCATTCGCCGCCGGCGGCCAGACCTTGCACCACTCGCAACGCAATCAGCAAAGCCGGCGCCCAGACACCGATGCGCGCATAGGTGGGTAGCAAGCCCATGGCGAAGGTGGCGCAGCCCATTGCCATAAAGGTCAGCATCAACACTCGCTTGCGGCCGATGCGATCGCCCAGGTGTCCGCATACCACGCCGCCGATGGGGCGGGCAATGAAGCCGACGGTGAAGCCGCCGAAAGCGAGGATGGTGCCGATCAGCGGATCTGCGCCGACCGGAAAGAAAAGCCTGCCAAACACCAGCGCGGCGGCCGTGCCGTACAGAAAAAAGTCGTACCACTCGAGCGCCTGGCCTACCACCGAGGTGAGCACGGTTCGCCGCAAGGCGGCGCCGGGCACGGGGACGGGGGTCGGGACGGATGCAACCGTTGTTTCAAAACCCATCTTTGTCTCCTTGGGAAAGGGTAATGCTGAAAATACACGGCAGATCGCTGAACCCGGGATGCCTGGCCGAGGGCTGGCACCCACTGTTTGTTTTTATTGATGGCGACGATAGATTCTGCGTGATACATTTGTCAAATGAATGTTAAAAATGGAAATCATGAATGAAAAGAATTTGAATTCGGTCGATTTGAATCTGCTGCGCGTGTTTCTCGCGATCTGGGAGTCAGGCAGCCTGACGGTCGCCGGTGAGCATTTGGGCCTGACCCAGCCGGCCATGAGCCATGCGCTGGCGCGCCTGCGCCGCTTGCTGGACGATCCGCTGTTCGTGCGCACGCCCGCCGGGATGGAGCCGACGGCAACCGCCGAGCGGCTGTTCGAGCCGATCAACACAGCGCTGGCCTTGATTCGCACCACGTTGCAGGCCCAGGAACATTTCGATCCGCGCACGGCCGCGCGAGCCTTCCGGCTGGCGATGTCGGATATGTCGGAGTTCTTCTTTTTGCCGCCCTTGCTGGCGCGCCTGGAGCAGGAAGCGCCAGGCGTGAAGCTGGAGGTCCTGCAAGTGCCGGTGGACAGGCTGGCCGATGCGTTGCGCTCGCGCGAGATCGATTTGGCGATCGGCTATCTGCCGGGACTGGAGCGCAACTGTGCGACGCAGCACCTGTTCAGCGACAGCCACGTGTGCATGGTGCGGGCGCGCCATCCGCAGGCGGGCCGCAAGCTGACGCTGGCCACGCTATTGAAAATGAAGCACGTGTTCGTGCCGTCGAATGCAACCGGCCATCGCATGGTCGAGCAGTGGCTCATGGAAAGTGGAGTGCATCGTCATATCGTATTGCGCTTGCCGCACTTTACCGTCGCGCCGGAAATCGTTCGCGGCACCGATCTGGCCGTGCTCCTGCCGCGCAGCATCGCCGAGCGCTTCAATCGGGGGCGCGCCTATCGCTTGCTGGAAATCCCGGTGGCGCTGCCGAGCATCGACGTCAACGTGTATTGGCATCCGCGCTTTGACGCCGATCAGGCGGTGGGATGGCTGCGCGATTTGCTGCTGGAGATGTTCGGCAAGTGATGCCATGGCCCGGTGCGATCGCCGCGTCCGCGGTGTCGCGTCTTCTTCGTGCGAAGACGCCCTGGCTGTCGCGGCAGCCTGCTAGAATGGTCCATCGCCTGACGGTGCCGGCTCGCTGGAGCCGGCTATCCCGCATCTGTGACTTACCGCTCGGCGGCGCCGCCCGGTCGCGCGCCCGCCAGGTTTGCCGCCGGCAGATCGCCGGCGTTCTTTGCTAGGAGAGACAGCATGGCGCTATATCCCACCCGTAACACCCTCCCCGAGGAAATTCGTTTGCAATCGATCAATCTGCTCGGCCAGTCCCTGGCGACGGCGATCGATGTGCAACGTCATGCCAAGCAAGCCCATTGGAATGTGCATGGACCCAACTTCATCGCCTTGCATCTGCTGTTCGATGAAGTGCATGGCGCATCGCTCGAGTGGGCCGATCTGTGTGCCGAGCGTATTGTCGCGCTGGGCGGCACGGCCGACGGACGCGTCGAGCATGTTGCCAAGACGACTCCGCTCAACCCGTATCCGCTGCAAGTCAAGGACGGCGCCGAACACGTGTTCGCACTGGCCGCCGCGTTGGCTGCCTTCGGCGAGCAGGTGCGCGGAGCGATCAAGGCGTCGGCCGATTTCGACGATCCGACGACGTCCGATCTATTCACCGAAATCTCGCGCGGTGTCGACGAGTATTTGTGGAAAGTCGAAGCGCATCACCGCTCCAATTGATCCGTTGCTGCCGGGCGTGGGCCCGGCAGCCGACTCGCCGGCAAGGAAACCCCGATGACCGTTCGGAATCTGGATATTCTGTTCAAACCGCGTTCGGTGGCTGTGATCGGCGCGTCCAGGCGAACGCAAAGTGTCGGTGCGACGGTGCTGCACAATATGCTGCATGGCGGTTACACCGGAATGATCTATCCGGTCAATCCGAAATATGACCGTCTGGCCGGGCAAAAGAACTATCGCAGCATCGCCGCGCTGCCCGAAGCGCCCGACCTGGCAGTCATCTGTACGCCGCCGGCGACGATCCCGGGCCTGATCGCCGAACTGGGCCGGCGCGGCACGCGCTCGGCGGTGGTGCTCACCGCAGGTCTGGCGCGTGACAAGGACGCGCCAGAGCGCGCTCTGCAAGCGGCCATGCTGGCGGCGGCCAAACCACACCTGCTGCGCATTCTCGGGCCCAACTCGGTGGGTATGCTGGTGCCAGGAATCGGCTTGAACGCCAGTTTTGCCCATACGAATGCGCTGCCCGGCAAGTTGGCGTTTCTTTCGCAATCCGGCGCATTGACCACGGCGATGCTCGACTGGGCGCGCACCAAGGGCATCGGCTTTTCTCATTTCGTCTCGCTGGGCGATCTGGCCGATATCGATTTCGGCGACATGCTGGATTATCTCGCCAACGACGCCGGTACCAGCGCGATTCTGCTGTATATCGAGTCAATTCGCGATGCGCGCAAATTCATGTCGGCCGCCCGGGCTGCCTCGCGCAACAAACCGGTCGTGGTCGTCAAGTCGGGCCGCGGACCGGAGACAGCGCATGCGGTTGCCTCGCATACCGGGGCCCTGACGGCCGGCGACGACGTCTACGACGCGGCGTTCCGCCGCGCCGGCATGTTGCGCGCCAACACGCTCGAGGAATTGTTTTCCGCGGCCGAAATGCTCGCACGCCTCAAACCGCTGGCCGGCGAGGGTCTGGGCATCATGGCCAACGGCGGCGGACCGGGCTTGCTGGCCACCGATGCGCTGGTGCTCGGCGGCGGCCGGCTGGCCGCGTTCGAGACCTCGACGCTGGCGCGCATCGACACGCTGCTGCCGGCTTCGCTGGCACGCGCCAATCCGGTCGATATCGGTGGAGATGCCTCCGCGGACCGCTTCTCGGGGGTGCTGGAGGCACTCTCCCAAGATCCGAACACTGGCGCGGTGCTGCTGATTCACGCGCCATCGGCGCTGCTCGACAGCGACGCGCTGGCCCAGACGCTCGCGCCGATCATCCGCAATGCACGGCGCAACGTTTTTACCAACTGGCTGGGCGGTGAAGCGGCCGAGACGGCTCGAAGGATTTCGCGTGAAGCGGGCGCTTTGACGTTCGATACGCCGGAGCGGGCCGTGCAGGCGTTCCAGGCCGCCGTCGATTACCGGCGCAACCAGCAGATGCTGATGGAAGTGCCACCGTCAGTCGCGCAATCGTTCGTGCCGGATATCGCGGCTGTGCGCAAGCTGGTCGAGCAGGCGCTGTTCGACGGGCGGGAAGCACTGGGCGAGCCCGAAGCCATGGCGGTGCTGTCAGCCTATGACATCCCGGTGGTGGAGACGCGCGTTGCCCAGACGCCCGAGCAAGTTGCCGAGTTGGCGCAAGCGATCGGTTTTCCGGTTGTGGTCAAGTTGATTTCGCCGGACCTCACACACAAGTCCGATGTCGGCGGCGTGGTGTTGGACATCCGCTCGCAAGCACAAGCCAGCATGGCCGCGCGGCAGATTGTCGAGCGCGTGCGCCTGCATCGCCCGGGCGCGCGCGTCGTGGGTTTTAGCGTGCAGCGCATGGCCGAAAGCGAGAGCGGGTTTGAATTGATCCTCGGCATGGCGACCGATCCGGTATTCGGGCCGGTGATTCTGTTCGGGCAGGGCGGCGTGGCGGTCGAGGCGATCGGCGATCGCGCCATCGGCCTGCCGCCGCTCAATCTGACGCTCGCGCGCGAACTGGTGTCGCGCGCGCGCATCAGCAAGTTGCTCGCCGGCTATCGGCACTGGCCGGCGGCCGACCACGAGGCGATCTACCTGACGCTGGTCAAACTCTCGCAACTGGTGTGCGACGTGCCGGAGATCGCCGAGCTCGATATCAACCCGCTGCGGGCCGACGCGCATGGCGTGCTGGCGCTCGATGCGCGTATCGTCGTGCGTCCGGCGCCGGCGCCCGGTCAGGCGCGCCTGGCGATCCGGCCTTATCCGAAGCAGTTGGAGAGCCGTCTCGAGTCGAATGGGCAAACCATTGTTTTCCGGCCGATCCGCCCGGAAGATACGCAGGCCTATAACGATCTGTTTTCTTCAATGACGGCAGAAGACGTGCACTTCCGCTACTTCGGCCTGATCCGCTCGCTGTCGCGCTCCCAACTGGCGCGTACCACGCAGATCGACTATGACCGCGCGATGTCGTTCGTCGCCATGGCGCCTGGCGACGTACCGGGCACGGAGCGCATGCTGGGCATCGCGCAGGCCATCGTGGACCCTGATAATTTCTGTGCCGAATATGCGATCACGGTGCGCTCCGACTTGCAGGGCAAGGGGCTGGGGCGCATTCTGACCACCAAAATGATCGACTATTGCCGTCAGCGCGGCACGGCGGAAATGGTCGTCTACATCCTCGCCGATAATCGGCGCATGCTCACGCTGGCGCGTCACCTCGGGTTCGGCGAAACCGAAAGCGAAGGCGACGGCGTGTTGCGGCTGACGCTGAGACTGCAGCACTGACGTGCCGCAGGTGATCAAACATCCCCCAGGAGAAAGCGGACAATGCTGGTGAATTGCGCGGCCTATCAAGATGGCCGCAAGCTCGCTGATATTCAGCCGAACGACATCAACACCTATCTGAGCCGGCCTGGCTGCTTCGTCTGGGTTGCGCTATGCGACATCGAACCTGGCGAGCTGGCACATATGCAGCGGCAATTCGGGCTGCATGACCTGGCGGTCGAAGACGCCACGCATGGCCACCAGCGCGCCAAGATCGATGAGTACGGCGAATCGTTATTTGCCGTGCTGCACGTGATCGACCGGCAGGACGACGGCGAGCTGACGCAAGGCGAAATCGACATCTTCACCGGGCCCGACTACGTGCTGACGGTGCGCCACGGCACCCGGCAGAATTTCAAGGATGTGCGTGCGCGTTGCGAACACGATCCGGACCTGCTCAAGCAGGGGCCGGGCTTCGTGCTGTATGCGCTGATGGACAGCGTGGTCGACCGGTACTTTCCGCTGCTGGAGGATCTCGGCGCTGAAGTCGACGACATCGAGGACCGTCTTTTCGTCAAGGCAGACACGCGCGCGTCGCGCGCCGTGATCGAAGACATGTATGCCGTCAAGCGTCGGCTGATGCTGCTGCAACACACCTGCGCACCGCTGCTCGACGCCGTCGGCAAGCTATGTGGCGGTCGCGTGCCGGCGATCTGTCAGGGCATGCAGGATTACTTTCGCGACGTGCAGGACCATCTGCAACGCATCAGCAAGGTCATCGAGGGGCGTCGCGATATGCTGACTACGGCCTTGCAGGTGAATCTGGGCATGATCTCCCTGGCCGAGAGCGAGATCACCAAGCGGCTTGGCGCATTCGCCGCGCTGTTCGCCGTGCCGACCATGATCGCGGGCATCTACGGCATGAATTTCCGCGACATCCCGGAACTCCATGCAACTTACGGCTACCCGATTTGCCTGTTGGCGATGCTGGGGATCGATTTGTTCCTGTGGTGGCGTTTCAAGAAGGTGGGCTGGCTGTAGCGGCGCCGCGGTGCCAGCCCAATGGCTTGACGTCAGTGCGCGCCGCGCCGCCAGGCCACACTCAGGCCGTAGCCGAGAGCCGAGAGCAGGGTGATCCAGAAACTGCTCGGCCAGTCGGTGTAGAAGGCGAGCGTGATGCCCAGCCATGCCTCGATCACGGCCAGCAGCGCCGCACAGGCCACTCCGCTGCCCAGACGGGAGGTGAAATTCTGCGCCGCGGCGGCCGGCCCGACCATCAGCGTGAACACCAGCAACACGCCGACGATCTGCGTGCACTCGGCCACCGCCAGCGCGACGATCGACAGGAACAGCACCGACACCAGCCGCAGCGACACGCCCTTGGCTTCGGCCAGTTCCGGCTGCAGCGAGGCAAACACCAGCGGCCGCGCAATCACCGCGAGCGCCAGCAGGCTGACGATGCCGAGCACTGTCAGGATGCGCAGCGTCGATGCGCTCACGCCGAGCACATTGCCGAACAGCAAGCTGGTGACCTGGGTCGCGTAAGACGTAAAGAAATGCAGAAACAGCAGCCCGAAGCCGAGCGACAGCGAGAGAATCAGTCCGATCGCGACATCTCGCCCGGCCAGCCGCTCGCCGAGCAGCCCCATGCCAATGCCGGCCGCGAGCGTGAAACCGATCAGACCCCAGATGGGCGAGATGCCGATCAGCACCGCGCCGGTGGCCCCGGTGAACCCGACATGCGAGAGTGCATGGCCCGCGAACGTCTGCCCGCGCATGACCAGGAAAAAGCCGACCGTGCCGGCGACCAGCGCGACGATGCCCGCCGCGGCGAACGCGCTGATCATGAAGTCATACTGAAAGATGCTGGGCATGGCGGGTATCAACCTGCTTCGTGATGTTGGTGGCGATGCGCATCGGCATCGCCGTGTGCGTCGTCGTGTTCCTGGCCGCTTTCGTGCTGGTGATCGTGTTTCTCGATCTCGACGCCGCCGGACATGACAAAAATCCGGCCGTTGACCCGCATCACGTCGATCGGCGCGCCGTACAGGCGGGACAGCACCGGACCGGTAATGACCTCGGCCACCGGGCCGAGCGCGGCATCGCCGTTGCCCAGATACAGCACGCGATCGAGCGCGCCGAGCAGCGGGTTGAGTTCATGAGCGCTGAACAGCACGGTGATGTCGAGCTCGCGCTGGATGCGCCGCACCAGCTCGACCACGCTGGCCTGATGGTTCGGGTCCAGGCTGATGAGCGGCTCGTCGAGCAGCAACAGCTTCGGTTCGCCGAGCAGGCACTGCGCCAGCAAGAGGCGCTGGCGCTCGCCGCCCGAGAGCTCGGCCAGCGGCCGGTCGGCGAGCCGTTGCGCGCCCACGATCGCCAGCGCGTGCTCGATCGCCGCGCGTGCGGCCCGGTCCAGATGCGGCACGCCCCAGCGGTGCCCGTCGGCCGCGCACGCCACGAAGTCGCGCCCGCGCAGCCGGCGTCCGGCCATCGTGCTGCGCACTTGCGGCATGTAGCCGATGTCCGCATTGCCGCGCGCAACCGGCTTGCCCAGCACACGGATCTCCCCGGCGTCAGGCGCCACCAGGCCGAGCAACGCGCGCATCAGGGTCGTTTTGCCGGCGCCGTTGGGCCCCAGCACGCCGATGAATTCGCCTTGGCCGATCGACAGGCTGACGTCGCGCAGGATGACGCGCCGGCCGTGCGCCAGCCTTACGTGGGCCAGTTCGATCGTGGCGGGATTGTCCAGGTTCACCGCGCTGCTCCATGCAGCGCCGCGTCGAGTTCGTTCAACTGCTGCAGCATCCATTGCTGATAAGACAGGCCGGCCGGCTGGGTCTCGGTGACATGCACCGCCGGTACGCCGCTTTGTTCGGCCAGGCGCAGCATGCGACGGGTCAGATCGTCGCTTGCCTGGCTGTTGTAGATAAGCGCCTTGACGCGCCGCTGACGCAGATCCTGTTCGAACGCCGCGATGTCTGCCGCGCTGGCCTCGGTGCCGTTCATCGCTGCCATCTGGAAGCGCGTGTTGCGCATCGTCAGGCCGAGCGCCTTGGCCATTTCGCCGAACACCGGTTCGGTCGCGGTGATCGGCGTGCCGTGATAACGGGCGCGCATCGCGGCGACCTTCGCGTCGAGCGGCGTGAGCGAATCAAGGAATGCGACCAGGCGCTGATCGTAATCGGCCGCGTGCGCCGGATCGGCCTGCTTGAGGTAGGCCGTGACGGCCCTCGCTACCGTCGGCATGGCGGCCGGCGAGTACCACAGATGGGGGTTGTCTCCGGGCCGTTTGCCAAGCAGCGCGGCGGCCACGATGCTAACGCGGTGCGGCGCCTTCGATGCGGCCAGCAGTTTGTTCATCCAGGGATCGTAGGCGGCGCCGTTGTATACCACGAGCCTGGCTTGCGACAGCGCGCGCGCGGTTTTGGGACTGGCCTCGAACAGGTGCGGATCCTGGTCCGGGTTGCGCAAGATGCTGGTCACGGCCACATGGGTGCCGCCGAGCTGCTGCACGACGTCGCCGTAGAAATTCTCGGCCGCGACCACCGGCAGCGGGCCAGGTGCATCGTTTGCGCGACCGGGGCCGGGCGCGCAGATCAGTACCATGGCGCAGAGCGTGGCGAATATTTGCTTCAAATGAATTCTTTGCATCGGGAAAGGTCCGGGCGATCAGGGTTTGTGATGCGAGTGGCTATGCTTGCAATCGCCGCAAATGCCGCTGAGTTCCACCACCTGGCGATGCACCTCGAAGCCTTGAGCGGGTTGGCTGTGCGAGAGCTTGTCGGCCAGTTCGGTGCCGGGTATCTCCAGCGCGTGCCCGCATTCCTCGCAAATCAGAAATTGCCCCTCGTGCGGCTCACCCAGCTCGCAGCACGCGAAAAACGCATTCCTGGACTCGATCCGGTGGATAAACCCGTTCTCGACCAGGAAGTCGAGCGCGCGGTACACCGTGGTCGGGGGGACCGGCCCGCGCTGCGGCGCAAGCGCCGCCAGCAGTTCGTAGGCGCCGATCGGACGCTCGGCGGCCAGCACCAGCTCATAGACTTGCCGGCGCAACGTGGTGAAAGCAAGCCCGCGTTGTGCGGCGATGGCTTCGGCGCGGGCAAGACGATCTTGGATATTCGCGGGCATGGCGGCTCCCAGGAAGGCATTACGGCAGAGGTCGACATGATATAACGTATCAAATTAGTTGGCAAAAATTCTTTTTCTGCCGCAAGCAATGCACCGGAATCTTTCGAGGATCAAGAAGAATTCACGAAGCGGGCATACGGATATTTATGGTCCCGGTTCGTCCTGGTCTGAAAAGCGCGTTCACAAGTCATCGCGCTGGCACAAGAAGCCGTCTCGGCACAAACAAATCGCAGCCAATCCCGTCGAACTCCGCTCATCAACACGTATACCGAGGGTCTGCCATGAAGAAATCGCTTACCGTATCCGCCGGACTGGGGCTTTTGCTGAGCGGGTGTGCTGGCTTCGAGCCGCATGCGGGGTGGGTCGAGGACCGAGGGCAATACAAGGCCGACACCACTTCCTATCGGGCAATAAGCCAAAACGAGAGAATCCGTTATCTCGTTTTGCATTACACCGCCGTCGACGATGAGGAATCGCTTCGGCTATTGACCGCCGGCGGCGCCAGCGCCCATTATCTCGTCACCTCGATACCGGGATCGCACGGCGGCAAGCCGGTCGCGCTGCAGTTGGTCGACGACGACAAGCGTGCTTGGCATGCCGGTGTGAGCTATTGGAATGGGCGACACAACTTGAACGACACGTCGCTCGGCATCGAGATCGTCAATCTCGGCTATACCGACGAGGCGTCGGGCCGGCGCTGGCATCCGTATCAGCCAGCTCAGATCGAGCTGATCGAGCGCCTGGCTGCAGACCTCATCAAGCGCTACGGCATTACCCCCGACAATGTAGTCGGCCACAGCGACATTGCGCCGCTGCGCAAGTCCGATCCGGGTCCGTTGTTTCCCTGGCAGACGCTGGCGGCGAGAGGCATCGGCGCCTGGCCCGACCCCGATACCGTCGAAAAATATCTTGCCGGCAGACCGCCGACAGCACGTGCCTCGGTTGCGCGTATTCAGCAGGCGCTGGCCAAATATGGTTATCGGATTGAACAAACCGGCACGCTCGATGAGGCAACGCGTCTGGTCATTACCGCATTTCAGATGCACTTTCGGCCGGCCGATATCACTGGCGAGCCGGATGCCCAGACCGAAGCGATCGCGCTGGCGTTGGTCGAAAAGTATCGATCCTGACGCCTGAGGCGCGCTCAGCCGTGACAGGCCAATGGCGTCGGCGCATCGTGAGGTGCCGCCATGGCCTTGACGATCGGCGCTACCGAGCGCAGCAATTGCACCGCCATCGCGCTGGTGAAAGTGTAGCGCGACGCATAGGGCTCGTGCACATAGGCGGTGATGCTGCCAAACAGGCGGTTGCCGACGAAGAACACGAAGGTCGCGCTGCGATTGATGGCGTGCGTGGCGATCAACCGGCCGCCGGGCGCGTAAACCGAGAAAGTTTGCGTGCCCGTGCCGGTCTTGCCGCCGGCCGTGTCGAACACGCCTCTCAGCCCGATGGCGGTACCGCCATCGACCACGCTGAGCAGCGCGCGGTGCAGCGTGTCGGCGACGGCGGCCGGCAACAGGCGCGCCCCCCGGGTTGGGCGCCGCGCGAAATTTGTCTCGTAAGGCGTGCCGCCCGCGAATTGCAGGTTACGCACCGACTCCGCCGGCCATTGCACGCCATGATTGAGAATCAGCCCGATCAACTGCGCCAGCGCGGCGGGCCGGTCGCCCGAGGCGCCAATTGCGGTGGCCAACGATGGCGTCAGCGTGCCGAACGGATAACCCAGTCGACGCCAGTCCCGATCGATGCGCTGGAACGCCCCGATTTCGAGCAGGTGCCGGATCCGGTTCGTCTGGCCGGCGCGGCTGCGGGCCTTGAAGAGCCACGCGTAAGCTTCTTCACGCGGTGCATGGCTGACCCGCAATACCTGTGCCAGACTGGCCCCGGGATGCGCGTGCAGGTAAGCGACCAGCCACAGCTCGAGCGGATGCACCCCGACCAGATAGGCGCGGTCGTTCAGGGAAAAGTGGTCGATGTCATATTTCGTATAGAGCGTTTGCAGATCGCGATCGGACAGTCCGCGATAGGTCGCCGGCAAGCGGCGTCGCATGGCTCGCGCGAACTGCGCCTCGCTGGCCGCTGGCTCGACGGTGCGCAGCGCCGTCGCCAGACGCACCGGGGTGCCCCATTTGTTTTGCAGCAGCAGATCGAGCGCGTCGTCCGGCGTCTTGCCATGGTATGCGCGGTAGAAGCGCCGCAGGAATTCGCTGCCCTCCATATCGGCGAAGCGAGCCAGATAGGCTTGCCGCTGCGGCGACTGACGGGCCGCCAGCCACTGGTCGACCGTCGGGTCGATCCGCAGGATTTCGTAGCGCACGATATCGCGCATCAGCCGCACGAATACCAGATTCACCGAGTTCTGGAACGCCGCCTGGACCGTGAATATTTGCGAATTCTCCCACTTGGCGAAGTTGTGAAAGCGCTGCAGGCCGCCGCCAGTGGCGAACGCTTCGCCCGGGTTGGCCGAATACCTGCGCTGCATTGCGGCCCCCAGCATCTGCGGCAAGCTTGCGTTGGGCGCGTGCATCAGATAATCGACTGCCCAGCGGCTCAAGGCATCTTCGGGTGCCAACTTCAACCGCCGCAGCGCCGCTGGCGAGAGACTGGCGTAGCGCCGATGCAGTGCGGTGACGATTTCCAGATAGGTCGTCAGCGTGCGCAGCTTGGCAGTCGAGCCCAGATTCAGGCGGGCGTCGCGATTCAGGTCGAACGGTTCGTCGACGGTATCGGCTTGCACGCGCAGCCAATTGGCGTCGCCACGATGTTCATAAAGGGTAAAGCTGATCCTGAGCCGGCCCGGATCATCGGCTGGGCGCAGCATCTGCACGCCGTATATCCCGGCTGCCCGCGCCCCCGCTGGCGTGCGCGCGCGCATCAGGGCGGCCGTGATGGCGTTCTGCGCTGCCCGGTCAATACTTGTCGATGCGCTGAGATCGAGCCGATCGAGGTGGTATAGCGTATCGACCCCCAGCAAGGTCGACAACCTGGTCCGCAAGCCGGTAACGGCTTTGCGCGTCACAAACGACAGAGCGGCGCGATGGTTGGGCGCCGGCGCCAGTTGCAGCGGCAACGCCAGCGCTGCATCGCGCAATTGCGGCGCAATAACGCCAGCTTTTGCCAGCAACTCGAGGTAATGGTCGGTCAGCTTGCCCAGTGCCGTCATGTCGTGTTGCAGGTAGAACGAGGGTCCGCGCTGCGCGATGATCAGCGACAGCGCTTCCTTGTAGGCTCGTGCCTGCGCCAGCGTCCGCCGCGGGTTGACGCCTGGCGCGCCAGGTGCGCGGCGCAGCACTTGATTGACGCGATGAAAATCCTCGCCATACCAGAGCGCCAGACCGTCGCCGATTCCCTCGATCGCGCCATGGCCGGCCCGCGCGGCCAGCGGTACCGTGTTGAAATAGGTCAGCACGATGTGCTGGCGATAGGACAGCGTGTTTTCGCCGTCGAGATAGGCACGCACCGATGCGCTGGCCATTTGTCGCAGTTTTTCCATTCGCGAGACGGTGCGTCCGCCAGGCGAATGTCGATATTTCTCGATCTGGGTCGCCAGCGTGCTGCCACCGGGAGTCGGGTGATTCCGGTCGAGCAAATGCAACCCCTGGTCGAGCAATGCACGCGAGAAGCGCCGCCAATCGATGGCCGGATTGCGCATCGGGTGTGCCGTGTCGAGCAGATCATGATCTTCGATAAAGAGCAGGCTGTTGACCAGCACGGGGGGGATGGCCCGGAAATCGGCGTAGGCGAGCCGAGGAAAACGCCGGCGATACAGGGCAAGACCGTCGCAGTCGAGCAAGCGCAGGCCGGCCTGATTTTTTTCAGGATACGGTGCGAACCAGCCTCGATCCATCAGCCGGGCCATCTCGGGTGAGATACGGGCTTGCGATGCGACGTCGAATCCCTCGCGCGCGAGCCGGTGAGTGAAACGAGGCAATTGCGCGTAACCGAGACGCAAGTCGTACGGGCCATGGCCAGGGAAACGAATCGCATCGCTCGGACCGGCCCGCACCCGGTAACTCAGTCGCCTGTCGAGCCGGGTCAGGTAATACGCTTGCCAGCGCGACGACTGCATTTCCGCGGCGACCAGCGCGACAGCAAGATAGACCGCCCCACACAAGGTGGCGAGCAAAAGGTATTTACCCCAAGGACGTCGCGGCACTTTCTTATGACCGATCAGTGAAACGTCTGGGCGGCCTCGCTTGGCGATGCTTGCATCGCGCGAAATCGTCAACAGTTGGATAAAGCACGCGATGCTTTAGTTTCGCCCGAATCGCATCTAACCGGAACACTTGGTGCAAAATGACGCATGAGGCAACGGGCTTCCTGAGCTTTGCGCAAGCCCGTTTTGCCGCCGTTTTCCGCCAGATCAAGTCAAGGACGAACGATGACCGAGCGCACCGACGCAGAACTCGCGAGCCGCACCGCGCCAAGAGGCTTTTATCCACCGCTGGAGCCCTTCAAAACCGGATTTCTCGACGTCGGCGATGGGCACAGGGTTTATTGGGAGTTATGTGGTAATCCTAATGGCAAGCCGGCGGTGTTTCTGCATGGCGGTCCCGGAGGCGGGTGCTCGGCCGACCACCGGCGTCTGTTCAATCCGCAGCGCTACTGCGTGTTGCTGTTCGACCAGCGCGGCTGCGGCCGCTCGACGCCGCACGCCTGCCTGGAGGCAAACACCACCTGGCATCTCGTGGCCGATATCGAACGGTTGCGCGCCATGCTGGGCGTCGAGCGCTGGCTGGTATTCGGCGGGTCGTGGGGCAGCACGCTGGCGCTGGCGTACGCGCAGAAGCATCCCGAGCACGTCAGCGAATTGATCGTGCGCGGCATCTTCACGGTGCGCCGTGAGGAGCTTCACTGGTACTACCAGGAAGGCGCGTCGTGGCTTTTCCCCGACAAATGGGAGCATTTCATTGCGCCGATTCCGCCCGCCGAGCGGCATGATCTGATCGCCGCCTATCGGCGGCGGCTCACGGGCGACGACCAAGCGCAAAAGATGGCGGCCGCCAAGGCGTGGAGCGTATGGGAGGGCAGCACGATCACGCTGCTGCCGGACGACGCCCTTGCCGCGGCGTTCGGCAACGACGAATACGCACTGGCCTTCGCGCGCATCGAAAATCACTATTTCACACACGACGGATTTCTCGAACCGGGACAACTGCTGCGCGATGCCTCGCGCCTTGCCGGCATCCCGGGCGTGATCGTACAGGGTCGTTATGATGTTGCCACCCCCGCGCGCACCGCGTGGGACTTGCACCGCGCGTGGCCCGAGGCGCAGTTTCATCTCATTAAGGATGCCGGCCACGCCTACGATGAGCCCGGTATTCTCGACCGCCTGATCCGGGCCACCGATGAATTCGCGGGGGGTGCGGGCGAAACGGAAATGATGCCGGTATCGTAATCAGGGAGCATTTCGTATGCTTGACGACTATCGTGCCTACGTGGCGGTTGTCGACCAGGGCAGTCTATCCAAGGCTGCACGCGTGCTTGGCCGCTCGCTGTCATCGGTGAGCCGTTCCCTGATTGCCGTCGAGCAATCGTTAGGAGTCTCGCTGGTGCGGCGCAGCACCCGCAGCCTGGTGCCCACCGAGGCCGGCCTGCGTTTTCATGGCCAGCTCAAGGCCGTGCTCGACGCGCTCGACCAGGCGACCGCCGAGCTCGCCCAGGACGCGGCAGCCGTGTCGGGCCTGGTGCGCATCGGCGCTTCGCCGCTGTTTGCCGCGTCGCACGTCGTGCCTTTGCTGGCAGCCTGTCAGGCGCGCTACCCGCAACTGAGCATCGATCTGGATGTGTCGGACCAGCACGCCGATCTTTTCGCTGCCGGGCTCGATTTCGCCATCCGCATCGGCGATTTGCCTGACTCGACGTTGCGAGCCCGCGCGCTCGGAGTCCTGCGTCGAGTTGCGTTCGCCGCACCGGGCTATCTGGCCCAACACGGCACACCAGCGGCGCCGGCCGAACTGCGTGGGCACACCTGCGTGATCCGCGCGCTCGAGGCCGACGGCGGATCGGTCTGGACATTCCGCCATACCAACGGCAGCACCGAGAAAGTCACCGTCGAAGGGCGCTTCAGATCCGGCAGCGCGCTCGCATGCAATGCCGCGGTGCTCCACGGTGCGGGCATTGGCCAGGCATTCCTCTGGCAAATACGCGAGTGGGTCGACAGCGGCCAGGTGCGCCTGGTGCTGACCGAATTCGAAATGCCGCCGGTCGCCGTGCAGGCGGTCTGGCCAGGCAGCGCGTTGCTGCCGGCCCGTGCCAGGGTGCTGGTCGATTTTCTGGCCGAACATATGGTGCTCGATTCCGTCGATTAATCTGCGGTATTCTCCCGCTCGGCCGGCACGGCGTCTCGCACGCACATGGGCGTGCGGCGCACGAGGAAATCGTCGATCAGAGCGGCGATGGCCGCGCCGTGGTCTTCGAGAGCAAAATGTCCGGCCTCCAGCACATGCAGCTCCGCGCCCGGCTCTTCGCTGGCGATGGCGTGTGCGCCGTCGAGCGTGAAAATCGGATCGTGCTTGCCCCAGGTCACCAGCACGGGCGGCCGATGTTCGCGCAAATACGCTTGCCAGGTCGGATAGGCGGCCACATTGGACTGATAGTCGTAAGCCAGGTCGAGTTGAATCGCGGCCTGCTCGGGCCGCCGCAAAAACGCAATCTCGTCCATCCAGGCGTCGGGATTGAACGCTTCGAGCGGCTCACGCCCGCCGACGTGGCGCGCGATGCCGGCGGCCTCCGACAGCAGTGCGGCGCGCATCGCTGGCTCGTGATCAGCCCGCTGCGCCCAGTAGGCGCGGCGCTTTTCCCAGACTGCCGACAAACCGGCCTCGTGAATCACGGCGTTCTAAATGATCAGTGCCGTCACGCGCTCAGGGTGCGCCAACGCCAACCGGAAACCGATCGGACCGCCGTAATCCTGCAGATATAGCGTGTATTTTCGCAAGCCGAGCGCTTGGGTGAAGGCGTCGACGATCTGCGCCAGATGAGCGAATGTATAGTCGAATTCATCGGCCGGCGGCGCGTCGGAATAGCCGAAACCCGGATAGTCCGGCGCGATCAGCCGGTACCGTTCGCTCAGGTGCGTCAGCAAGGGTTCGAACATGCGCGAAGACGATGGATAGCCATGCAGCAGCAGGAGCACTGGCCCGTCCTTGGGGCCGGCCTCGCGGTAGAAAATCTTGAGACCCTCGACGACGATCGTGTGATAAGTCGTGCCGGTGCGCAGCGCTGCGGCGGCACATGAGCTGGCGGTACGGATGGTTGGCGAGAGGGATTTCATCGGCGTGCATTCGGTGAGTTGAAGACACGCCCAGTATAGGTTTGGCGCCCGCGCGCCGGTAGCCAGGCGCTGCGGGAAGGAGATTCCCGCACCTTGCAAGAATCGCCTTGCGACGCTCAGTTATCCGACCGATTCAGCTTGAAATAGGCGTCGAGCAGCGACGATTTGTAGACCACGCCGAGCAGGGTTGGATTATCAATGCTTTCCACGGTAGGTAGACGCTCCCCCTGGTGGGCCAGGAAGTGCTCCAATGCCTCGCCCAGCGACATATCAGGCGTCACGACATGCACGAAATCGCGGCGCAGGAACTCGACCGCCGGCCTGGCGCCGACGTCCTTCTTCTCGAGTAATGTGGAAGTCACGTCCTGCAACGAGACGACGCCTTGGTAGCGATTTTCGTCATCGACGATATAAACATATTTCACCGGATATTCGAGGAACATGCGTGAAATTTCCTCGAAGCTGGCCGTCAACGGCAACACCGTGTCCGCCGGCTTGATGAGATCGCGCATGCGGGTGCCGCGCAGTCGCAGGCGCGCCTTGGCGTCGCGGTTGCGCTTGATGGTAATCTCGTACATCGAGGTGTCGTCGATCGAGCGGGCGATGAAATACGCGACCACACACGCCAGCATCAGCGGCAACACGACCTGATAACTCAAGGTCATCTCGAAAATCATCAGGATGGCCATCAGCGGGGCGCTGGTGGCCGCCGAGAGAAAGGCACCCATGCCGACAATGGCGTAGGCGAACGGCGCCGAAGTCGCGCTTGGGAACAGATCGTGCACGCCGAAGCCGAACAGGTAGCCGACGGCTGCGCCGACGAACAGCGTCGGCGTGAACACCCCGCCGATCGCGCCCGAGCCCATGGTAAAGCAGGTGGCCAACAGCTTGAGCAACAACAAAACGAGTACGGCCGTCCAGGCCCACGGCTGATGCAGCATCGAATTGACCACGCTGTAGCCGTTGCCCCAGACCTGGGGCTCCCAGATGGAGATGATCCCTACCAGCAGGCCGCCGAGTCCAAGCCGCGTGGGCAGGGGCAGTTTGGTTTTCTGGAACTTGCGTTTGGCGTAGGCGAGCAACTGCAGAAACAACGGCGAGGCCAATCCGCAAAGAATGCCGAGTCCGACAAAAAAAACGACTTCCGCGCCGAAGATAGCCGGAAATGCTGGCATTTCATAGGTCGGTTGATAGCCGGGGAATTCGCGCATCGTGATATTGGCGACCACCGATGCGACGACGATCGGGCCGAAGCTTTGCATCGCGATCGATCCGAGTACGATCTCTGTGACGAAAAACGCGCCTGCGATAGGCGCGTTGTAGGCCGATGTCAAGCCTGCGGCCGCCCCGCAGGCAACCAGCAAACGCAGGCGAGGTGGGTCGAAATGGGTAATGCGTCCAATGAACGACGCGGCCATGGCCGCCAATTGGACCATCGAGCCTTCTCGCCCGATCGAGCCGCCCGAGGCCACCGTGCTCAGCGATGACGCGCTGCGCAGCAAGCTCTGCCGCACGGGAATGTTGCCGTCGCCGATAGCCACGGCCTCCATGTAGTCGGACGACGCGCCCACGGCAAATCGCTTGGCGAGCGCCAGGAAGATGCCGGCGGCCACCCCGCCGGCGGCCGGCAGCAATAAGCGGACGTACCACTGCAAGCCCTTGCCCATCTCGACGAGCGAACCGCTTTTGCCGGTGAGCATCCACTGCACGGCGTGAATCGCCTCCCGAAACGAAATGGTCGCGAAGGCGCCCACCAGACCGACCACAGCGCCCCACAGCAACATCGTGTGATCTTCTGAAAAACGGAACAGCCGTTGAACGCGGATGCGATATTTGAGAAGAGTGGTAAGCACGTTGTTGCTATGGAATAGGACTAAGAGACGCCGCGGTAATACATGTTCTGCGGATGATGCGCTTCGGCGAAGAAGAACCAGCGCTCCGCCAGAAGCCCGGCGTATTGTATCGCGAACGCCGCTGCCAGCAGCGCCGCCGAAGCATTCGCCAGGCCGGCGGCGAGCAATGCCAGCGGAACCGGGAAAGTCAGCGCCAGGAAACTCCACTTGATCGTGCGCATGGTCTGCTCGCTCTGGCCGTGGAAAAACTCCTTCAAATTGAAGGCGCCGCCGGTGAAGCCGCGCGACTTCTGCACCACCTGGCGATGCTTGATGCCGGTGGCGCTTTGCAGGGTCGCCTTGGGCCGCAGCCGGGCATTGCGTACCAGGGAAGCCACCCGCGTGACGCAGCCAACGAGGGTCAGCACGACGGCGGCGATCGCCAGGAAGCGGATGTCGGCGGGGGCCGTCCAGGCCGCGAGCCCAGCGGCCAGCGTGAAGCCGGAGGCACAGCCGAGAAAGATGAAGTTCGTCGTGGTCAGCGGCGTGGCCCATTCACGCAACACCTTGATGCAGGTATAGATCATGCCGGTGCTGACAAATAGTCCAAAGCAGCACACCGCCGCCAGCGCGCCGATGGCCAGCGTCAGGCCGGAATCGAACCAGTGCGCCAGGCCATAGGCGAACACTGTGGCCATGAATGCCGGCAGGAAGATGCATTCGCGCGACAGCCATGACGTGCGCCACATGGCAATGGCCCGCCAGGCGCGCTCCGGATGTCCGAGGTGAAAGAACGACGCCAGCAGCCCCAGGCCGGCGAGTACCACCGCGAGCACTGCGCCAGTCACGAAGAACGCCACGCCGGGCCATGCAAGCACGCCAAAACCGGCCAGCAGCTCGGTCGCGAACAGCGCCAGGAAAAGTCCCTGCGCCGCGCCGGTCAACGTGGTGAGAAAAACTACCGAAAATGCCGGACGCATAGCCCGCTCCTCTTGTTCTGATGATTGCGTGGTTACTGCCTGGCCATCGCCGCCAGGTTGATCTCGCCTCGTTCGAACTGCCGCTCGAGCTGCAGTGCGTTATCGGCCCGCTCGACCTCCTCGGCGCGCACCTGCACCTGGGTCTTGCGGCGGGGCAGGTAGTGGTTAGCCGGCTGCGTGCCCCATTCAGGCATCAGTTGGTAGCCGCCGCGCTCCTGGATGGCTTTCGAGACGACCGATTCGGGATCGTGAATGTCCCCGAACAGGCGCGCCGAAGTCGGGCAGGCCAGCACACAGGCTGGCTTGCGGTCGCGCTCTGGCAGCGCCTCGTTGTGGATACGATCCGAGCACAGCGTGCATTTGGTCATTTCCTGGCGCTTTTCGTCGATCTCGCGCACGCCGTAGGGGCAGGCCCAGGCGCAGTACTTGCAGCCGATGCATTTGTCGTAGTCGATCAGCACCAGTCCGTCTTCCTTGCGCTTGAAACTCGCCCCGGTCGGGCACACCGGCACGCACGGGGGATCTTCGCAATGCAGGCACGATTTCGGAAAATGGATCGTTTCGGTGTCCGGAAACTCGCCAGCCTCGAAGGTTTGCACGCGGTTGAAGAACGTGCCGCACGGGTCGGCGTCGTAGGGATTGAAGTCGGCCAGGCTGCCGGCTTCGCCGGACGTATTCCACTCCTTGCAGCTCGTCACGCACGCGTGGCAACCCACGCAGACATTCAAATCGATTACCAGTGCGAGTTGGGTCATGATTGCGTCCCTTTCAGGCGTTTCTTGAATTCACCGCGTCCCGCGAAATAGGCCTGGAACACGCGCTTGACGGTGTGGGTCGAGCCCGGCATGGGTTGCATCGCGTCGAATTGCGGCAGCGTGAAGCTGGCGTCGGCCTCGGCCGGGTAGATGCGCACCCGCACGTCGTACCAGCCGGCCTGGCCGGTGATCGGATCGGAGTTCGACACCGGGCCATGCTGGGTCGGCAGTTCGTCGGAAATCAAGTGGTTCAGCAGGAAGCCGCGCTGCGATTCATTGGCTCCGGGGCCGAGGTTCCAGGCCCCGGACGCCTTGCCGATGGCGTTCCAGGTCCAGACCGTGCCGGGCTCGACCGCTTCACTGTAGCGCGCCATGCAGCGCACCTTGCCCCACGGCGACTCGACGTACATCCAGCCGCCGTCGGCCACGCCGCTCTGGCTGGCGGTGCGCGGGTTGACGAACAGGTAATTCTCGCCGTGAATCTGCCGCAGCCACGCGTTTTGCGAATCCCACGAGTGATACATCGCCATCGGCCGTTGCGTGACCGCTGCCAGCGGAAAGCGCTCGCTATCCGTCACCGCGCGCTCGAGCGGCTCGTACCAGAACGGCAGCGGATCGAAGTACTTCTCGATGCGCTCTCGCAGATGAGCCGGCGGCCGGCGTCCCTGGGTCTTGCCTTGCGCGGCCAGACGGAACTTCTGCATCACCTCGGAGTAAAGCTGGATGACGATCGGTTCCTTGAACTTGCGCATGCCGGTGGCCTGCGCCCATTCGAGGTAATCGCGGTTGCAGTTGCGCATGTATTGCTGCGATTCGGGCAGCGTGTAATGAAATACGCAATTGTTCCTGGCGTATTGCTCCCACTGGTTCGGGTTCGGCTCGCCAACCACCGCCTTCTCGCCGTTCTTGCCACGCCAGCCGATCAGGAAGCCCGTGCCGGAGTCCGGCGCGGTCTGGAAGTTGACGATGAAGTCCGGATAATCCTTGAACTTGCGCGAACCGTCCTCGCGCGTGAAAGCCGGGAACTTGAGCCGGCTAGCCAGCTCGATCAGCACCTCCTGGAACGGCTTGCACTGACCGGTCGGCGGCAGCACCGGCACGCGCACCGAATCGACCGGGCCGTCGAACTCCGAAATCGGGCGATCAAGCACCGACATCGCATCATGCCGCTCCAGATAGGTCGTGTCAGGCAAGATCAAATCGGCGTATGCGGTCATCTCCGACTCGAACGCATCGCACACGACGATGAACGGGATCTTGTATTCGCCGCGCCGCTCGCCGTCCTGATGCTTGTCGTTGAGCATCTTGCGGATTTCCGAGGTGTTCATGGTCGAGTTCCACGCCATGTTCGCCATGAAAATCATCAGCGTGTCGATCGGGTAGGGATCGCCGCGCCATGCATTGGTGATCACGCTGTGCATCAGGCCATGCACCGCCAGCGGGTATTCCCACGAAAACGCCTTGTCGATGCGCACCGGGCCGCCCTGGTCGTCGACGAACAGGTCGCCCGGCTCGGCCGGCCAGCCGAGCGGGCCGGTCGCCAGCGGCGTATTGGGCTTGACCGCATCCGGGCTGTTTGGCGGTTTGGCCGAGGGCGGTACCGCACGCGGGTAGGGGGCCTTGTGGCGAAAGCCGCCGGGCCGGTCGATGGTGCCCAGCAACGACATCAGCACCGCCAGCCCGCGGATCGTCTGGAAGCCGTTCGAGTGAGCCGCCAGGCCGCGCATCGCATGAAATGCCACCGGGTTGCCGGTGACGGTCTCGTGAGTCACGCCCCAATGATCTGTCCAGCGAATCGGTAATTCGATCTTGTGATCGCGGGCCGTCACGCCCATCTCGTAAGCCAGCCGGCGGATGGTCTCGGCCGGAATGCCGGTGATACCTTCGGCCCATTCGGGCGTGCATTCCTCTACCTGCTCCATCAGCAACTGGAACGCCGGTTTCACGGGCGTGCCGTCGGGCAGGGCGAATTCCCCCAGCAGCACCGGGTCGGCCCCCTCGGCGTGCGTCTTGACCGCGCGCCGCGTATGGCGATCCCACCACATCTTGTTTTGCGGGTAGAGCGGATTGCCCACCGGACTGGCTTCGTCGTGCACGAACAGGCCGAACGTGTCGCTGGCCGGATCGGTATTGACCAGCTCGCCGGCATTCGAAAAGCGCGCAATGAACGACCGGTCATACAGCCCCTTGGCGATCAGTTCGTGAATCAGCGCCATGAACAGCGCGCCGTCAGTGCCAGGCCGAATCGGGATCCACTCGTCGGCGATCGCCGAGTAGCCCGTGCGCACCGGATTGATCGAGATGAATCGGCCGCCTTCGCGCTTGAACTTCGAGATGGCGATTTTCAGCGGATTGGAGTGATGATCTTCGGCCGTGCCGATCATCACGAACAGGCGCGCGCGGTCCAGGTCGGGCCCGCCGAACTCCCAGAACGAGCCGCCGATGGTGTAGATCATGCCGGCAGCCATGTTCGACGAGCAGAAGCCGCCGTGCGCCGCGTAATTGGGCGTGCCATATTGCTTGGCAAACAGGCCGGTGAGCGCCTGCATCTGGTCGCGCCCGGTAAACAGCGCGAATTGCTTCGGGTCGGTGGCGCGCAGCTTGCCCAGGCGCTTTTCCAGAATATCGAACGTCTCGTCCCACGAAATCGGCTCGAATACCGCCGCGCCACGCTCCGTGCCGGGCTTGCGCCGCAGGGGCTGAGTCAGGCGCGCGGGCGAATACTGCTTCATGATGCCCGAGGCCCCCTTGGCGCAAATCACGCCCTGATTCAAAGGATGCTCGGGGTTGCCGTCGATATAACGCACCTCGCCGTCGCGCAAATGCACACGGATGCCGCAGCGGCAGGCGCACATGTAGCAAGTGGTGGTTTTGACTTCGAGCTGCTCGTTTTGCTCGCGGACCGTGTGCTCCATGCCGGGGTCTCCTGCAACGCTGTCAACCGCGCCGTCGGCGCCGTTGCTCGATTTGGGGGGGGGCAGCCGGCCAGATTCTTGGTTTTCGTCGGCTGTTTCGTCCGATGATAGCGACGCAGCCGTCTAACGAAAAATCATGATTTCCGATCGAAATATAGATTATTCTGATATTTATGTCGCTCGACAAATCGCAAACGGCGCCTCGCGCAGCACAAACCGGACGCATGGCGGGGGTTCGTCGGCGCAATGGCATTTACCTTGATAGGGTCCCGAAATCGGTGTAACAATGACTGCCGCACGCAGGGCTCCGAACCGCCCGGGCAGTAACCACGACTGCATCAGCCACGTTATGAAATACATCCCTGTTCTGTTGTTCGTCATCGGTGCCCTGTGCCTGGTGCTGTTTGCAGCGTCCGGAAGCGAAGTTGCACCGAACGGTCAATTGCACGAGCCATTCGCGTTGTTGGCGCTCGGCTGGTTATGCATTGCGCTTGGCACTTGCGGCCTGATGGCCGGCGCCATCGGCCGGCTCTGGCGTCGCATCGCCCGGCGGTAGGATGCTCCGGGCAGATCGTCCCGGGCACGGCAAGGGTGTGTCACCCGGCCATTTGAGGCCAATGCTATTCGAACAGTTTGCCTGGATTCAGAATGCCCTTGGGATCGAGTGCCTGCTTGATGCGCCGCATGCAGGCCAGTTCCTCGGCAGTCCGGGAATAGGGCAGGAATTCGCGCTTGAGCAAACCGATGCCATGCTCGGCCGAAACCGATCCGCCGTACCGGCGTAGCAGCGAATACACCAATTGATCGACCGCCTCGTGAGTGACGCCCGGCACCGTGTTGCCGTCGACCGTCACATGCAGGTTCGAGTCGCCGATATGGCCGAAGAACAGCGACAGATGCGGTCCCCACTGCGCATCGAACAGCTGCTGGCATTCGTCGGCGAAGGCGCCGATTTTGCCGATCGGCAGGCTGATGTCGAAGTTGATCGGCGCTAGCCGTTGCGGAAATTCGGCGGTGCATTCGCGAATCGCCCACAGGGCGTTGGCCTCGCTGCCCGATTGGGCCAGCACCGCGTCCGATAGCCAGCCGGCCTCCAGCGCCTCGCTCAATGCGGCGCCGAAGCGCTCGGCATCGGCCTGCTCGGCGAAGCCGCGCTGCTCCACCAGGGCATATAAGGGGTGGCGTTCGGCAAACGGGCTTTTCCTGTCACGCGTGAGCGATACGCCCAACTCGAAAAACGACGGCCACATCAGCTCGAACGCGCTGACGTCGCCCCCGAGGTGGCGGCGCAACTGGTGCAGAAATCTCACCGCGGTGTCATAGTCGGGCAACGCGCACAACGCGGTCTGGCATGAGGTACGTTGCGGCTGCAAACGCAGCACCGCCCGCGTGATCACGCCCAACGTACCCTCCGAGCCGATGAATAGCTGCTTGAGATCGTAACCGGTGTTGTTCTTGATCATCTTGTTGAGCGAGCTGAGCACCGTGCCGTCGGCCAACACGACCTCAAGGCCGAGTACCAGGTCACGCGTCATGCCGGATTGAATCACGCGCGTGCCGCCCGCGTTCGTGGCGATGTTGCCGCCGATCTGGCACGAGCCGCGCGCACCGAGATCGAGCCCGAACTCGAAACCCGCCTCCCGCGCGGCCTCCTGAATCACTTGCAACGGCGTGCCGGCCAGCACCGTCATGGTGGCCGCGGCCGGATCGATTTCCTCGATACCCGCCATCTGCTCGAGCGACAGCACAATGTCGGCCGTGCCGGGAATGGCGCCGCCTGCCAGCCCGGTCATGCCGCCTTGCGGCACCACGGGCTGGCCGTGCGCATTGCACAAACGCAGCACCGCCGCGACCTGTTCGGTGCTGCGCGCAAACACGACGGCCAGCGGCTGTGCCGGTGCGTGCCGTGTCCAGTCGGTGAAATGCTTGGGGTTGATTGCAGCGCCGGTCCGAATGGCCTGTTCGCCCACGGCATAGCGCAGGGCGGAGAAAATGTCGCTCATGAATATAAGCCTTTTAGCGGGCAACCGAAGCGGTGCCACGTCGAATCATCCATTTGTCCGAGCTTCGTCTGCAGCCCGACGCTTAACCGGCAGCTGCTTTCTTGCGGTACCCCATCGACGCGTTGATACGCCCCAGGATGTAATCGCCCGCGGCCACCGGCTCATAGAGCGAGGCACCCGGCGCGACGCCAAGATCGCGCGGATCGACCACTGCGGCATAGGTCGGATCGTAGAACGTTGCAATCGAGTATCGCTCCTGCCCGGAACGGTTGATGACACGGTGCAGCGTCGAGCGAAAGCGATCGTTCGACCAGCGCGCCAGCAGGTCGCCGACGTTGATCACCAGCGTGCCTTCGATCGGCGGCGCGTCGATCCACGACTGGCTGGCGAGTTCGCGCACCTGCAGCCCGCCGATATTGTCCTGCCACAGCAAGGTGATGCAGCCATAGTCGGTATGCGGCGCTACGCCGAACTGGTCGGCGTCGGATTGCGGCGGCTGCGGCGGGTAATACACCATCTGGGTGCGTTGCATGCGCTTGGCATAGCGCTGCGCGAAAAAATGTTCATCGACATCCAGACTGATGGCGATCGCACGCAGCAAGTCGGCGCCGCACGCGCCCATTGCCTCGTAATAACCGTAGAGCGCAGGGCGCAGCGATGGCATGAAATCGGGCCAGTTGTTGGGCCCGCGCAGCGCTTCGCCGGCCATGACATTGGGATCGTCCTCCGGCAGTTCCAGCCCGATGCTGAAAAACTCCTTGTAGTCCGGTTTGGTCGCCTGGTACATCGTCGCGTCGCCCAGCGAGTTGAAGCCGCGATGGCGGTGATTGACCGCCACCCGGCGCTTGACGTCGATCGGGTGAGCGAAAAATTCGCGGGCGGCCCGCGCGGCGCCGTCGATCGCCGCCTGCGGCACGCCGTGGTTTTTAATATAAAAGAAACCGATCGTCGTGCACGCCTCGCGGATTTCGCGCGCTGCCCGTTCGAGCCCGTCGCGGCTGCCTGCCCTGACTGCCGCCATGTCGATCAAAGGAATGCCAGCCAACTGCGCCATGATGCTCATCCTCCAGGTGATTGCCGCAATGCGCAAGAGAAAGGCCGAATCTGCCCAAATGCGCCAGCCCAGTGGGGCGATACGGTGTTTGTACCGGTATATACTACCTCGGTTGCCCTGGCGCGGCTATTGGCGTTTCCCCGGTGCGCGGGCGCCCGGATCGCCGCACCAGGGTTTCCTGCACCGCCGCGTGAATGCACTCTGCAACCAATTGCGACGCGCGCGTGTGCAAAGCCTGCGCGGCGCGCGCGATGACCAGCGGCTGGCGCACCGTCTCTTCCCGAATCGGCCGCTCGACCAGCGTCGGCGTATGCATAGTTGCGCTTTTTTGCGTAATCAGCAAGGTCACGCCCAATCCTTCCGCCACCATGGCCCGCGCCAGTTCAATCGACGCGACCCGATATCGGACCTCGGGCGAGAGACCGTACTGCCAGAATGGCGCCAATAAAAATTCCCGGCTATACGGCAGGTCGATCAGAATAAACGGCTCCTTGACCAACTGGCGCAACGATACCGGCCCGCGGGTCTTGCCCAGGCGCGAACCGGCCGGAATCAGCGCGTGCGGCTTGAGGTCGGCCAGGCACTCGCGCTCGATGCCAGCAGGCAGCCCGACATCGTAGGTCAGCGCGAGATCGATGCGATGGCTCTGAAGACGGCTTTCCAATTGGGCCAGATCGCCTTCTTCGCAGCGGATCGAAAGCTTGGGGTATCGCTGTTGGGCAATCCTCAGCAAGGACGGAAGATAAACCGGCGCGATGGTCGTGAAAACACCGAGCCGGACCTCGCCGGCCGCTGCGTTTCCGCCATCGTCCGCCTCGAACGCCGCCGCCACCGCCAGCAGCTGACGTGCCTCGCTCAATTTGCGCTCCCCGAATTGCGTAGCAATCAGGCCAGAGCCGAGCCCGCGCGTGAACAATGCCTCGTTGAACACAGACTCCAGCTCGCGGATCGCCACCGAGATCGACGGCTGCGACACATTCAGCGCCCTGGCGGCGGCCGTGGTGCTGCCGGTCTCGGCCGCCGCCACGAAATACCGCAACAACCGTAGCGAGATATGCATTAAAAAATCCTATATCGATTAAATGAATTCCATATTTTACCTAATAGCTGCGCGCACTCAGAATAGCCTGGCGGATGTGGCATGAAGCTGCCTCGGACATCGAGGGCAGTTGGCCGTGAGCCGCATGTTCATCGCTGCTTGTGCGTTATTTCTGCATGGGAGGTAAACCTTGATTGCACAACGACTGCCCCTGGCCGGCATTCGCGTAGTGGACTTCTCGCGGGTATTGGCAGGCCCCTTTTGCACCGCATTGCTGGGCGACCTTGGTGCCGAGATTTTGAAGGTCGAACCGCCCGGCGGCGACGACTACCGCGCGGTCGGCCCCTTCGTCAATGGTCGCAGCGGCCTGTTCGAGGCAATCAACCGCAATAAGCAGAGTATTGTCGTGGATCTGAAATCCGACGACGGGCGCGCGCTGGCGCAACAACTGGCCACGCATGCCGACGTGGTGGTCGAGAACTTTCGCCCGGGCGTGGCCGACCGCCTCGGCATCGGGTATGCCGCGCTCGCCGCTTTGAACCCGTCGCTGATCTATGCAAGCGTGTCCGGATTCGGCCAGACCGGGCCGGAATCGCACCGGCCGGCTTACGACATTGTCTTGCAGGCAATGTGCGGCCTGATGGACGCCACGGGCTCGCCGGACGGGCCGCCGACGCTGGTCGGCGAGTCGATCTCGGACGTTGTCAGCGGCCTGTTCGCCTCGTGGGGTGTGCTGGCCGCGTTGTTTGCGCGCGAGCAGACCGGCCGTGGAACCCAGGTCGACGTTTCCATGTTCGATGCCACGCTCAGCCTGATGGCTACGCTGGTCGCGCGCTACGCGGCAACCGGTTTGACGCCGCAACGCGTCGGCAATCGACACCCGTGCTCGGCGCCGTTCGGCGCATACCGCGCGGCCGACGGATTCTATGTGGTTGCCGTGTTGAACAACCGTTTGTTCGAAACCTTTGCCCGCACCATCGGCCGCGCCGACCTGGCTACCGATCCGCGCTATGCCGATGACGACGCCCGCAGCCGCTTCGAGCCGGAATTGCGGCGCTGCATCGAAGCGTGGTCCGCCGCGTTGCCCGTGGCCGAAGTCAACCGCATCCTGGGCGACGCACACATTCCGGTGGCGCCGATCTGGAGTGTCAAGCAGGCACTCGAGAGCGAGCACGCGGCGTTTCGTGCGCTGCTCACGGAAGTGCCGGCACCGCACGGCCCGGCCGCGCGCGTGCCGTCGCAACCGGTCAAATTCTCGGGCTATGCAGCCAACCGGGTTGGGCGTGCGCCTGGCCTGGGCGAGCATACCGAACCCATCCTCGCAGACTGCCTGCGCCTGAGCCCGGAGCGCATCGCGCAATTGCGCGCCGCCGGGGCGTTCGGCCCGGCCCGCGCGACCGCTTCACAGGAGCCATGACATGTTGCCCAGACTCGGCATTGAACACGACGACATCGAAATCGCCAGCGCCATCGAGCGCTTTGCACAACACGAACTGGCGCCACATGCCCGTCAGGTGGACGAGGAGGAGATAGCCACGACACGCTACGTGCCGGCCTTGGCCGAACTCGGTGTGATGGGCATGAATCTGCCCGAGCGCTGGGGCGGGGTCGGTGCTTCGCCCACCGGCGTGATCCTGTCACTGGTCGAGATCGCCAAGGCCTGTGCCGCGACCTCCTCGATGGTCGGCGCGCATTACCTCGCTACCGACTCAGTGCTGATCGGCGGCGACGACGCCATCCGCGACCGCCTGTTGCCCGCAGCGGCAGCGGGCACCCGACTCGGGGCATTCGCCCTGACCGAACCGCGCGCCGGCTCGAATCCGGCCGATATGGCAACGCGCGCGACCGCGCACAGCGATGGCTATCGGATTCAGGGGGTCAAACACTTCATCTCGAATGCGGGCCACGCGGACTTTATCGTCGTGTACGCAAAAACCGACCCCGCAGCCGGCGTGCGCGGTATCAGTGCATTCGTGGTGGAGCGGGGCACTCCGGGCGTGGCCATTTCGCCGCCGGAAAAGTTGATGGGTATTCGCGGCGCGCCGGCGCACGAAATCGTGCTTGACTGCGTCGTGCCGCGCGCCAACCGGTTGGGTGAGGAGGGAAGCGGCTTTCGTACCGCGATGCGAGTGCTCGACAACAGCCGCCTCGACGTTGCCTCGACCTGCATCGGCATCGCCGAAGCCGCGCTGGCCGCCGCGCTGAACTGGGTTGCGCAGCGCATCGTCGGAGGCGAGCCGCTCGCCTGCAAGCAAGGCATTCAGTGGATGCTGGCCGACATGAAAGTGCGTCTGGAGGCCGCCTGGCTGCTGACGCTGCAGGCCGCCGCCAGGCGCGGCGCGGCACAGCCTTTGACGGAGGCCGCCGCGATGGCCAAATGGTACGCCTCCGAAGCGGCGGCTTACGTCACGGACATGGCCTTGCAGATTCATGGCGGCTACGGCTTCACGCGCGACATGCCGCTCGAGCGCTTCGCGCGCGACGCTCGCATCATGCGCATCTATGAAGGCTCGTCGGAAATCCAGCGCACCGTCATCGCCAGGCACATGCTGGGTCGCCCTTCAAGTACGCCATCATTGCCGGGCAACGCCCCAGCAAGCGCCATGCCGGAACCGGCGCGGGGGGCTGGTTAACACCTATAAGAAACCGATTTCTAATTCAAATGAGTTGTATATACTGGTATGGTCAGCATCGTTAGCGTCGTTGGGCAATCGCTCCACCAGCCTCCGGACCGAGGTCGGTTTTGTCAGTCTACACACTAGGAGAAGCGTCGATGAAATCTTTTTCCATCTTCAAACGGGGTGCTCTATCGCTGTGCGCATGCGCAGTGACGCTGGCAACGCTGACGGTGACTGCCCACGCCGAGGATTTGCTCGCCAAAGTCAAGCACGACGGAGTGCTCACGATTGGCACCGAAATGCAGTTCGCGCCGTTCGATTTTCTGCAAAACGGCCAGCATGAGGGGTTCAACAAAGACTTCTTCGACGAAGTCGGCAAAGAACTCGGCGTGAAGGTGAAATTTCTCGATTTGCCGTGGCCTAGCGTGCTCCCGGGACTTGAAGCGGGCAAGTTCGAATTGGTGGGCGGACCGGTAACGATCACCAAGGCGCGCATGGCGCGCTACGCGTTCACTTTGCCGATCGCCGATGCCACCACGGCGCTGCTCAAGCGCGCCGACGACAAGAGCATCAACAAACCTCAGGACATCGCCGGCAAGCCGGTCGGCGGCGGCAAGGGCTCCGCGCAGCTGGCGCAGTTGCAGGCCTACGTCGCCCACTTGCCCGGCAAGGCCGATATCCGCGAGTACATCGACAACAACCAGGCCTATGCCGATCTCGCGGCCGGCCGCATCGACGCGGTGGGCAATTCGCTGCCCAACCTGGCTTATGTGGCCAAGCAACGCCCGAAAGTCTTCGCGGTGGTGCTGCCGACCTTTGGCGCCAAGACTTACTTCGGTTTTGTCGGGCGCAAGGACGCCGATAGCCGGGCGCTGATCGACGCGGTCGACAAAATCATCATCGAAATGGACAAGGACGGGCGCATGGCCGCGCTGCAGAAGAAGTGGTTCGGGCTGGCAATGGATATGCCGCAAACGATGCCGGCAATCAATTTCTGATCGCGTGCGGACTGCCCGGCGCAGCGGCGCCGGGCCTCGTATGCGACAGATTTTTCAGCGTCTTGTCGAGAGTGTTCCTATGTCGGGTTTGACTACCTTCGTTCAAAGCATGCCGTTGCTCGCGCATGCTGCGATCAGCACGATCTGGATCTCGCTGCTGAGTTTGTTCATCGGTTTTTTCATCGGCACCGGGGTCTGCGCGGCGCGTCTGAGCCGACATGCAGTGCTGCGCTGGATCGGCGGCGTCTACGTCGGCGTGTTTCGCGGGGTGCCGATGCTGGTCCAGCTGCTGGTCGCCTATTACTGCCTGCCGTTCATCGGCATCAACGTACCCCCGCTGGTCGCCGCGGTCGGTACCGCCTCGCTGTGCACCGCGTCGTATATCGCGGAAATCATGCGCGGCGGGTTTCTCGGTATCCCGGCCGGACAACTGGAGGCGGCCCGCGTACTGGGGATGTCATGGTTCGATATGCTGGTGCGCATCCAAGTCCCGCAGGCGCTGCGCCTGACGTTGCCGGCGCTGGTCAACGAGATGATCCTGCTGCTCAAGGCTTCATCGCTGATCTCGGTGGTCGGGGTCGAGGAGTTGACCCGCACCGCCCAGAATGTCGCCGCCAGCACGTTCGAGCCGTTGCCCGCTTATCTTGGTGCGGCGGTGATCTATCTGTGCATCAACGGCGTGCTTGCGCTGGCCGGCCAGGCCGCCGAGCGGCGTCTGAAGATCGCTTGAGGGGAGCGCGATCATGCATATCAATCCAAGCGTCATCACCAGCAATGCGGGCCCGATACTCGACGGACTGGGCATTACCGTCTTTACCTGGACCGCGGGCATCGCCATCGGCATCGCCCTGGGATTTTTCATCGCCGTGCTGCAGATCTTTTGCGGCCGAGTCGTCCGCGGGGCGCTGCGCGTCTATATTGAAATCATCCGCGGTACGCCGTTCTTGCTGCAATTGTTCCTGTTGTACTACGGCGGCCCGTCGTTCGGCCTGCGGCTCGAGCCGATGACCGCCGGCATATTGGGCCTGGGCCTTTATGGCAGCGCCTATTTTGCCGAGATTTTCCGCGCCGGATTTCTCTCCGTTCCGTCCGGGCAGCTGGAAGCCGCCGACGTGCTCGGCATGGCGCGCTGGCAAATGATCCTGCGCATCCAGGTACCGCAGATGCTGGTGATCATCGTGCCGGCCCTGGTCAATCTGATCATCGTCCTGAGCAAGGAAACAGCCGTGTTGTCGATCGTCACGGTGCCCGAGCTTACCTTCGTGCTCACGGCGATCGGCTCGGCTTCGTTTGCCTTCGTCGAGACGCTGCTGACGCTGTGCCTGTGCTACCTGGCCCTGGTCGAACTGACCGCGCGTGCCGGACGCTGGATGGAATCCCGCGTCGGGCGCTTCATGATTCGCTGAAATACCGGAAAAAGCCGTTATGGACCTTATCAATCAAAACCCGGCCAGCGCCGATGCCGCGCCGCTGATTCAGATCAAACAGCTCGCCAAGCATTTCGGGGCGACACAGGTGCTGAAAGATATTTCGCTCGACATCCGGAAATCGGAGGTGGTGTGCATCATTGGCCCGTCGGGCTCCGGCAAAAGTACGCTGCTGCGCTGCCTGGCGTTCCTCGAGGAATACTCGAGCGGTCAGGTGCTGATCGAGGGTGAACTGCTGGGCTATGTCGATCAGGCCGACGGCCAGCGCGCGCGCGCGCCGCAGCGCGAGATCAACCGGGTGCGGCGCAACGTCGGCATGGTGTTCCAGCAATTCAATCTATGGCCGCACATGACGGCGCTGGGCAACGTCATGGAAGCGCTGCTGCGGGTACGCAAGATGCCGCGCGACCAAGCCCGCGAGCATGCGCTGGCGATGCTCGACAAGGTCGGGCTGAGTGCCAAGGCCGACGCCTATCCGGCGCGCCTGTCGGGCGGCCAGCAACAGCGTGTTGCGATTGCCCGGGCGCTGGCGATGGAGCCGCACATCATGCTGTTCGACGAGCCGACCTCGGCGCTCGACCCGGAGCTGGTCGGGGAAGTGCTGCAGGTCATGAAGGACCTGGCCCGCGAGGGCATGACGATGGTGGTGGTCACGCACGAAATGGGTTTCGCCGCGCAAGTGGCCGACACGGTCGTGTTCATCGATCATGGCACTATCGTGGCGCGCGGCACGCCGCAGCAAGTCTTCCACGACAACCATCATCCGCGCCTGTCGCAGTTCCTGCAGAACTATTTCGACCGCAATGCGTTCTGGACGCGTGAGGACGCCTCCAAGGAAGACGCCGCATGAGCACCGCGCCTTTGCTCGAACGCGTACGCCCGGCGGTGCGGGACTTGCCCGCCTATAACGCCGGCCTGTCGGCCGAATACGTGCGCCGCACCTATGGCGTGGCACACGTGGCCAAGCTCGGCAGCAACGAAAACCCACTGGGCGCCAGCCCCGCGGTGGCGACAGCCCTGGGACAAATCGGCGCCGAACTGGCGCAGTATCCCGATCCGGCCTGCGGCGCGTTGAGCGAACGCCTGGCGGCCGAGCTCGGGATTCATCCCGCGCGGCTGATTTTCGGTAACGGCTCGGAAGATCTGATCGCGATCGCCGCGCACACTTTTCTCGCGCCCGGCGACGAGGTGGTGACGATGACGCCGGCATTCGGGCTGCACACGATCTATCCGGCCGCCGCCGGCGCCCGTGTGGTGACGGTGCCGCTCAGGCCTGATTTCACCATCGACGTCGAGCGTCTGATTGCCGCGGTCTCGCCGGATACCCGGATGCTGATCCTGAGCAATCCGTCGAATCCGGTGGGCTCCGCGCTTTGCCGCCAGGACATGCAGCGCCTGCTGGCGGCGCTGAGTCCGGCCACGCTGGTACTGTGGGACGAAGCTTATTACGAGTACGCGGCGACCGATGCCGATTACCCGGACGGCCTGCAGTTGCTGGGCGCCACGTCGCTGCCCTGGCTGTTGCTGCGTACTTTCTCGAAGGCATACGGGCTGGCCGGGTTGCGCATTGGTTACGGCGTGGCCGCCGACAGCGCCATGCTCGAACTGATGCACCGGATACGTACGCCGTTCAACGTCAACCGGTTGGCGCAAAGCGCCGCGCTCGCGGCACTCGACGACCGAGCGCATCTGCGGGCGAGCGTGCGCCATGCCACGGATGAGCGCGAGCGCATCGGTGACGCGTTGCGCGAGCGCGGTTATCGCGTCGCACCCTCGCGCGCCAATTTCGTGTTTTTCGATACCGGCGAACATGCGCTGTCGCTGGCCAGACGACTGCTCGAGCGCGGCGTCATCGTCAAGCCCTGGCTCGAGCCCGGCTACCAGCGCTGCATGCGCGTGTCGGTCGGCAGCCGCGCCGACAACGACCTGTTTCTCGCCGCGTTGCACGCCTGCGCCAGCATCAGGCCGGCGCAGCATCCCATTGACCGCTCTTGAGAATCCTTGTCCAAGCCATGAAACCCAACGCCCGATCACACATATCCTCGGTTCGGGAACCGGCCGCGCCCGCTGCGTTGTACGAGCAGGTGAAGAATTTCATTCGTGAGCGCGTCAGCGCTGGCGAGTGGAAGCCCGGCGACCGCATCCCGTCGGAATTGAACCTGGTCGATACGCTGGGCGTCTCGCGCATGACGATCAATCGCGCGTTGCGCGAACTGACCGAGCAGGGCGCGCTGGTGCGGCTCTCCGGCGTCGGCACGTTTGTGGCGGAGAGCAAACCGCAATCGACGCTGCTGATGATCGCCCACATCGGTGACGAAATCCGCGCGCGCGGCCACAGCTACGACTACGAGATCCTGCTGCAGGCCCGCGAGACGGCGTCCGTCGAGGTAGCCGCCGCGCTCGATTTGCCGGCCGGCAGTTCGGTGTATCACGTCATTTGCGTGCACCGCGAGGATGGCCTGCCGGTGCAGCTCGAAGACCGTTACGTCAATCCGGCCAGCGCGCCGGACTTCTTGCAGCAGGATTTCACGGCGATTCGCCCGTCGCAGTATCTGCTCGATACCGTGCCGGCCCACGAGATCGAACATGTCGTGGAGGCTGAGTTGCCGACCCCGACGGAAGCCAAATGGCTCGACATCCGCGCCGACCAGCCGTGTCTGACGCTGGTGCGCCGGACCTGGGCGCGCGGCCTGCCGGTCACCTTCGCCCGCTTCGTTCACCCCGGCTCGCGCTATCGGCTGGGCTGCCGCTTTCAACCCGACACCATGCAGCAACAAAGCTGACGGCCAGTGACGGTTCAAACCAAGAGGACATGATGAGTAATTTCGGTGACATTTTGACGCTCGTGCCGGGCTCCGTGAGCCTGGCTCAACTGCGCCGCATCTGGCGCGGCCGCACGCCGCTGGCGATCGACACCTCGGCGCTGGTCGAGGTCGGCCGCGCGCAGGCGGTGGTGGCCGAGGTGGTGGCGAGCGACGCCGTCGTGTACGGCATCAATACCGGCTTCGGCAAATTGGCGCAAACCATCATTCCGGTCGACCGTCTGGCCGAGCTGCAGCGCAATCTGGTGCTTTCGCACAGCGTGGGCACCGGCGCGCTGCTGCCCGAAGCCACGGTGCGCCTGGTGATGGCGCTCAAGGCAATCAGCCTGGCGCGCGGGCATTCGGGCGTGCGGCCTGAGGTGGTGCTGGCGCTGGTGCGCCTGATCAACGCAGGCATCTACCCCTGCATCCCCGCCAAGGGTTCAGTGGGCGCCTCGGGCGACCTGGCGCCGCTGGCCCACCTCGCCGCGACCTTGATCGGC
The DNA here is from genome assembly GCF_004297875.1 of Pandoraea sp. GTDB lineage: Bacteria > Pseudomonadota > Gammaproteobacteria > Burkholderiales > Burkholderiaceae > Pandoraea. The sequence continues at coordinate 83,514 of NZ_SCSK01000048.1, read as the reverse complement.
GTGGGCGAGGCGATGGTCGACGCACGGCGCATGCCGGCGCTCGACGCGTTGCGCCAGGCCGGGCTCGAACCGCTCGTGCTGGGTCCCAAGGAGGGCTTGGCGCTGCTCAACGGCACCCAGGTGTCGACCGCGCTGGGACTCATTGGGCTGTTCGGCGCCGAAGATGTGTTCGCCGCCGGCGTGATGGCCGGGGCGCTCTCGCTCGAGGCGATCAAGGGGTCGATCGTGCCGTTCGATCCTCGCATTCACGCCGCGCGCGGGCAGGTCGGGCAAATCGACATCGCCGCCGTGTATCACGAACTGATCGCCGGCAGTCAGATCCTGGCCTCGCATCGCCATTGCGGACACGTACAGGACCCGTATTCGATCCGCTGTCAGCCGCAAGTCATGGGGGCGTGCCTGGATCAGATCCGGCACGCGGCCGGGATCCTGCAAATCGAAGCGAATGCCGCGTCGGACAACCCGCTGGTCTTCAGCGATGCCGGCGATGTGCTCTCGGGCGGCAATTTCCACGCCGAACCGGTGGCCTTTGCCGCTGATGCGCTGGCCGTGGCGATCGCCGAAATCGGTGCGATCTCCGAGCGGCGCCTGGCGCTGCTGCTCGACTCGAACCTGAGCGGTCTGCCGCCGTTCCTGGTGACCGACGGCGGCATCAATTCGGGTTTCATGATCGCGCAGGTGACTGCCGCGGCGCTGGCCTCCGAGAACAAGTCGCTGGCGCACCCGGCCAGCGTGGACAGTCTGCCCACCTCGGCCAACCAGGAAGACCACGTCTCGATGGCCACCTTCGCGGCGCGCCGGCTGGGCGACATGGTCGAGAACACCGCCGTGGTGGTCGGCATCGAGGCAATGGCCGCCGCGCAGGGTATCGAATTCCACCGGCCGTTGCGCTCGACCGACTTGATGGAGCAGGCGCTCGCCGAGATCCGTTCGCGCGTCGCGTTCTATGAGCAAGACCGCTATTTCGCCCCCGACATTGCCGCGATGAAGGACTGGGCGCTCACGCCCGGCGCGCCCGCCATACTGGCGCGTACGTTGCCGAGCGCGGCCCGTTGAGGCCTTCTCCCTTTCACCCGATTGCTGTTAGGAGTCTGTCATGAATGCCCCGCAACCTCTCGACCTGCTGCGCACCGATCCGTCCCGAGTGATCCGTGCGCCGCGCGGCAGCGTCAAAACCTGCAAGAGCTGGCTTACCGAAGCCGCCTATCGCATGATCCAGAATAACCTGGACCCGGAAGTCGCCGAGAACCCGCAAAGTCTGGTCGTGTACGGCGGTATCGGCCGCGCGGCGCGCAACTGGCCTTGCTTCGACCAGATCCTCGAGAGCCTGAAGGCCCTGGAGGAGGACGAAACGCTGCTGGTGCAATCGGGCAAGCCGGTGGGCGTGTTCAAAACGCATGCGGATGCGCCGCGCGTGCTGATCGCCAATTCGAATCTGGTGCCGCGCTGGGCAACCTGGGCGCATTTCAACGAACTGGACCAGAAGGGCTTGATGATGTACGGCCAGATGACCGCCGGCAGCTGGATTTACATCGGCTCGCAAGGCATCGTGCAGGGTACCTTCGAAACCTTCGCCGAGGCAGGGCGCCAGCACTATGGCGGCGATCTGGCCGGGCGCTGGATCGTCACCGCGGGCCTGGGGGGCATGGGCGGCGCGCAGCCGCTGGCGGCCACGCTGGCCGGTGCGGTATCGCTCAATATCGAATGCCAGCAGTCGAGCATCGACTTTCGCCTGCGCACCCGCTACCTGGACAAACAGGCCAGAGACCTCGACGACGCACTGACGCTGATTGCCCATCACTGCGCACGCAAGGAAGCGGTATCGATCGGCCTGCTGGGCAATGCGGCCGACGTTCTCCCCGAGTTGGTCAAACGGGCGCAGGCGGGCGGCCCGCGACCCGACCTGGTCACCGACCAGACCTCGGCACACGACCTGATCCATGGGTATCTGCCGCGCGGCTGGAGCGTCGAACGCTGGAAGGCCGCGCAGCAGGATGCGTCCCAGCACGCCGCACTCACCGAGGCGGCGGCGCAGTCGTGCGCGGTGCACGTGCAGGCCATGCTCGCCTTCCATGCAATGGGCGTGCCGACCGTCGACTACGGCAACAACATCCGCCAGGTAGCGCTTGAACAGGGCGTCGCCAATGCCTTCGATTTTCCCGGTTTCGTGCCGGCCTACATTCGCCCGCTTTTCTGCGAGGGCAAGGGTCCGTTTCGCTGGGTCGCGCTCTCTGGCGACCCGGAGGACATCTACAAGACCGACGCGAAAATCAAGGAGCTTTTCCCGCACAACCGCCATGTGCACCGCTGGCTCGACATGGCGCGCGAGCGCATCGCGTTCCAAGGGCTGCCGGCGCGCATTTGCTGGCTCGGCCTGGGCGAGCGTCATGTGGCCGGGCTGGCCTTTAACGAAATGGTACGCAATGGCGAGCTGAAAGCGCCGATCGTGATCGGACGCGACCACCTCGATACCGGCTCCGTCGCCAGCCCCAACCGAGAAACCGAATCAATGCGCGATGGCAGCGACGCCGTATCCGACTGGCCGCTGCTCAATGCCTTGCTCAATACCGCCGGCGGCGCAACCTGGGTCAGCCTGCACCATGGCGGCGGGGTCGGCATGGGATTCTCGCAGCACGCCGGCGTGGTGATCGTGTGCGACGGCACCGAGGCGGCGGACAAGCGCATCGGGCGGGTGCTGTTCAATGATCCGGCCTCGGGCGTCATGCGCCACGCCGACGCCGGTTACGATGAGGCAAGGGCCTGCGCACGGCGCAATCATCTGAACCTGCCGTTTCTCAAGGCCTGAGCCGCTGGAGGATCCATGCCTGAATTGACGGTGCTTCGTGTCGACGCCTTGCCCGCCATGCCGTGGAAGAACGGCGGCGGCACGACGCGCGAGCTGGCGGTGTTCCCGGCGGGCGCGGGATTCGATGACTTTGTCTGGCGAGTGAGCGTGGCTGACGTAGCGCAAAGCGGTCCCTTCTCGGTGCTGCCCGGCGTCGATCGAGAGATCGTCTTGCTCGAAGGCGAGGGGATGCTGCTGCATGGCGAGCATCTCACCCACCCGCTGGTGAAGCCGTTCGAGCCCCACGCATTTGCCGGTGAGACGCCGGTCGAGGCGACGCTGTGCGGCGGCGCCACCCGGGACCTGAATTTGATGACCCGCCGTGGTGCCGCCCGCGGCCGGATCGCGGTGTGGCGCGGTGCGCAGCCGCAAGCGATCGCGCTCGAGTCCGATGCCCTGCTGGTGTATTGCGCGGCCGGCAGCACGACGTTGCGGCTGGACGACGGCCCGTCCTGGCAGTTGCGCGCCGGCGATATGCTGCACGTGCCGGCACCGACGGCGGCGTGCCGGATGCAGGGCGGCAGCACCGACGCCGTGCTGGTGGCCGCGGTGATCCAGCTGGCGCCGGCTGGCGAGGAGGCTGCATGACGCACGTCACTCTGAGCGTGTGGCGCAATGCCCGGCTATGCCCGCGTGGCGATCCCGCCGACGTGATCGAACAGGGCGCCCTGATCGTGCAAAATGGCCGCATCGACTGGCTCGGCGCGGAGGCGGCCTTGCCGCCGGAGGCCGCGAACTTCGCATTGCAGCACGATGCCGGCGGACGCTGGATTACTCCTGGACTGGTCGACTGCCACACCCATCTGGTCTATGCCGGACAGCGCGCCGACGAGTTCGCGCAGCGTCTGGCCGGGGTCGGTTATGCCGAGATCGCGCAGCGCGGCGGCGGCATCCTGCGCACCGTGCGCGCCACCCGCGACGCCAGCGAAGATGCCTTGTTCCATCAATCGGCCCGCCGCCTCGAGGCGCTGCTGGCCGAGGGCGTCACCGCGCTCGAGATCAAATCGGGCTATGGGCTCGATCTGGCCAGCGAGCGCAAGATGCTGCGGGTCGCGCGCCGCCTGGGCGCCGCCTATCCGGTCAGCGTCTACACGACCTTCCTCGGCGCGCACGCGCTGCCTCCCGAGTATGCCGGCCGGGCCGACGACTATATCGACGAAGTCTGCGAGCGCATATTGCCGACCCTGCACGACGAGGGACTGGTCGATGCGGTGGACGTGTTCTGCGAACGCATCGGGTTCACTGCGGCCCAGTGCGAGCGCGTGTTCCAGGCGGCCCAACGTCTGTCGCTGCCAGTCAAGATTCACGCCGAACAATTATCCAACGCTGGCGGCACGCGCCTGGCGGCACGCTACGGGGCACTGTCGGCCGACCATCTGGAGTATCTCGACGAAGCGGGCGTGCAGGCGATGCGGGCCGCCGGGATGGTCGCCGTCCTGTTGCCCGGCGCCTTCTATTTCATTCGCGAGAAGCAGTTGCCGCCGCTCGACTTGCTGCGCCGTCACGGCGTACCGATCGCACTGGCCACCGATAGCAACCCGGGCACTTCTCCTACCACCTCGCTTTTGCTGATGATGAACATGGGATGCACGCTGTTTCAAATGACCGTGGCCGAAGTGCTGAGCGGCGTAACCCGCCACGCTGCGCGCGCGCTTGGTCGATCCGACACGCACGGCGAATTGGCCGCGGGGCGTGCGGCCGACTTCGTGCTGTGGGACGTCGATTCGCTGGCCGAACTGCCGTATTGGAGCGGCCTAGACCGCTGCCATGCGCGGGTGCGCCAGGGCGTTCTCACGCATCGGCCAAGCGGAGCGCGCCCATGACGCCATCGACACTTTTTGCCTCTCACGCGCTGTTGCCCGACGGCTGGCAGCATGATGTCGTGCTGGCTTGGGACGCCGCCGGACGCTTCACTTCGATCGACGCCGGCGTGCCGGCGCCGCGAGGCGTTCCGTGCGCCGCCGGCCCCGTGCTGCCGGGCATGCCGAACCTGCATTCACACGCGTTCCAGCGTGCCATGGCAGGCCTGACCGAATATCGCAGCGATCCGGCCGACAGCTTCTGGAGCTGGCGTACCCTGATGTACCGTTTCGCGGCCGCGCTTAACCCTGAGGATCTCGAAGCAATCGCGCGCCAGCTTTACATCGAAATGCTTCTGGCCGGGTACACCTCGGTGTGCGAGTTTCATTATCTGCATCACGATCGCCACGGCCAGCCCTATGCCGAGCGCGGCGCGTTGGCGCAATGCCTGATCCGCGCGGCGGCCGACACCGGCATCGGACTGACGTTGCTGCCGGTGCTCTATCAGTACAGCGGGTTCGGCAGCGCGCCGCCGATGCCCGAGCAGGCGCGTTTCATTCACTCTCCGCAGGCGCTGCTCGATCTGCTCGCCGGGTTGCGCCGCATCCATGCACCGCACGACGGTCTGGCCTATGGCGTGGCGCCGCATTCTTTGCGTGCGGTATCGCCCGGGTCGCTGGAGGCACTGTTGCAGGGCATTGATGCGACCGATCAGCGCGCCCCGGTGCATATCCATATTGCCGAGCAGGTGGCCGAAGTGCAGGGGTGCATTGCCGCGATGGGCTCGCGGCCAGTGCAATGGCTGCTCGACCATGTCGAGGTCGATAGCCGCTGGTGCCTGGTGCACGCCACCCACATCGACGAGCGCGAGCGCCACGCCGTCGCGCGCAGCGGAGCGGTGGTCGGCCTGTGCCCGAGCACCGAGGCCAATCTGGGCGACGGCATTTTCGACGCGCCCGACTATCTGGAGGCGGACGGGCGCTGGGGCATCGGTTCCGACAGCCATGCCAGTGTCAGTGTCGCCGAAGAACTGCGCCTGCTCGAATACAGCCAGCGCTGGCGCGATCGCCGACGCAACGTGCTGGCCAGCGCGCGGCAGCCGTATGTGGCCGACGCGCTGTATCTTGCCGCGCAACAAGGCGGCGCGGCCGCCAGCGGGCGGCCGATCGGCGGTCTTGCGCGCGGGCTGCGCGCGGATTTCCTGGTGCTCGACGGCACCGATCCGGCGATCAGTGGCGTGAGCCCATCGCAAGCGCTGGCCGGGATGGTATTCGGCAACCATGGCGGCAACCCGATTCGCGACGTGGTTGTAGGCGGACGCCGGATCGTCGACAATCGTACTCATGCGATGCAAGCCGCCGCGCGGCACGATTTTCTCGCGGCGCGCCGCGCGCTGCTGACTTGAACCGGCCGACGCCACCGCGTCGCCGTGCCTAACAGGGAAACTCATGAAAACCCCAACCTTCAGCTTGCGGCGCGGCCGCGTCCCGATGCTGGTGTCGATGCCTCACGTGGGTACCGCCATCCCAGCGGCGCTGGCCGCCGGCATGACACCGGTGGCCAGCCGCGTCGATGATACGGACTGGCATCTCGAACGCCTGTACGACTTCCTCGACAGTCTCGGCGTCTCGATTCTCGTGCCGGTTCATTCACGTTACGTGATCGACCTGAATCGCCCGCCCGACAACGTCAACCTCTACCCGGGCCAGGACACCACCGGGCTGTGTCCGGTCGATACCTTCGACAGGGAGCCGCTATACGGGCCGGGCCGCGCGCCCGACGAGGCGGCTATCGCCCAGCGCGTGGCGGCCTACTGGCAGCCTTATCATACGGCGCTGCAGGAAGAGTTGGCGCGCATCCACGCACAGCATGGCCGCGCCTTGCTGTGGGACGCGCATTCGATCCGCTCGCAGGTGCCGCGTTTTTTCGACGGACGGCTGCCGGATTTCAATTTCGGCACCGCCAGCGGCGCGAGCTGCGGACCTGGGCTTGGCGAGCGGCTGCGCGATATCGTTGCCACTCATGGCGCCTATTCGACCGTGCTCAATGGCCGTTTCAAGGGCGGCTACATCACCCGCCAGTACGGCCGTCCGGCGCAGCATATCCATGCAGTGCAGCTGGAGCTGTCGCAAATTACTTATATGCAGGAAACGCTGCCCTATGCGTTCGACGACACCCGCGCGGCCGCCGTGCGACCAGTGCTGCATGCACTGGTGGAGGCCATGCTGGCCTGGCCGGGCTGAGGTCTGTCGGGCATGGGAAAATTTGTCCTGCGGGGGCGGTATCTAAGTCAGGGCTAAGCCTCGACCGGCAAAATCAAGCCTCCTCACCCTGCCCGAAAGGAAATGTATGTCGTCGACGCACAAATACGATTCTGTCGCCAGAGCGTTGCACTGGCTGGTGCTGATTCTGCTGGTAGCCCAGTATGCGGTCGCCTGGACCATGCCAGACATTCGCAAGGACACCTTGCCGGTCGGCCTGGTCGCCTGGCATCTGTCGCTGGGCACCGCCTTGCTCGCCGCGATGGTTCTGCGACTGGTCTGGCGCATCGGCCACCCGGCACCGCCCGCCGCGGATGTGCCGCCGCTGTTGCACGGGCTTTCTCGCCTGACGCATGCGGCGCTATTGTTGCTGTTCATCGTGCCGGTCATGGGCTGGATCAACGCGTCGGCGCGCGGCTACGCGGTCAAGCTGTTCGGCAGCATCACGCTGCCCGCGTTGTCTTCCACCGGCTCGTCGCTCGGCCACGAGATGGGAGACATCCACCAGTATGCGGCCTACGGCCTGCTCGCCCTGATCGGCCTGCATGTGGCGGCAGCCCTGTACCACCACTTCGTGCGGCGCGACAGTACGCTGCGGCGCATGCTGCCCAACGTCTGAGCACGCCGCGGCCCGGCTCGCTCACGCCGCTTGCCCGACCTGCGCGGCGGCTGCGCGCCGCGGTGCAGGCACGAAACAGAGCAGGGCGGCCATCGCCGCCGCCAGCAGCACCGCGACAACCGCCAAGCCAGGATAGACGCTGCCGGTATGCGCCTTGAGCGTGCCGACCAGCGCCGGGCTGATGGCGCCGCCCAAGGCGCCGATCGCGGTGATGGCGGCAATCCCGCCGGCGGCTGCGCCGCCCTCCAGGTACGCGGTCGGGATGGTCCAGAAAATACTCAGCACCGAATAGATGCAGGCCGACGCGACGATCAGCAGCGCCGTTGTCAGCGCAATGCTGTGCGCGGCCAGCGGTAACAGCAGAAAGCTCGCCGCCGTCGCCAGTCCGCAACCGGCGACGTGCCAGCGACGCTCCATCCGTCGATCGGAGCTGCGGCCGATCAGCACCATGCCGATAGCCGTGAATACCGAGATCGCGCCGCTGAGCCAGCCGATATTGCCGACCTGCTGCACGCCGACCTGGCGCAGTATCGTCGGAATCCAGAAGCCCACCGCGTTCAACCCCATGAAGATCGCCACGTAAATCACCGACAGCAGATAAATGCGCGGGTTGCGCAGTACTTCAGTGAGCTTCGCCGGCACGGCGCCTTGCTCGCGGCGGCGCTGCGCGTCGGCCTCTAGCGCGGCAAGCACGCGCTCCTTTTCCGCATTGTCGAGCCAATGCGCGTTGCGCGGACGATCGGTGAGCAGGAACATTGCCAGCACCCCGAGCACGATGGCCGGCAAGCCTTCGGCGATAAACAGCCATTGCCAGCCGCGCAGGCCCAGCACGTCATGGAAATGCCCCATGATCGCTCCCGAGACGGGGCCGCCGATAATGCCGGCCAACGGCACAGCGACGATAAACAGGCTAGTGATGCGGCCGCGCCGGTTATCCGGAAACCAGTAGGTCAGGTACAGAATGATGCCGGGGAAAAAGCCCGCTTCGGCCGCCCCGAGCAAAAATCGCAGCACGTAGAGCATCGGCGCGTTTTTCACGAACATCAGCAATACCGTGATGACACCCCACGAGACCATGATGCGCAGCAGCGTCTTGCGCACCCCGATGCGCGCCAGCAGCAGATTGCTGGGCAGCTCGAAGAGCACGTAACCGATGAAAAACATGCCGGCGGCTACCCCGAACACCGCATCGTTCAGATGCAGGTCATGCAGGAATTGCAGCTTGGCAAAGCCGATATTGACGCGGTCGATAAAGTTGACGACGTAGCAGACGAACAGGAATGGCACGATGCGCCAGGCGATCTTGCGATAGATCGCGTCGTCTTGCGAGCGGGCGGGCGAGGTTGACATAAAGGTCTCCGGTGATCCTGCCGGCGCCGCCGGCAGGAAATCTTGCTTTTGTTGTGTGCGGTAAAAAGGGGAGCGACGTTCAGGCAAGGATTTACCATTCGCCGAAAAAAACGCCCCACTGCTTGTGCGTGTTGGTCTTGCTCTCCACGGTCGGATTGTCGAGGGTGATGCGCTGCTTGAGCGTGCCGTACCAGTCGGCCAGCTTGCCGTGCATGCGCACGCGCACAGCTTCATGGGCGGGGTCTGCGCCAAGGTCGACGAACTCGTCGGGATCGGCCGTCAGGTCGAAAAGTTGCGGGCGGTACCCCAGCCAGTGCACGTATTTCCAGCGCGCGTCGCGCACCATCCAGCCGCGGCATTCGCTGGGCCCTCGACCCAGCGCCAGACGCGCGCCGCGAAAACTGTAATCGAGCTCCGACACCACATAATCGCGCCAGTCGGCAACCGCCGCGCCGCGCGTAAGCGGCAGCACCGAGACCCCTTCAACGCGCTCCTCGAAGCGGGGCAGGCCGAGCGCGTCGAGCACGGTCGGCACCACGTCGATGCCCGACATAAAGCGTGCTTCGACGGTGCCGCGCGTCGCATCGGCCTGCGGCGACGGGTCGTGAACGATCATCGGCACGCGCTGCACGGTGTCGTAGAACTGCTCCTTCTCCCCCAGCCAATGGTCGCCCAGGAAATCGCCATGATCGGCGGTGAAGACAATCAGCGTATCCCGCCAGCGGCCGAGCCGCTCGAGCGTCTCCCAGAGCCGGCCGAGATGATCATCGATCTGCTGGATCAGGCCCTGATACACAGGCCGCACCGTGTTCGACACTTCCTCGCGCGAGAAATTGATGCATTCCTCCTGGGTGCGGTACGCGGCCAGCACCGGGTGGGCATTCTCCAGCTCCGAGGTCCGGCGTGCCAGCGGCAGGCACTGGTCGAGCGAATACATGCTGTGGTACGGGCGCGGTGCCACATAGGGCCAGTGCGGCTTCACGTAGGACAGGTGCAGTGCCCAGGGTTCGTCGCCTTGCTGCTCGATGTAACGGATCGCCTGGTCGGTCATGTAGGCGGTTTCGGAATGCGGCTCGGCCACGCGCGAGGGCCACCGCACATTGCGCATCTTCCAGCCTGAGTGCGTGGCGCCGGCGTCATCCTCGACGCTGATGACGAAATCGCTCCAGGGCGTGTCGCTGTCATAGCCGTGCTGCCTCAGGAATGCCGGATAGCCGCTCTCCCTGCCGGGTTCATGGTGCCCATCGTAGCGGTCGAGTTCGTGAAAGGATCCGGTCGACAGGCGTTGTCCAAGTTTGCTCGAACGTGCGATTTCGAGACGCTCGAAGCCGCCGATGTCAGTCAGCACGTGCGTCTTGCCGGCCAATGCCAGCGTGCGGCCATGCCGCTGCAGATATTCGCCCAGGGTGATTTCGCCGATCGACAGCGGCACTCGGTTCCAATTCGCGCCGTGACTGCTCATGGTGCGGCCCGTGTAATACGACATGCGCGATGGCCCGCACACTCCCGAGGTGACGAACGCATTGTCGAAACGCACGCCGCGCGCGGCCAGCGCGTCGATATTGCGGGTGCGCAGATAAGGGTGGCCGTAGCAACCGAGATGGTCTCGGCGCAATTGGTCGCACATGATAAACAGAACGTTTCGAGTCGCTGCCATGGCAAGATCGTGGAAGGTTTTTGGCGCACGGCCAATGCACTGCCATGCTAGGCATCGAGACCACGTTTGACCTAATCAAACATATGTGCAAATGCACAAACCAGGGACGCAGCGCGGCCCGCGGCCCGACCGAGCCGATATAATTGAATCCGCTCCCGCTCCTTCCTCCAGATCATGCCGCGTCGATCGTCGCCCCCGCCAGCACCGGCAGCACCCCTGCTGAAAAATCCCGGGCATATCGAAGACTTCCTGCTGTACCGGATGCATAACCTGACGCGCCTGGCGGTGCGCGGCGTTGGGTTGATGTTCCAGCGTGAGGTCGGCATCAGCCGGCGCGACTGGCGGATTCTGGCTTTTGTCGGCAAGGCCCCGCAAGTCAGCCTAACCGAGCTGGCCGCCATGGCCGGGCTCGATATGGTGGTGACCAGTCGCTGCGTAGCGACGCTGGTCGAAGCCGGGCTGATCGCCAAGGTCCGTCTGGCCTCCAACAAGCGCATCACGGCGCTGACCTTGACCGAAGCAGGGCGCGATGCCTACGAGCGTGCGCGCCTCGGGGGGCAGCGGTACAACCGGGAGTTCACCGCGTGCCTGAGCGACGAAGAGGCGGAACTGTTCAATCGCCTGCTGCTCAAGCTTGAGCAGCAGGCCAAGGTCCTGACGCAGCGCGAGATCGACAAATGCGACGGCACCCCGGGCGCCGACCGCGTTTAGGTGCACCAGGGTCGGACTCGACAAGATTTCACTTGAAGCCCTCCGAACATTTATTTAATATGTTAAGTAAATAACCGGTGCGATTCGATCCGCGCCGTAGCCATCTCTGGAGAGAGCGATATGCGACAAGCTCGGATAGCCGTGGGGTCGACCCCGCCGAGGCAAGTCAATGTGGCAGCCGACTCGCTGCTGCCGTTCGATGCGCGCGGCGTCTATGCCGAAGGTTCGTTTGCGTGGCTGCCGCCGGTCACCGGCGCCGTCTACGGCACGCTGCTGAATTTTCAGGGGGCGCTTGCCGCCTTGGGCGAAAGTGTGCACGCCGCCCCTTACCTGGCTCCTCCCCAGGGGCCGCTTCTCTATTTGAAGCCGGTGAATACGCACGCCGGGCATGGCGCGGCCATTGCATTGCCGCCCGGCGGCGACGCTGTCCGAATTGGCGCGTCGCTGGCAGTCGTGTTCGGCAGGCAGGCCACGCGCGTCGATGCGCGCAATGCCCTCGAGCATGTCGCCGGGTACACCGTGGCGGCAGACGTCAGCGTGCCGCACGACAGCTACTATCGACCCGCCATCCGGCATCAATGCCGCGACGGCTATTGCCCGCTCGGACCATGGATCGTTGCCGCGGCCGATGTGCCGAACCCGGATGCGCTGGCGATCACCGTGCGGGTCAACGGCCGGATACGCCAGCAAAACCACACATCGAACCTCATCCGGCCGGTGGCGCAACTGATCGCCGAGATCACCGCCTTCATGTCGCTGCATGCGGGCGACGTGCTGCTGGTTGGCGTGCCCGAGGGGTCGCCGCTGGCGCGCGCGGGGGATCGCATCGAAATCGACATCGACGGCGTCGGGGTGCTCGCGCACAGCGTCGAGGCTGCCGCGCAAGGAGACCAGTAAGCGATGAAAACCGCACGCGTGGCCTATGACGGCCTGATTCATCTGGCCCATCCGGCACAGGCCGGCTTCCTGTCTCTGGCCGACGGCCGCCGCGTGGCCGAGACCGAGGTGACCTGGTTGCCGCCGATCGAGCCGCGCACCACCCTCGCGCTCGGCCTGAACTATGCGGACCACGCAAAGGAACTCGCGTTCAAGGCGCCGGAGGAACCGCTGGTGTTTCTCAAGGGGCCCGGCACGTTCATCGGACACCGCGCGCGCACCGTGCGCCCCGACGGCGTGAAGTACATGCATTACGAGTGCGAGCTGGCGGTCGTGATCGGCAAAACCGCGCGCGCCGTCAAGGCGTGCGAGGCGTACGAGTACGTGCGCGGCTACACGGTGGCCAATGATTACGCCATCCGCGACTATCTCGAGAACTATTACCGGCCCAACCTGCGGGTCAAGAATCGCGACACCTGCACGCCGCTCGGGCCGTGGCTGACCGATCGCGACGACATCGCCGACCCGATGAATCTGACGCTGCGCACCACCGTCAACGGCCAGCTCACGCAGGAGGGCTCGACACGCGACATGATTTTCAGCATCCCGTGGCTGATCGAATATTTCAGCGGCTTCATGACGCTCGAAGCCGGCGACATGATCCTGACCGGCACGCCCCAGGGCCTGGCTGACACGCAGCCTGGCGACGAAGTCGTCACTGAAATCGAGGGCATCGGGCGCCTGGTCAACACCATCGCCGCCGAGCGCGACTATTACGGCGCACGCTGAATGCGCCGCTGCATTTTGGAGAGACGAACAATGATCAAGCATTGGATCAACGGCAAGCAGGTCGAAAGCCGCGAGACATTCGTTACGCACAATCCCGCGACCGGCGAGGAAATTGCGGCAGTCGCCTCGGGTGGCGAAATCGAAGTCGAGGCGGCAGTGGCCGCGGCCAAGGCGGCCTTTCCAGGCTGGGCCGGTACGCCGGCCAAAGAGCGTGCGCGCATCATGCGCCGGCTGGGCGAGCTGATCCAGGATAACGTGCCGCAACTCGCCGCGCTCGAGACGCAAGATACCGGACTGCCGATCGCGCAGACCAGCAGGCAGCTGATTCCACGGGCTTCGGAAAACTTCAATTTCTTTGCCGAAGTGTGCGTGCAGATGAATGGCCGCACCTATCCGGTCGACGATACCATGCTCAATTACACGCTCTACCAGCCGGTCGGCGTGTGCGCGCTGATCTCGCCATGGAACGTGCCGTTCATGACGGCCACCTGGAAAGTCGCGCCTTGCCTGGCGCTGGGCAATACCGCCGTGCTGAAAATGTCGGAGCTCTCGCCGCTTACCGCCGACCAGCTTGGCCGCTTGTCGCTCGAAGCCGGCGTGCCGGCCGGGGTCCTGAACGTTGTGCAAGGTTTTGGCGCGACGGCCGGCGATGCGCTGGTCCGCCACCCGGATGTGCGTGCCGTCTCATTTACCGGCGGGACGACTACCGGGCGCCGCATCATCGAACGCGCCGGCCTGAAGAAGTTCTCGATGGAGCTCGGCGGCAAGTCGCCGGTGTTGATTTTCGACGACGCCGACCTCGAGCGCGCGCTCGATGCGTCGCTGTTCACGATTTTCTCGATCAATGGCGAGCGGTGCACCGCCGGCTCGCGCATCTTCATACAGGAAACGATCTACGACGATTTCGTGCGCCGGTTTGCCGAGCGCGCCAACCGCCTGACGGTGGGCGATCCGGCCGACGAGAAAACCCACGTGGGCGCCATGATCACCCGCCAGCACTGGGAAAAGGTCACCGGCTACATTCGCCTGGGCGAGCAGGAAGGCGCCTCGATCGCCGCCGGCGGACCGGATCAGCCTGCCGGGCTGCCGGCACACCTGAAAAATGGCAATTTCGTGCGGCCCACGGTGCTCGCCAATGTCGAGAACCGGATGCGCGTGGCGCAGGAGGAAATCTTCGGGCCGGTGGCTTGCCTGATTCCATTCAAGAACGAAGCCGACGGCCTGGCGCAGGCCAACGACGTCAAATACGGGTTGGCGTCGTATGTATGGACGCAGGACGTGGGCAAGGTGCACCGCCTGGCACGGGGCATCGAGGCAGGCATGGTGTTCGTCAATAGCCAAAACGTGCGCGATTTGCGCCAGCCGTTCGGCGGCACCAAGGAATCGGGCACCGGCCGTGAGGGCGGCGAATACAGCTTCGAGGTATTTGCCGAAGTGAAGAATGTCTGCATCTCGATGGGCAATCACCACATTCCCAAGTGGGGCGTGTAAAGCGAACGGGGCATCAGACCGGGCTGGCGAAATTGAGAGGAGACACGAGAAATGGGTAAATTGTCGCTGGCGGCCAAGATCACACATGTGCCGTCGATGTATCTGTCCGAGCTGCCCGGCAAACATCATGGCTGCCGGGAGGCGGCCATCGCGGGTCATCGTGAAATCGGCCGGCGCTGCCGCGAACTGGGCGTCGATACGATCGTGGTGTCGGACGTGCACTGGCTGGTCAACGCGGGTTATCACGTCAATTGCAACCGTCGCTTCAAAGGCGTGTACACCAGCAACGAGCTGCCGCATTTCATCAGGGACATGGCCTACGAATACCCGGGCAACCCGACGCTCGGCCGGTTGATCGCGCAGACCGCCAGCGAGCAGGGGGTGTTCACGCGCGCGCATGAAATCGACAGCCTCGAACTCGAATACGGCACGCTCGTGCCCATGCGCTATATGAACGGCGACGCGCATTTCAAGGTGGTGTCGATCGCCGGCTGGTGCGCATGGCACCAGCTCGACGAGAGCCGCCGCTTTGGCGCTGCGCTCATGGACGCGATCGGGAAAAGCGACGCCAACGTAGCGTTTCTCGCCAGCGGCTCGCTGTCGCACCGGTTCAACGACAATAACAGCCCGGAAGAGGCGATTCATGAGATCAGCCGCGAGTTCTTCCGTCAGGTCGACCTGCGTGTGGTCGAATTGTGGAAGCAGGGCGATTGGGCAACGTTTTGCAAGATGCTGCCCGAATACAATGAGCATTGCATCGGCGAGGGCGGCATGCACGACACGGCGATGCTGCTCGGGCTGCTCGGATGGGACGCCTATGACAAGCCGGTGGAAATCGTCACCGATTATTTCGCGAGCTCAGGCACCGGACAGATCAACGCGATCTTCCCGGTGCCTTGAGCCATTTCGATCCGCTGGAGGTTTGCGATGCCCCACGTCATTGTCGAATACACCGACAACATCCGCGCCGAGGCCCACGTGCCAGCGCTGCTCAAGACCATCAACGACACCCTGATCGCGCAAGGCGACGTGTTCCCGATCGGCGGCATACGCTCGCGCGCGATCGAATTGCGCGACTACCGCATGGCCGATGGCGACCCGGGGGCAGACTATGCCTTTGTGCATGTCACGCTCAAGATTGCCGGCGGGCGCGACGAGGCGGTCAGGAAAAAAGCCTGCGATGCACTGTTCGACGCAATCAAGCAGCATTTTGCGTCACTGTACGCGCGACGCTACCTGGCGCTGTCGCTTGAGCTGGTCGAGTTCAGCGAAGGCGGCAGCTACAAGCACAATAACGTGCATTCACGCTTCAAGAAGGCGTAATACCGATGCTAAGCCGAGACACCATCGAGCAGATTGCCGCGCGCCTGCACGAAGCCGAGCAAAAACGCGCGCAGATCCGTCAGATTTCGCTCGATTATCCCGAGATCACGATCGAGGACGCCTACGCGATTCAGCACGCGTGGGTATCGATGAAGCTGGCGGCAGGGCGCACCGTCAAAGGGCACAAGATTGGCCTGACCTCGCGCGCGATGCAGATGTCCTCGCAGATCGACGAGCCCGACTATGGCACCTTGCTCGACGATATGTTCTTCGCCGAAGGCTGCGACGTGCCGGCCGGGCGCTTCATCATGCCACGCGTGGAAGTGGAGCTCGCGTTCGTGCTGGGCAAGCCGCTGGCGGGCCCCAACTGCACGCTGTTCGATGTCTATGACGCAATCGACTATGTGATTCCGGCACTGGAGATCATCGATGCGCGCAGCCAGTCGATCGATCCCGGCACCAAGCGTCCGCGCAAGGTATTCGATACGATCTCGGATAATGCAGCCAACGCTGGCGTGATATTGGGCGGGCGGCCGATCAAGCCGTTCGACGTCGATTTGCGCTGGGTTTGCGCGATCCTGTCGCGCAACGGCGTGATCGAGGAGACTGGCGTGGCCGCCGGCGTCCTGAATCATCCGGCCAATGGAGTCGTGTGGCTGGCCAACCGGCTGGCCCGGTTCGACGTCGCGCTCGCCGCCGGCGAGGTTATCCTGAGCGGCTCGTTCACCCGGCCCGTGCTGGCGCGCGCCGGCGATACGTTCCACGCCGATTACGGTCCGATGGGCTCGATCGCCTGTCATTTCGCATGAGGAGCAAGTCATGGAGTTTTCGCGTAACCCATTCAAGCAGGCGCTCCTGGCCGGTGAGCAGCAGATCGGGCTATGGCTCGGGCTGGCCAGTGCCTATACGGCTGAGCTGCTGGCTGGCGCCGGCTTCGACTGGCTCCTGATCGACGGCGAGCATGCCCCCAACAATGTACCGTCGATACTCGCTCAACTGCAGGCCGTGGCACCGTATCCCGTGCACCCTGTAGTGCGCGCGGCGTGGAACGACGCGGTGCAGATCAAGCAGCTGCTCGATATCGGCGCGCAGAACCTGCTGGTGCCGATGGTGCAGGACGCCGCGCAGGCCGCAGCGGCGGTGGCCGCCACCCGCTACCCGCCGCAGGGCATACGCGGGGTTGCAAGCTCGATCGTTCGCGCTTCGCGCTGGAATCGCGTACCGGACTACGTCACCCGGGCCAACGAAGAAATGTGCGTGCTGGTGCAGGTCGAGACACGGGCGGCGCTTGCCAATATCGAGACGATCGCCGCGGTGGATGGCGTCGACGGGGTGTTCATCGGACCCGCCGATCTGGCGGCCGATTTCGGTCACCTCGGCAACCCGGGCCACCCCGACGTGCAGCACGCGATTGACGATGGCCTGCGGCGCATCCGCGCGGCGGGCAAAGCCGCCGGCATTCTGAGCAGCGACGAAAAGCAGGCCCGGCACTATATGGCGCAGGGCAGCACCTTCACCGCGGTTGGCGTCGACGCGGCAGTGCTCGCGCGCAGCGCGCAGGCGCTTGCGGCGCAATTCAAGGGCGGTGCGGATGCCGCGGCCGCAGGCCGCGGCGATAAAGCGTATTAGCGCGGCCCGGCGTTATCGGCCCGCTTGATCAAGTGCGCTGTTCAGCGCGGCGAGCGACTGGGCGCCGCTCATGCGCGCGCCGTTGGCGAAAATGATGGTCGGCGTGGCGCTGACATCGAGCCGGCTGCCGAGAGCCAGATTGCTGTCGAGCGCGCTCGCGTTGCATGAAGCCTGAGGCTGAGGCTTGCGCTGCTTCAACATCCAGTCCGTCCAGGCCGCGTCGCGATTGGGCGAGCACCAGATGTCGCGCGACATCGGCTTTGAGTTGGGCGTAAGCACCGGGAACAGGAAGGTATAGATCGTCACGTTGTCGACATGTTGCAGGGTCTGCTCGAGACGCTTGCAAAAAGGGCAGTACGGATCGGCGAAGATCGCCATCTTGCGGCTGCCATTGCCCTTGACGGTTTTGATGGCGTCGGCCAGCGGCAGGCTCGAGAAGTCGGTCTTCTGGGCGGCCTGCAGGCTGGCCTCGGTCAGGTTCCTGCGTCCCTGGGTCTGGATGAGCTGGCCCACCAGCATGTACTTCCCGGCTCGATCGGCGTAAATGATTTTGTGATCGACGTAGACTTCGTAAATGCCGGGCAGCGGTGTCGCCGACACTTTCGACACGCTCAGGCCGTCACCCAGGTTCTGGTCCAGCGCAGCCTGCATGGCTGCCACCGTCGGCGGCGTCTCGGCCCATGCCGGGGCAAGCATGCCGAACAGCGCCGCGCACAGCAAGGCGCGGTTTGCAACATGTGATTTCATTGGGATTATCTGGCGTGCAGTGATTGATACAGCATGTAAAGGGCGACCAGGATGATCATCCCGGCGAAAATGCGGTTCAGTGCGCCGCGCTTGTTGGCAAGATGGCCCGCCGCACGAGCGCCAAGCCATCCGCCGATGACGCCGCCAGCGACGAATTCGATCGCGATCGCCCAATCGACCTGGCTGGTCAACGCGTAATTGATCGCGGTAGTCAGCCCGAACGATCCCACTGCGAACAGCGACGTGCCGATCGCTTCGGCAATTGGCATCGGTCCTGCGAACATCAGGCCCGGGACGATCAGAAATCCGCCGCCGATGCCAAAGAACCCCGACAGGCCGCCCGCGCCGAGCCCGGTACCCCAAAGCCGCGGATGGGCGCCCGGGCGAAGCGCTTGGCCTGGGGGATGCGCGGCTCTTGGCCGCAACATCAGGAACGCCACGAAACACATCAGCACGGCAAAATAGATCAGCAGGCTGTGGCCATTGACCAATTTGCCGATCGACGAGCCAATGGCCGCACCGATCACGCCGCTGGCCGCGAACGAAAACGCCGCACGCCAGCGCACACGGCCGGCGCGGGCGTGCGGAATCAGATTGATGTAAGCGTTGGTCGCCACCGCCAGTGCCGACGTGCCGATCACCAGGTGAGGGTCTTTCAACCCCACCACATACAGAATGAGCGGCACCGCGAGAATCGAGCCGCCGCCGCCGACCAGACCCAGAGAAAAGCTGACGAATCCGCCGCACAACGCGGCAACCACGCCTTGTGTCAGCGAGGGCATTGCAAAAATATCCATGATTTCATTGCTCGAAAAGCACTTGGCCCATTGCGTGCGGGAACCCCGGCCGCGCAGGACCAGCCAGCTGGATCGCTGGCCGCGACGTCAATATTACTCTACGAAATAAGCATATATCTATGAGTAATATGGTACGTAAAAGTGCCCGCCTTGTCAAAGCGAAGCGCGGCTTTCGTGCACGCTGACGCGTGACGAATCAGAGCCCGCCAGGAGGGAACGGCCGCATTGGGCCGAGCGAGCCGATAATTAAAGTAAAACTTTAATTATCAGTCTCAATATATTGTTTTATTTATATTTTTTCGGCGGGATTCATTCGCTGCCCAGGACATGGCCGTTGACCGTACGGCCGTACATCGAGTACTTGGAGTTGTGATACTTGAGGCGCGTGGCCTCGACCGAACCAGTGAAACGCGGGTCCTGCGGCCGCTCATGACTGTCCATGAAAGTCGCCACGTCCCACGCTTGCTGGTCGGTCAGCGAGCCACCCAGGCCCAGCGGCATATTGGCCTTGATGAAGTTGGCCGCGTTCTGAATCGAATGCATGCCCGCGCCCCAGTTGAACGAGCGTGCGCCCCACAGCGGCGGAAAAACCACTTTGCCGCCGCTCGATTGTCCTTGCCCGTCGGGGCCGTGGCACAGCGCGCAGTGCTGCGCAAAAACCTCGCTGCCGCGCGCATAGCTTGGGGTAAGCGCAGGCGCGGGCAGCTTCGGATACCCACGTCCGGCCACTGGACCGCCGACCGGCGCGCCGGTGGACAGCCAATACGCGTAGCTCTCCAGCGCCACCAGCACCGGATCGCCCAGCGGCGGCGCCTTGCCGTTCATGCTGAAGCGGAAGCAACCCTGTATGCGCTCGGCGAACGTATTCACGTGGCCATTCTTGCTGCGATAGGCCGGGTAGGAAATATATGCGGCCCAAAGCGGACTCGCATTCGGCCGGCGGCCGGCATCGAGGTGACAACTGGCGCAATTGAGCGAATTGCCGACGAACTTTCCGGCGAAGGTGCCCGTATGGATGAAAATCTGCTCACCCAGTTTGACGGATTTGCCGAATTCGCCCTTGGGCATCGCGCTCTCGGGCGGCGGCGTGAACTGCACCGGCGCAGGGCCCGCCGCATTGGCGCCGGGCAAGGCGCCGATGACAAGCAGCAGGCCGAGCAGGGGGGCGGTGACCAGCAAGTGAATGCGCTTCATTGTCCGTCTCCATGAACGTTCGCGCGAGCCGCCACCGGGTGGCCCAATCCGCCGTAATAAGTCGACACGGCAGTGATATCGGCCTCGGACAGCTTGCCCGCGACCATGTGCATCAAGCCCAGAGGCCCTGGCGGGCGGGTACCGGCCTGGAACGCATGCAACTGGCTCGCAATGTAGGCCGCCGACTGGCCCGCCAGCGGCGGAAACGTTGCCCCGACGCCGATGCCGCCCGGCCCGTGACACTGCGCGCAAGCAGGCAGGCCGGCAAGCCAGCGCCCGCGATTGGCCAGCCAGGCGCCCGCGTTGGTGGGTTCGATGGTCGCGTCGTCGATCGGCGGCACGGCAACTGGTGCGGGCAATTGACTGAAATAGGCCGCTACGGCAATGCGCTCGCTCGGCGTCAATGCTTTCGCGAAGGGGTGCATGACCGGATTCTGGCGCTGCCCGCTGGCAAACGCATCGAGCTGCCCGACCAGGTAGGCGACGCTGAGTCCCGCGAGCCGCGGAAAACCCGCTGCCGCGTTACCTTGCCCCTGCGTACCGTGGCAACTGACGCAAGCCGGCACGCCTTGGGCGGTGCCATGCGTGGCAATAGTCAGGCCGAGTCCGGCGGGTGCCGCCGCTTGCAATCCGGCCGTTTGCGCCCGCGCCTGTTGCCCGATGATGAAGATGCTCGCCAATGCTGCCGCCAGCAACCACCACGGGTGTGTGCCTCGGTGTCGCGCAGAGGCTACTCGTCCTCGCTCCATGTTTCGTCCCCTCTCGTTGTTGTTGACGTATGCTCGCGTGCCGGTCGCGGCGGCCGGCGGCATGCGCTGGTACTGCCAGTCGGCCATCACGACTCGATCATAGCGCTTGTCGCTTCGAGCGCACAGTCCGGGCCGGCCTCCACAGCGGCCTCGCGTTCGGGCGACCAACCGCCGCACTCAGCCCTGCGGACGCGGCGCCGCCGCGGGCTGTCCGCAAGCCAGATTGGCGGGCACGGCGATATCCATCATCTTGGGAGCCGGCAAATTGAGGTTATTCATCAGTGCGATGTATTCGCCCTGGGTCTTGCCGGCCAGGCGCGGATTGAAGCGCTTTTCTTCACCGATGCTCGACGCCGTCCAGCCTCTGTAATCGTGGCCGGGGTACAGCGTCGTGTCGTCGGGCAGCCGAAACAGCTTATTGACGATCGAATCCCAGGAACGGGCGGGGTCGCCGCCCTGAAAATCCGTGCGCCCGGTGCCGCGAATCAGCAGCACGTCGCCGGTGAAGACCGCGCGCGGCGCGGCGGGCGCCAGCACGAAGCTGAACGACTCGTCGGTATGCCCGGGCGTATAGAGCGCGGCCAGCTCGATACCGTCCACGCGCAGAATCTCGCCGTCGCTCACCTGCCGCGACACGCATTCCGCCTTGGAGCGCTCGCCCATGAGCGTGGTGCATTGCGTGGCATCGCGCAGATCGCCGAGCGCCGTCACGTGATCGGCATGCGTGTGGGTATCGATCGCATGCACCAGCCGCAAGTCGAGTTGTTCGATGAGCGTGGTGTAGTCCGCCAGATGCTCCTTGACCGGATCGATGAGCAATGCTTCACCGCCGGGTCGGGAAGCGAGCAGATAGGTATAAGTGCTCGACGCAGTGTCGAAAAGCTGACGAAAAATCATGGGGATATCGGTCTGTGCCGCCAATATTACTTATTGAAATAAGCATATACTTATAAGTAATAGACTATAAGGCGGCAATCCCGGTGTCAATGCGGTTTTGCGCTATGGCTGTGCCGCCTGGCCCAGCATCACCCGCACACGATGAATCTGGCCGTCGTCGACCAGCGTGACACTGGGGGTATTCGAGGGCAGGGGCACGCCGTCCAGTTCGACACGCGCAACGCCTTTGGACACGCCATGCGGGTTATCGATTGTCACCAGGTAGTGCGTCACGCCATGCCGGTAGTCGAGACGGAAGTTGCGCCAGTCGCGAGGGATGCAAGGATCGATGATCAAGTGCTCGCCATGCTTTTGCAGGCCCAGGACCGATTCGAGCCCGCCGCGATAGAGCCATCCGGCCGAGCCGGTATACCAGGTCCAGCCACCGCGCCTGACGTGCGCCGGCGCGGCGTAAATGTCGCCCGCCACCACATACGGCTCGACCTTGTAGGCGTGCACGCCGGCGCGGGTCGAGGCATGATTGACGGGATTGAGCATCTTGAGCAAATCACCCGCCCGATCCCCGTCGCCCAGCATTGCATAGGCGATCATGCACCACGCCGCGGCATGCGTATATTGGCCACCGTTCTCGCGCACGCCGGGCAGGTAGCCTTTGATGTATCCGGGATCATGCGGCGTTTTATCGAACGGCGGCGCGAGCAGCAGCACCAGATCATCGCCCGGCCTAATCAAATACTGCTCGACCGACGCCATCGCGCGCCGTTGCCGCGTGAGCTCGGCCGCGCCCGATATCACGCTCCAGCTTTGCGCCAGCGAATCGATCCGGCACTCCGCATTGGCAGAACTGCCCAGCGGCGTGCCGTCGTCGAAATAGGCGCGCCGATACCAGGCGCCATCCCAGGCATCTTTTTTCAACGCGGCGCGCAAGGCGGCGGCATGCTTGTGCCAGCGCTCGACGCAGGCGTGCTCGCCGCGCGCGGCGGCCAGCACGGAAAATTTCGCGATGGTCGAGTACAGGAACCAGCCAAGCCACACGCTCTCCCCCTTGCCCGCCTGGCCCACGCGGTTCATGCCGTCGTTCCAGTCGCCGCCGCCCATTAACGGCAGCCCATGCGCTCCATTGGCCAGGCTGCAATCGATCGCGCGCACGCAATGCTCGAACAGCGTCCCGGTCTGGGCCGAGACCTTCGGCGCGTAATAGGCGTCGTCGTGCTCGGCCGGCACTGCGGGGCCTTCGAGGAATGGCAGCACTTCATCCAGGACAGCCGCGTCGGCGCTCACCCCTACATATTGCGCGACCACATACGGCAACCAGAGGCGGTCATCCGAGATACGGGTGCGTACACCGCGCCCCTGAGGTGGATGCCACCAGTGCTGCACATCACCCTCGACGAACTGCCGGGCAGCCGCATCCAGCAGGTGAGCGCGCGCGAGATCCGGCCGTGCCAGCGTCAGCGCCATGCAGTCTTGCAACTGATCCCGGAATCCAAAAGCGCCGCTGGCTTGGTAAAAGGCGGCGCGAGCCCACATCCGGCACGCCAGCACCTGATAGAGCAGCCAGCCGTTGAGCATCAGATCGGTGGCACGATCCGGGGTTTCGACCTGCACCTTGGTCAAGATGCGGTCCCACTGCGCATTTACTTCGGCGAGCACTTCCGTCGGGTCGAGCGCGCGGTAGCGGCCGATCAGTTGCCGGGCTGCCGGCCGGTCGGCGGTCTGGCCGAGCAGGAAAGTCAGCTGCACGCGTTGGCCGGGCGCGAGTTCAACCGCGGTCTGAAGCGCGCTGCATGGATCGAATCCGGCGCCGGTGCGGTTGCTCAGGCCGGCTGAGCCAGCCAATGCCGCCGGTTGCTCGAGCGTGCCGTTGCGGCCGATGAATTCGGTGCGATCACCCGTCCACGACGTTTTGCGGCCGACCCAGTCGACGAAGGCAATGCGCTTGCCGAACCCGGCATTCCAGGGGTTGGCGGCAAACATTGCGCCGGTCTGCGCATCCATTTCCGTCACGATGAACGGAGCGCTGGCGGCCCTGGATGTGCCCAACACCCACTCGGCATAACCCGTCACCGAGAGTTTGCGCGGGCGGGAAGACAGGTTCTCCAGCGTCAGGACCGAAATCTTGACCGGATCGCTCCAGCTCACGAATTGCAGCAATTCGCTCATCACGCCGTGCGAGCTGTGCTGAAAACGGCTATAGCCATGGCCGTGACGGGCGATGTAGCGGGTGTTTTCGATTCGTATCGGCAGTGCAGTGGGCGCCCAAAGCTCCCCCGTTTCGTCATCGCGCAAATAAAACACCTCGCCTGGCGTATCGCAAACCGGATCGTTGGACCAAGGCGTTAGCTGGTTCGCCTGGCTGTTCTCCGACCACGTGTAGCCGGCACCGGACTCGGAGACTTGAAAGCCGAAAGCCGGATTCGCAATTACGTTGATCCAGGGCGCCGGCGTGCGCTGATCCGGCCCCAGCACGGTGACATACTCGCGGCCCTGGCTGGCGAAGCCGCCCAGGCCATTGAAAAACTCCAGCGTCGGCACGGCCGGCAGCGCCGTTTGCGCGAATGCCCGGGGCGTCAGCGGCGCCGGCAAGGGCGGTGGGGCGACCGGCTTGGATTCCGCGCGGCGCAGGCGCAACACCTGCTCCTCCAGGCTGCCTTGCTGGATGCCCAGCACCACCGCGCGCGCCGCGCACAACAGCAGATCCCGTTCGGAAGCCTCGATCAAGTCGGCGCGCAGCACGAAAATGCCGCCACCCCTGCCCCCCGGGGCGGGCGTTGCCTGGCAGCCGCTCACCATATTTTCCAGCGACGTTTGCAAATCCTGGACATAAGAGGCTTTTCTCTCGTTCAGGATAACCAGATCGACCGCCAGGCCCTTGCCATGCCAATATTCGTGCGCGCGCAGCAACTGCCGGACAATTTCACGATCTTCCTGATCGTCGGTGCGCACCAGCACAATCGGCAGATCTCCCGAAATGCTATAGCGCCACAGGGCCGTGGCATTGAGCGTATTACGCTTGAGTACTTCGCTGCTGGGTCGCATGACGGGGTCGGAATAGAGCACCCGATTGGCGAGGTACTGAAAGGTATGCGCTTCCTCCGCCGTGATCCCGAGATGGTGCAGGCGCACCTGGCCCTGCGTCCACGCCAGGGTCGAGATGCGCTCGAAACTCGCCGCATCGCGGTATTTGTCCGCCAGATCGATGATCTCACCGCGGGTTGGCGCGACCATGGTGGCGAACAGGATGTCCGCCGTGGCGCCAGCCGCGACCTGCACGCGAGTGCGCAGGCTCAGCACAGGATCGAGCACCGATCCCACGGTATTGGAGAGCGGCCGGCCGTCCATGATCGCGACCGGATCGCGTATCGGGTGGCCGCGCCCGAGAAAGCGGGCACGATCGGTCTCATAGCCGACGTTTTCGCTGCGCGAGCCGCCGGCCAGGATGTGCGCGGCCCATACCGGGGCGTCGGTAGCGCTGTGCGGTCGTCGCATGGCCAGCAGACCATGCACCTCCGGCAAGTATTCGGTATGGATGAAAAGATTCGAAAAAGCCGGGTGCGTCGCGTCGGCCGCCATGGGCGCGAGCACGACCTCCGCATAGGAAGTCAGTTCGATTTCCACGGCTTGCGCGCCCGAATTGGTAAGCGTGAGACGGCGGATCTCGGCGTTGTCTTCCGGCGAAACAATGATTTCCAGACAGGTCGAAAGGGTCCCGTCGTGGCGCACGAAGCGGGCTCGATCCTCCGAGAAAACCACCTCGTAGCGATCGGGTTCCAGGCCGAGCGGCTGATAGGTTGCAGACCACACGTCGCCGCTCGCGGTATCGCGCAGGAAAATATAGCTTCCCCAAGCGTCGCAAGTGACATCCTCGCGCCAGCGCGTCACGGCCAGGCCATCCCAGACGCTATACCCCGAGCCCGCGGTGGTCACCATCACGGCATAGCGCCCGTTCGACAGCAGATGAGTCGACGGCACGGCTTGCCGGGCCGAGTGAAAGCGGCGGGAAACAGGCCTGATGATCTCTTTGGCCAGCACCGCATCGGCGATATCCGGGCGAACTTGAGCTTTTCCGACTTCACGTGGACGCGGTTCCTGCAGCAGCAGATCGGCGGCGCGAACGATCGGTTGACGATGAAAGCGGCGGCGCATGACATCGTCGAACAGCACGTTGCCAAGCGCCACCAGGGACATTCCCTGGTGGTGGGTCATATAGGCGCGCACGGGCGCCACGCTGCGGTTTTCGGGCAGGCGCGACGGCGTGAAATCGATCGCATCGTAGTAACCGAAGATGCCGCGCCCGCCGGCCGCATCGAGTTGCTTGAAGTTGGCGACGGCCGCGCGCGTATCGTACATGGCGGCGAGCAGGGTAGCGTACGGCGCAATCACCAGGTGCTGTGCCAAGCCGCGTTTCAATCCCAGTTCCGGGATGCCGAAGTCGGCATACTGATACGTCAAGGCGCGATCGCGGACGTTATAGGCCGACTCGGAAACGCCCCACGGCAGGTGCCGCTCGCGCCCGTATGCGATTTGCCGCTTGACGGCCAGATGACAGGTTTCATCCAGCAGGCTGTATGACGGCGTGAACATCACCAGCGAGGGCATCAGGTACTCGAACATCGAGCCTGACCAGGACATCAGGACCGCGCCGCTGCCCTGTGGCGTCATCGGACGTCCCAGGCGGAACCAATGGGTGGCCGCGACGTCGCCCTTGGCGATGGCGATAAAGCTGGCCAGGCGGGACTCCGAAGCGAGCAAATCGTAGTAGCTGTTGTCCAGCACTCCTTCCTTGATGCGATAACCCACCGAGAACAGGCGGCGTTCGGGATCGAAAAGAAAGCCGAATTCCATTTCCTCGCATAGACGCCTTGCAGTCGCAGCCAGGGCTTCGAGCCGACCGGCCAGCCCGGCGCAGGCATTTCCGATCGGGTGCAAGGCGTCACGGGCGACAGCGGCGGCATCGCCAAAGCCGTGTCCGGTGGCGGGGCCGGCCGACAATGCCGTACTGAGCGAATGGCAAAAATCAGGAGTCGCGGCGATCGAGATGCCGGGCTGCAATGCGCCCTCGCGACGCGGCAAAGGCGTGGCGTATTCGATTGCCTGCACAAGCGAGGTCGGCACGCATAACGGCAGGTCGCGACGATGGCTGGCGACATCGGCGCGGATCGATTGCGCCCAGGCCAGCACCTCGCTGTGCTGCGCGTCGCCTCGCTCCGCGGCAAAAGTCTGCGCCAGATCGAGCAGCGTCGCCGCCCGCTCTTCGAGCCCATGCCATCGGCCGGACCAGTCGGCGTCGTTCATTGGCGCCTCAAGCAGCCACTGTTCGAAATCATCGAGCCCTTCGTTGAGCTGACGCAAGTTGACCGTCAAGGTACGGCGGTCGTCTCGCTCGGCCTGGATCGCTTCGCGCAGCAGCCATACAGTATCCCGGACTCCCGCCAACTGTGCTGCGCAAAACACCGGCTGCTGCGCCATTTCGAGGCAGCCGCTGGCAAGCGCGAGCAAGTGGCCAGCCAGATTACCGCTGTCGACCGACGAAATATATTGCGGATTGAGCGGGCTTAGCGTGCAGGTGTCATACCAATTGAAAAAATGTCCGCGAAAACGCTGCAGGGCCTGCATCGTCCCCAGCGTCGTCTCGAGCCTTTCCACCATTTCCGTGATGCCCAGCCAGCCAAAATCGCGCGCTGAAAGCGTCGACAGCAGATAAAGCCCGAAATTGGTTGGGGAACTTCGGTGCGCGACAATCGGCGCCGGGTCCTCCTGGAAATTATCGGGCGGCAGTCCGTGATCCTGCTCGGTGACAAAAGTGGCAAAAAATCGCCAGATGCGGCGCCCGGCCATGCGCATCGCCACCACGTCGGCGGCCTTGCCGGGGTAGGGCGGGGCAGTCTTCGGCGGCGCGCTGATCCATTGAGAAAAAAATGGCGAGATGCCCCACAGCACGAGAAACGGCGCGGCCAATCGCAGGTTGTCGGGATTAAGGTAGGCCACCACGGCGGCACACAGCACGGCAATGAAGATGGCGCCGCGCAAAGACCAGGTGAAACTGCCCAGCGAAATGCCCGCGCGCAATTTCGCCTGCGCGGCGGTCACCCATTCGAGCAGCAGGCGGCGGCTGACCAGCAAACGGAACAGCGTGCGGCCGATGGCATCGAGCGCCAGCCAGGCGTGGTTCGCCAGCAACGTGACGGCAATCAGCAGGTGGCTGCCGCCATAAGCCACGTCTTTGCCCACGGCACGCAGATGGCTGCGGATCGATATGCCACTGCGCGGCGGTATCAAGCCCTGGCACAGCGACAACAGCGCCGGCAAGGCAAGTGCGAGCAGCACGTAACCGCTCCACAGGCCGACGGGTACTCGCGGCAGCACCCAACTTGCCAGTAACGTGAAGATCATGGCTGGCGCGGATAGCGAGCGACGCAAGTTGTCGATCATTTTCCAGCGGCCGATGGCGGGAATCGATTCGCCGGTGAGGCCTGCAATCCATGGCAGCAACTGCCAATCGCCTCTTATCCATCGGTGCGACCGGGTTGCCGCGACTTGAGAGTGGGAAGGAAAATCTTCGAATAATTCAATATCCGTCACCAAGCCGCAGCGCACGAAGACACTTTCCAATAAATCGTGACTGAGCACGGTATTTTCGGGAATGCGGCCGGCCAACCCGCTCTCGAAAGCGTCGACGTCATAGATGCCTTTGCCGGTATAACTGCCTTCGCCGAATAGATCCTGGTAGACGTTCGAGACTGCGCCGGCGTAGGGATCGATACCGCACGGCCCGGAGAAAATGCATTGGAAAATGGACCTTTCCTGAGCCGTGGGGAGCGTCGGAGTGATGCGCGGCTGCAAAATGCCGTACCCTTCGACGACCCGGCGCGAGCGCGGATCGATCCTCGGCTGGTTCAAAGGATGCGCCGCGGTACCGACCAATTGGCGCACGGCGTCGATCGGCAGCCGCGTATCGCTATCGAGCGTCAGCACATAACGTACGCCGGCGGGTGCACGCGGCGGCTGGCCACCCACAGGCAGGAACGAGGTATCTGTCGCTCCGCGCAAAAGGCGGTTGAATTCGTGCAACTTGCCGCGCTTTCGCTCCCAGGCAATCCATTTGCGCTGGGCCTGGTTCCACAAGCGCCTGCGGTGGAACAGGAAGAAGCGCGGGGTGCCGTCGAGCGCGGCGCCATATTGTGCATTGAGCGTCGCGATTTTCTCCGCCGCGGCGTTCAACAGCGCCCAATCGCCGTCGCGATATTCGGTGTCTGCATCGGCCCAGTCCGACAGCAGCGCGAAAAGTATGTCGCCCTTGGCGTTGGCAAGGTAATGCACTTCCAGTTGTTCTATTTGCGCCTCGATTGCCGCTTGCGACGTGAGCAGCGTCGGCACCACGACAAAAGTCCGCAGTTCCGGCGGGATACCTTGCTCCAGCGCCAAACGCGCCAGATGATGCGGCGCGACCAGCCCGGTGATGGCTTTGTTGATCAGCGTAACCGCCATGTCCGAGGCCGGGAAAAACCCCAGCAAGCCCAGTAGAAGCGCCCCTGCCAGACCCACGCCGGCATTGATGCTGGGCCATAGCGGCAGGCACAACAGCACCGCGCTGAGCAGCAGGATCGTACCGATATACGCTGCCGTGGCGCGTGAGGTGTAGGCGCGCAGCAAATGCTGCTTCCACGTCGGGCGAAAACCGACTTCCCGCTCGAAGGCAGGGCGACCGCTGGAAATGAGGTAATAACCGGGGTCGGCGATGCGCCCGTCGGATAGGTTGCCCCGCTCGGCGTTGCCCGCCGCCTTGGCCACCGCGGCGCGGGCGATTTCGAGTTCGGTATGCCGCGATTGTTCGGCCAGCACCTCGATGGCGTGGCGATACCGGTCGCGGGTCGTGAAATCCATGCTCGGATACACTGGATGGCGGCGCAGGCATTCGTCGACCAGGCTGACGTCCTCGACGAGCGGGCGCCAGTCGAACGCGTACATGTCGCGCATGCTGGTGATGAGGTTGCGCACGGTCATATTGGCGGCCGCTTGTTCAGCGTGCTCGGCCTGCACGACATCGTCAAACGATTGCGCCTGGCGCGCCAATTGCTGATTCAGTCTTTGCAGCGAGATATCCTGGTAGCGCAGGCGCTGAATCAATTGCACCACGAAAGCCGATCCGAACGGTTCGGCAATCAGCTTGTTCATCGCCGTATCGATGGCCTGCGGCGTTTGAGCGCGAAGCGCCAGCAAATCGTCGGCGATTTCGTCGGCTTTCTGACGCCCCGTTTGCGCGCCAATGACATGCACGCTTAACCGGCGCAGATTCTCGATCATCACGCACTGCAGGGTCAGCGGAATGGCCCACAATTCAGCAATGGTCAGCGGCTCGATGCGTTGATAGGCACGCAGAAAGCGTCGCAGCAAGGCAGCATCGAAGCGGCTATCGGTATGCGCGACGAACGCCCAGATCACGCCATAAATGCGAGGCTTGCCATGGAGCGGGCCATCCGAAAGCATCGGCAACACACGATAGGAGCGCTGCGCCAGCCCCAAGCGAGTTTCCTTGAACAGCCCTTCGATCACCCGGAAATTGTCGAGCAGCCACTCGGCCGCCGGCGTGATGGAGCGGCGCTGCCGCGTTGCCTGAGAGATCGCGCGATAGCATTTGAGCAAGACGCGTTCGTTGTCGGCCGCGCGTGCGGCCAACGCTCGCCCGTTGCCGCGGCGCGCGGAGACGACCTGCGCCGCGGCCAGGCTTGCCGCGTGTTGCTCGAGCCGCTCCGTGCTGAAAAGTTCGGCGCGAATCGGTGGCTCGCGCGGGCCGAGATCGCCGGCGATACGCTCAGCGCCAAGGAAGCTCGTAAAGCGCGGCAGGAGCCACATAGTGATACCTCTTAGGTCGCTGGATTGGGTCGGTGAGGTTCTTCTGGCCGGCCAACCGCGTTAGCCAACCCACACGCGGGAGCTGCCAGCTCATCCGGTAGGAAGCGGGCGAAACGCGCAATCAGGTCGCAGGAGCGTGGCGCCGCGGCTCGTCCGGAACGAGGCGCCGCGGGCGCGCGCCATCCACGCTCATTGCCACAATGCGACTGCTCCAACGAGGAAGCAGTCAGAGAGTGAGAGCTGCGGGATGGACGATCAGTCTTGCAGAAATAGCGCGCCCGGTATGTACGGTAGCGTACAGAACACTATCGCCAGGCCTGAGCGTTCTCGCGTTATGTACGCCACCGAACCGACACCGGACCATGGCACGCCTATGGTGCTACCGGTGGCAAGTGGCCTCTACATCCGTTCGGATGATCGTGGCTGAGCATTTCGCTGGCCAAACCATTGATGGAGAAACATGAGAAAACGGAACAGCAGGGCGATCGGAATATTGACGATGACCGTTTTGGTGCTGGCGTTGTCGGCCTGCCAGAAGCCGGAAGGGCCGGCGCAGCGTGCCGGCAAGGCAATCGATAATGCCGCGGCAAATGCAGGACAACAGATCGAGAACGCGGGCGACAACATCAAAAACGCAGCCAAAAGGGGCAGCAACTAACGCATCGATCCCTCACGCTCGCTAGGCTCGCACACCAGGCACATGTAAAAATGAACTCGCCTGTTCAGAAGGCGCCAAACATGGAATAACCGGTCGGGAAAAGCGTTCTCGGCCAGTTGTCGTGAAGCGCTCAGGTTGAATGCGCGGAACATCCCGCTGGAGAAAATGATGCTCAAGATACCTGTCGGATTCGTGGTGTGTCCATGTTGCGGCATGGCATTTCCACTGACTGTCACTACCACGGACGAGGCGCATTTGCGAGCCCACTTGCGGTCGGATGCTCCAGTCAAATGCCCCACCTGCAATCATGCATTTGCCTGCGGCAGCGCAAAATCCTATGTGCAGGAAGAATTGATCCAGGATGGCACCACGCTCGATTCATCCAGCAGGGGGTGTCTGGGTGGATTGGATAATCACTGACTGCTTTTCGATGGATCGGAGTTGCCTCGCCCTGTTGATGCATGCCCCGCTAACTCGCGATTTTGCCCGGAAGAAGCCGGTTGTACTCGTTCTTCACCACCGCATAACATTCACAGGTTCGCCTCTCCAGGCCAGGACGATCCAGCACGGTAATGTGACCTCGAACATAGCTGATCAGCCCGGCCCGTTGCAATTTCAGCGCCGCCTCCGTCACGCCCTCCCGACGAACGCCAAGCATGTTCGCGATCAATTCCTGGGTCATGACGAGTTCATTTCCCGTGAGGCGGTCCAGACTCAAAAGCAACCACCGGCATAGCTGCTGATCCAGAGAATGATGGCGATTACACACCGCCGTTTGCGCCATTTGAGTGATGAGCGCCTGGATGTAGCGCAGCATAAGACGCATAACCGGGCCAGCTCGACTGAAATCGTCCTTTACTGTTTGCGCGCTCAGCCTGAAACCCGTTCCCGCACTCTGTACCACCGCGCGGCTGGGGGTGGACCCACCGCCCATGAACAGCGCAATGCCTATCACGCCTTCGTTACCGACAACGGCAATCTCGGCCGAAGCACTGTTTTCCATGACATACAGCAAGGAGACGATGGCGGTGGTCGGAAAATAAACGTGGCTCAGCGTGCCACCCGACTCATATATCACTTTTCCCAGCGGCAATTGAACCAGTTCGAGCTGCGGTAGCCAGCGTTGCCATGGCTCATCAGGCAGGGCGGCAAGCAGATGATTCTGTCTCGGGTCCGGGGAAACAGTCATGGCAGGCTCTCAAACTGGACGAGGTTCAGCGCCAAAAAAGCCGCTCGAACGCATCGCGTCGGAGGCTGCCGTGCATGGCGCATGATCGCATTGTGCCGCGCTCCGTGGCACATGGCATACGCGGAATTACCCTATCGGGACATCTATCGGGAGCGTGTTTCGAGAACATGACTCTGATGCGCACTCAACATAACGGTATGCATAGCGGCCTCGACACCAATGTACGCTGCCGTACAGACAATGTGATGACGGGCGTTTAACCTCCACAACTTGCCACACCGCATGTCACAAATATCAATTTCGGCATTATAGAATCGGGTTCTCATGCAACTATTTAGGACATATAACTATAAAAAAAATCAGCCAGATCATTTGTCGCCAAAGCGGAATCTATGGACCTTCTGAAATTCCCGGATTATGTCCGACGAAAATTCCTGGTGTTACGCGGCTTTTCTCGTGTAGCCGTCACGCTTGGAGGCATCATTATCATCCTGGTTCTCGCCGGAATGCTTGGGTTGCCGGTGAATTCCTTCGCACTGAGTCATCAGATGTTCCTGTCCGCGTCATCGGAAGCGCAGAGTTCGCGCTTGACGACCGGCGGTGAGGTTGCCGGGGTGGGCATTGGAGCTGCATCGCAGCAAGAGAGTCAGCTGACGCACAGTGCCGCCCAGGCGATATCGCCGGATAGCGGCAAGCCGCGCGAGCTCGGGTCCACCGCCGCCGGGCCATCGGAAAATGCGGGGATCAGCACGCACGCGGCGTCGGCAAGCGAGACCCGCAGGCAATCCGGAGGTTGGCTGGCTATTACGAGGCATTCCGTTGCCTCGGGCATGACGACGGCGCTGTTTGTGATTGTCTTGATCATGACAGCTTATGCCTTGCGGCACATGCTGTTCACGCTCAGCCGGCTGTTCGGCAAGCAACGTCATCCGTACATCGACATCGACGACGCGCCGTGGCCGATGATCACGGTGTTCATCGCCGCCCACAATGAAGAAAATGTCATTGCCGGATGTATGGACGCATTGCTCAACACGAGTTACCCGATCGACCGCCTGAAAATCGTTCCGGTCAACGATCGCTCCGTGGATGGCACGCGCGTCATTATCGACGATTATGTCGCGCGACATTCGGGCCGCATCATACCGTTTCATCGCGCGGATGGAAAAGCCGGCAAGGCTGCAGCGCTCAAGGATGCGTTGGCCTATGCCGAAGGCGATATCGCGATCATTTTCGATGCGGACTATGTGCCGGGACGCGGCTTGTTGCGGCAACTGGTGGCTCCTTTCTTCGATCCCGAAGTCGGCGCCGTGATGGGCCGCGTGGTGCCGATGAATGTCGGCACCAACCTGCTCACCCGGATGCTTGATCTCGAGCGATCGGGGGGGTATCAGGTCGACCAGCAAGCGCGCATGAACTTGAAACTGGTTCCCCAATATGGCGGCACTGTCGGTGGCGTGCGCCTGTCCGCGGTCAACGCCGTGGGCGGGTGGCATGACGATGTATTGGCCGAAGACACCGACATCACTTACCGACTCTTGCTCAACGGCTGGAAGACGATTTATACGAATCGCTCCGAATGCTATGAGGAAGTGCCGGAAGATTGGCGCGTGCGCATCAAACAGATCAAGCGTTGGGCCAAAGGGCACAACCAGGTACTGGCGCGATATTGGTATCAGTTTTTAACCAGCCCCTATCTGAGCTGGCGTGAACGCATCGACGGCATGTTGCTGCTGCTGGTCTTTGTCATGCCTCCGCTTCTTTTGCTCGGCTGGATACTCGCGCTCTGCCTGTATTTTCTCGATGCCGGAGATCTTTTGACAAAATTGATACCGATATTTGCCTTGATGGCTTACGGCACGATGGGAAATTTCGCTGCTTTCTTCCAGATTGTCATTGCCGTATTGCTTGACGGAAATCGACGCCGGCTGCGTCTGCTGCCTTTTAATCTGCTTGGATTTTTCGTCAATCTGTTTGCGATCTCTTCGTCCGTTTTCAGTTTGGCGATCGATTACGTTTTCAAGCGAGACATGGTCTGGGAGAAAACCGTGCGGTACCGCAAGCCGGGGGTCGAATGAACCTCGCCTGGCTTTACTTCGTCGCATTCGGAACGACATGCCTGGCTCTGATGTGGCTGGCATTTCATCCCGCGTGGCAAGAATGGCGAACACCGACTGACTGCACGCCGCTGGCGGTTTTCCCCAATTACACCAGCGACATCGATCACTTCGCGGAAAAATTTCGTGGTGTCGCGCTGTCCAATATCGCCGGAGAAATCCTGGCGGCCCATGAAATTTTCGAACACGTACCGGAAGATCTTAACGAAATGAATTGGGCGCTCGCGCGGCGTCCGTTGATCGCATACGACTCGATCAAGACGGCGGGGCCCGTCCGATGCAAGCCGCCGTTATTTGTCCAGGGTGGCATAGAGGCTTCGAGCGGCGACAGTTTTACCGCGCTGTTTGCCCAGGGCAGCATCAGATTGGGGCCAGATAGCGAGGTGCTT
Source organism: Pandoraea sp. (assembly GCF_004297875.1). Classification (GTDB taxonomy): domain Bacteria; phylum Pseudomonadota; class Gammaproteobacteria; order Burkholderiales; family Burkholderiaceae; genus Pandoraea. Next base: position 48,573 of record NZ_SCSK01000048.1, on the reverse strand, counting down.
GAATGGGCTTATGCCGATGATGTCATTTATCTCGGCGAAGGAAGTTGCGCGTTGCGCCGTATATCCTCCGCGACTGCTGTCGAGTTGGACAAGCGGTGCTGCTTCGAGCGAATCAGCGCGCCCGTGGTGCGCTTCGGCGTTGCGCCCGACGGTGTCCCAGGCACACGAAGACCGGCGCCGGTCGAGGCATCGTTCGACGATTTGCCCAATGTGATTCGCCGCGGCGACTCGGTTCATATGGTCAGGGGCAACTGTGAATTACCGGAAGGAAAAATTTATCGGGGATCGCTGATTGTGACCGGGCGTCTTTTGATTGGTGCATGGGTGGAAATCGATGGAGACATCAAGGCCAGGAAGGACATCACGGTGGGCGCGCATGCGCGAATTCTGGGGTCTTTGATCAGCGAAAAACAAATTCAGGTGCGCCATGAGGCGTTCGTCGAAGGACCGGTCATCTCGGAGACCATTGTTTATCTTGGGGTACGGGCCAAGTTGGGGACATCGGCATCGCCGACCACGATTAGCGCGGGAAATATTTTTGCCGAAGCCGGCGCCATCGCGCATGGCACGGTATGGGCGAGGGATTTAGGAGTGGTATGGTCAATATAAGCGTTGCAAGACTTTGCGGTTATCTGGTATTGCCGATTGCGCTTGCCTTTTCAATGCCTTGCCATGCGCAGCCATCGAAGCTGCAACTGGCCGGTTACGCCGATCCGCAAGGGGCGATTTCGATTCAATATAACGGCGACACCATAGACCCGTATTTCGCGCTGCAAGCGCTTCTGCTGGCACGCGAAAACGGGCTCGACATTTCTCCCTATGCGAGACAATGGGCCGATTGGCTGGTTCAGCGGCAAAAGCCGGATGGCACCTTCGACCGCTACTGTCGTCGCGGTCCGGTATGGGCGCCCTGCAAGACCGCCGATGCCGACGACGCGCTGGTGGCCCTCTGGCTGAAGTTTCTGGACACCATGCCGGCAGAACTCAAAAAGAATCCGGTTTGGCAGCGAAGCTATCAAAAAAGCGTTGCCACGTTGAGTCACCTCATCGATCCGGTGCGAGGCATCTACTTGGTGTCCCCCGTCTATCAACACGGGCTGTTCATGGATAACCTGGAAGTTTTGTCCTATCGTCCGAAGCCGGGCGGCGGCACCGCATTGCTGGATACAAAAAAGCTTGCGCGCAATATTCACACGATATTCTGGGACAAGCAGGCGCGGCATTTCCTGGTGTCCACCCAGTCGGGACAGGATGCGATTGCCCGGACTTTTTATCCTGACGATATCGCGCAATTGTTTCCGCTGCTGTTCAAGTTCGACCACCTGCCCACAGATCCACATACCTATTATGAGCAATGGATGCATCAGTATCGTGCGACATGGCTCATGCAATCCCATGCCGACTTTTCCTGGGGCCTGGTGGCGGTCGTCGCGCTGGATCAGGGCGATCCCACCTCTGCAAGCTGCTGGCTCCGGGAGACGCGCGCGGCTCGGAATACCTCGCATTGGATCGTGACCGACGAAGTGGCGCGGCAGATCCTGGCCCACAAGGGTGTTACGGCAGCCGGGCCGGAGGTTAGCTGTCAATGACCCGTTCCCTGCGCGTCACGCTCGATGTCTCGCAAGCCGAATATGCTGGCGATAACAACCGTCGTTTGCCACCGCATACGCCGCCCTCATTCGATTTCAATAGGCCTGTCGTGTCCAAAAAAACTTATCTGGCTTGCATCGGGACCCGCCCGGAAATCATCAAAATGGCACCGGTGTATCGGGAATTCAAAGCGCGCGGCCATCAGGTACTGGTGGTTCATACGGGCCAGCATGGTGCTATCGCCGAGGCGCTGTATGCGTTTTTCGATATGCCGCCCGATATCACTATTGATCTGCAGCGCAAATCGTCATCACTGACGGATCTGACCGCGGCGCTGCTCCATGGCATTGATGACGCCGTCGAGCGGCTCCGGCCGGACGCGCTGATGGTGCAGGGCGATACCACCTCCGCACTGGTCGGCGCGCTGGTCGGTTATTACCATGACAAGTCCGTGATACACATCGAGGCCGGTTTGCGCACCCATGAGCGCGAGCCTTTTCCCGAGGAGAAAAATCGCGAATTGATCGGTCGTCTGGCCAGTTGGCATTTTCCGCCAACGCAGCAGGCCGGCCTCAATTTGCAGAATGAAGGAGTCGATCGCGCTGGCGTTTTCGAAGTGGGTAATACCGTCATTGACGCCGCGCTGTGGGCGCACGAGCGCATCAAACATTCGCCGCTCGAGCGCAATGCGGTGACGCCGGCCGACTTGCTTGAGTTCGAAGCCCGCTATACGAGCCATCGATTGATCCTCGTCACCGCTCACCGGCGGGAAAACTGGGGCCAACCAATCCGCAATATCGCTCATGCCGTCGCGCGCGTCATTGAAGCGCACGGCAATACGGTGGCGGTATGGCCGTTACATCCGAATCCGGCAGTGCGGGCCGACGTTGAATCGGTCATGCGGGATCTGCCGCCACAGGTTCGAGCGCGCATCTGCGTGACTGAACCGCTGAGCTACCAGGCGTTAATTGCGATGTTGGTCCGTTGCGAGTTCACGCTGACCGACTCCGGCGGTATCCAGGAAGAGGCATCCGCATTCCGTAAGCCCGTACTGATTGCCCGCAACAGCACCGAACGTCAGGAACTGGTCGACGCCGGCGGCGCGAAACTGGTGGGCACTGAGGTTGCCGAGATGGTCGAGCAGGCGGGTTTGCTGTTGTCCGACCCGGCCGCCTATCGTCGCATGCAACTCGACAAGAGCCCGTTCGGCGACGGTAAGAGCGCGCAACGCATCGTCGACATTCTGATCGACGCCCATGCGACTTTGGAACGGTCTGCTCATTTCATCGTTCCGTCGCCAGAGATGCGGCAAGACAACCAGTCCGGCCGGATTTTGCCGTGATGCAAGCGGGCGCTGCCGACCGGCACGCCCCGATAACGGGATTTCCATGGGAGAGCAGGCGTGGCAACGGAATACTTTATTCTCACCGCAATATTGTCCCTATTCGTCGCATACGCGCCTGCTTACGCACAGCAGCAGAATGTGGAGAACCCCAGCGCCGCCAACAAATACGTGCAACCGGTGCCGGTCGATGTCGTGGCACCGCCCATTCGGAGTCTCGAACTGAGCGCCGGCGCCGAGCACCTGAACGCGGGTTATGGGAACTGGCTCGATACGACGTTGCGCGGCATCTATGGGATTGGCCCCAATGTGATTCAGGCAGAGCTCTCCTCCAAACGCGAATTCGGCCAATTTGGCAACTTTGTCGGCATAGGCGACACCTATACGATCAATCAGGATTGGTATGTCAGCGCCGCCGTTGGCTTTGGCGATGGCGCGTTCTATTTACCTCGCGAACGTCTAGACGTGTTCATCAACCGCAAGTGGCTGCCAAAGCGCAATCTCGTCAGCTCAATCGGTGTCGGCTATTACAACGCTCCGGATGGCCATATCGATCGCAGCCTAAGCCTTGGGGCGGCCTATTATTTCGATCAACCGTGGATCATCCAGGCGGGCGTGCGTTTCAACCATAGCGATCCGGGAAACATCCCAACGCATCAACAGTTCGTCGCCGTCACTTATGGTCGCGACAAGAAAAATCTGGTGACGGCACGCTATAGCTGGGGAGGCGAGGGGTATCAGGCAATTTCCCAAACGGCAACGCTGGTCAATTTCCAGAGCAAGGAGATTACTCTCGAATGGCGTCATTGGTTCAGCAAGAAGTCGGGCTTTCTGGTCAGCGTGGATCACTACCAAAACCCGATTTACGGACGTAACGGCGCATATGTCGGTCTGTTCCATCAATTCTAAAAATTTCACAATGAAAAAACAGACAGGTACCGCGCGGGCACGCGAACAGGCGTTCCGCGCGGCAGTGAAATCGCTCAGGCAGACCAAACTATTGCATCGGCATGCGCGCCAGCATCGAGCCATCAGCCGACTGCCCATCGGCCCCTATTTGCTGCTTCAGGCAATAGCGCTACCCACGCTATTCTGCGGCGGCTTGGTGTGGGCAAAGCCTTATATCCTAGGGATCTGGCGCGACTGTGTCGTATTTTGGGCGCAACGACTGAACATACCGCTTCAGGTTGATCGCGGCACTGGAAATTGGCGCAGCCTGGATCTGATCTGGGCGCAATCCGCGCCAACCGCGGACCTGCCAAGCAACGCGATCATGTTAGCCACCGCCGCGGCAACCGCGCTTGCATTCCTGGCAACGGTTTGGATGAATGGCCGATTATTGCCGCTCAAGTATCTGATCCGCATTCTGTGCGTCGTGCAAGCGATGGCATTGCTGTTTTTTTGGCTTTGGCCCACGCAATTTCCCTATACGCCTCTGAGTCACCTGACTGCCGTGATCGATATGGGATACGAATTGCTGTTAGCGATACCGGTCATGCTCGCGATTGGCTACTACATTTTGAATGTGCGCATAGCAGTAAAGGCTTTTTATACGACAATGATTCTGGCTTACTTCTTCGTGATGATTCCAAATCAGGCGGTATTGCACATGCTGATACTTCAGCATTTATCAGTGCTCTTCATGCCGGTGTTGTATATCTGCTTCGGTGCGGTATTCGACGTATTGATTTTCGTCGCGTTGTACTCCTGGGTAGCCAGCATGGCGCCAGCGCAAGCAACCATCTAAGGCCGAGGAGCCGCAAACGCACCCGCTCTCGTGTCGCTACCGAGGCGGCCAAGGCGCCGGGTGCCGGCACCGCGCAATTATTCAACTGTGACGGATTTTGCCAGATTGCGCGGCTTATCGATATCGGTGCCTCGCGCCAACGCCGTGTGGTAAGCCAGCAACTGCAGTGGAACCACGTGCAGGATCGGCGACAATAAGCCATGATGCTCCGGCAGCTGTATGACGTGCATACCGTCACTGGGCGCGACCATCGAGTCGGCATCGGCGAAGACATACAGTTGGCCGCCCCGCGCGCGTACCTCCTGCATGTTCGATTTCAGCTTGCCGAGCAATGAGTCGTTTGGTGCAATCGTGACCACCGGCATATCCTCGGTTACCAACGCCAATGGACCATGCTTGAGTTCGCCGGCGGGGTACGCCTCGGCATGGATATAGGAGGTTTCCTTCAGTTTCAATGCACCTTCCAGCGCGATCGGATAATGCAAGCCGCGCCCGAGAAATAGCGCATTTTCCTTTCTGGCAAATAGGCTTGCCCAAGCCATAATCTGGGGTTCCAATTCGAGTATCCGGCAAATGGCCGCCGGTAAGTGACGCAGTGCGTTGACATGCAATCGTTGCTGTTCGGGCGTCAGGTGCCCGCGTAGTTTCGCCAGCGTAAGCCCCAGGATGAGTAAAGCCGCCAGTTGGGTGGTGAACGCCTTGGTCGAGGCCACGCCGATCTCGATGCCGGCGCGCGTAAGGAACGACAACTCGGCTTCGCGCACCAGGGCCGACACACCCACGTTGCAGATGGCCAGCGAGTGCCTGTGACCCAATTGGTGCGCATATTTGAGTGCAGCAAGCGTATCGGCGGTCTCGCCAGACTGCGATATCGCCAGTACCAGCGCATGCGGATTGACGGCCGGCTCGCGGTAGCGATATTCACTGGCGACCTCGACACTGACCGGAATGCCCACCAGCGACTCGATCCAGTATTTGGCGGTCATGCCAGCGTAATAACTCGAGCCGCACGCGAGAATCCTAATGGCGTTTATCTGTTTGAAAATCTCACTGGCACCTGCTCCGAACATCCCGGCATCCAGGTTCTCGCTGCCAATCAACGTATCAGCCAGAACCCCCGGCTGCTCAAAGATCTCCTTTTGCATGTAATGCCGGAAGGGCGCGAGTTCAGCCGGACCGGCGGTGGCCGACACGGTGTGGATCTTGCGATTGACCGAGATGCCATTACGGTCGACGACTCGAATCGATGTCTGCCGCACATCGACCAAATCGCCTTCCTCCAGATAGATGATCTGATCGGTGGCGCCGGACAGTGCCATTGCGTCGGACGCCAGGAAGTTTTCTCCATGCCCCAGTCCGGCCACCAGCGGGCAGCCGAGACGGGCGCCCACCATGCGATGCGGCTCACTCTTGCAAATCACCGCGATGGCGAATGCGCCAGTCAGGCGCTTGACGGCCTTTTCAACCGCATGCAGTAAATCGCCGTCGTACAAATGATTAATCAGATGAGCAATTACTTCGGTATCCGTTTGCGATTCGAAAAGGTAACCAAGAGATTTCAACTCGGTTCTGATGAGTTCATAATTCTCGATAATTCCGTTGTGAACCAACGCTATGCGTCGATCGCCCTGGCGATCGAGTGAGAAATGCGGGTGTGCATTATCGATCACCGGCCCGCCATGCGTCGCCCAGCGAGTGTGGGCGATCCCCGAGTTGCCGGCAAACCCGCTGGCATCGATCTGCGCCTGAAGTTCGCTGACTCGAGCAATACTCCGCGCACGGAACAGACCCTGATCATGAACGGCGATACCGCATGAGTCATAGCCGCGATACTCGAGTCGCTGCAAACCCTGCATCAACACCGGAACGATATTCCGGCCAGTTACTGCCCCCACGATTCCACACATCGCATATTCCTATTTGAATTGATTCATCGCCAGTGATTATTGCTTCGGCGATTATTGAATGTGACCGATGATTATTCATCACGATGCGTAAAGCGGAAATGTAGATTTCCTCGGTCAACGTGGCACGCTTTTACTCAGATTCTTATTAAGGAACGTCAATGGCCCGCAGCGTTACGTAAAACGCAATTCAGGCATTCTTGGATGACACCATGCCAGGATCGTGCCGTCTGTTCGATAGCCAACAGTGGCGCATTTCTTTTTCGTTTCCGGACGGCACCGCTTGCTATCGCATGCTCTATTTTTTAAAGTTAATTGAGTTTAGTGACTATCGAACCTGGCACCGACATCGCCGGATTCTATGTACGTTTTCGTACAGACAAAGCGATCTCGAACTGTTTAAATCAAATCAGGGGTTATTAAACATCGGTCGCGAGGACGCCCCGTCGAGGGTGGTTCTTCCAATCAAATAAAGTCCGTGGTCCACCCAGTCATGACTGGATTAATCCTTCCAATGCTTTTCCTCAAATCAACTGAACTGGGGAAGATTGTTTCTGGAGGTTCAAAAGATGCAAAAAAACCAAAATCTGGTATCTGAACTGCGTCACGGATCAGAGGATGGCGCTGCCGCCCCCGACGACGCAATCTCGAAATCACAACCTTGCACCAATAACAACAACCGGTCGCTGGCTGCTTCGGCAATTGCGGAAGGGATCACGGACAGCGTCAATCTGCTTAGCGCGATTAAATCGCGGTTCGAGTCAGGCGTCGCTATCCCGCTGAGTACCGCACTCAGAGACGCGGCATGCGAATCGCGCAGGGCGGCCAAGGAGAATATGCTGTTGTGCGCGGCGATGTTGGAGCAACTGCATGACCTGCTATTGCAGGAGAAGGCGCGGCTCAGACAACTCGAATCGGAAGTATGCAACGCTCGCGCCGCACTTGTTGCGGCGCGAGCCGATTTGGTCGGGACGCTGTCGGAGGGAAGACGTGTGCGCCACCTGGCCTTGCACGACGACCTCACCACATTACCGAATCGTGTTTTCTTTCGGGAATGGCTCAATAATGCGCTGCTCGCTCATCAGAAGCAGCGTCAGACCTTGGCCGTGCTTTACCTGGATCTGGACCATTTCAAGAGGATCAACGATGCGCATGGGCACCATGTGGGTGATGAACTCATCAAGATTGTCGCCGCTCGACTGGCGCGCACAGTGCGTATCGAGGACATCGTCAGCCGCTTGGGCGGCGATGAATTTGCCTGCTTGTTCTCAAATGTGCCTGATCGCGCTCATCTGAGCATTCTTGCCGGCAAGTTGTTCGAGGCCATATCGGCGCCTTTGGTAATCGACGGCGTCGCGTTCAGCATGCGCCCGAGCATTGGCATTGCGATATACCCTTCAGATGGCATGACGTCAACGGCGTTGCTCAAAAACGCCGATGCAGCCATGTATTGCGCCAAGCGACGCCAGACTGGTCACGCATTTTTTGATCAAATGGCTACTACGCAAACTCGTGGCGGCGCATAGCCAGCGAGGCTGCATAGAGGCGGTTGCAGAACCCTTGCCCGCAGCCCGGGCCTTCGACACGCAACATCGCAAGCTACAAATCGGCGACCGACTCGTCCTTCACATCGCCATCGATGATCTCGCGGCCATGCTTCTCGCCGGCGCGTCTGGCTTCACCGATCGCATCGTATGAGAGCGCTTCCGAAAGCTTGAACATGCGGCTGGTCAGATCCGTCGGTACGATCCCCGCGCGAAAAATCCGCACCGACACCTGGTACCCTTGATCTCGTTTGGGCACCCGCTTGATTTGGATGCCGTGCATATCATGGTTTGGATATATTAAGGTCTGAATTTCGAATCCCTTATGAACCGGAAGAACGGCAGTAAACATATTGTGCCTCTGTGTATATGACGAAATTCGCTAGACACGACCGAAGTGAGCGTGCCGGGATGAAATGAGGGGCGGCAACATTGTTGCGAGATCGCGAAGCGCGGCGTGCAGGACGGGGCATCACCAGCCAGCCAGGTTGCGAATCGAATAGCGCATCCAAATCAACGGCAAGTGAAGATACGCGGGCGCATTACAGCATCACGGCGTCATACATCTGAGCCCAGTGTGAACACATTCCCATCAGTTTGCAACATATCTTGACGCCTGTTGGCGCCGCGCCGACGACATAGAGTTGCTGCGTGCGCTGGCGTACAGACAGCCGGCTCCCGCATCGCTAGCGTTGCTACTATGAAGTGGGTTTCGCCGAGATGGCGGCGCGTCTTATCTCGGTACTCGATGAGGTACTGACGTTGGCTATCGACAATGAACTACCGCAGTCCCGAATTGACCTCTGCAGGTGGGAGGACGAAGGAGGGCGAGGCAGGCTGCTGCGAGGCTGGTCAAAAATCAGCTTGGTCCAGCCGCCCAGGTTTTTTGCTGATCCGTTATTCGTTTTGATGCGTTCGAAAAAATTCGCTACCGAGAAATCGAACCCTACCACCATCGAAAAATTCAGCTCGGCAAATCGGATGCTGTAGTGGGCACCATCCTCCGAGAAATGGCGTTTCCTGGCAAAGCCGCACCCGGTATGGCCGTAACGACAGACAAGCCGATGCCGCGATGATATCGGCGATATTCGCGCTTGCCAGGCAGCGACGGCGCACAGTTCACAGTTGACAGTATTGCGATGAAGAAAACAAAGATCAAATGGCTCAAAGCGCCTCAGCCGCACGATTATCCGGCAGCGGAAGCCTATTTGCGCTTGATTTTATTGCCACAGGCGGCGAGGCTCGCGGCTGTTGAATTGACGAGTGCAGCAATGACAACACTCGCCGCAAAGGACATCTTTCGGGCTTCCGGTGTTTCGCTGCTTGGGGTCAGCAACAGTCATGTTGAAAAGGATCGGGCTCGTATCACCCGGGGAAAGAAGTTGTCGCCGCTTTTGCTATTCAGAAACCCGGATCAAGGCCGGCTGGTCATTGCCGACGGCTATCATCGACTCTGTGCAGTCTATATGTTCGATGAAGATGCGATGATTCCCTGCAAAATCGTCTGAAGAAGAGAGCGCGGCTCGTTTGATGGAGGCCATTATGACGAAGGCTCAATCGGGTAAATTTACTTCAGAGCAGCTTATGCTGCGCGGCTCGCCGCCGCCCGATTTTCTGGAGTTTGCCCACGAGTGGCGGCGTCTATTCTCCGAAGCCTGGGGGACCTTCCTCCTGGTGGTTGTTGCTGCGGGCGCTGCCGTGGTCGGTGCCCGGAGCGGCGGTGAGATAACCCCGGGTATGAAGGTCGCGGCGCCGGGCCTGATGGTCATGGCTATCATTTATTTCATGGGGACTGTCAGCGGCGCCCATTTAAATCCGGCTGTCACATTAGCGTTTGCCGCGCGGCGCAATTTCCCGTGGCGCCGTGTGCCGGGTTATATCGGCGCTCAACTGGTCGGGGGAATCGCCGCGGCATCTTTTCTCCGAGCGATGTTCGGTACCGCCGCGTTGCTCGGTGCCACCACGCCCGGCTCCGGTGTGAGCGATGTTAAAGCGTTGGCGATGGAAATTCTGTTGACGACAGGGTTGGTCAGTACAATTCTCGGCACCGCATCGGGCGCTCGAAATATCGGTTCGAACGGCGCGCTGGCGATCGGCGGATATATCGCTCTGGCAGGTTTTTGGGCATCGCCCATCAGCGGAGCGTCGATGAATCCTGTTCGCTCGTTCGCCCCCGACCTGATGCGCGGCGACTTGAGCACCACCTGGATCTACGTTGCCGGTCCGCTACTGGGCGCGCTCATTGCGGTAGGCTTCGAGTGGGTTCTGAAAGGCAACGCAACCGCTGCTGGCACAATTGCCGCACAAGGAGACCACCAGGAAACGGGCTAAGCAAGGGCGATCTCATTCAACGATCATAATGTGGTTGTTTTTCGGCGATCGGCAAGGAATCTGCTACCATCAATAAAGAGTTTCAAGACGACACTTGCCTTGACAGGGCTGAGTAAGCCGTAACACAGAGTTGCAACGGGTTGATTAGAGGGAAACACTGATGAACACTGCTGATCTCCATAATCAGTTGCAATTGCGCTCTCGAGCGATGGCATACCTCGAAGACGGCACGGCGCCGCCGACAAACGGCGGAGCGGTCAGTGCCGGAACCCTGGCTTTGCTGCACCAGCTTGCCAACGATCCGGCCTACGCCGGCGATGTGCTCAAAATCCTCCATGAGCTGCAGGTCTTTCAGGTGGAACTGGATATCCAGCATGAACAGATGGAGCAAGACGCGCGCGAGTTGACGCTCGCGCTCAACCGATACGTTGAGCTCTATGCCCATGCCCCGGTTGGCTATTTAATCCTGGACTCGGATTACGTCATTCTTGAAGCCAACTTCATGGCAGGCGAGATTCTCGGTGTCGCGCATGACGCCCTGTTGGGGCAGAGAATCGATATTTTTTTTGCGCCGGGAAGTCGGCTGCCATTACTGACGCTGCTCTCGTCACTTCTCGCGGATCAGGAGCCGGGACATTTCCGCAAGGCAAGTCGCGCGGTGCAATCCGGCACGTCCATTCTTCAGGCTGTCGCGAGCGTTGCGCCGCAAAGCGGCGCTCTTTTACTCACACTGACCGATTCCGTGACCTGAGTCCGGGTATTGCGGCGCCTGCCCGCCGTGACTGCGGTGCGCTTCGACCTGCGAGGCAGGTAGCCAACAAGGTCAATCGAATCATGCGCAAATCGCCTGGCCAACATCCCGTCGATGACGATCAGGTAACGCCGCGGATTGTCGGCATCGGCGCGTCGGCCGGCGGTCTGGCCGCGCTCGAGCAATGCCTGGCTCGAGTCCCGCCGAACAGCGGTCTTGCCTACGTGGTGGTGCAACACCTGGATCCGACCCACAAGGCGTTTCTGGCGGAACTGCTGCAGCGCTTCACCGTGATGCCGGTGTGCCAGGCTCAGGACGCGATGCACATCGCGCCTGACAGCGTTTATGTCATTCCCCCGAACACCGAGCTGAGCGTCGCCGGCGGCCTGCTGCACTTGCAGCCCCCGCCAGCGCCGCGTGGCATGCGCCTGCCGATCAATGCGTTGTTTTCGTCGCTGGCACGCGATCAGAGCGAACACGCCATCGTTGTGATTTTGTCCGGGATGGGCTCCGACGGCACGCAAGGGGTCCGGGCCGTCAAGGCGCTTGGCGGCCTGACCATCGCGCAATTGCCGGAATCCGCCCAGTTCGACGCCATGCCCAAAAGCGCGATCGAGACCGGATGCGTGGACATCATTGTGCCACCGGAAGAAATTGTGGCGCGCATTCTGGCCTACATCGGTAAAAGCCCAGGGCCGCAAAGGCCAAAGAAAACGGACGACGCGCCGGTCGATCACATGGCCGAAGGAACGTGCTCCGATCCGCTTGCCGCAGTCGTGGCACTGCTGCTCGCGCGTGGCCGGCACGATTTCTCAAGCTACAAACCCAGTACGCTGCGGCGCCGCATCGAGCGCCGCATGGCGATTCATTCGATAAGTTCGTTGGCGCGGTATGCAGATTTCCTGGAGAAGAATCCCCAAGAGATCGACCTGCTGTTCAAGGAACTTCTGATCGGCGTCACGAGTTTCTTTCGCGATGCCGCGGTCTGGCAGCATCTGGCGGAAACCACCTTGCCGGCGCTGCTGGCGAGCAGTGCTCGGGAAAAAAAGCTGCGCGCCTGGGTGGTGGGATGTTCGACCGGCGAGGAGGCCTATTCGCTGGCGATCGTCTTTGAGGAAGCGATGCAGCGCTTGCAACTGCGGGACAGAACATTGCAAATCTTTGCCACCGACTTGAGCCCGGATGCTATCGCCACGGCGCGGCGCGGCGTCTATCCGGCCTCCATCGATACCAGCGTATCCGCCGAACGGCTGGCACTTTTTTTCACCTGTCATGAAGGACGCTACGGGGTCAGCCAGAGAATTCGCGATATGGTGCTGTTTGCCCAGCAAGACGTTGTGCTCGACCCGCCCTTCACCAAGCTCGACATACTGTCTTGCCGCAACCTGATGATCTACTTCGATGCGGCGCTGCAGCGCCGGCTGCTGCCGCTGTTCCACTACAGCCTGCGCGCGGGCGGCATCCTGCTGCTGGGAAACTCAGAAACAACAGGGCAATTCGACCGTTTATTCACCCCGATCGAATCGAAGCTGCGACTCTATGCACGGCATAAGAATACCCATTTCGATGGCGTCAACTTCCTGGCGCAATCATTCCCCCCACTGTCGACAATGAAAATGGAGCAAACCGTGCCTACCTCAAGACTTCCGGCGCAGCTCCATGAGAACTTGCAGAAGGCGGCGGACAATCTGTTACTGCAGGTTTATGCCCCGCCCGCTGTGGTGGTCAACAGCTCGGGCGATATCGTATACATCAGCGGCCGCACCGGAAAATATCTCGAACCTGCCGCGGGCAAGGTCAATTGGAATTTTCATGCGATGGCGCGCGATGGCATCCGCCTGCCGATTGCGACCGGGTTACAGCGCGCCGCGGAGCAAAGCGAGCCGTTGCAGTTGACCGGTCTGCAGGCGCAGAGCACCCAGGGCAGCCAGCTGGTCGATGTGACGATACAGGCGCTCAAGGAGCCGATAGCTCTGCGGGGCATGTTCATCATCGTGTTCCGTGATGTTCCCGCCGCAGCGGGGCGCCGGCGCAAGACGCCCAGTGCGCTTGAGGCATCCCACGCGGCAGCATTGCAGCGATGCCACGAGGAGATACTGGCGCTGCGAGAGGAGGCGCGCATCTCCCGGGAAGAGCTGCAATCGACCAATGAAGAGCTGCAATCCACCAACGAGGAGCTGCAGTCGGCCAACGAGGAATTGACGACGTCGAAGGAGGAAATGCAGTCGATGAACGAGGAGCTGCAAACGATCAACGCCGAGATGCAGCGCAAGCTCGACGATCTATCGCTCGCTCAGAGCGATATGAAGAACCTGCTCAATAGCACCGACATCGCCATGCTGTTCCTGGATCAAGAGCTCAATGTCAGCCGCTATACCGAGCGCACCTCCAAAATCATCAACCTGCGGGAAAGCGATGTCGGCCGGCCCCTGAGCGATCTCACCACCTCATTGCAATACCCGGCGCTGCAAGACGATGCGTGCGAGACACTGCGCACGCTGGTCCCGTCGGAAAAGCAGATTCTCAGCAATGACGGCCGGTGGTTCGCGGTACGCATCATGCCATATCGCCGACTCGACAACGTCATCGACGGCGCTGTCATTACCTTTGTCGATATCACTGCGGCAAAGGAACTGGAATTGAGGCTTCGTCGAGAATCCCGCGACTGACGTCACCGACCCAGCCACTGGCGCCTCGCTGCGCGTATGTTCGCTGACGCACCGACGATGAAGCGAGCGCAGGGGTAAGCTGACAATTGATGGTGATGCGGCCGCCTCGGCGGCGCGTGACAAATGGAGTTGGTCTTCTTGCTCGCAGGCGCAGGCTTGGTCCGCAAATGCTGATGATTTCCGCCAGACGCTGATCCAGTCCGGAAGAACACTCACAATCATGTCAGTGTTTTACGCAGGACAAAGGAAGAAATCATCATGAAAAATATCAACTTGATTGCGGCTGCGCTGTTTGTAATCGCGCTGAGCGCTTGTACCGGCCCGGCCGGGCCGCAAGGGGAAACCGGCAGCACAGGCAATACCGGCAATACCGGCTACACGGGCGACACAGGGGCTACGGGCGCCACTGGCTATACCGGCGCGACCGGCAGCACCGGGGCCACGGGTGATACCGGTGCAACGGGCTACACGGGTGCGACCGGCGCAAAAGGCAATACGGTGATTGTCGTCCCGCACTAGCAAACCCATGCGGCGTCCCGCGGATCGTCCAAACACCGGAACCTGTTGAGTCGGCACGGGGCTTTGTCACAGCTTTATGTGCCCAGTGATCACCGTCCACGCGGTGATGAAAATGGAGAGCGTCATGCAAAAGAAAAGAATTCTTATGGTCAAATTGGCGATATCGCTGTGCGTCGTCGGAACGGTGCTCGGCGGTTGTACCACCACGGGCATGACCGGCGTCGCCTCGACGGATAAAGTGCAACAGATAGACGCGAGCGTGCAAACCACGCTCAACCGGCTCTACAGCACAATGCCGAGTTCCCGTGAGCTGGTCGGCAAAGCGCGCGGCGTACTGGTATTCCCGTCCGTGCTGGCAGCCGGTTTCATTATTGGCGGCGAATATGGCGAAGGCGCATTGCGCGTCGGGAATAGGACGGTCGGTTACTACAATACGGTAACCGGTTCGTACGGCTTGCAAATCGGCGCACAATCCAAGGCCATCATTTTCCTGTTCATGACGCAGGATGCCCTGCAGAAATTCCGCGACAGCCAAGGCTGGACCGTGGGGGCCGATGCCTCGGTGGCAGTCATCAAGGCCGGCGCAAACGGTGACATCGACGTGAACACAGCGACCGAACCGGTTGACGTCATCGTCATGACCAATCAGGGATTGATGGCAAATCTCAGCATTGAAGGCACGAAGATCACCAAGTTGAGGGTCCAGTAAGGCCGGCCGCATAACGGCGTGCGCGAGACAAGGGCGGCGGAGGTTGGGACTGGTAGCGGCCCCGACTGCTCGTTGTGCCGCATTTTGAAAAAACCCACCAAAACGGTGGGCGAAATATTCCGCAGGGGGGCACGATAGAGCGGAACCGCGCCAGATTATCGCCCAATGAGTCCATGTGTATGTTCGGCAGCGTACATACGCGGGGGCAAGGCGGATGACTGCAGCTCAATTCGGAGCCAGCCGACAACGTTCGTCAACTGGCACGCGTGCTGGGGAGCAGGCGGTCAAACTCTCTCTTGACGACGCCATAGCATTCGCAAGCGCGAGCTTCGAGCCCCGGCCGATCCGTGATCGTAATGCAGCCCCGGCTGTAGTGAATTAGCCCAGCACTCTGCAATTTCCCCGCTGCTTCCGTGACGCCCTCGCGGCGCACGCCCAGCATATTGGCAATCAACTCCTGGGTCATGCGCAACTCGTTGGAAGGCAAGCGATCGAGGCTGAGCAGCAGCCACCGGCACAGTTGCTGGTCTACCGAATGGTGGCGATTGCACACGGCGGTTTGCGCCATTTGCGTGAGCAACGCCTGGGTATAGCGCAGCAGCAGATGCTGCAGGGCGATGGCACGATTGAATTCCTGTTTCAACACCTGCCCAGGCAACCGGTAGGCATGCCCCGCGCTTTGCACCACCGCGCGATTTGGCATCGTCTCGCCGCCCATGAATAGGGCGACGCCAATAATACCTTCGTTGCCCACCACCGCGATTTCGGCGGATGCGCCATCGGCCATCACGTAGAGCAGCGAGACGATGGATGTGGTGGGGAAATAGACGTGATGCAGTTGACTGCCGGATTCGTAAAGCACCTCGCCAAGCGGCATGGCTACCAGTTCCAGGTGAGGTGCCAGACTTTCCAGCTCTTCGGCCGGCAAGACAGCCAGCAGATGGTTCTGATGGAAAGTGTGAGGGGCAGGCATGGGTAACTCCAAATGACCAGCTATTTCGTGACAGAAAGGCCGTAGTATGTACGCCACCGTACCGACGGTGGCCAAGCCTGCCGCTAGGCTGGTATCGGTAAAGCAGTACCAGTCGAGCGGGCTCCAACGGCAATCGGATTTCCGTCCGATACATAGTGAGTTCGCGATACCTCCGCTAGTCGTGATTTATCGCTGCACTGCACTGAACATACCACACATGACGATCGACGTCGGCTAACTCTGGCCGGTTCCGCAGGCCGGCGGCTCATACCGGTTCGCGGCGTATTTTCCCTGGCCGAGCGCTTGCAAGGCTTTCCCCGCTTAAGGAGTACCCGCTATGCTTTATTACGCCGTTATATTTTTCGTCATTGCCTTGGTCGCCGGTCTGTTTGGATTTACCGGCATCGCCGCCGGCGCGGTAGGAATCGCCAAGATCCTGTTCTTCATTTTTCTGCTGATATTTGTGGTGACGCTTCTATTGGGCGTGGTCAGACGTTAGCAACACACACGATGAGGCAATTCGATCTCACATCAGGGCAGCCCATCAATAGCGAGGCAACAACATGCGTTCCAAGAGCAGAAAACAACATTCAGCCGACAATTTCGCCATGGATGTCAAAGCAATTCGCTCCAAGGCACGGCAACACCTGAACGCCGGTGCAGTGACCCAAGGTTATGCGGCCGACCGCGAGGTCGTACTCAGACTATTGAACGATGCGCTGGCGACCGAACTGGTTTGCGTACTGCGTTATAAACGCCACCAATTCATGGCCAGCGGCATTCACGCCGAACCGGTGGCTGCGGAGTTTGCCGCCCATGCGGGTGAAGAACAGCAACATGCGGATCGGATTGCTGGTCGGATCATTCAATTGGGCGGTGCACCTGATTTTTCTCCCGATGGACTTGCGCAACGCAGTCATTCCGAGTACGTGGAAGGAACGGATTTGCGAGACATGATCACCGAAAACCTTGTAGCCGAACGCATAGCAATCGACAGCTATCGTGAGATGGTGACTTATCTCGGCGATCGAGATCCGACCACGCGTCGCATGATTGAAGAAATACTGGCTGTGGAAGGAGAACATGCTCACGATATGTCAGACCTTCTTGAAAAAGAATGAGCAATACATTTCAAATTCATTGCCTATGTGCCCCGGCGAACAGACTCCGCCGCGCTTCGGGTCCATGCTGAGCAAATCGATCGAATGACATACAGTCAAACGTTCCGTAGTTTTTCGACATTAAATGTCTGGAGGTTGTGATGAACAAAGATCAAGTGAAAGGACGTGTAAAGGAAGTAACGGGCAACGTCAAGGAAACGACAGGGAAGGTGACCGGTGACGTGAAACTCGAAGAAAAAGGCAAGCTGCAAAAAACCCTTGGCAAGGTTCAAACGAAATACGGCGACATCAAAAACGATCTTAAGAAGGATCGTTGAGCCACAACGGATAAGAGGTAATGAAAATGAATTATGAAGATCGCGATACCTATGGCATGTACAAGGGGCGTGCCGGCATGGCGCCCGGGCCCGACGCACGGCGCGGCCCCGGCCCCGAACTGATGGGCGCAGATACACTCATCGGAAACGATGTTTACAACCACAAAGGCGAAGACCTTGGACAAATCAAGGACATCATGCTCGACATGCGCAACGGAAAGGTGGGTTATGCCGTTCTTTCCTTTGGCGGCTTCCTGAGCATGGGGGAAAAGCTGTTCGCGGTGCCATGGAGTGCCTTGACGCTGGATCTTAACAACAAGCGCTTCGTGCTCCATGTTGAGAAAGACCGTCTAAAACAAGCTCCCGGATTCGACAAGGAAAAGTGGCCGGATATGGTGGATCAGGCGTGGGCAAAGGAAATCCACTCTTACTACGGCACCAGACCTTATTACGACGAGCCCCTGCTCTAGAGCGCATCGACTTTCGAAAAAGGTTCGCGTTGCCGACGGTTTGCGCAGGAGGTATCGTGAAATTTGCCCGCAATCTGATTTTGACGATCGTGACAGTTGTCCTCGCGGGGTGCTATTGGGGCCCCGGGTATGGAAGAGGGCCGTACGAGCACGATGGTGGTTATGACCACGGTGACCAGCACATGAGGCGAGACGAATCTTCCCATCGAGAAAACCACGATCAAGGCATGCCAGATAGAGACCGTCCCGCGTACTAGGCAGGTCGATATCAATGTGGCTGATTGCGTTGCAGCCGGAATAACGGAGATAAATCATGACAATCGGACTGGGAACCATATTGCTGTTTATTGTGGTTCTCCTGCTTATCGGCGCATTCCCCACCTGGCCGCACAGCCGCGGATGGGGTTATAGGCCGAGCGGACTGCTCGGGCTGGTGCTGATCGTGCTCGTTGTCTTGCTAGTGATGGGACGCTTATGAGCTTTATTGGCTGACTTGCCAACTTTCCCGGCCAGTCAATCGCCGCAGTGCCCAACGAAATGGGGCCCGGGAGGATGAACGAGGCCTCAGGAGCATGGCTGCATGACATCTCGACACCCCGCGGGGGCCCAACCGATTACCGACGCTGCGGCGCTGGGGGCCGACGAACTTGGCAGGATTGACGCTTATTGGCGCGCTTGCAATTACCTGTGCGCCGGGATGATCTACCTGCGCGACAACCCGCTTCTAAGGGCGCCGCTTCGCCCCGAGCACTTCAAACGGCGGTTGCTCGGACATTGGGGGTCCGACCCTGGCCAGGCCTTCACGTGGGTGCACCTGAACCGCGCCATACGCAAATACGATCTTGACATGATTTACCTGAGCGGCCCCGGCCATGGAGCACCGGCCGTCATTTCCAACTGTTATCTCGAAGGCGCTTACTCGGAAATCTACCGGGAAAAAGGCCAGGACGAAGCCGGCTTGCTCAAGCTTTTTCGCGCCTTCTCTTTTCCGGGGCAGCTTGGGAGCCACTGCACCCCGGAGGTGCCAGGCTCGATTCACGAAGGCGGTGAACTCGGTTATAGCGTATCGCATGCCTTCGGTGCTGCCTTCGATAACCCCGATTTGATCGTCAGTGTCGTGGTCGGTGATGGCGAGGCGGAGACCGGACCGCTAGCGACTTCATGGCACTCCAACAAATTTCTCAACCCGGTTCGCGACGGTGCCGTATTGCCGATCCTGCATTTGAACGGGTACAAGATCGCCAATCCCACACTACTGTCTCGCATCACGCCTCAGGAACTCGAGGACCTCTTCAAGGGTTACGGCTGGACGCCATACTTGGTCGAAGGCGACGCCCCCTCATTGATGCATCAGCGGATGGCAGCCACGGTCGATGCCTGCGTGCGGCAAATTCGCGCCATCCAGGCCGAGGCCCGAAGTACCGGAGAACCCAAGAGGCCTCGCTGGCCAATGATTATCCTGAGATCACCCAAAGGGTGGACTGGGCCAAAGGAAGTGGACGGACACCGGGTGGAGGGCTCCTGGCGTGCCCACCAGGTACCTGTGCCGGATGTCCAATCGAACCCCGAACACTTGCGGATCGTCGAGCAATGGATGCGTAGCTATCGACCCGAGGAATTGTTTGATGAACATGGCACGCTGGTAGCTGAGCTGCGGGATTTGCCACCCAAGGGGGCGCGCCGCATGAGCGCCAACCCACACGCCAATGGGGGGAAGTTGTACATGCCATTGGATCTCCCCGGCTTTCGCGACTATGCGGTGCTCTCGAGCAGTCCCGGCACCAGGTCGGCGTCACCCACCGCGACCCTGGGCAAATTCCTGCGCGACGTGATGCGACGCAACATGAATAACTTTCGTCTTTTCAGTCCGGATGAGAACGCCTCCAATCGCCTTCAGGATGTCTATGAAGCCAGTTCGAAGACTTGGCTTGCCGAGATTCGGCCGGAAGACGCCGACGGCACGGACATCTCTCCCGACGGTCGCGTGATGGAAATGCTCAGCGAACATACCCTCGAGGGCTGGCTGGAAGGCTATCTGCTGACGGGACGCCATGGCATATTCAACACCTATGAGGCGTTCGTCCATATCATCGATTCAATGTACAACCAGCATGCTAAATGGCTCGAAAAGGCGAAGCTGCAATCTGCGTGGCGCCCGCCCATCGCCTCGCTCAATCTTCTGATTTCATCATTGGTATGGCGCCAGGATCACAATGGCTTCACGCATCAGGACCCTGGTTTTCTGGATTTGGTGAGCAACAAAAGCGCGGAAATCACGCGCATTTACCTTCCACCCGATGCGAATTGCCTGCTCAGCGTGGTCGATCATTGCCTGCGCAGCATGGATTATGTGAATGTGATCGTCGCCGACAAACAGCTTCATCTCGTCTACCTCGACATGGAGGCTGCGATCGACCATTGCACCAAGGGTATCGGCATCTGGAAATGGGCCAGTAACGACGGCGGCGAGGACCCCGATGTGGTAATAGCGAGTGCCGGTGACATTTTGACTCGTGAGGCGCTGGCCGCCGTCGCTATCTTAAGACAGCATTTCCCCGACATGAAAATTCGCTTCGTCAATGTCGTTGACTTGTATCGCCTCCAACCCGACACCGAGCATCCCCATGGCCTTTCCGATAAGGATTTCGACTCGCTATTTACCAAAAACAAGCCTGTGATTTTCAATTTTCACGGCTATCCGTGGCTGATTCACAAATTCACTTACCGCAGAGCCAACCATGCCAATATTCATGTGCGCGGATACAAGGAAAAGGGCAACATCAATACACCACTCGAGTTGGCCATCAAGAATCAGGTAGACCGCTTCAATCTGGCGATCGACGTCATCGACCGGGTGCCGGGGCTGCAAGGCCCCGGCGCCCATCTGAAAGAATGGTTGAAGGACCAGATCGTCGCCAACCTTCTTTATGCGGACACCGAGGGCATCGACAAACCCGAAATCCAGAATTGGCAATGGCCGGCGACTTGAATCTGCCGGCGATTCGTCCAGGTGCCCTCGAGACTCGGGCTTGACCGCCTTGTGCTATGTTGCTGATGGGACCGGCGACGCGCGATTAGATCTCGGCCGCAGACGGCACTCATAATCCGGCGCGCAGTGTTACCGGCGCGCGCAGACGGTCTTTTTGAGCAGCGTCACGCCATCCGTATAGCCCAACTCGCGATCGAGAATCTCAGGCCAATCGCCATCTTCAACTATGTGTGCTGCCGTACAGACCCGATGTGATGATGGGTCTAAAATTTCTTTAATGGGAAGAAAATAAATTATTCAACTTCCTTCAATCAATTATCCGAACTATATAAAAAAAGATTTAACATTTTGAAGCGGATATTGAGCGTCGAATTTGGCGCGATCTTGTGCCATAGGCCAATACAAGGAGTATCGAAATGAATAACTCCCGTGCATTTTCAATCAACGCGGCAGTATTTTTCATCGCAATCGGTCTTGCCGGTTGCGCGGGCATGTCTCGACAAGGCCAGGATACCGTAGCCGGTGCCGGGGTCGGCGCGGTGGCCGGCGCCGTGCTCACCGGTGGCAGCGCCTTGGGCACCGTCGGTGGCGCGGCCGTGGGCGGCCTGGTCGGCAATCAGGTCGGCAAATAATCACTGAGCCGGCCGGCGGATTGATTCCGCGCGGCTTGCCGTGTCCGGTCATCCGGGTTCGGCAAGCGATATCGGACCCTACTGGAACAAGCCAATGCTGCACAACGTGAAGGAATTGCTCGGCTGTCATATTCATGCCAATGACGGTGAAATCGGCACGGTCAAGGACCTGTATTTCGACGACGAGCGCTGGGTGATACGCTACCTCGTGGTAGAGACCGGCACATGGTTGGCCAGCCGCCGTGTGCTTATCTCGCCGATCTCGGTACGCGACACGACCTGGGTCGATAACGTGATGCGCGTGAGCCTGACACAGCGGCAAGTCAAGGACAGCCCGGACATCGACACCGACAAGCCGGTGTGTCGTCAGCATGAAGCTGACTACCACAATTATTACGGCTATCCGAACTATTGGGAGGGTGCGAATCTGTGGGGCGCAAGCATGTATCCAGTGATTCCCTGGGTTGACTCGTCGGCCGGCGTGGCGACGCTACGGGAGTCCCGTGAGAGCGCGGTTGCCCACGAAATGCAAGCGCGGCTGACGCTCAAAGGAGAGCCGGCCGACCCGCACCTGCGCAGTTGCGATGAGGTTGCCGGCTATGAGGTGCTGGCAACCGATGGGCTGATCGGCAGGGTGGCTGATTTCATTTTCGACGACAAACACTGGGCGGTGCGCTATATCGACGTCGACACTCATCGATGGATGCCGGGCAAACATGTCCTGATCTCTCGGGCCTGGGTCGATCAAGTCAGTTGGGCCGAACATCAGGTGTTGGTGGACGTCACTCGCAAAGCGGTCGAAACCGGTCCGGCATATGAAGCCGGGCATCCGCTCACGCGCCAGCAGGAAGCCAATCTTCACGAACATCACGAACGCGCTCCATACTGGCCCTTGACCGACGTCGATGAGTGAGCGAGGCCCGAACCATAAGCGATGAAGCTCTCCACGGGCGCCGAACTGCGCTTGCTGCAGCAGCAGGCATTCTCTTATTTCCTGCAGGAAGCCAGTGCCGTCAACGGCTTAATGCGCGACAAAACCGCTCCCGCTTGGCCGGCCAGCATCGCGGCGACCGGGTTGGCATTGGCGGCCTATCCGGTGGGTGTGGAGCGCGCAATGATGACGCGCGACGCTGCAGCCGAGCGCACGCTCAAAACGCTTAGATTCTTCTGGAACAGCCCGCAGGGTCCCGAACCGGATGCCACCGGCTATCACGGCTTTTTTTACCATTTTCTCGATATGCAAACCGGGCGGCGCGCCTGGCAATGCGAGCTATCCACAGTGGATACTGCATTGCTGCTGGCCGGCGCGCTCACCGCCGGCGTGTACTTCGACGCGAACACGGCCGACGAGCAGGAGATCCGCGCGCTGGCCGATGCGCTCTATCGGTGCGCCGACTGGGCTTGGGCGCAAAACGGCGGTGATACCGTAACGCATGGCTGGCGCCCGGAAAGCGGTTTCATCGAATACCGCTGGGAAGGTTATGACGAGGCATTGCTGCTCTATATCCTCGGACTGGGCTCGCCCACCCATCCGCTACCCGAGCGCAGCTATGCCGCGTGGGCGTCGACTTACACATGGCAAAACTGCTACGGTATCGACCACCTCTACGCGGGACCGCTGTTCACGCATCAGCTCTCGCACCTTTGGATCGATTTTCGCGCTATCCAGGATGCCTTTATGCGCGATAAAGGTATCGACTACTTCGAGAATAGCCGCCGGGCGACCCAGGTGCAGCGTCGATATGCACTCGACAATCCACTCAAATTCAGCGGCTATGGCGATTGTTGCTGGGGCATCACCGCCAGTGACGGGCCGGGTCCCGAGACGCTTGAGGTTGGCGGCATCGAGCGCCAGTTCTTCGGCTACCTCGGCCGCGGTGTGCCCGAGGGGCCGGACGACGGCACGCTCTCGCCATGGGCGGTGGTCGCATCCCTGCCGTTTGCCCCGGAGATTGTCTTGCCGGTGATCGAGCATTTCATTTATCACGCGAAATTGAAGCGCACGAATCGCTATGGCTTCACAGCCTCCTTCAATCCAACGCATCCCGGAAAGCCCGCCAATCCCAATGGCTGGGTGTCGCCATGGCACTACGGCTTGAACCAGGGGCCAATCGTGCTGATGATCGAAAATTATCGAACTGGCCTGCCGTGGGAATGGATGCGGCAGTGCGGCTACGTCGCGAACGGCCTGCGGCACGCGGGTTTCACGGGCGGATGGCTCTGAGCACAGCTTCGAGGCACACGCCTCCCACGCGTTCCATGCGACACACGGGCTATGACGGGCTATGTCTCGCCGACCGCGCCAAGCGCCTGATCCACGATGTGCTGGGCTTCGGTCAGAATGTCACGCAAATGCGCTTCGCCTCGCGAACTCTCGCCATAGATCTTGTAGATATTTTCGGTGCCGGACGGACGCGCGGCGAACCAGCCATGCTCGGCAACCACCTTGAGACCGCCGATCGCCGCATCGTTGCCCGGCGCGCGCGTGAGCACCGCCTGAATGGGTTCTCCGGCCAAGGATTTCGAACTCACTTGCCGGGGCGCCAGTTGCGCGAGCCTGATTTTTTGCGCCGGCGTCGCGGCGGCTTGGACCCGGTCGGCGGCCAGTTCGCCGAACTGTGCCGTCAAGTCACGGTATATCTCGCCTGGATCGCGCCCCATGCGCGCCGTCATTTCCGCCGACAGCAGGGCCGGTATCAGTCCATCCTTGTCGGTCGTCCAGGCCGTACCGTCGCGCCGCAAGAAACTTGCTCCTGCGCTTTCTTCACCGCCGAAGCCGAGCGTGCCATCCAGCAAGCCCGCGGAAAACCATTTGAAACCGACCGGAACTTCATGGAGCTTGCGCGCGAGCTTGGCGCACACTCGGTCGATCATCCGCGTGCTCACCACGGTTTTGCCGATGGCGGCGTCCTTGGGCCAGTCGGGACGATGCTGGAACAGGTAGTAGATGGCCGCCGACAAATAGTGATTCGGCGGCAGCAGTCCGGCCTCGCGCGTAACGATGCCGTGCCGGTCATGGTCGGTGTCGCAGGCGAACGCGATATCGAAACGATCCTTCAGGCCGATCAAGCCCTGCATCGCATAGGTGGAGGACGGATCCATGCGGATCCGCCCATCCCAATCGACCGTCATGAAGCGAAAAGTCGCATCGACGGCGGGATTGACGACGCTCAGATCCAGCCGATAGCGATCGGCGATCGCCGGCCAGTAATGCACCCCCGCGCCGCCCAGCGGATCGACGCCCATGCGGATATGCGCGCCGCGGATCGCATCGAGGTCGATCACGTTGCCCAGGTCGCTCACGTAGGCATCCAGAAAATCGTACTGATGCGTGGTCGGCGCCTTTTCCGCTTGCGCCAACGTCATTCGCTTGACCTCACGCAGGCCTCCCTCGAGGATGTCATTGGCCTGCTTTTCGATCCAGCCGGTGACATCGGTGCCCGCCGGGCCGCCATGCGGCGGGTTGTATTTGAAACCGCCATTATCGGGGGGATTGTGCGATGGCGTAACGACGATACCGTCGGCCAGACCAGTGCTGCGTCCTCGATTGTGATTGACAATGGCCAGAGAAACCGCCGGGGTCGGCGTGTATTCACCGCCGGCCGAGACCATGACGTCCACGCCATTGGCAGCCAGCACCTGCAGCGCGCTGGCAAAAGCCGGTCCGGAGAGCGCATGCGTGTCGATGCCAATGAATAGCGGGCCGTCGATGCCTTGCCGGCGGCGATATCGGCAAATGGCCTGGCTGATGGCCAGCACATGGGCTTCATTGAATGAGCGCTCGAACGCGCAGCCGCGATGCCCGGAGGTGCCGAACGCGACGCGTTGCGCCGGGATACTCGGATCGGGCGCTTCGCTGTAGTAGGCCTCGACGAGCTTGGCAATGTCGACCAGCAGCGTCGGCGGGGCTGGCTTACCGGCCAGGGGGCTGATTTTCATGGATTGCGGTTCACTCCCATCGGCTAGCCCATCACCCGATCGTCAAGGGCTGGTCGGATCCAGCGTGTCGCGCCTGCTCGAAAATTCGCACCCATTCAAGATAGCGCTTGGCAATGCTTGCGGCTGCCTCCTGGCGCGTCGTTTTCTGCGCCAGATAATCGGCGAGCGCTTGCCAAAAACTGGTGCGCCCCACCGCGAACCCGATGAATCCGCGCACGCTCGCCGCCGTGCTCAGCCAGTGCGTTACCCTGACCTCATCCGCGCCGCGCCCAAGCACGATGCAACTCACGTCGTCGCGCCCGTTGCGCTGCACGGTTTGGACAATCTGCTCGCAATGCTGGCGCCGATCGAGCCCTTCGATCTTCCACACATCGGGCTCGACGCCTTCGTTCTGGAAAATTCGAATCGCCCGGGACATCAGCTCGGGCCGCAGCTGTTTGTCATATGCGTCCTTATCCTGTTCGACGCGTTTCATCTGCGCGGCGGTTGCCGGCACCAGCAATTCGAACATGAACAGTTGCTGCGCGGTGCCGCAATACACGGAGAGTTGCTTGATGCGTGCGATCTGCCGACGATTGAGCGCGGCATCACCCTCCGGGTTGTAGCGCACGAGAATTTTCGCGAAGGTCGGGCTGAACGTTTCGATGTGCGCGGCATAATTCTCGCCGTATTCGAATTCGAACTCGTCGACACCGCTTTTCTCGACCGAGAGCGCGGTGGTGTAGCCACGTTTCGCGGCATCGCGCAAAATGGCGGCGCCGAACTCCTCGTCGACCAGCACCGCGGCGCACGCGGCCGGCAGGCCTTTCGCCAAGGCTTGCTGGAAGCCCTCGTAAATCAACTGCTTGCTGTCGATCACCGCGTCGCGCTGCGGTGGCGTGAGCGGCGCGCTGAATTGGAACAGACCGCTCAAGTACGATTGGCGATGATCGAACGGCAGCAGATAAAGCGGTTTGCGATAGCCTCGTTGCATGATCGTTTCCCCTTGAAGGGCGAGTCGCGTCTTACGTCATTGCTAGCGCCTCTTCAACTGGCGGTAGCGCCGAATTAGCGCATTGGTCGAACTGTCGTGCCGCAGCATCGGCTCTTGCGGGCTTTCCAGCTCCGGAATGGTTCGCTCGGCCAATGCCTTGCCAAGCTCCACGCCCCACTGGTCGAACGAATCGATTTGCCAGACGGCGCCTTGCGTGAAAACACTATGTTCGTAGAGCGCCACCAGGCGGCCCAGCGTTTCCGGCGTCAGGCGTTCCGCGAGCAGCGTGTTGCTGGGGCGATTGCCCTCGAAAAGACGATGCGGCACCAGCCAGTCGGGCGTGCCCTCGGCCTCGACTTCGGCCTGCGTCTTGCCGAACGCGAGCGCTTCGCTCTGGGCGAACAGATTGGCCATCAATAGATCGTGATGACGCGCCAGCGCATTCAGGGGCTGGCAAAAGCCGATGAAATCGCACGGAATGAGCCGGGTGCCCTGATGAATCAACTGGTAGAAGGAATGTTGGCCGTTGGTGCCCGGCTCGCCCCAGTAGATCGGTCCGGTCTGATAATCGACTGGCGCGCCGTGCAGCGTCACGTGCTTACCGTTACTCTCCATCGTCAGTTGCTGAAGATAGGCCGGAAAGCGCTTCAAGTACTGCTCGTAGGGCAGCACGGCAACTGTCTCGGCGCCGAGAAAATTGTTGTTCCATAGCGCGATCAGACCCATCAGCACAGGCAGGTTCCGTTCGAAGGGCGCCGTGCGGAAATGCTCGTCCATCGCGCGAAAACCCGCCAGCATGGCGCGAAAATGCTCGTCGCCGACGGCCAGCATGGTCGACAGGCCGATCGCCGAATCCATCGAGTAGCGCCCGCCGGCCCAGTCCCACATCGCGAACATGTGGTCGGTGTCGATGCCGAATTCGGCGACGCCCTTCGCATTGGTCGATACCGCCACGAAGTGCTTGGCGACCGCGCGCTCGTCCACGAGCTTGTTGAGCAGCCAGGCGCGCGCCGACCGCGCATTGGTCAGGGTCTCGAGCGTTTTGAAGCTCTTCGAGCAGACCACGAACAGCGTCTGCTCGGGTTTCAGGTCGCGCGTGGCCTCCGCGAAATCCGTGCCGTCGATGTTCGAAATGAAGCGAAAGGTCATGTCGCGACGGCTGTAGTGGCGCAGCGCCTCGAAGGCCATCACCGGGCCCAGATCCGAGCCGCCGATACCGATATTGACCACGTTGCGGATCGGCTCGCCGGTGTAGCCGCGCCATTGCCCGTCATGAATCCTGCGCGTGAAGGCCGCCATCTTCTCGAGCACCGCATGCACTTGCGGCACTACGTCCTCGCCATCGAGCATCACACTTGCATCGCTGGGCGCGCGCAGCGCCGTGTGGAGCACCGCGCGCTGCTCCGTAGCGTTGATCTTCTGCCCGGAGAACATCGCGTCGATGCGTTCGCGCAGACCGCGGCTGTCGGCCAGTGCAATCAGCAGCGCCAACGTCTGCGCCGTAACACGGTTCTTCGAATAATCGAAATAGAACCCGCAGGCCTCGAGCGCCAGGCGCTCGCCCCGCTTGGGGTCGTCGGCGAACAACTGCCGCAGATGCTGGGTGCGCAGCGTCTGGCAGTGCGTCTGCAGCGCCTGCCAGGCCGGGCTTTGCGTTAACGTCGGCGAGTGTGTCTGCACAGCGTCGCTCATGGTTGACCGTTCTCCTTGGTGTCGGTTGAGGCGCCTGCCTGAACGCTCTTGGTTTCAATCGCATTCATCAGATCTTGCCAGGATTGCTTGAAGGATTGCGCGCCCTCGCGCTGCAGCTCATCAGCCAGCGCCACGATATCGATACCTGCCTTGGCAAAGTTATCGAGGGTTGTTTCGGCGTCGCTGCCGTCCTCCTGCATCACGCCGATCAGCTCGCCATGCGCGGCGAACGCATTCAGCGTCTTCTCCGGCATGGTGTTGATTGTGTAGGGCGCCGCCAGCGCCTCGACGTAGTAGGTGTCCGAGATCTGCGGATCCTTCGCGCCCGTGCTTGCCCACAGCAGACGCTGGGGCAGGGCGCCCGCGTCGGCAAATCGAGCCCACGCGGCCGAAGCGAAACGCTCACGATAGGCCTTGTAGGTTCGGCGCGCGATCGCGATTCCCAGGCGATTGCGTAGCGCGAATGGCACCTTGCCGGCGACGGCTTTGTCCCAGCGGCTCACGAAGATCGATGCCACGGAGTTGACCTTGGGATCGAGGCCGGCGTCGATCCGCCGCTGAATGCCGCGCCAATAGGCATCCGCCGCCGCGACATATTGCTCGCGCGAGAACAGCAGCGTGACGTTGACCGGCACGCCGGCGAAGATGGCCTCTTCGATCGCGCGGATGCCCGCGGGCGTGCCGGGAATCTTGATGAACAGATTGGGGCACCGTGCGCTGGCGTGCAAGCGCACGGCAGCGTCAATCGTGCCGGCAGCATCATCGGCCAGCAATGGCGAAACCTCGAGAGAGACCCAGCCATCGACGCCGCCGGTGGCGTCGTACGTCGGGCGGAACAACGCCGCGGCCCGCGTAAGGTCTTCGATGGCCAGTTCGAAAAACAAGGCTTCGCCCGATTTTCCGTCTTTGACTTTCTGGCGAATCGCGGCGTCATAGGCGTCGGTGCGCCCAATGGCCTGGTCGAAAATCGTCGGATTGGATGTCAAGCCGGTAATGCAAAATTCCTTGCGGTAACGATCGAGCGTGCCGCTGTCGAGCAATTCGCGCGTGATATTGTCGAGCCACAGGCTTTGGCCCAGCTCGTGCAATTGGGTCGTGGCATTCATGGTTGCCTCCTGATCGTGCGTTCCTGTCCGGGCGCGGCACCGTTCATTGCGTTGCCCGAAAAATCGTGATTGAGTAATTCCCCGATGTGTTCGACCGTCAGATCCGCCGACGCGTATCTGGCAAGATTCGCGGGATCGCGCGCGTAATGGCCCTGACGCGGGAATACCGTGGTCAGACGCTCCTTCCAGGCTGTTTTCATTGCTTCCAGAATGCGTAATTTGTCGTCCACCATGACGTAGCGGCGTGCTGGATACCACCGCGCCACGTCGTCAAGCCGCTGTTCCTTGTGCACATAAATCAATACGCGGCCCTCGACCGCGTCCCACAGGCCCGAACGCTGCACCTTGCGCGGCTGGAAAACGACGTCGCCGTCGGTGAGGATAACCGTCCTTCCCCAGGCGCCCAGATGCGCGATGACCTCCAAGGCGCCCGCGTAGAGCAAATCCGCGAAAGGATAATCCATCAGGAAAGCCGACATCAATAACAACTTTGGGTCGTTCATGTCGGTCAGGCGGTAGCGCTGCAGCGCGCCAAGATAGTCGACGTAGCCCGACTCGGCGCGCAACGCCTCGAGAATCTCCCGGTACCGGTCACGGTTTTCCACGCCGAATTCCCGCGCGAGGTGACTCATGAGTTCGCCTCGCAAGCGATCGTTGTCGAGCAGCGTATTGTCGACGTCGAGCAGAAAAACGGTTTCATCGCGCGCCGCCATCGTTCTCCTCCGGGGAAATCGGGTTGTGCCAGCCGCCCGTGCCGGCGACGATTTCATCGGCCTTGGCCGGCCCCCATGTTTGCGGGTCGTACAGTTGCACCGGCACGGCATTGCCCAGGATCGGAGTCACCGCGCGCCACGCTGCCTCGATGCTGTCGTAGTGGGCAAACAACGTGGCGTCGCCGCGCAGCGCATCGCCGAGCAGGCGCTCGTAGGGCAGCATCTCGTCACCCGGGTGGCGGTGGGCGACGATCTCCGATATTTCCCCGGCCATCGCTTCCCCCGGTATCTTGGTGCGCGTGCCGATGGCGATCAGCACGTCGGGATCGATCCGATACCGCAAATAATTCGCTTTTCCCGGTACGGCTGTATCGAAAACCGCTGGCGTCGGCGTCTTGAGCGTAACGACCACTTCGGTAGCGCTTACAGGCAACTGCTTGCCCGCGCGAATGTAGAACGGCACGCCCCGCCAGCGTTCGTTGTCGATGCAAAGGCGCAAGGCAACGAACGTTTCCACCTGCGAGTTCGCGGCCACGCCGCGTTCGGTGCGATAGCCGTGGAATTGGCCGCGCACGGTGTGGGCCGGCGAGATCGGCTGCATCGCCTCGAAAACCCGCAGCTTGGCCTCGCGCAAGGCGTCGGGATGATTGCCCGCGGGGGGCTCCATGGCGAGCAGCGAAACCACTTGCAGCAAATGGTTTTGAACCACGTCGCGAATTGCCCCGACTGTCTCGTAAAAACCGCCTCGCCCCGCCACGCCGAACGCTTCGGCCATGTTGATCTGTACGCTGGCGACATAATCGCGGTGCCAGACGGCCCCAAGAAAGGTATTCGCGAGACGGAAATAGAGCAAATTCTGCACCGCCTCCTTGCCGAGGAAATGATCGATGCGGAAAATGTCGCTCGGCGGGAAATGCCTGGCGAGCAACCGATTAAGCGCTTGCGCTGACGGCAGATCCCGGCCGAATGGCTTTTCCACGACCAAGCGCGCGTTTTTGGCGCAGCCCGAGCGGGAAAGGCCGGTCGCGACGGCTTCGAACAATTCGGGCGGCACGGCGAGGTAATGCAGCGGATGCGCGGCGTCGCCCAGCGCGGTGCGCAATTGCCGGTAGGTGGCATCGTCCTGGTAGTCGCCGCCAATGTACTGTAGCCGCGCCGCCAGCTTTTTGAACACCGGCTCGTCCAGTGTGGCGTGCGACTCAATGCTTTGGCGCGCCCGCGCGATGAATTGATCGATCGACCAAGCTTCCTTGCCCAGACCGATGACCGGCATGTCGAGGCGGCCGTCGCGCATCATGGCCTGCAAGGCGGGAAAAATCTGCTTATAGGCCAGATCGCCGGTCGCGCCGAAGAAGACAAAAGCATCCGACTGAAAGGGCGACATGCGCTACGCTCCCGGTTTGGCGGCGGGTTTCTCGGCATGTCCGCCGAACTCGCTGCGCATGGCCGACAGAATCTTGTTGGCGAACTCGGCGTCGCCACGCGAACTGAAGCGCTCGTAGAGCGCCGCGCTCAAGACCGGCGCGGGCACCGCCTCTTCGATGGCGGCCATGATGGTCCAGCGGCCTTCGCCGGAATCCGACACGCGGCCCTGGAATTTTTCCAGCGTCGGGTCGCCTTGCAGTGCATCGGCCGTCAGATCGAGCAACCACGAGCCGATCACGCTGCCGCGCCGCCAGACTTCTGCGATTTCCGGCAATTCGAAATGATATTGATAGTACTCAGGATGCCTGAGCGGTGTCGTCTCCGCATCGGTGTCGCCCGAGCGCGTGCCGATGTCGGCATTGCGCAAAATGTTCAACCCTTCGGCGTAGGCGGCCATCAGGCCGTACTCGATGCCGTTGTGCACCATCTTGACGAAATGCCCCGCGCCGTGCGGCCCGCAATGCAGATAGCCTTGCTCCGCGGTGCCGTGGTCCTGGCGCCGGACCGGCGTGGCCGGCGCGGCGGCGGCTCCGGGTGCCAGGGCAGTGAAGATCGGGCGCAGATGCCGGATGACGTCCTTCTCGCCGCCGATCATCAGGCAATACCCGCGCTCCAGTCCGAACACGCCGCCGCTGGTGCCGACGTCGACATAATGCACGCCGCTCGACGCCAACATCCTGCCGCGCCGGATATCGTCCCGATAGTACGAGTTGCCGCCATCGATCACGATGTCGCCGGGCTCAAGCAGGGGCATCAGCCTGGCCAACTCGTCGTCGACCACCGCAGCCGGCAGCATTAGCCAGACCGCGCGCGGCTTGCCAAGCCGCGACACCAGATCCGCCAGCGATTGCGCGCCCACGGCGCCTTGCGCCTGCAGCGCCTCGACGGCTTGCGGATGCACGTCGTGCACGACGCACTCGTGACCATGGTTCATCAGGCGCCGCGTCATATCGCTGCCCATGCGGCCCAAGCCAATCATGCCGAGTTGCATCGTCAAGCTCCTTGAAATTATGAGAACGGGCGCGAATGGCCGCAAGGCGCTGCCGCATGAACCGCGGCAGCCATCAAAGACCGGCGAGCTTCGCGCAGTGCCGACGCGCTTTTCCTGGGGGGACCCGCTTGACGCGCATCGTTGCGGCCTCGCAAGACGCAGCGCAGGCGCGTGGCAACCGCCTCTATACGATACGGTAAGTTGAATACCTATTATGTACGCTGCCGAACAAAGGCGCTGTAACGAATCGTTATTGTGGTTGACACGCTCCGATTCGTGCCTGCCCCGGTGGCCGGCGCGCGCCGGACAGTGCAATATCCGCGACGTCGGGCCGTCGATAACACGGCCCGGCAAGCGATGCGCGAGCGGAAAAAAGATGCTCCGCCAACGGAGCATCGATGGGATGGGAGGCGCTAGTGCGACGCGCAGGTCAAGGCCGCGATCAGGGCACCCAGTGTCCGCGAATCCAGACCCAGCGATAGCCGTTCCATCGGTAGTGGCCGCGAACCCAGTGATAGCCGGGCACCGGTGCGACTGGCACCACTTCGACACGCGGCGCGGGTTGGGGCGGACGCGCGGGTGCCACGACACAGCCGCCGAGCGCGGCACAGCTGGCCAGCGCAACGCACCAGCGGGTCATGCGGGGACAATTCATAGAGATGCTCCTGGCGGGTATGAAAAAACTCAGGTCCGTATCAAGTCGCGCGGCGCGCCGCGCATATCGGCCGCGGGAAACAGCGTGCGTGCGACTCGTTCGGTATCCAATCCCAGGCTCTGTGCTGCCGTGGCGGCGATCAACGCATCGAGCGCGGTAGTCGGCTTGAGATCCCGGTTCTGATACAGGGCGCCGGCGCCGAGTCCCGGCCAGTCTCCCAGAACCCGTCCGCCCTTGAGCGCGCCGCCTACCAGCATCGCCACCGCGCCAGTGCCATGGTCAGTCCCGGTCGTGCCGTTGGCGGCGGCAGTGCGGCCGAACTCCGTCGCCACCAGCACCGTGGTGTTGCGCCATACGGGGCCCAGCTGATCGCGCAGCGCCGCGAGCATCGTGTCGAGCGCCTTCAGGCGCGCGGCCAGACGCGGATTCTGCGCGTCGTGCGTATCCCAACCGCCGGTCTCGATCATCGCGATGCGCGGGCCGTCGGGGCGTGCCAGAAACTTCGCTGCCAGCTTGCCGAGCCCCGCCGGGTCCTGCCGCGCGTGCATGTCGCCGGCCAGCGCGCGTGTTTGCATCGCCGAGGCCCACAATGGGTGCAGTTGTGCATCGTGCTGGTAGAGCTGTGATACGCGCATGAGCAAATCATCGGGGGCCGATGGCAATGCCGACGGCGCATACGACGCCACTTCGACCTTGCCACGCAGCGCCAGCGGCACTGTCGGCGCCAGCGCAATCGCGCTCTCGCGGGTCGCGGGCAGCAGCCCCACCAGCCGATTGAGCCAGCCATCCTTGAGCTGGTAGGGCGCGGTGCCACCGCTCTCCAACACGTTTTGGCCATCAAAATGCGAGCGCTGCCGATAGGGCGAGGCGACCGCGTGCACGAACAGCGCCTGCCCGGCGGCGTACATCCTGCCTGTTTCCACCAGCGACGGATGCAGTGCGAACAGGCCGTTGAGCTTGATCGCGGAGGCCGCGTCGATTGCCAGCTCGGCACGCAACCCCGCATAGGCCGGATCGCCATAGGGCACCACGGTGTTGAGTCCATCGGCGGCGCCGCGCTGGATCACGAAAACGAAACGATGCTCGGTCTGCACGCTGGCGAACACCAGCTGCGGCGAGACCAGTATTGCCCCAGCGCCGGCGGCGGTGAGCGAAACAAATCTGCGACGGGACACCATGGCGGTCATCTCCTGAGAAAATCCGGCGACACCAACAGCAACGCCAAGCCGGTGGCGGCCGTATCGGCATGGGCGACGGCCGCCGCGGTCGACGGGCTGAGCGAGCCGAGCAGCAGCGTTTTGCCCAGGGATCGCGGGTCGCGCCGGTCGCCGACCTGAGCGGCCAGACGCCGCGCGAACTCGACGCGGCGCACCAGTGCGTCGGGCGCGGCCCAACTGGCCGCGATATCGTCATAGCCGGCGGGCGAGCCCGGCTGCCAGACCGGTTGTCCCAACTGGCGCAGCAGCGGCGCGGCGTGCATCTGGCCCAGATGCGCAAAACCCAGTCCGCGAAGCGATGAAATCGTCCACTCCCACGGGGTCTTGAATTTTTTTGCGGCAGGCGACCACGCCTCGGGCGCCTCGACCAGGGTCCGATAGACCGCCGGCAGGTCGCCGCGACTGCGCAGGAAAGTGTCGGCCAGACGGGCCACCAGGGCCGGCGGCGGCGTGTCCGCGACAAAATGGCGGGCGAGTTCCTCGGCCAGGTGATGCGCGGTGGCCGGCGACGCGGCGAAGTCGCGCAGAATCGCCAGCGGCTGCGCCTCGCCGGCCTGGCCGTAGGTCCGCCCCATCACGTGACGCACGCCGGGTTCGTGCAGTGGCGCCCGGAAAATGAAGGTGCCAGGCGCATGTCCGATACGCTCGGCTTCTGCCGGTCGGACGATGCTCCAGCCGGTGAGCGCGCGCGAGAACTCGGTCACGTCGGCTTGCGTATAGCCGCTGCGCACCCCGAGAGTATGCAACTCCATGATTTCGCGGCCGAGATTTTCGTTCAGCCCAAACTTGCGTCCGGGGTGCAGCGCCTGGGCACGCCGTGCTGCCATGCTGTCGGGCCCGATCGAGTTCGTCTGGTTCAAAAAAATCTGCATGGCCGGATGCTGCTCGACTGCCAGCAGCATGTCTTCGAAACGTCCGAGCACATGCGGCCTGATCGCCTCGGTCTCGAAGGAACCGGCCAGCCCCGCCACGGCAGGATTCTCGACCGATACCGCGAAGTGATTAGACCAGAAGTACACCAGGCGCTCGACGAACGGCGCCGGGGTGACCAGCGCGTTCTCGACGCGTGCGTCGACGGCGGCGCGGTACGTCCCGCGCATGGTCTGATTCAGCGCTTTTCTGGCGGCTACTTTGTCGGCCGCGGCGCTTTGCCGGATTTGCTGCCGGCGCGTACCAAGATCGGTCGCCAGGGCCACGCTGCCGGGCTGGGCCGCCAGCGCTGGCGGCGATCTCTGGTAGGTGTCGAACTGGCGCAACAGCCATGCCTTGGGTTGTTGCGGCGCCGCTTCGTCAGCCCGGGCGCCGAGGCCGAAGCGATTGACGGCAATCGCCGCGGCCGTCATGCCCGAGGGGTTGGTCTCGTCGATCATAAAGGCGCTCCTTCGGCCGGTTGTTTGACCATTAAACGCGGCAGCGCGAAGAATCCGTCGCCACCGCCGCGATCCGGATCAGTTGCGCGGAGGCTGCCGCTTTGGCGGTTGCCGCCACTGGCCGCTGCGCGAGAGGCCTTCGGCAAACAACTTGCGCTCCTCGGGCGTCAGGCTCGCGGCATAATCCACCACGCTGTTCTCGACACGCGTGCGCAGCGCCATGTCGGCCTGCCGGGTGCGTTCGAGCGCGGCGTCGAGCGCGTTGCGGTCGAGTTGGGGCGCGCCCAGCAAGGCAAGCACTTCGCGGCGTCCTTCGCGTCCTTGCCGCGCAAACTCTCGTCCGTCCTTGCGCGCGGCCTTGAGAGCGGCGATAAACGCCTGCTGGCGCTGCGCCGGCAGCTCATCGGCCGCGAAGCGCAGCGCGTAGCGCGGCGGCGCATGCGCGACGAGGCGAGGGCGGTGCGCGGTTAGCCATTGGTAGCCGCCGCCGACGATGCCGCCGAGCAAAAAGGCGTTCAGTATCAGCGAGCCCACCAACACGAGCTTGACGGTCCGATCGTTCATCATCCCCCCCATTGCTGCACCGAGCCGCTGAAAGAGGTCAGCGGCTCGCCTGCGTAATGCCCCGCCGGCGGCTCGTTGCTCACCAGGAAAAGCGACACGATGAGCGCGCCAGCCAATGCGCCGGCAACACCCGCACCCGCGAAAATGGCGCTCGACCACCAGAGCTGGGCGCGCTCGATCAGCATGCGCCTGGGTGCGCCGGCGACAATGCGCCGCATCAGCGCGCCATCGGGTGGCGCGACGCGATCCTCGGCGAGCCAATCATCGAGGCTGGCGGCCGCCGCCAGCATGCCGTCGGCAGCAGCGCGATGTTCGGCGGCCCACCGCTGCGCGCCGGCGCGTTCGTCGTCGGGCCAGTGGCGCGGATCGGCGCCATAGGTCTCGACAAGGGTCTGAAATCTTTCTGGAGTCATGGCAATTCTCCCCCGACACCCTGTAGTTGTGCGCGCATGCCCCGCCGGGCCCTGGCGAGCAGGCTCTCCAGCGCCTCGACGCTGACGTTCATCAAACTTGCCGCCTCGATGTTCGACATTTCCTGGTAGTAGCACAGCACCAGCGCCTCGCGCTGTCGCACTGGCAGCGCGGCCAGCGCCGCCTGGACCCGCGCGCCGCGCGAGCGCGCCTCCCACGCCAGATCGGGCGGCGCGGCGGGGTCGGCCCCATCGGGCATTTCGTCGCGCGGCTCCTCGCGCTGCCGCCGCAGGCGGTCGTAGCACAGGTTGAGCGTCACGCGGTGCAGCCACGTATCGAACCTGGCCTCGCCCTCGCGCCAATGCGGCGCCTGTTTCCACACTCGCGCAAATACATCTTGCGCCACGTCTTCGGCTTCCATCCGGTCCCCCAATAGTCGGGTCGCGAGCGCGAGCAGCCGCGGCAGTTTCTGCGCGACCATGGTCCGGATTGCTGCCGGATCTTGTTTTCCGACACGTGCCACCAAATCCGCGTCAGGATCTCGTTCGCTCAATGCTGTTATTCCCGCGCCATACATCGCGCAAAGGGTGGTTGTTCAAGTAGCGTCCAGTCGATCGTACCCGACCGGCGACGCGGGCATCCCCCGGCGCCGCAACCCGCCGGCCGGACGGCACTGGCTCGCGGCGATCAGTACACCACGACCCGCGGCCGGTAATAGACCGGCCGCGCCGGCACGACGACGCAACCGGCCAATGTGATCATCGCCAGGGCCAGAATCAGTACGGTTTTCATCATCTTCGCTCACTTGTCAGTGGTTCAACAGCTGTTGCGCGACCTCCCGGCGCCGGCCTCAACGGGCCCAATGACCCTCGATCCAGCGCCAGTAAGGACCGCGATGGACCCAATGACCGGGCACCCAGTGGTATCCGGCATGGCGCAGCCGCCAGTGCCCGGGCACCCAAATATAACGGCCTTGCGCCCAGCGCCAGTGGCCGCGCTGCCAGACATAGCCCGGGCGGGGCGCGGGCATGATTTCCACGCGTGGGGGCGGCGGCGCGACAGGCGCGACGATCACGGCTTGGGCAAAGACTGCCGAGCTAAGCAGCAGCGCTGCCGTCGCGACGACTGCCTTCGAGCGTATAAGCATTTTCATGAACATCTCCCGAAAGATTCATATCGTTAATCGGGCAAGCGTCATATGGCCCGTCTTTTCGATTAAACGGCGCAAACCGGCCAATCCGTCGCGAGCGGCTGAATTTTTTTGATGGCGTATGCGTGCCGGTCTTTGCAAGGCCGACGATGGAACGATTGGGAGCGGGGAGCAGACAGGCGCGGCGGGCCCTATGGCTCGCGCTTTCCGGGCTCCACGACGCCCTGCGCGGACAGCTCGATGATCTCTGCGGTGATTTCTTCCTGGCGCAAGCGCCGGTATTCGCCGGTCAGCTCAGCCAGTTTGGCCCGCACGTTATGCTGGGCCGAGGTCATGGCGAACAGGCGGGCCTCGTTTTCGGCCGCGAAGGATAGCAGCACCGCCTCGCATAACTGCGTATAGACATACTCCTC
Organism: Pandoraea sp.; assembly: GCF_004297875.1. Classification (GTDB taxonomy): domain Bacteria; phylum Pseudomonadota; class Gammaproteobacteria; order Burkholderiales; family Burkholderiaceae; genus Pandoraea. Next base: position 10,346 of record NZ_SCSK01000048.1, on the reverse strand, counting down.
GGCCAGCCTGGCGAGCAGGCGGGGCAAGGGCAGGGTGGTCAGCGGGGCCTGGCCCGGCACGCCGCCCGCGAAGCGCGAGAAATCGAACGGCAGCAGCGTCTTGCTGACGATTTCGATCGGTTCGACAGCCTGCGGCGTGGCATGCAGCAACGTGACCTCATCCATCCCGCCGCGCGCCAGTCGACGATACAGCGCGTCGGTCAGACGGTCGCCCAATCCCGGCATCTCGCTGGCGTGGGCAATCATCGGCGCGCACCAGCCGACCCGCATGCGGCGCGACCTGGCGATCAGCGCGCCGCGGTCGCCGACAAAGAAATATTCGGTCGGGCGCGCGCCGGCTTGACGCTCGGCGGCCCCGACCAGATGCTCGTTGAACGCGCCGACAAAACCCTGCTCCGCGCATAGCACGACCACGATCCGGCCGCCGCCTGTTTGGGTGGCGCGCGGTGCTCCCGCCGGACCAGCCTGCTCCAGGGCCAGCGCGGCGCCGATCGCCTGCGCGATGGTGCCGGCACAGGTGCGAATCCCGTCCAGCCGCGCGCGAGCCTCTCTGGCGCGTGCCGCGGCGATGCCGCGCATCGCTCCGACCACGGCGGCCAGATCCTGAACACTGTCCAGGCGGGCCTGCACGTCGCTGAGTCTGTCGCTCATTGCGCGGCCGCACCCGCTGGGGGTTGACGGCCTGCCTCGCGCATCAAGTCCTGCACGATCCGGTCCATCTGCGCGCGCGCGGCGCCCGCCTCATCGCCGCGCACAGCGCCGGCCAGCAGTCTCTCGCGCGCGGCCGCGATGCAGGTCGTCGGCAGCGGATCGAACAAGCCGTCGGCCAGCGCACCGAGCAGCGCGATCTCCAGCGTTTCGGGCAGCGGTGAAAAACGGGCTTGCCGGATCAATGCGCGAATGCGCTGGCCACGCACGATCTGGGCACTGATGCGGGCGTCAGTGATGCCGCCAAAGCGGGTGAACATCTCCAGTTCCTGGAATTGCGAGTAATCCAGCCGCAGACGGCTCGACGCGTGGCGCAGCGCTGCCGTCTGAGCCTTGCCGCCGACCCGGCTCACGCTCAGGCCGACGTCCACCGCGGGCCGCTGGTTGGCGGCGAACAGGCTCGCATCGAGCACAATCTGTCCGTCGGTGATGGAAATCAGGTTGGTGGGGATATAAGCCGACAAATTGCCGGCGTCGGTTTCCGCAATCGGCAGCGCGGTCACGGACCCGCCGCCGAGCTCTCCCGATAGCTTCGCCGCGCGCTCGAGCAGGCGGGCGTGCAGATAAAAGATATCGCCGGGATAGGCCTCCCGGCCCGGCGGCTCGCGTGTGAGCAGCGCCAGTTCGCGGTGCGTCGCGGCATGCTTGGTCAGGTCGTCGATCACCAGCAGCGCGTGCTGGCCCCGATCGCGAAAATACTCGGCTATCGTCATGCCGGCGAACGGCGCGATCCACTGCAGGCCTGCCGGCGCCGCCGCCGAAGCGACCACGAACACGCAACGCTCGGGCGCACCGTGACGGCGCACTGCATCGATCACGCGCTGCACCGCCGTGGCCCGCTGTCCGATCGCGACATAGACGCAGATAACGTCGGAATCCTTCTGGTTGACGATAGTGTCGACCGCGATCGACGTCTTGCCGGTAGCGCGATCGCCGATGATCAGCTCGCGCTGGCCCCGACCGATCGCGAACAGAGCGTCGATCAGCAAAATGCCGGTGGCCAGTGGCTCGCTCACGAGGTCACGCTCGATGATCGCGGGCGCGGCCCGCTCGACCGGCATGAAAGCGGTCTCGCCAAGCGGCTCGTCGCGGTCCAGCGGCCGCCCGAGCGGGTCCACCACGCGGCCCAGCAAGCCCGATCCAACGGCCGTCCGGACCACCTCACCGGTGCCGCTCACGCGCGCGCCGGCACAAATCGCCTCGCCCTCGTCGAGCAGCACCACGCCGATGGCGTCGGCATCGAGCGTCAGGGCGAAACCGAATTGTCCGCTCTCGAAACGCAGCAACTCGTTCAGGCGCACCTCGGGCAGGCCCGAGACCAGCGCGATGCCGTCGGCCACGTGTTCGACGCGTCCGATACTTCGTGCTTGCGGCGCGAAGTGCAAACGCGCCAGGGTTGCGCGGTTGCGTGCCAGCCAGGCGTCATCGACCGCATCAGTCATGAGATGCCTCACGATCCTGCAGTTCGGCCTGCAGCAGCGACAAATCAGCCCGCAAGCTATTGCGCACGATGGCATGCGGCGCTTCGAGCTCGAACCCGGCGAGCACCGCCGGATCGACGCCGAGCGACAGCACCGCCTCGTGCCCAAGCGCAGTGCTGAGCGCGCGACGGCAATCGGCCTGTTCGCCGGCACTCAGGATGCGCGCGGCAACCAGTCGCAACGGCGCATCGGCGCGACCCAGCGAGGTGCGCAATTCGCCAGGCAGCTTGGCCAGTTCCGCCGCGAGGCCGTCGATGAAACCGGCCACGCGCGCTTCCGGCGGCAGCCGCTCGAGCAGCTTGGCGGTTACCTCGAGCGCAAACTGCGAGGCGCGGCGGGCGTCGGACCGCGCGGCCTCGCGCCGGGCCGCCGCGATCTCGGTATTGGCGGCGGCGCGCAACTGATCCGCCTCGGCGTGAGCCGCGGCGATCAATGAGGCCTTGAGCGCCCCGGCCTCGGCAGCCGCTTCGTCCAGCGCCTTACCGCGTTGCTCGGCCACGCGTGCGGCATCGGCCTCGGCCTGCTGGCGGGCGTCGAGCGCGGCGTGCCGGGCGGCCTCGGCGTCGGCCAACAAGGCTGCGGCCGCGCGCTGACGCTCGCCGACGATTTTTGCGATCGGACGGAACAGAAAGCGCGCCAGCAGCCACACCAGCACCAATGCATTGATGGCCTGCAGCCCGAGCGTCCACCAATCGATGTGCATGACGTCTCCGGACTCACTTGACGAACGGGTTGGCGAACAGCACCAGCAACGCCACCACCAGGCAATAGATCGCCATGGTCTCGATCATCGCCAGCCCGACGAACAGCGTGCGGGAGATCGTACCGGCGGACTCCGGCTGGCGTGCGAGCGCGTCCATTGCCGCGGCAACCGCCCGCCCTTCGCCGAGCGCGGGGCCGATCGCGCCGAACGACACAGCGATCGCCGCGGCAAGAATGCTGACGACTTGGATCAGATTGTTCATGACATTCCTCGTTCTTTATCCGCCTGGGCGGGCCGGCTCTCGTCCAGCGCCGCGCCGATGAAAACCATCGCCAATACCGAGAAGATGTACGCCTGCACCGCGCCGGTGAGCAAGTCGAGCGCCATCAACGGTATCGGCACCAGCAGCCCCGCCAGCGACAGCACGATGCCGACGATAAACACCCCGCTCATGACGTTGCCGAACAGCCGTACGATCAGCGAAAAAGTGCGCGTCAGCTGCTCGACCAGGTTGAGCGGGATCATGATCCAGGTTGGCTCGGCGAAGGTGCCCAAATAACGGCGCAGGCCGCGCGCGCGCACGCCATAGAAAATCGTCGCGCAGAAAACGATCAGCGCCAGCGCCACATCGGTCTCGATATGCGCGGTCGGCGGCTCGACACCGGGCAGCAGCGACGACCAGTTGCAAGCAAGAATCAGCAGGAAGAGGGTGCCGATAAGCGCGCGATACTGCGCCGGTTCGGCCTGCATGGTGCCGCGAATCTGTTCATCGATCGTGCCGACCAGCAATTCGAACACGGTTTGGGCTTTCGACGGCGCCAATCTCAGGTGGCGCGTCACCAGCGCCGCGCCGGCCCACAGCACTGCCATCACGACCCAAGTCGTCACCACCGGCGTGGAGATGGGCACCGGCCCGAAATGAAACAGCGGCTGCGTCGCGAGCGGGGAAGAGATCATGGCCGGTCTCCTCGGTGAGGGGCACTGCGCACAACCTCCTGCGCCGCCTCGCGGGTGTTTCGCCGCAGCGCGCCGCGGCGCGCGAGCAGCAGGCCGGCCGCGCCGCCGAGCAGCACCCATGCACCGAACCTGGCAAGCACGAAAAATATCAGAGCCAGCAGTGCCAGCCGGCCCGCTTGCAGCAGCAGCGCCTTGCCGGCCGCGCCTGCGGTGAACAAACGCACCGTCTGGCGCAGCGTGGCAAAGTGCAGCATGCCGGCCAGCCAGCCGGCCGCGCTGCCGGCGACGATCGCCGGCAGCTGCGCCGGAATTGACGTGATCACGATTTCCCTCCGGTTTGCCGGTGCATCCATTTCCACGCGAACCACAAGCCAAGCGCCGCGCCCAGCATCAGCAACGGCGCCGAGAAGAACACGCCAGTCGCGAAGCGGCGGTCAAGCCAGCGGCCGGCAGCCAAGCCAAGCAACGTCGGCATGACGATGGTCCAGCCAAGAATGCCGATCTGGCCCAGTCGGCTACCCAGCGACGGCTCCGGCTCATCGCGCCGGCGCGCCTCGCGCCGCAATGCCTCGCGCGCCGCATGCGCGACCCGGTCGGCCGGTGCCTCGGCGTGCTGTGGGGGGATGTCGTCGCTCGGATCCATGGGACACAACTTCATTCAGTTGGCAGACCCGCGCCCGGCCCAGCCGGCCGCGGCCCGGATGCCCGGACAGGCCGCAGGTAGCGCAGCAGCTGGCGCACCGCCTGGGCGTGCAGGCGGGTCTGCTCGGCGCGCGCCCTGCGCTGTGCATCGAGCTGTCTAGCCCGCGCGGCGTGAACTTCGACCTCGAGTGCTTCGAGCGATTCGCCAAGCAGGCCGTCGCGGCACGCGACGCTCACGCGGTAGCCGTCGGCCACCTGCAGCACGCCTTCCTCGACCGCGCAGAAATGCGATACGCCGTCGCTGCCATGCCAGCGCAGCACGGTCGGGCAGAGCACCGTCAGAAACGCGGCATGGCCCGGCAGGATACCGAAGCTGCCGCTCTCGTCTTCGGCTCGCAGCGCAGTGATCGCATCTCCCTCGAACAGCACGGCGGCCGGCGTGGCGATGCTCAGGTGCAAGGCGCGGCTCATGATGCGGACGCTGAGGCCGGTGCCGCGCCTGCTGCGGCCTGCCGCTGCTCCTTCTCGCGTGCCTCGTCGAGCGTGCCGACCATATATAACGAACTTTCCTGCCAGTCGTCGCATTCGCCCGCCAATATCGCCCGGCAGCCGGCCAGCGTATCGGCGATCGGCACCGCGCGACCCGGCACGCCGGTAAATGCCTCGGTCACCGCGAACGGCTGCGTCAGGAAGCGCTGCAGACGGCGCGCGCGGCCAACGATACGGCGATCGTCGGCGCCCAGTTCTTCGACGCCGAGCAGCGAAATGACGTCCTGCAACTCCCGGTAATGCTCGATGACCTGTCGCACCTCGGTGGCAACCGCGGTGTGCTCGGCACCGACTACCAGCGGGTCGAGCAGAATCGACGAAGACGCGATCGGATCGATGGCCGGATACATGCCTTCGGCGGCCATCGTGCGCGATAGCACCACCATGCTGTCGACGTGCGCGGCGATGGTCGTCACGGCCGGGTCGGTAAAGTCATCGGCCGGCACATACACGGCTTCGATGGCCGTGACAGACACTTGCCCGACCGAGACGATGCGCTCCTGCAGCGCGGCCACCTCGCTGGCCAGGGTCGGCTGATAACCGACCCGCGACGGCAGCCGCCCCAACAGGCCGGAGACTTCGGCGCCGGCCTGCACGAAGCGAAATACGTTGTCCATCAATAGCAAGACGTTTTGATGCCGTTCATCACGAAAATATTCGGCGATCGTCAATGCCGTGAGCGGCACGCGCCACCGCGCGCCGGGCGGCTCGTTCATCTGGCCATACACCAGCACGGTGCGCGGCAGCACGCCGGAGCCACGCATCTCAAGCAGCATTTCGTGTCCCTCGCGGGAGCGCTCGCCAACGCCAGCGAATACCGATATGCCCTGATAGCGTTCGACCATCGCGTGGATCAACTCCATCACCAGCACTGTCTTGCCTACCCCGGCGCCGCCGAACATGGCAGCCTTGCCGCCTTGCGCGAGCGGCGCGAGCAGATCGATCACCTTGATGCCGGTAGCGAAGATTTCGGTCACGCCGCCTTGCGCGGCCAGCGGCGGCGGCTCGCGGTGCATCGGCCGGCGCGGCACGTCTGGCGGCAACGGCTCGCCGCGGTCGCCTGGCGTGCCGGTCACGTCGATCAAGCGGCCCAGCATGGCGTCGCCCACCGGCACCGCAATCGGGCCGCCGTGCGCGCGCACGGCCGCGCCGCGCGGCAAGCCGGCGGTCGACTGCAGCGCAAGCGCGCGCACGGTGAGCGCATCGAGATGGGCCTGCACTTCGGCGAGAATCGTGCCATCGCCTTCGGTCTGCACCGTAAGCGCTTCTTCGATCCGAGGCAGCGCCGCCTCGTCGAAGGCGATATCGATCACCGCGCCGCGCACCGCCGTGACGCGGCCACGCGCGATCGAGGGGGAAGCTGCTTCAGGCAGGACGGTCAAGACTGGTCTCCACGAGCCACCGGGCAAACGGGCGGCCGCTATTTCTGCAACACATAAGTGCCTGGTGCGGCCGGTAACGCTCGGCTGGCGCCGCCGGCGCCGAGCGGCGGCGGCGTCACAGCCTTGGGCGCCGAATGCGCCTTGAGCCAATCGGTCCACGCCGGCCACCAGGAACCGTCCTGCGGGTCATGGGCCGCGACCCACTCGTCGGGGCCAACGCGCAGTTGGTGGGCGGCAGTATGTCCGTAGCGAAAATGCCGGTGAGCATGGCCGGGTTCGCTGACGATCCCGGCGTTGTGTCCGCCATTGGTCAGCACGAAGGTAACGTCCGCGTCGAGCAGCGTATGAATCTTGTAGACCGAGCGCCATGGGGCGATATGATCGTACTCGGTGCCGACCACAAAGGCCGGCACCCGCACGTTGCTGAGTGCGACGGCGCGTCCATCGACGCGATAGCGGCCGAACGCCAGATCGTTATCGAGAAACAGATGGTGCAGGTACTCCGAATGCATCCGGTAGGGCATGCGCGTGGAGTCGGCGTTCCACGCCATCATGTCCGTCATCTGCGTGCGCTCGCCCAGCAGATAATCGTGCACGATGCGCGACCAGATCAATTCGTTCGAGCGCAGCCACTGGAAAGCCCCGGACATCTGGCGCGCGCTCAAATATCCCTGCGACCACATCATGCTCTCGAGAAAATAGACCTCGCTGTCGTCGATGAACAGTTGCAATTCGCCGGGCTCGGTGAAATCGGTCTGCGCGGCGAACAGCGACAATGTAGCCAGACGCGCGTCGCCAGCGGTGGCCATGGCGGCCGCGGCAATCGACAGCAGCGTGCCGCCCAGGCAGTAGCCGGTGGCATGGATCTTCCGCTGCGGCACGATTTCGCTGACCGCATCGAGCGCGGCCATCACGCCGTCGCGCCGATAGTCTTCCAGGCTCAGGTTACGGTCCTGCGCCGTTACGTTGCGCCACGAAATGCAAAAAACCGTGTGCCCTTGCCCGACCAGATAGCGTATGAGCGAATTGTGCGGCGACAAGTCGAGGATGTAGTACTTCATGATCCAGGCCGGCACGATCAGGACCGGCTCTGCGCGCACCGTGCGCGTTGCCGGAGTGTATTGGATCAGTTCAATCAGGTGATTGCGGAACACGACCTTGCCCGGGGTCACCGCAAGATTCTCGCCAACGACGAATTTTTCGAGCCCCACGGCCGGCAAACCACTCATCTGGCGCTGCACATCCTGGAACGCATTGCCCGCGCCTTTGAGCAAATTGGCGCCGAACGTCGAGGCCGTGCGGCTGGCAACGTCAGGATTGGTGAATGGGAAATTCGATGGAGCGATCAGATCCAGCCATTGCCGCGCGCCAAACGAGACCATATCCTCGTGATGGTGCGTGGTGCCCGGCACATCTCGCGTGGCCTGCCGCCACCACTGTTCGGCCAGGAGAAATGCCTGTTGCCAATAGCGATAGGGCTCGCTTTGCCACGCCTGCGATCGAAAACGGCTATCACCCGCTGTCGGTTGCAGCGCCGTCGGCGCGCCCTCGTTGCACGCGAGCTGAGTGCTGTAGTTCGCCATCTGCTCGAGTGCCTTGGCAAACGACGCAGCCAGCTCGAGTTGCTTGCCGGGTGCCGCGGCCAGATGAATCCCCCAGTCGGCCAGGGCGAGCAGCAAAGCCGCCGGCGACAAACCCGAGGTCAGGCGCGCAATGAATGCCTCTTTCGCATGGTCGAGCGCACGAAACGGGAGGTCCGGCGCCAGCGACGGGTCTTGGTGCGAATGCCTGGCATGTTCGGCTGATGCGGAGCGGGCAGGGATATCCATCGAATTTCCTTCGGCAAATTGATGTTCGGTGCGGCGACCAATATCGGCTCTCATCATGCACCACACCCCCTGTTGCTTGCATCAGGGTGACGGATTCTTTTGATGTACATCATAAATGCCGTCGGGTAGGGCGCTACGATGGTTCACGCTCGCGCAGTTGCGCAATCACCCGATCGCCATGCCGTATGAGGCCGGCTCGGCCGCAACTGGGGCAGAGCGCCCATTTACCAATGCAGCCGGAGGCCATCATGGCAAATCTCACCCGTTTCGATCCCCTGAGTTTCGACGAGCCCTTTGAAAACCTCGTGCGCAATTTCTTTTGGAAACCAGTTGCGCTGGAAGCGTCGAAGAAAATGCAAATCAAGCTGGACGTCAAGGAAGACGACAAAAATTACACGGTGCGCGCCGACTTGCCCGGCGTGGCCAAGGAAGACATCAAAGTGTCGGTCGACGGCAATCAGGTCGCGATAAGTGCCGAAACCAAAAAGGAAACGGAAGAGAAGAAAGACGGCGATTACGTTCACCGCGAACGTTATTACGGCAGCGTGTATCGCAGTTTCTCGCTGGCGCAGGCAGTCGACGAAGCAGGCGCGCAGGCGTCCTACCGCGACGGCGTGCTGGAGCTGGTGCTGCCCAAGCGCGCCAGCGGCCAGAACAAGCAGCTGACGATTCAGTAAGTCGACCTGTATCCGCGCGAGGCCCTGCTGCCGCGCGGCAGCAAGGCCTCGCGCGTGCTGTGCTTTCTTATGCGAGCACCGAGCGCAGGCCGTCGATGTCGACGATGCGGATCAGTTTTTGCTGCAGTTCGATGAAGCCGGCGTCCTGAAAGCGGGAGAAAATGCGACTCACCGTTTCCATTTTCAGGCCTAAATAGTTGCCGATTTCCTCGCGCGTGACGCGCAGGTGAAATTCCTTCGCCGAATAACCGCGCTCGGTCAGGCGCTCCGACAGGTCGAGAATGAACGACGCCAGCCGCTCCTCCGCGCGCATATTGCCCAGTACCATCAGCAACCTGCGCTCGCGCGCGATTTCCTCGCCGAGAAACTGGTGCACCATGTGCTGGATCGACGGGATTTCGTGGCTCAACGCCTCCAGGCGATGGAACGGGATCACGCAAACCTGGCTATCTTCCAGCGCGATCGCATCGCATGCATGCTGCTGCGTGCTCAGTCCATCGAGTCCGAGCAGTTCGCCGGCGATCTGAAAGCCCATGACCTGCTCACGGCCGTCGGGATTGAACAACAGGCTTTTGAACGAGCCCGCGCGCACCGCATAGATATTCTCGAACGCGTCGTCGGCCCGATAGAGCGCGTGTCCGCGCCGCACCGTGCGCCGTACCGACACGACCGTATCGAGCTTCTCGATATCCTCGCGCGTGAGCCCTTCCGGCAGGCAAAACGCGCTCAACAGGCACGACGTGCAGCGCAGCGCCGCCGCCGTGTCCGATACCGGATGCAGATGGTGAATCTGGCGAACCGGCAGATTCATGAGCGTCGCCTTCGCGGAAGGACAGGGGGGAGCAGAGGTCACGGGCAGGGGCATGATAGGTTCCATTTCGGTGAAATAAGCTATTGCGCGATGCGCGAGGACAACACGCCGACGATATCGAGCAGTGTTGCCAAGCCGGCGGTCTTGTCTATGAAGTAGGCGGCACCCGCTCGCAGGCAGATGTCCTGGATATGCTGCTGCGCGTGATTTGTCATCACGATCACCACCACCGACGGCAAGTGCCGGCGCAGGTACTCGAGCACCATCAGCCCAGTGCCGTCGGCCAGCGTCAAGTCGAGGATCACCGCATCCGGCGCGGCGCTGTCAAGTTCGGCAATCGCCTGGCGTACGGTCGCGGAAAACCCGCTCACGCGTATTGCCGGCAGCATCGCGAGGCGTTCGATCAAGCGATCCCGGATCATCGGGGAATCTTCCACGACATAGATGCGGAACAGCGGCGAGGTGGCGGTAGTCATGCGTCCAGTATGGGGTTCTACGCCGGAACCCCAGAAAATTCCGTCATTCCACATTGTGAACGTCAATCGGTTTGTTGCCTGACGTGCCGAGCGAGTAACTCAGTCGGTAAATGCCTGCCCGAACTGCCGTG
>NZ_SCSK01000047.1 GCF_004297875.1 Pandoraea sp. | reverse complement strand
CGGATTGCACACGCTGAAGGTCAGCGGCGAGACCTTTCGTGTACTGGTCAAAACCACGGCGGCCGGCGAACGCATCGCCGTGGCACAAGAATCCGGCTTCCGCAATGAAATCGCCCGCAACGGGGCGCTTCGTACGGTCATGCCGTTCCTGATCCTCGTACCACTGCTGCTGTTGATCGTCGCAGATCTGGTGCGCAAGATGTTTCGGCCCATTGCCTCTCTTTCCAAGGAAATCGATCAGCGCGCCGAGAGGGAGCTGCACCCTGTCGACGACCGGCACCTCCCGGCCGAGGTGCGCCCGTTTGCCGTGGCGATCAATCGTCTGCTCGCTCGCGTCGGCCAATCCATGGAGTCCCAGCATCGCTTTGTGGCAGATGCGGCGCACGAATTGCGCTCGCCGCTGACGGCCCTTTCGCTGCAAGCGGAACGGCTGGGGGAAGCCGAAATGTCCAGCCTAGCGCGCCAACGATTGACTGTGTTGCGCCAAGGGGTCGAACGCGGCCGCAGCCTCCTGGATCAACTGCTGACCCTGGCCAAGGCGCAGTCGGCTGCCGAATCGCCGAGCCCGCCGGTATCCGTCCAAGGCATCTACCGCCGGGTGTTGGAAGACCTCATGCCGCTCGCCGAGGTCAAGCGCATCGATATCGGCGTCGAAGGCACGCAAGACGCCGAAGTGCGGGTGAGCGAGCTGGACATGATCGCCGTGGTCAAAAACCTGGTGGACAACGCCATCCGCTACACGCCGGAGGGAGGACGAGTCGATCTTTCCGTGAAAGTCTTGGAAGGCAAGGCGGCGCTGCGCATCGAGGACACTGGGCCCGGCATCGCGCCGGCCGAGCGGGACCGAGTTTTCGATCCCTTTTACCGCACATTGGGTAGCGAGCAGATCGGCTCGGGCCTAGGGCTGTCCATCGTTCGAACAATTGCCGATCGCATCGGCGCGGAACTCAGTCTCGAATTCTCTGACCGGACGCGGCAGACCGGTCTAGCCGTCACGGTCCTGATCCCGGCCGTCACCTCCGTGTCGGGAAACTGAACCGGTTGGCAAGGCACATGGGTTGCTGGCGACAACAAGCATCACGACGTCGTCCGAGCCGCGGCGTCGTAGTCTGCCGGAGAGAGGCGATGAATTCGATGGAAGCGTCGCGCCAGAGTAATGTAGTCAGCAAGGTGCCGGAGGTGACGCTACGCTTTTGGATCGTCAAGGTGGCGGCGACGACGCTCGGCGATACCGGCGGCGATTGGGTCACGATGTCGCTTTAATTGGGCTACCCGAAAGCTGCCGTCGGTGACCGGCGCCAATTGGCCGTATTCTGCTTGATCTCGGGGCGGCGCTTGGCGACCCGCTGCCGACAATCGACGAAGCATGACGTCATCGGCAGCTTTCAGGGTGTAGCGGTCATCGTTTTCTTCGAGCCCATTACTGATCAGACCAGCACGCCACCGCCGTCCACGACTATGGTCTGTCCCGTAGCATAGCGATTGGTCATCAAATAGACGTACGTTTGCGCGAGGTCCTCCGCCTCGCCGACACGACCGACTGGCAGGGCCGCGCCACTCGCGGCGTAGAGCGCTTGGCGCTCGAATTCGGGCAAGTCATCCCACAGCGGAGTGCGTACCAAACCGGGACTCACGAGGTTGACGCGAATGGGCGCCAACTCCACCGCGAGTGCCCGCGTGAGACCTTCCATCGCGCTGCAGACGCTGGCCAGCGCCGCCCAGCCCTTTTTTGGCCGCAAGCTCGCAATACCGCTGGTCAGCACCACGGAGCCGCCGGGACGGAGATACGGCGCCGCATGTTTGACGGCGGCAATGGCGCCGAAGACTCGCACCTGGAAAGACTGACGGACCGTAGCGAGGTCCATGTCGGCGAGCGGTCCGGTTCGCAACGAATCCCCCGCGCTGTAGACCAGATGGTCGAAAGCACCGACTTGCCCGAACAGCGTGCGCACGGCGGACTCGTTACTCAGATCGACCGTGTATCCCATGACCCGGTCACCGAGTCTCGCGACGGCTTCGGCGACTCGCTCACTGCGCGATGAAACAACGCTCACCGAGGCACCGGCTGCCAGAGTCGCTTCGGCCGTGGCAAGGCCGATTCCCGAGGTGCCGCCCAGCAGGACGACGTGTTGATGCTGAAGATTCATGCTTGCAATGGTCATGGTTGAGTCCTCGCTGTGGATTGTGAGTGATGCCATGACCCTAGTATTATTCTTTAGCCTGGATTGATAAACCCAGCATCGTTTCGAACACTCATTAATAGAGCTTGCGAATGGATCGATTTAGCAGCATGGAGATATTTGCACGCGTGGTCGAACGCGGCAGCTTTACCGCCGCGGCCGAAGGCAGCGGTATGACGCCCACGATGGTCGGCAATCATATTCGCGAGTTGGAGCGACGTCTCGAAGGCCGGCTGCTGAATCGCACCACGCGGCGTCAAAGCCTGACCGAACTCGGCAAGCGCTATCATGCGCGATGCCTCGAAATTCTGGCGTTGGTGGATTTTGCCGAGCTGGATGCGCGAGAAATGCAGAGCAGCCCGCGTGGTCGGTTGCGGGTGAGTTGCCCGGTTATCTATGGCACGCGTGTGCTCATACCGGCGCTTGCCGCGTACTTCGACCGCTATCCCGAGGTTCAGGTCGAGTTGTCCCTTAGCGACCGCTACGTCGATCTGGCGGAAGAAGGTTTCGACGCCGCCATCCGTGCCGGTGTACTGCCGGACTCGGGCTTGATTGCGCGGCCGTTGACCCATTCGCCGCGTATCGCCTGCGCATCACCGGCCTATCTGGTGCGCCACGGGCAGCCGCAGGTGCCAGCCGATCTGGTGCAGCACAACTGCCTGGCTTTTATGGTCGCGACTGGACCCGAACGTGAATGGCATTTCCCACGTCCCGATAGCAATGGCGTGGAGCGCATCGCGGTGCGTGGCCGTCTCGATGTCAATGGCGGCCTCGCGCTTCGCGAAGCCGCGCTCGCAGGGCTGGGGGTGATTTTTCAACCTCAGGTAATGCTGCAGGAAGATCTGGATGCGGGTCGGCTCGTTCGTCTTTTTCCCGACTGGCCGGCGCAGACCTGGCCCATCCATGTGGTGCATCTGCCCGATGCGCACATGCCACCGAAGCTGGCGAGTTTTATCGCCTTCCTCCAGGAAACGTTGGGGCACGACAGCGAACCGTAGACCGGCCATGTTATGGGAGGGCAGCCTGTAGCTACTCGGCAGCGAGTTTCTGTGACGGCTCGAATGGCGGGTCTGGTCGATCACACCCCCAACACTCTCGGCTCGCGAAGGTCCGCTGCTTGAGCGGAGCAGCCACTCGAATGACCGTGTAGCGGCGACGGCGAACGACCGCTCCTGGCCGAAAGCCGCCCCACCAGCCAAACCAGCCGCCAGCCCCTCCCCCCATCACCCCCGAAACACCAACTCCCCCTGCTCCAGCGCCATAGCCAGCGCCGTCGCCTGCTCGGCGTTGAGCGCGGCGACATTCACTGAAGCCTGGTGGTGATAAATCATCAAGCCATAAACATCCGCCAGCACGCGGGCGGAGTGGCATAGCGCCAGAGCGTCGTCGGCGGCCTGGCGCCGGATCCAGTAGTTGATTGCCTGCTCTATCTCGGCAATGTCGTATAGGGTTTTCATGGGGGGAATTTCTCTGCGGTTGAGACTAAATTATACTGTACATATATACAGTATTTGGCGAGAAATCAACGTGGAACAGTGGACCTTCAAAATCGATTATCTGGGGTACGACAATGCCGTCGTCGACCAGGACGGCCATATCATTGTTGGGCATTTGCCCTTTTTCAGAGGCGTGTTGATCGCGGCGGCCCCCAAGTTGCTGGAAGCGTTGCGCCAGATCGAGGCAGATCCGGTAGGTGCGCAAGGCGTAGCCACTGGCGTGCTGTGGCAAATGCGGCGAGACTTCCGTCGCATCAAACGCGCACGGGCCGAGTCACTGGAGCGGCAGCGGCTGCAGTTTGAATCGCTCAGGGCGGAGGCCAATAGCAACGGAGCAATTTTCCCAGAGGGCGGCGTCAAGGATAAGCCACACCGCCAGTAAGTCGCCGACCGATTGCTTTTCAGCTTAATGACCGCGGAATGCTGCTACCGCCAAGCTAGGTTGATCGCAGATGCTGCTGAACGTCAGCCCTGATTTTCTCGAGAATGGGCTGCTCATTTTCTCGTCGATAATAGTAGCTGGGGTGCTTCACATAAATGACGGGCAACCGATGAACACATCGCGTTTTCTCACTGTTCAAAAACCTCTCTACTTCCCGACCACAAGCCAATAAAACACGTGGTTTGAAAAAATCGAGCTCGCGCGCAAAGTGGCTCTCAAAGCATTTGCTCATCGCCCGGGGGTCTAGCCTTGCTCGTTCGTCAGGCGTGCTGCACTTAACGAGGTTCGTGTAAACAGCGCGCTCAAAGACATTTTCCTCCGGGACGTCAAGAAAATATGACAGATAACGCACCAGATTCTTATGAAAGCGGGTCGATCGACGCGCTTGCGCGTTGATATCGTGCTCTCGGCGAAACGTCTCCTCGGCATACTCCATGTGGGCGCTTGCAATTTCAAATCCGTTAAGTCCGCGATAAAGCTGTTTCTCGTCGGGCAACGTATGCCCGGGATTTTTACAAACAGCCAGCAAATCGACGAAGCCTGGCTTCGCCTTGGTGTAGAAGCCTCGCGGAGGCGACCCAGTTGACGGTGATTTGAACGTGCCGGGACAATCATGGCTAGTGCAAGAGCAATCGCAGATTGAGCCGTAAAAGGCAGTTACATTCATTTTTCAGTCTCCGGCTCAAATGGGCTGCGTAGCATTGACATGCAATGGCGCCCTCATTGACACCAAAGGATTAAGCTACCGTTCCAGTCGCCCCAAGACCATACGGATTAAACCTCACCACCTCCTCCCCCACCCAATCATTCACTTCCCGGAACCGCTCCTGCAACGGCACGACTTCGTTTCTTGCGAAGACTTCCGCGGCTTTGGTGACGTCGCCGAAGCCGCCGGTGTTGTTCGGCAGGATGCTCATGAGTTGCGGTGGCACGCGGTGCGCGGCGAGGAGATCGTCGCGGGTGACGTTTTTGATGTTGAAGAATTCGTCTTTCGCGGCGACTTCCGAGACGGGTATCAACTGAATGCCGTCCTTCTTGCCGTTGGGCGCGTACATGAACAGGTTGCGAAAGTTGCCCGGGCCTTTGCTTTGCTTGAGGGCGTCGCGCAGGTGGTCGATGTCCTGCTCGTTGTGCGCCGCGTCGGTCATGTAGAGGATGAAGCCGGCGTGGCTGCCGTTCTTGTAGTAGCGGCGGCGAAATAGCGTAGCCGACTCGTTGAGCCAGGCCGAATTGAGCGCGGCGAGGTACTCGGGCAGGCCGTAGATTTCCTGATGGATGTCGGGCTCCATCAGGTGGAAGATCGAGCCGGGAGCGAATTGCGTTTCCTCGCCACTCATCGCCACCCACCAATAGCGGGCCAGGTCGAGGCCACGCCGCACGTACTTGGTCAGTGCCGGCTTCAGGGCGACGATGCCGCCAAGGCGATTCCGGCGCGCCTCCAGATAGCCGTTGCCGAAAATCAGGAAATTCAGCACCCACTGCGAGAAGTCCGCGCGCGAGAGCCAGCGATGCGGCACGAAGGTCGAGACCAGGATGTTGCGCTTCACGTAGATGGCCGAGCTGTGATGCACGGCCGCGTGGAAGGTGCGCGCCAGGCCGTCCCAGGTGAGCGGCGGCTCATACCACTTGCCCATCGCCATGCATTCGATGTATGACAGGATCTCGCGGCGATCGAGCATCGCCACCGGGTCGCCAAAGGTAAAGGCCTCGACACGCGGGCTCGCCGGCGCCGGTGAGGGTTGGGGTTGCCGGTCTGGTATCACGAATACATCTCCATAAAGCCGCGATTGGTTGCTGTCACACCCTCGAGCGGCTCGTTCGATAGCGCATGCATGCAGGCCCACGCCAGGTCGGCGTGGCTGGTTTCTTCCGAGCGGCCGGCCTTGTAGGTCACCTGGCCGCCGCCGGTGGTGAGGGTCTTGCGGATCGACATGAACGATTGCGCCACGTCGGTCCAGCCCGCGTCGAATTCGAAGCGGCCTTTGCTCATCACGTCGTGCGCCTTGAGCACGAAGCGCACTTTCAATGCCGGTGAATACTGGAACGCGTGCACCGCGGGGAAGAACTGGCGCACCAGCCGATAAACGGCATCGCCAATGCCGGTCGTGTCGATGCCGATAAACGTCACGGTGTAACGCTGGGTGATCTTGCGCACGGCCTCGGCCTGCGCTTCATAGTCCATACCGCGAAACTGGTGCTTCTCCAGCACGCGAAACTTGCCGCCGATCACCAGCGGCGGCGCGATCACCACCAGCGCGGCGGAGTCGCCGTCGCCACCGCCGCCGTTCGGGTCGTAGCCCACCCACACCGGACGAAAACCGAAGGGGCGCGCGGCGTGCGGCTTGACGTCGTCCCATACCTCCCAGCTGTCGACCATGCAGCGCTGCAACAGCGACAGCGGAAACGCCGACGCGGTGTCGTCGATGAAGGCGCACATCAGCAGATTGGCGTACTCGTCGGCGCTGTACTCCAGCCGCAACTGGTCGAGATCGAACAGCGTGCAGCCGCCGCGCAGCGCGTCCTCGACCGTCACGATCTGGCGCCATTGCCCATCGGCGCACAGCGCGCCTTCGGCCAGCGCCCGGTGCGACAAGTCGATCGTCACACGCTGATCCTTGGCGCGACCCCGGTTAAAGAGCGCGCCCGACCAAAACGGATACGCCTCGTGCGCCAGGCTCGACGGCGTCGAAAAATACGTCTGCCGCCAGTGCTTGTGAATCGCCATGCCCGAGGCGACCTTGCGCAACTCCTGAAAGCGCTGCGTCCAGAAATACTCGTCGAAATACAGATTGCCGTGATAGCTCTGCGCGGTACGCGCATTGGTACCCAAAAAATAAAGCGTCGCGCTGTTCGGCAAGACGATCGGATCGCCGCGCAGCTCGACCTCGGCGGCATCCTTGGCGAACTGCACGATGTACTGCTTGAACACATGCGCCTGCGCCTTGCTGGCCGACAGGAAAATCTGGTTGCGCCCGGTTTGCAGCGCGTCGTCGAGCGCCTCGCGGGCGAAGTACCAGGTCGCGCCGATCTGCCTGCTCTTGAGGATGTCGCGAATGCGGTGCTGCAGGCCGGTGCGATACCAATGTCGCTGGTAATCGAACAGCGAGTCGAGAAACGCCTCGTGCAGCCGGGCCAGCGCCTCATCGCTCACCGCATTGCGTTGCGGTGCCTTGCGCGGCCCGGCGTTGCGATTGGCCACCCTGGGGTTCAGGTCAGCCTCGCTCCCCGTCTGCTGATACCGGCGCACCCGCGCGGCCCGCTCGATCTGCCGCCCCAGCAGATCGATTTCCTTGTAGTCGCGCCCCTCCTTCTCTTCCTTGTTGACCAGTCGAATCAGGCGCGCCTCGAGCGCGGTCTCCACCCGCTCGATCGGCGCGGCATCGTCCCAGCCGTCGCGCCGTTTCCAGCTGTGCAGCGTTGCGGGTTTCACGCCGAGCCGCTCGGCGATGCGCGCCACCCGATAGCCCTGCCAGTACAGGTCGCGGGCATGTCGGCGAGGATCGATATCGAGGGAGATTTCCGGGAGAGTCGGGGCGGTCATGCCCCAGAGAGTGCCCATGCGCGCGCGCGAGGTCGATGTCATGGCGTTGTGCGCCAAGCCATGACAACCGCCGCGCATTGCCTCTTGCCCAGGCCTGCGCCGAAGATGGCCGTATTGATCCGACACCTCCAAGGACACCCGATATGCCCAAATCGAAATTCTTTCGCGTGGCCACCGAAGGCGCCACCACCGATGGCCGCACCATCTCGCGGGCCTGGATCGAGCAGATGGCGCGCAACTACGACCCCAGGAAATTCGGCGCGCGCATCAACATGGAGCACTTGCGCGGCATCATGCCCGATGGCCCTTTCAAGGCCTATGGCGACGTGGTGGCGCTCAAGGCGGAACAAACCGGCGACGGCACGTTATGCCTGCTGGCCCAGCTCGACCCCACCGACGAGCTGGTGGAGATGACCACCCGCAAGCGCCAGAAAGTTTATTCGTCGATCGAGATCAACCCCGATTTCGCCAACACCGGCGAGGCCTATCTGGTCGGCCTGGCGGTCACCGACAATCCCGCCAGCCTCGGCACCGAAATGCTGCGCTTCAGCGCGCAGGCGCAAACCAATCCGCTGGCCGGCCGCAAACAGGATCCTGGCAACGTGTTTTCCGAGGCGGTGCCGTTCGAGCTCGAGTTCGAGCTCGAAGCGCCGGCCGCATCAACGGGCACCACGTTCAACTTCTCGATGAGCGACGCCGACGGCCCCACCCTGCTTGGCCGCATCGCCGCACTACTCAAGGGCGGCAAGGAAGCCCCCCAGCCCGCGGCGGCGCCGGATCTGGCCCACGTCAATCAGGCCGTGACGCTGCTGGCCGACAACCAGCAGAAGATGCTCGCGCATTTCGCGCGCCTGGACGGCCACGTCGCGCAAGCCCTCAAACCCGTCGCCGACGCGCAAGCCGCGCTGCGCGGCGACTTCGATCGCCTGGTCGAGCAACTCTCGGCCGGCGACGCCGGCACGCCTCGCGCACCCGCCACGGGCAGCCAGCACGCTGTCGTCACCGACTGCTGAGGCGCCTTGCGTCACCGAATCCACAGAACTTCCCCGGAGCCCCTACATGCGTAACGACACCCGTCAGCGCTTTACCGACTATGTAACGCAAGTCGCCAAACTCAACGGCGTGCCCGACGCCACCGTCAAATTCAGCGTCGACCCGAGCGTGCAGCAACGGCTCGAAACCAAGATCCAGGAATCCAGCAGCTTCCTCTCGAAAATCAACCTCATCGGCGTGACCGAGCAAGAGGGCGAAAAGGTCGGCATCGGCGTATCCGGCCCGATTGCCGGCACCACCGATACCACCGCGAAAGAGCGCGAGACGCGCGACCTCTCGACGCTCGACGCGCAACGCTATCGCTGCGAGCAAACCAATGCCGACACGCATATCCGCTACGCGCAGCTCGATGCATGGGCCGGCCATGCGGATTTCCAGACGCGCATTCGCGACAGCATCATCCGGCGCCAGGCGCTGGACCGCATCGTGATCGGATTTCACGGCCTCAAGCGGGCTGCCACCTCCGACCCGGTCAAGCACGCGCTGCTCGAGGACGTCAACAAGGGTTGGCTGCAGCACTACCGCGAGCAGGCGCCCGAGCGCGTCATGCACGAAGGCAAGCAGCAGGCCGGCAAGCTGCTGGTGGGCGGCGCCGGCGCCGATTACGAGAACATCGATGCCCTGGTGTTCGACCTGACCAACCACATGATCGACCCCTGGTACCAGGAAGACACTGAACTGGTGGTGATCTGCGGGCGGCAATTGCTGGCCGACAAGTACTTCCCGATCATCAACCAGGCGCAGCCGAACACCGAGCGCCTGGCCGCCGATCTGATCATCGGGCAAAAGCGCATCGGCAATCTGCCGGCGGTGCGCGTGCCCTACTTCCCGGCCAACGCGCTGATGGTGACCAAACTGTCGAACCTGTCGATCTATTGGCAACGCGGCAGCCGCCGCCGCTCGATCCTCGACAACGCGCGGCGCGACCGCATCGAGAACTACGAATCGAGCAACGACGCCTACGTGGTCGAAGACTTCGGCGCCGGCGCCGTCGCGGAAAACATCGTGCTGCACGGAGCGGCCTGAGCATGGTCAGCCCCGCCCAGCGTCACTTCATGCGCGCCTGCGCGGCCAAGGCCACCGCACTCGACGCCACCCCGGCACACGCCACGCAATACGAGCTGATGCTCGCCAAGCTGGCCGAAGACAAGCGCCGCCTGAAGCAGGTGCAATCGATCGAGCGCAAGGCCGACGTCAAGCGCGAACTGCTGCCCGAATACGCGCCGTGGGTCGACGGCGTATTGCAGGCCGCCGGCGAGCGCGCTGCCGGCACGCAAGACGACGTGCTGATGACCGTGCTGGTCTGGCGTATCGACGTGGGTGACTTCGCCGGCGCGCTGCCCATCGCCGCCCACGCGCTCGCGTACGGCCTGGTCCTGCCCGACCAATACAAGCGCGGCACCGCCTGCCTGATCGCCGAGGAATGCGCCGACATGGCGCTCAAGGCGCGCACCGCCGGCGCGCCGCTCGACACCGGCAGCCTGCTCGCCGTCGAGCAGCTCACTCGCGCGCACGACATGCCCGACGAAGTGCGCGCCAAGCTGCATAAGGCCATCGGCTACGGGCTCGCCGAGACCGATCCGGCCCAGGCCCTGTCGAACCTGCGCCGCGCCCTCGAATTGCACAAGGACGTCGGCGTCAAAAAAGATATCGAAAAGCTCGAACGCGAGCTCAAGAACGCTGCCGAGGCCCCACCGGCCAGGCGGACACCCCGCGAACCTCGCGCCGGGCGGCAGGGGGCCGAGGCCAGTTGATTCCGCAGCCGACGCGCCCCCTCCACCGCCCACTTTTGCCGCAGACCATGTCTTTCATCGCCTCCAGCCCGGGTTCGCCTTCACGCACGCTCCTGGCCAACGACGGCTTCTTCCCCGCCATCGACCTAGCCGCGCTGCGCGCCGTCCAACGTCTTGACGGCACCGTCACGCACGAGCGCCTCGCGCACGAAACCATCGAGGCCATGCTCGCCGTCAACAGCGAGCTGGCGGCCTGGCGCGCAGCCCAGCAGGCCGCCGGCCACGCCACGCTCGCGGAGGTACCCGCCCGCGCGGTCGACGGCACCAGCGCCCTCGTGCTGCGCTACCGGCGCGCGGTGTATTGCCTGGCGCACGCCAGCCTGATCGAACGCTATCGCAACTTCGACGCCACCGGCGCGCGAGCGGAAGCCACCTCCGAACTGCCGCCCGCCGACGAACTGCGGCGCGACGCCCGCTGGGCCGTGCGCGACATTCTCGGCAGGGCGCGCGGCACGGTGGCGCTGATCTGATGCAAGTGCGAGCGCAACAAGGCGAAACGCTCGACGCGCTGTGCTGGCGCGTGTACGGCCGCACGGCCGGCGTCACCGAAGCGGCGTTGGCGGCCAATCCGGGGCTGGCCGACCTGGGGCCGGTGCTGCCGCACGGGCATCTTGTCGAGCTGCCCGACCTACCACCCCAGCCCATCGCGCGGCTGGTGCAACTTTGGGACTGATATGACCGAGCCGACCACCACCTACGTCACCACCGCCACCGTCGGCGTGGCCCTGCTGTCGCTTTTCCCCGGCGTCGATGCCGCCGTCGTCATGGGGGCCTTCGCCGGCGCCGTGGTATTCGTGATGGCCTCCGACGACCTCGCGCTCGTCAAACGCGCCGTGTTCTTCGTGATTTCGTTCGTCGCCGGATGCCTGGCCGCCCGGCTGTTCGCCACCGGCCTGCGCGCCATCGTGCCCGAGCGCGTCGAGGTGAGCCCCGCGGTGGGTGCGCTGATTGCATCAGCCATCATCGTGCGCCTGCTGCAATGGCTGATTCGCCGCGCCGAGCATCCGGACAAATGGCTCGATCGCATCAAGCGGGGCGGCCAATGAAGATCCTGATCATCATCAACGCCATCCTGTGCGGCGCGATCGCGCTGCGCCTGCTCACCTTTCGCCGGGCCGGGCTCACGTATCGCCCATGGGCCGCGCGGCTGGCCTACGGACTCGTGCTATTGAGCGCGTCTGTACCGATTCGCGTGGCATTCGGCGGCTACACCTGCATCGACATCACCGAATTGCCGATCAACGCGGTGCTGTGCGCGGCGGTGTTTGCCGCGCGCGGCAATGTGATGGACCTGTTGCGCCCGCGCAGGCCCGCGAACCGCGCCGACGCCGCCGGCACGACACAACCATGACCGAGCCCCTCCACCCTGCCCGCCTGACCGAGGCCGATCTGCAAGCCGCCGCCGAACGCCTGGGCGTGCGGCCCGCCACCGTGCGCGCCGTCATCGAAGTCGAAAGCCGGGGGCGAGGGTTCCTGCCCGATGGCCGCCCGGTCATCCTCTTCGAGCGGCACGTCATGTACCGCACCCTGAAAACCGCCGGGCACGATGCCGACGCGCTGGCCGCGCGCCACCCGAACGTGGTCAACCGCCGGCGCGGCGGCTACCGGGGCGGCGCTGCCGAACACGCGCGCCTGGCCCGCGCCAGCGACATCGATCCGGATTGCGCACTCGCCTCGGCCAGCTGGGGGCTGTTCCAGATCATGGGCTTTCATTGGCGGCGCCTGGGCTACCCCAGCGTCGCGGCGCTCGCCAAGGCCATGGGAGCGAGCGAGGGCGAGCAGCTCGACGCCTTCGCGCGCTTCATCGAGACCGACCCCGCGCTGCACCGCGCGCTCGGGGCGCGCCAATGGGCCACCTTCGCGCGGGCCTACAACGGGCCGGCCTACCGCGCCAATCGATACGACGAGAAGCTCGCGCATGCTTATGAGCGTCACGCCAACCGGGGGCGCGCGTGAATCGGCTCACGCAAATCCTCACCGGTCTGGGGCTTTTCGGCGCGGCCGTGCTGGCCCTTATCCACCAGCAGCAACGCGTAACCAATGCCCGGCTGGAGGCCCGTCAAGCGCAGGCGCAAGTCCGTCATCTGCGCTCCGACCTCGCGGCCGCGCGAGCCGACACCCGCGTCGTCACCCGCTACGTCGACCGCGTGCACACCGTGCGCGAGCGCGGCCACACCATCGTCAAGGAGATCCCCGTTTATGTCAGCCGCAAAGCGGATACCGCTTGCCCTGTTCCCGCTGGCTTTGTGCGCCTGCACGACGCCGCCGCCGCCAATGTGCCAGTGGGCGATCCCCGAGGCGCTGATGCGGCCGCCTCGGGCCTTGCGCTCTCTGCCGTCGCCGGCACCGTCGCCGACAACTACACCGCCTGCCACGAAAACGCCGAGCAGCTAAGCGCCCTGCAAGCCCTGCTGCGCGAACGTCAACCCACGCCACCGCCATGAAAAAACCCGGCCAACTTCGCCAGGCGCTCACCGCCGCCGTGCCGCGCCTGGCCGGGCATCCCGACACACTGCACATGTTCGTCGACAAAGGCCGCGTCATCGCCACCGGCGGGCCAGCGCTCTCGTTCGAATACGCCTACACCCTCAACATCGTCATCACCGATTACCCCGACGATGCGGCCACCGTCACGCTCCCCATCCTGATCTGGCTGCGTACCCACCAGCCCGACATGCTGCTCAGTCGAGAACGCCGGCGCGAGGGTTTCACCTTCGAAGTCGATATCCTCAATCACGACACCGTCGACCTATCGATCGACCTGCAACTGACCGAAGCCGTGCGCGTGCGAACCGTCGACGGCCGCCTCGTGGTCGAGCACGTCGACGAACCCGGCCTCGATGCGATCGGCGCGACGTGACAAACAATCCTCACCAGCCCCTCGACGCCTGGGCCGATGCCCTGCTCGCCCAGCTGAGCCCTGCCGCCCGGCGACACCTCGCCCGTCAGATCGCCACCGACCTGCGGCGCCGCCAGCAACAGCGCATCGCCGCGCAAACCAACCCCGACGGCACGCCCTACGAGCCGCGCAAACCGCAATTCCGCGGCAAGGCTGGGCGCATTCGACGCAAGATGTTTCCGAAACTGCGGCTGGCTCGCCACTTGAAGACGAGCGCGACCCCCGATCATGCGATGCTCTATTTCACCGGCCAAGTGCAACACGTCGCGCGCGTGCATCACTACGGGCTGCGCGACCGCGTGCAACGGCGCGGGCCGGTGGTGAAGTATCCGGCGCGGGGGTTGTTGGGGCTCAGTGACGAGGATTGCCGGTCCATCGAAGCGCTGGTTCTGAATCATCTCGCGCAGCAATCAGACTCATCCGGTTGAATACCGTATATATACGCTATACAATACGTTCATGATCAAGAGCTTCCGACACAAAGGCATCGCGCAATTCTTCGAAACAGGCTCGAAGGCCGGCATTCAAGCCAAGCACGCAGCGCGTCTGCGCTTGCAACTGGCCGCGCTGAACCGAGCCAAAAAGCCCGAAGACATGGCCGCTCCAGGCTGGCATCTTCATAGCCTGTCGGGCAAGAACCCGAAGGGGCAAGCCACCCAAGGGCATTGGTCGATTTGGGTAAGCGGTAACTGGCGCCTCACCTTCACGTTTGAAGGCGAGGACGCCGTCTTGGTCGATTACCAGGACTATCATTGACAGGAGTTTGAAAATGGCACGCATGTTCAACCCACCGCATCCCGGTGAGGTATTGCGCGAATATCTGGGTGAAATAACCGTCACGGAGGCCGCGCGCCATCTCGGCGTGACCCGTGCCGCGCTGTCGCGCATCCTGAATGGCAGCGCCGGCATCTCGGCGGACATGGCGCTGCGCCTTGAGGCAGCGCTGGGAACCAGCGCCGAAATGTGGCTCGGCCTGCAAACCGATTACGACCTTTGGCAAGCATCGCAAAAGCCGCGCCCGCGAGTCGAGGCGCTCGTGGCGGCTCACCCTTGAATCGGGTTCGTCGTGCCATGTCGAAGCCATTTGATTTCATCCTGCATGGCGCGGTGAGACGTATGGCAGATGGCGCACCTGAATCGTCGACGTTGCCGCGACAAAGGGGGGCGCGACATGTGGCCAAATCGGCGAAACAACGTGACACTTGAAATTATGTCGGACAATCCTAAAGTCATCATGCCCACCGACGAGGAAGATGCCGCCATCAACCGCGGCATCGCCGCCGACCCGGACACCTATGAAGTGCCCGCCGAAGACTTCAAGAAACTGAAGCCACTCGGCCAGCGCGGACGACCGCGCAGCGAGTCGCCCAAGGTCCTGGTCTCCATCCGCTACGATGCGGACATCGTCGAGTCTTTCCGCTCAACGGGCGACGGCTGGCAAATGCGCATGAACAACGCGCCGCGGGAGTGGTTGAAGTCGCATGCGATCGTTTGAGCTTACGCCAAATCGATGAAGCCGCTGAGTTTTTCCACTGATGAACTCGATGCATTGGCAGTGCATTTCGAAGCCCTCACCGTCAAAGTGCCGTTGTGCCCAATCACGACGCCTGAAGAGTACGACGCCGCAATTCGGGTAATGGACGCCCTGCTGGACGCCGGCGCGGCGAATGAGGAACACCCCCTTGCCGGCCTTGTTGCGGCGCTGGGGGAATTCATTGGCAGTTACGACGGATTACACCATCGGCTTACCGAAGGTTAGCCAACGACGTAACTAGCGTTTCGGCTTTGCCTGAGGCTGAATGAGCAGCACCTTCCCACCCATATCAACAACGACCTTGGCCAGATCGCGGTCCGCTGTTATCAGCGTATATCCGTTCACGATGCCAACTTCACCAATTAGCGCATCGTGAACGTTGTTGCTTTTACTTTTGTTGAGCGCGTCGAGCGAATTCTTCAGTTCTGTATAGACCTTGCCGTCACTAAGTTTGGCGTGATCAAAACGCGAAACATCAAACACCATCGTCTCGGTCGGAACCAGTTGAACCCTCAATGCAGTCTGGACCAGCACAAGCCCTACCCGACGTTCGGCATCGCTGGTCTTATTGATTTCGTCTATTTGAAGATGAGTGACGACAAACTCGCCGTCGGTCGGCAACTCTTCCGACTTCAGAACCCGATCGAGCAGTTTGTTGAAGACGTTTGTATCGAGCAAATATGATGTTTTCCCGCTCGGTTGAATAACGCTCACTGGCAACTCCCATATAGTCGATGACGGCTTTTCAGGATAAATGTCTATGCTGCTTTACCGCGGGTGGGCATCCTATAATGGCGGCGCCATAGTAAGACTCCACATCTCCTGCAGAATAAAAAATGAAAAGCCCGGCCATCTCGCTCAGTCAGTCTGATATTGATAAGGCGCTAGACCCACGCGTTACGGACATAGGTAACGATACCCTCTATAAAATGTGCGAAAAACATCCAGCACATAGAGACGAAGGGGCGGTCATCTCAAAGATTTGGATTATCGGTCGTGCTTATGCGGCGGCGATCGAAAGACAGGCAATTAAAAATCTCGATTTAGAGCGCAAGTCCGCGTCCGGGAAGGCCGCCGAACTACTAAAAAGCAGCACGCTGGATAGCAATCTGGCAGACACCTTGCGGCAGCGCACCCACTTTGTTAAAGACCCAGGTCGCGCAGTTCAAATACACGGCTCAGTATTGGCTACATTAGACGGCATGATGGCTAGACAACCCAGATCTTTTGTCTCCAAATATTTGCACTTCCATAACCCCAGGTTGTTCCCTATCTATGACACCCAGGCAAAATACGCGCTCTCCAAGCTGACTGTCCAACCGCCGAAAAACATATGGCTCAATTGGTCTCCGGACAACGATAAGTCTTACGCTGAATTCTGTGCGCGGTTACATTGGCTTGTTGTACATATCAAACATAATTTCAAGGTGACGCTAACGCTTCGGCAAGCTGACAATTTGCTCATAGATACCTTTAAGAGGATTCAATCCGGTGAGACTCTCTAGCGAGCGAAATCATTGCGCTCGCGCGCTCTGGCGATCTCGGCAGGCGCCCAACGCCCATTACGGTTACTCGTTCCCACCAAGCTCTTTCATCGCTCGCGCCAGGTGCATTTGCGCCTCAGTTTTATTCTTATCCATCAAAGTCGCGGCATTGGCGATCAACGATATGACGACCGGCGTTGCATCAGAAATGCCACCCAAAAGCGTCTGCAGACTATTTGCCACCTTGGCACGAGCGCCGGGATGACAAACCATAAGCACGCCCCCCCCTAGCAATGCCACCTTGAACCAGTCTGGTGCGCCTTTGATCCTACCGGCCAGTGCTTTAACAGCAAGATACAGACCCCGCATTGCAGACATACTAAGCACCGCCAACCAAAACCCGTTAACTTTGATATTCAGTTCAATTACGGTTGCGCGAGAATAATTGCGCAGGTGAACTATGCAGTTGATCGAAATCTGGTTCCCTCCCATCGCGCGGATGTGCTTATCCTTCGTAATCGTGCCAGCAGCGGGAATCTCTTTCTCGAGCGCGACAAAATCCGCGTCGTCTGGGTCAACTCCACTTCTTAGCAACCGCACACTTTCGTCATCAGGTTGGACAATTTTTATCTTCGACTTATATGTTTGCCAATGCTCATTCATTTCATTGATGTCCAGCCCTCTTTGTTCGGCAAGCAATGGTATTTTCTCTTCGACTTCGCATACCAACCGTGGAGGCGCGTAGAGCTCAATGGTTTCAGCGTCGATGATCTCCATTAGATTGGTTCTGGCAGCGACATCCCGTCGCTCGGCGACAAGCCAGAGAATGTCCCCCAGAACGATGTTGCTGTCGACGACCAAGGGAAACTGAACATTGGCACCGAAGAACTCTCGAAAGTCTTTCAGGTTTTGAATGACTTTCCTCAAATCTCTGAGCTTGTCAGAGGGAACCGCAAAGATATCTTCTAAAGATTTCGTTTTTTTATTTCCACTTGAGTTACCGCTCATTCACCTATCTCCTGCAAAGACCCTTGCGCTGGAAAATTACCCCCTATTCCCGAGCGACCTCGTTGGGCAACGATCATATAGTGTTTATCTCAGGTTGGGGTGCAAACAAAAATTTCTCATCAGATCCTGGCCAGCCAGGGCGACCTTTTCGCAATTTCCATCCAGAAGGATTCGATAGCGGTTGGGGACGATAGGTCTCAAACACTGGCACTCCCTTGATGTGTTGTAGCCGACTACCAAACAACCCCATTAACGTGATCCGTCCACGCGCGCACGGCATCCTACCCCCATGGATGCCATTGCCGAACTCAACCGCCGTCTTGCCAACCTGATCGCCACGGGCACCGTGGCGCAGGTGCGGCACAACCCGCCGTGCTGTCGGGTGGCGATCGGCAAGCGCATGACGGAGTGGCTTCCCTGGGTCGAGCCCTGTGCGGGCAAGACGTCGACGTGGAACCCGCCGACCGAGGGCGAGCAGGTCGTCGTGCTGTCGCCCAGCGGCGAGTTGGCGGCGGGCATCGTGCTGCGCGGCTTGCCGTCTGACACGCACCCCACGCCGAGCAACGCTCCCGCCGAGCATGTAACGCGCTATCCGGATGGTGCGCGCATCGATTACAACCACGCCACCGGAGCGCTGCGCGCGACGGGCGTGAAGACCGCGATCGTTCAGGGCAGCGGCCGGGCAACGGTAGACTTCCCCAAGGCGCAATTCACGGGCGACGTGCATGTGAAGGGCGCGCTGGTGGTCGACAAACTTCTCACCTATAACGGCGGCATGAGCGGCCGGCCGGGCGCCGGCGGGCGCACGGTGATTACCGGCGATATCGCGCACAGCGATGGCAGGCTGACCTCGAATGGTGTCGCGCTCGACAACCATCGCCACGGTGGCGTGCAGCGAGGCAGCAACGAGACGGTGGGCACGCGATGAAGGGCGTCGGGATGGATGCGGCCACCGGCCGTTGGCTGGACGACCTGGCGCATATTCGGCAATCAGTGAGCGACATTCTTGGCACGCCGCTTGGCACGCGCGTGATGCGACGCGACTATGGCTCACTGCTGCCCGAGTTGATCGACCAGCCGCTTAACGGCGCCACGCGCTTGCGGGCCTATGCCGCCTCGGTGATCGCGCTGATGCAGTGGGAACCGCGCCTTCGCCTGGGCTCGGTGGCTTTCGACACGCAAGGGCCATCGCTCATTATCGACCTTACCGGCGCCCGCATCGATGGGCCGCGCGGCGCGCACGCCGTGACCTTGTCGGTACCGCTGCGAGGCACGTTCAAATGACCAGCGTCATCGATCTATCCCAACTGCCGCCGCCCGAGGTAATCGAAACACTCGATTACGAGACGATACTCGCGGCGCGCAAGGCGGCGCTTGTCGCCCGCTACCCGGCCGAGCAGCAGCCCGGCATGGCTGCCCTGCTCTCGCTCGAATCGGAGCCCCTGGTGAAGCATCTCGAGGAAAACGCCTACCGTGAGCTGCTGCTGCGCCAGCGCATCAACGAGGCGGCGCATGCCGTGATGCTGGCTTACGCGGCAGGCGCCGACCTCGAGCAGCTCGCCGCACTCTTCGAAATCAAGCGGCTGACCATCCGTCCCGCCGACCCGGCGCATAACCTGCCCGCCATCCGGGAAGAGGACACGGATCTGCGCAAGCGCATTCAGCTCGCGCCGCAAGGCTTTTCGGTGGCCGGCCCGGAGGGCGCATACCGCTCGCATGCGCTCGGCGCGGACGGCCGTGTGCTCGATGCTTCCGCCGGCAGTCCGGCCCCAGGCGAGGTCGTGATTACGATCCTGTCGCGCATCGGTGACGGCAGCGCGCCACAGGATCTGCTCGACGCGGTCGCGTCGGTGCTGCGGGCCGACGACGTGCGCCCCCTCACCGATCACGTTACCGTGCAGTCGGCGCAAATCGTGACGTATCGGGTGCATGCCAGGCTCTACACGTTCAGCGGGCCCGATTCGAGCGTGGTGCTGGCGGTAGCTCGCCGCCGGCTCGATGCCTACGTCGAGAGCTGTCATCGACTGGCACGCGAAGTCACGATCTCGGGCTTGTATGCCGCACTGCACGTCGAGGGCGTCGAGCGCGTCGAATTGCTCGCGCCGGGCGCCAATGTGAGCACCACGAAAGCGCAGGCGCCCTATTGTGTCGCCGTCGACATCGAGCATGGGGGTGTTTATGGCTGAGCTGTTGCCCCCCAATACGACGCCGCTCGAGCGGCATGTGAGCGCCGTGACGGCCGAGCTGGGCGCATTGCGCGTGCCGCTGCGCGCGTTGATGAACCCGGATACCTGCCCGGCGTCATTGTTGCCCTGGCTGGCCTGGCATCTGGGCATCGATGCCTGGAAAGACTACTGGCCGGAACAGGTCAAGCGCGCGCGTGTGCGAGCCGCCATTCCGGTAGCGCGGCGCAAAGGCACGGCGGCGGCCGTGCGCGACGCGGTCGCCGCCTTCGGCGCCAATATCGTGGTGCGCGAGTGGTGGCAATGCGACCCGCCGGGGCCACCACACACCTTCGAGCTGGTGATGACAATCTCCAGCCGCGATGGCGAGCGGGCCACCGCCGCCCTGGTGGCCGATGTGATCGACGAAGTGCAACGCACCAAGCCGGTACGCGCGCATTTCACGTTCACCCAAGGCTTCGAGCAACTCGGCGCGCTCGCCGTCGCTGCGGCAATTCGACCCGCGTTGTATTGCCGACTTTCTCTATCGGATGCCTGATATGGCTGGAACGCTCCTCACCCTGACCGATGCCGGACGCGCCGCACTGATCGGCCCTGACAACACCGGTACCGCCATGCGTCGTGTCAACGAGGTCGGCTTCGCCGGCGCGCCTTTCGAGCCTGCCGGCTCGCTGCAGACGCTGCCGCACGAGATCAAGCGCGTGAGCACCATCGCCGGCGAGAACGTCGCGCCCGACACCATTCACGTGACGATTCGCGACGACGGCCCGGACCAGTTTGTGCTGTACGGCTTTGGGCTGTATCTGGATAACGGCGTGCTGCTCGGCACCTACTGCCAGCCCACGCCGATCATGGAAAAGTCCTCGGTCGCCATCCTGCTGCTGTCGACCGACGTGCGCCTCGTGACCGTCGACGCCACCCGCCTGACGTTCGGCGACGCGAGCTTTACCAACCCGCCGGCCACCACCGAACGCCAGGGGGTGGTCGAACTCGCCACAGCGGAAGAAACCCGGCGCGGCACCGACGCGGGCCGCGCGGTGACGCCGGCCGGCCTGGCCGCGCGCACCGCCAATGAAGAACGCGCCGGCCTGATCAGAATCGCCAGCCAGGCCGAGATCGCGGCCGGCACGGACAATTCGGCCGCCGTCACGCCAGGCAATCTGGCCAGGCGGTTGGCGACAAAGGCGGCGCTGGCCGGCTCGGCTGATCAAACCTTCGCGGTCGCCGATGCCACGAGCGCACGCCATGCCGTGCCGCTAGCGCAAGCCGACAAGCGCTATGCCAGCCCCCAGGCGGTGGCAAACGCGCAAGCCACCGCCGACCGGGCCAAAAGTATCGCTGACGCGGCCTTGCCCAGCTCGGGCGGCCGTGTGACTGGCCCGGTCGAATTCGACGTGCGCCCAACGATTGCCGGCCAGGTGCCCTACGACACCGGCAATCTACCCAACCCGCTCACGACCGACGGCGGCACACTGAAACCCGATAAGGGCATGGCCACACGAACGAGCTACGGCAAGTTCGCCTATCGGGTCAGCCCCAACGGCACGAACTCCATCGGCGGCGCGTTCGTTGCGTGGAACGCCGAGCGCACGCCAGCCTTGCAGATCGATTGCCCCGACAACCAGGCCGCCTACATGGGCATTCGCTGGACGCAATGGGGAAAGCGCCATATCGCCGCGATCGATGCCTATGCCGGCGGCGGCGATTCATCGCCGTCCGTGATCGTTTTGCATCTCGCCGATCGAAACAACGCATGGACTTTCAACGCGTCCGACATCACGCGCGGCGCGGGCGGCCAAGTCTGGGGCTCGTGGAATTTCGATCCGGCCGGCAAGGCCGACAGGAGCTACGCCGACGCCATCAATGCGGCGGTGGCAACCAAGGCCAGCACGAGTCACGTCGACGCTAATTTCCATGCGATCTACAACAGCCTCAACAGCAAGGCGACAGCCGGCGCGGCCGTGCAGCGACACTCCGGCACGGTTGAATTCGGTCGGGTTTTTGTGGGTATCACCGGCAGTTCGGTAGTCGCCGATGTCCCGGCGCCCTACGTGATGACCGGCCTGAGGGCGGTCGGCGATCGCACCGGCGGCTCGTATATTTATTTGCGCGCGGCCACCCTGCGAAATCAATAAGGCAACCATGCTGACTCACGATCAAACCATTTACACGATCCTGCGCCTATATCCGCAGGCCGAACACGGTCGCGATTTCTGGGTGGCGCACCCACTCGGCCCCGACGGCAAGCAGGCTGGCACCGCACGCATCGTCGCCTGGCACTTGCCCGCCAAACCACCCACGCTCAAGGGCATCCAGGCGGCCTGGGCAAAGTATCAGCAAGATTTCGAGCGCGACCAGGTGGCGGCGCAGATTCGCGCGCAGCGGGCGCAGCACTTGCTCGAAGCCGATCAGCTGATCAACAAGGCGCGGGATGCCGGCGATGCCGGGCTGGAGGCGGCGGCATCTCGCTACCGGCAGGCATTGCGCGACCTGACCGCGCAGGAAGGCTTCCCGTTTGAGGTGGTGTGGCCGCGAGCACCCGGCGTTGAAATAACGATCGGTGGCGCGACCAGCAGATAGTTAGGAAAAGACGCGGCGACGTGCATCGGTGCGCGAACACCGAACACGCCCCGCCCTCGCAGATAAGCCCTGCAAGTTTGGCCAAGGCCGCGCCACCTGTACAGGCGGGCGCAGCCTACCATATTTATGCAAGGCTAACCACGATGAAGGAAATTCGCTGCGAGAACTGCCGCCGCAAACTGGCCATGGCGGAGTACACCCGCCTGAGCATCAAATGCCCGCGCTGCCGGGCATTAAACGTGTTGAGGGCCGAGCGCCCCGAACCCGAATGCCGCCGAGCGTCAGATTCAAGGAAGCATTCGAATGACATCCTCGCTCACTCGGCCGCCAATCGCGGCATTTCAGAATCATCTGTTCCGTGAAAACGCCATTGACTTGCTGCGGCGGCTGCCCGATGAAAGTGTCGACTTGCTGTTTACCGACCCGCCATATTCGTCGGGCGGCCTGCACAGCAGCGCGCGCGCCAGGCCCGCGGGCGAAAAATACATTACGTCGTCCGGGCCGCGTTACCCGGATTTTTCGCATGACAACAAGGATCAGCGCTCGTGGACCTTCTGGTGCATGACCTGGCTAGAGCAAGCGCTGCGCGTTACCAAGCGGCGCGGCTATCTGGTGTGCTTCATCGACTGGCGCCAGTTACCGAGCCTGACCGACGCTGTCCAGGGCGCCGGATTCATCTGGCAGGGAATTGCCGTGTGGGACAAAACGCAGGGTCGCGCGCGACCGCGACGCGGCGGCTTTAGCCATCAGGCCGAGTACATGGTGTGGGCTACCCGCGAAGGTACGGCCAGCACTGACGTCTATCTTCCTGGCGTGTTCACCGAGCGTCTTGCCTACCCAAAGCGACACATGACGGAAAAGCCAATCGGCTTGGCACGTGAGGTGATGCGCCTCGTGCCTGCCGGCAGCACAGTACTGGACCCTTTCGCGGGATCCGGCACTTTCCTCGTCGCGGCACGCGACGCGGGTCATCATTGGATTGGCAGCGAGATCGAGCCTGAGTACTACGACGTAGCCAAACAGCGCATGGCTTGTGCCTCGTCGCTCAACAACAAAACTTGAGTGCATCTCGCGCGAGCCTGGGCGACGCTACCGGCAGGCTTTTCCACCCATTCCTCCGGAGAATTTCATGGCCACCGATTACCACCATGGCGTGCGCGTGCTCGAGCTCAACGACGGCACGCGCCCGATTCGCACGATCGAGACCGCCGTGATCGGCATGGTTTGCACCGCCAGCGACGCCGATGCCGCGACCTTTCCGCTCGATACGCCGGTGCTGCTCACCAACGTACAAGGTGCGCTTGGCCGTGCCGGCGAACAAGGCACGCTGGCGCGCTCGCTCGATGCGATCGTGGGGCAAACCAATCCGGCCACCGTGGTGGTGCGCGTCGAGGAAGGCCAGGACGCGCACGAGACCATCGGCCGGATCATCGGCGGCGCCGATGCCAACGGCCGCTATACCGGCATGAAAGCCCTGCTGGCCGCAAAGAACAAACTGGGCGTGAGCCCGCGCATTCTGGGCGTGCCCGGCCTCGATGTCCCGCCGGTGGCCGCCGAGCTGGCGAGTCTGGCGCGCAAGCTGCGCGCGTTCGCGTATGTGAGCGCGGCCGATGCCTCGACCAAGGAAGACGCGGCGGCATATCGCGACAATTTCGGGCAGCGCGAGGTGATGGTGATCTGGCCCGACTTCGTGAGCTGGGACACCGCCGCCAATCGCGAGACCGCCGCCTGGGCCACGGCGCGCGCCCTGGGGCTGCGCGCCAGGATCGACGCCGAGACCGGCTGGCACAAGACGTTGTCGAACGTGCCGGTGGGTGGCGTGACGGGCCTGACCAAAGACGTGTTCTGGGACCTGCAGGACCCGGCGACCGACGCGGGCTATCTGAACAGCCACGACGTGACGACGCTGGTCAATTTCAAGGGCTTTCGTTTCTGGGGCTCGCGCACCTGCTCAGCCGACCCGCTGTTCGCCTTTGAGAATTACACGCGCACCAGCCAGGTGGTGGCCGACTCCATCGCCGAGGCGCAATTCTGGGCCATCGACGGCCCGCTCAACCCGAGCCTGGCGCGCGACATCATCGAGAGCATCCGCGCCAAATTCCGCGAACTGGTGAGCCAGGGTTATCTGATCGGCGGCGACGCCTGGTATGACGACACGATCAATACCAAGGACACCCTGAAGGCCGGCAAGCTGACCATCGACTATGACTACACGCCCGTGCCGCCGCTGGAGAACCTGGTCTTGCGCCAGCGCATCACCGATCGGTACCTGATCGATTTCGCGCAGCGCGTCGCGGCTTGACGCACCCATCGGGCTCGCTCACAGAGGACACACCATGGCACTACCGACCAAACTCAAGCTGTTCAATATCTTCAACGAAGGTCACAACTACCTCGGGCAAGGCACGGAGCTGACGCTGCCCAAGCTCTCGCGCAAGATGGAGGAATATCGCGGCGGCGGCATGAACGGGCCGGTCGATGTCGACCTCGGCATGGAAAAGCTCGAACTCGAGCACTCCTACGGCGGCTTCATGCGCCAGATCTTCGAGCAGTTCGGCCTGAGCAAGGTCGACGGCGTGCAGCTGCGCTTTGCCGGCGCCTATCAGCGCGACGACACCGGTGAAGTCGATGCCGTCGAAGTGGTCGTGCGCGGCCGGCACAAAGAAATCGACGCCGGCAGCGCCAAGGCAGGCGACGACACCGAATTCAAGGTGACATCGTCGTTGTCGTATTACAAGCTCACCCTCAACGGCGCCGTGCTGGTCGAGATCGACCTCGTGAACCTCATCGAAAACGTGCAGGGCGAAGATCGCCTGGCTGCGCAACGCAAGGCCATAGGCCTGTAGGAAACGCCATCACTCATTCTCAGGAAATCACCATGCACACCGAGACCGTCACCCTCGACACGCCCCTCACACGCGGCGAGCAGCGCATTGCGACGCTCGATATTCGCAAGCCGAACGCGGGCGAGCTGCGCGGCGTTCATCTTGCCGACCTGCTGCAAATGGACGTTGCCGCGCTGATCAAGGTGCTGCCGCGCCTGACGCAGCCGGCGCTCACCGAACACGACGTTGGCGCGATGGACCCGGCCGACCTCACGCAATGCGCGCTGGCGGTGAGCGGTTTTTTGCTGCCGAAGGCCGCGCAAGCGGAGGGCTCGCCCGCTGCGTCGAAGACGCCTTCGCCGACATCGCCGTGATTTTTCATTGGCCGCCGGCAGCGATGAACGAGATGAGTCTCGCGGAACTCATGGCTTGGCGTGAGCGCGCCCGCCAGCGCGGCGAGGCGACCCGATGAGCAGCGCTGCACGCCAGTTGCGCCTGGAAGTGATCTTGCAGGCGGTGGACCGCGCGACCAAGCCATTGCGCCGCCTGCGCGAGAGCAATAGCCACGCGGCGCGCGCGCTCAAGGAAACGCGCGCGCGGCTCAAGGAACTCGATCAGGCGCAGCGCCAGATCGACGCGCTGCGAGCACTGCGCGGTGGTTTGGGCAAAACCGCCACCGCATTGAAAGAGGCGCGTGCGCGCATGCAGTCGCTGGCCCAGGAAATCCAGCGCGCAGACCGTCCTGCCGCCGATCTCACGCGGCGCTACCAGCGTGCGGCGCGTAGCGTCAACGACCTGACGTTGCGACACAGAGCCCAGGCCGGCGAGTTGGGCGTTGTGCGAGAGAAGTTGAACGCCGCCGGCATCGGCGCCCGCACGTTCACAGCCTATGAACACGACTTGCGCAAAGCGACGAACGAAGCCAATGCCGCTCTCAAATCGCAGCAGGCCCACCTGGCCCGGCTCAACGAACTTCAGCGGCAACGTCACGCGGCCAAAGCCCGCTACGAGCATTCGATGCACACGCGCCAGCGGCTGCTCGGCGGCGGCATCACCGGCACCGCCGCGGCGGCGACCATTGGGTTGCCGGTCGTCAAGCCGGTCAAGGATTTCGTCAGCTTCGAGGATGCGATGCTGGGCGTGGCCAAGCAGGTCGACGGCGCGCGCGACGACAATAACCGGCTCACGCCGACCTACTATGCGATGGCCGATGCGATCAAGGCGGCCACCAACAACCTGCCGATCGCGACCACCGAGTTTGCCGCCCTGATCGAGGCCCAGGCACGCGCCGGCATTCAGGGCCAGGCGACCCTGCTCGAAATGGCGCGCGTGGCTGCCACGGCCGCGGTGGCCTTCGACATGCCGGCATACGAGGCCGGCGAAGCCATGGGGCGCATCGCCGGCCTGTACAAGGTGCCGCTCGACACCATCGGCACGCTGGGCGACACCATCAACACGCTCGACGACAACACGCGCACCAAGGGCCAGGCCCTTATCGAGGTGATGACGCGCATGGGCGACGTGGCCGACAAGCTCGACTACAAGCAGGCCGCCGCGCTGGGCAGCACGTTCCTGTCGCTGGGGGCCGTGCCCGAGACAGCCGCCATGGCCTCGCGCGCGATGGTGCGCGAGCTGGCGGTGGCCAATATGCAGTCCAAGCGCTTTCGTGACGGCATGCAAATGCTCAGGCTCGACGGCGCCGCGATTCAAAAAAGCATGAGCCGCGACGCGATGGGCACCATCTTGCGCGTGCTCGACGCGATCGAGCGTCTGCCCAAAGACCAGCAGATGGAAGTGGCCACGCGGATCTTCGGCAAGGAATTCGGCAAGGACGCCGCCAAGCTGGTGAACAACCGGGCCGAGCTGGCACGCCAGATGGCATTGGTGAATGATCCGCGCGCGCAAGGCTCGATGCAGCGCGAGCTCGACGCGCGCAAAAACACGCTCTCGGGCCGCTGGCAAATGACCCTGAACCGCGCTTTCAACGAAAGCAGCGCGCTGGGTGAAACGCTGCGGCCGGCGCTGATGGACATCATGGATGCCATCGATCGCGTGATCGACCGCGTGACGGCCTGGACGCAAGCCAACCCGGCGCTGGCCGGCGCCCTCATGAAAACCGTCGCCGCCGTGGCCGCCCTCACTGCAGCAGTGAGCGGCGCCATGCTGGCGCTGGCCGCGATCATCGGACCGTTGGCGCTGGTCAAACTGAGCTTTGCACAGCTCGGCATCGCCCTGCCGAACGTGCTTGGCGGCCTGTGGCAACTGGCGCGCGCCGCCCTGCCCGCGGTCGTGCAAGCGGTGATGATATTGGGCAAAGCGCTTCTGACGAACCCGATCCTGCTGGCGATCGCCGCCATTGCCGCCGGCGCCGTGCTGATCTGGCGTCATTGGGATACGCTCGGCCCCAAATTCAAGCAGTTGTGGCAAGGCATCACGACATGGTTCGGCAGCCAGGCATCGCGCTTCGTGAGTTTCGGCAAACAGATTGTCGACGGCCTGGTCGGCGGCATACGCGATCGGTGGGCCTCACTCAAGCGTATGGTCAGCGGCCTGGCGGATTCGGTGGCCGGTTGGTTCAAGGACAAGCTAGGCATTCACTCCCCCAGCCGAGTCTTCGCCAGCCTGGGCGGCTTCACGATGGCGGGCTTCGATCAGGGTTTGCAAGACGGGCAGCGTGCGCCGCTGTCGACCCTGCTGCGCTTTAGCCGGCAGTTTGCCACCGCCGGCGAAGACCTGGCGGGCACGGGCGCGACCATCCCGTTTGACCTGCGCCCACCGTTGATCGCACCTCACGCGCGCCAGCCGGCCGGGCTCGCCGGCGCCGCGCCGGTCACGATCAACGTCTACCCCGCCCCCGGCATGAACGAGGCCCAACTGGCCCGGCTGGTGGCCCGCCAGCTCGACGAACAGCAGCGGCGCGGCATGGCTCGCCGCCGTTCGCGCCTGGTCGACGATGAATAGGAGCGGCGCGCGATGATGATGACTTGGGGCATGTTCGTTTTCAGCCTCGGCACGCTGCCTTATCAAGCGCTGCAACAGCAACTGTCGTGGCGGCACCCGGCCAACCTGCGC
Source organism: Pandoraea sp. (assembly GCF_004297875.1). Taxonomy (GTDB): domain Bacteria; phylum Pseudomonadota; class Gammaproteobacteria; order Burkholderiales; family Burkholderiaceae; genus Pandoraea. Next base: position 88,129 of record NZ_SCSK01000047.1, on the reverse strand, counting down.
GTGGGGCAACGCGCCAGGCGCCAATTTCTCGGCCAGGGCGAGGACACCATCACCCTCGAAGGCGTGCTGCTGCCCGAGCTCACCGGGGGATCGCTCTCGCTCGACGCCCTCAAATCACTCGGCGACGACGGCCGCGCGTGGCCGCTGATCGAAGGCACGGGCAAGATCCACGGCCTATACGCGCTGGAGAGCCTCGACGTGACCCGCACCCTCTTCTTCGCCGACGGCGCGGCACGACGCATCGAATTCCGCATGACGCTGCAACGTTGCGAAGACGACGAGCGCGATCGGCTTGGCACCCTCACCGATCTGCCCGGCTGGCTGCGGTAATGAAATTGCCTTCGTTCGCCAGCCCGCTGGGAGAGCCACAAACCCGTGCCGCACCGGCCCCGGCCTATCGTTTATTGCAAGCCGGGCAGGACATCACCGGCCGCCTTACCGGGCGCCTCATCGCTCTCACGCTCACCGAGAGGCGCGGCCTCGAGGCCGACCAGCTCGACATCGAGCTCGACGACGGCGACGGCCAGCTGGCGCTGCCCGCGCGCGGTGCCAAGCTCTGCCTCGCGTTGGGCTGGGCCGGGCAGCCGCTGGTGCCCAAGGGTACTTTCGTGGTCGACGAAATCGAACACACCGGCGCGCCCGACCGGTTGATCATCCGCGCGCGCAGCGCCGACCTGCGCGGCGGCATGGCAGCCAAGCAGGAACGTTCATTCCACCGCAACACGGTCGGCGAAGTCGTGCGCGCCATAGCCCAGCGCCACAGCCTGATGGCCGTCATCCACCCTGCGCTGCGCGAGCTCGCAGTCGACCACCTCGACCAGACCGGCGAGTCCGACGCCAACCTGCTGACGCGCCTGGCGGACCTGGTCGGCGCCGTGGCCACCGTCAAGCAGGACCGGCTGCTTTTCATGAAACCGGGCGAGGCTCTTAGCGCCAGCGGCCTGCCACTGCCCCCGTTCATCCTCACCCGCGCCAGCGGCGATGAGCACCGCTTCAGCATGGCCGAGCGCGACGCCTACACCGGCGTGCGCGCCTACTATCAGGACACCCGCCGCGCAAGGAAAGGCGAGGTGTCGGTACCGGCCGACGCGCCGCCGTCCCACGGCAATGCCTCGGCACCCTCGAATATCAAGGAGCTTCGACACCTATACGCCAACAGGCAAAACGCCCAGCGCGCCGCCCAGGCCGAGTGGCAACGCATTCAGCGCGGGCTGGCGACCTTCAGCATCACGCTCGCGCGCGGAGATGCCGCCCTATTTCCCGAGCGGCCGGTGGTGGTGCGAGGCTGGAAAGCAGGGATCGATGGGGACAGATGGGTCATCAAGGAAACCATGCATTCGCTGAGCGCGGATGGGGGGTTTCGGACGGGGGTGGGGTTGGAGGTGAGGTGTGAATCCGGTACGAAAGAGTGGGCGCAGCCGAGAGATTGAATTTTTATCGACCCACGCGCAAAATGGCGCCACACATGCTCGCCGTTTAGTTCGTTCATAAAGCGCGACAACGAATGCTTGAACCGGGGGACGCTATGGCCAAGGCCGTGGTATCGCAAGCAGAGCTTCTTGATTGGCTTAACACGGAAATACGCAAGCATGACGCTTGTGCCGACTGTCGTGTGACGTCCATACAGAAAATTGTTGGCATCGATGCCGACGGGTGCAACTGGTCTACCGCCAATCTCCGTTGCAGCGGAAGACCCGTGATGGAATGCGAGCCTGTTCTGGCTCACGTCATCGAGAGCGCACGAAAACAATTCCTGATCGCATGATTACCCCCCAATTGCCCGCACTCGATGCCCCCGGCACCGTGTTGGCTTTGACGCGGCTGGTTAAGCGATATTACTAACGGGGCGGAACACCATGGACAAGATGCTAAAACTCGCCTTGGCAATAGCGCTGTTGCTGGCTGGCGGTGGGGTTTTCTATCACTACGTCATATTTCTTCCCGCTGTTGAGCGTCAAGCGGCAGCGCAAGCCGAACAGGAAAAAGCGAAAGTTGCCCAGGAAGAAGCTGCCAGGAACTTGCAATACCAAACCTGCAAGACCTTGGCAGACCAGAGTTATTTGGAGGAATGGGCGGCGGCTTGTAAAGACGTCGCCCACCAACAACTCGTGCAACTCAGGAATTGTTTGTCGAACAAGCTAATCATGTCCAACTCCTTCATGGGCGCAACTTACTGCAAGAACACATTCGGTGCCAGCGATCCATCGCCGAATTGCTCCTTGCCAACACCCCGGGCCGATTCAATCAATCAAGACTATGGAAATGCACAACAAAAGTGCCTTGAAGAAGCGAAACTTGGGTTGTCGAATTAGGTGACGTGAGCCCGAATCGAACGGAGCAAGCATGGGTGAAGCGAGAAGAAGAGCAGAGCGGGATCCCACCTTCGGACAGATCAGAAAAATTACCGACTATGATCGCGAATTCGCACCCGATTCCCCGCTTGAAAAATTCCTGTACCTCACGCACATTGAGTGGTCAAACGCATGGGTTGAAGGTGGCGATGTCCCGATCTCCTTAGCGAGCTCTTATTTGGGCGATACACGCGATGGAATATATACGCCCGATGAGAATCGAATCCACGATTCTCCGGTCGATCTGACCAGCCTACGACCCGCAATCCGTGTAGAGAACGTGAAGAACTTTACATTCGTCGGATGCACCATTAATGGCCAGCGGGTGCCGGACATCGTCAACGCCAACTACTATTTGGAAGACGGAATCATCCTCTCATTTTGCAACGTGCTGAATGGCGCTATCGCCCGCCGGTTGAGGAAGAAGGCGTGCGTGAAGATTCGCAATATCCAGGAATTGAAAGCAGAGATTGACCGACAAATTGGAAAGGCTGGCATCATCGGCGACTGTCGCTACACGAACGATCATCAACGCAACCACTTTCTAAAGTCGTCGGCGGATGCGTGGCAGAAAGAACATCGAATATTTTGGCGGGAAGCGGAGGGACGCAAGGTCAAAATACCTGCTGGCACAGCGACCCTGGTCGCGACATTCTGACGCCGACACATCGCGTCTTGTGTCTATTCAGGCTCAACCTTTTCTTTGGGTAATCCGGGCAGTACCCCCCAGGCCTGCCCAACACGCCACCCCAGCCACGCAGGCCAACACCAGCGGAAACACCGCCGGCACATCCAGCACAACCAGTTCGAAGTACCGCCAGATGCACAGCGCCGCCAGCAGCAAGAGCGCCAGGCGTATCCAGAGGCTTTGGCGCACCTGGACTTCTGAGCGACGTCGCTCGCACTGCGCGCCGCAAGCCACGGGCTTGCGAACAGAGATATACAACAGGCCGAATCGCACTTCCACGGCGGGCACTTTGGCGCGCACCTGCAATGGGCAGCATGGCGCGCACTGTTGAATGTGGATGTCTCGCCCCGCTTGCGAGTTACCGCAGCCGCCCCAGGATTCCTGTGAATCTGTCATGCGCGTTCTCCCTGATACTTGTTGTGTTGCCGCCCAGCCGACGCTTGGCCGAGGCTCGGCAATTGCAGCAGTATTGGAGGGATTTACAGGAGCGCAATGGGAAAGCGCTGAAATATGCGGGCAATCAGCATGAGGTGCGGGAGCTACAGCCTGCCCTCGCTGACCCGGACGCCCAGGATACGGTTGCTGGCGGGATCGATGTCGCACTCGTAGACCACGTTCTGCCACGCGCCAAAGCCATTCTGGAACTGCGCCTTGTCACCCACGTAGGTCAGTGTGGCGGCCTCACGATCGGCAAAGCGATAACGGCTCATCGCCGTTTCCATCAAACCGTCTGTCCATTTCACATCGTATTTCGCCAATCGCTCGATCGGCTCTTTGCAGTACACAGAAGCGGCAATAATATGCTTTTCTCCCCAGCAACTGAGCTCCGCCTTGCACTGAGCATCAGCCTTGGTTTTTTCCTCGGCGGTCATCGCGGCACGTGCCGCCCCACCGTCTTTCTTGGCTTCACCGCCATCGACACAACTCGCGATGGCATAGGCCGCGCCGGCGAGCACCAGGGCGCCCAGGAGCATGTCCTTTTTCGTCACACCCGGGCTTTTGACACCGCAATGCGGACAGCTTTTTGCTTTGCTCGAAACGTCTTGTTTGCATTCCTTGCATTTGATGATGGCCATATTGTTTCTCCATTGGTGGCTCTTGTGAAGCGGACACGGCCGCCCCTGCTCTCCCTGAACAAATCGTTGGAACCGCACAAAGAATTTTGCGAATCTCCCTGCAATGCATGAGCGTGAGTGCGGCACGCTCATCGAGACACCCCGTGGCTGCCGGGTGTTGAGCACCCGTGTGGATATTGTGTGGGCATTCCCGCTCGCATCGTTTGATGCAGGGGACGAGTTGATTTACGTCGCGCGCTTCTTGGTGCGCGTCGTGGTTTTGATGGCGCCGCCGGCTTGCTGATTATTGCTGCCGCCGACCATGACTTGGCTTTTGCTCTTGCGCTCGGCCGCGGGCGTTTGTGTCAGGCCGCTGATGGCACCCAATACACCGGCACGACCGCGGGCATCGAGGGACCGATAGCCGGCGAGGAGCATTTGCTCGTCGGCGGAGAGTGTACTCGCCGAGTGCTCGCCGGTCAGGACGTACAGAACATCCACGCCGATAGCTGCCAGCGCTTCAAGGTATGAGGCGTCCGGCCTCCGTGTTCCGTTTTCATAGTTCAACTGGGCATCCTTCTTCACGCCACCTTGCTTGGCGAAGTCTGCTTGGTTGAGCCCCAGGCGCTTGCGTTCTTCTCGCAGCCTCTCGGAAAAGATGGTCATATAAATACAATCAAGTTTGACATGTGGTCAAACGACCACTAATATTGCTATTGTGCAAGGTTAACAGTCCCAAGTATATCGCCATGACCCTGAAACGAACCCCTATCCGACGCGCTCCACGCGGCGTGCTGTCGAGCAAGCCGGTTTATATGCGTTTGATGTCCGATGAGCGCCGCGAGCTCGAGCAGATCGCCCACGGCGCGCGCTGTTCGCACTCGAGCATTGCCCGGCAGATCTACCTGCTCGGCGTGGCAATGTACCGCTCGCAGCTTAACCAATGCGCGACGCAACCGCTCGCAACTTCTTGTGTGGAGGGTTGAGCGATGAGAAAACCCGTTCGTATCGAAGAAGCCCTGCGCGCGGCGCTGGCCGGCAAGGATCGCGGCGCGGTGCAGCGCTCGGTGAATTGGGACGACTCGCAGGTGAGTCGCTTCCTGAGCGGCACCCAGGGCGTGGTGATCGAGAAGCTCGACACGCTGGTGTCGTCGGTGGGATATGTGCTGGTCACGCGCAAGTATCTGGACGCGGTGGCCACCCTGGGCGAAGTCGGCATGCATTGCGAGTGCGCCCGGCAGGGCATGGGCGAATGCGGTTCGTCGCAAGGAGGTCGCGCATGAAATTGTCTTGCCCGCATTGCGACCAGCGCATGCATATTCGCACCAGCCGCCGGATTTCACTGCTGCTCAAGGAAGCCGAGTGGCAGTGCGTGAATATCGAATGCGGCCACACGTGCGTGTCGTACACGGAGATCGTGCGCACCCGCAACCCCAGCCAACGGCCGAACCCCAAGGTGTTTCTGCGGGTCGGCAAGGGCGATCGGCAAGCGCATGATGCCAGGCAGCTGGATCTGCTCGACAAGGCCGGCTAGCTCCCTCTCCTTTCTTACTCCCCCCGCTTCCCCTCGCATCGCGCCCGCCCGGCGCGAGGGGATGGTTTTGTCTCGATCTTGGCGGATCAGGAGCTTATTCATGCACCAAGCAAAGTGTTGCCCTATGTCTGTGCCCTGGCCTGCGCCAGGCGCTCGTTCAGTCTTTCGCGTCGAGGGGGCCTTGTCATGAAGAAAACACAACGCGTTCACCCCACTGGCCTGGGCGGCTACACGATCGACGGCCCGTATTACCGGCGCCGCACGCTGCGGCAAACGCTCACGCGCTTTTTTCACTGGCTGGGAGGTTGGCGATGAAACCCGAACTGCATGTGGTGGCAAACGATGTGATCGTGGTGGGGGCGCCCGACGGGGAGATGTTCTCGTACCAGGAGGTGACGGCCCTGCGGCGCGTGGCGCAATTGGCTTACGCCGGCAATCAGGCGGACTTGCTTTACGCGCTGCGTACGGCGGTGATGCATCGCGGCATGGCGAATTTGATCATTGCGCAGCGCACGGGTGGCCGGTGATGGGGGCGGCTTTTACAGGGTACGACGGTAGGCGGTGCGCCGTCCTGAATTTGTGAGGTGGCCGTGGCGAGCATCGAGCAACTCAAGCAGCGTATCGATTTGCACGACCTGGCCGAGCGCTTGGGCCTCAAGCGCGGGCCGGGGGGCGACAAGGCGTTGTATCACTCGCCGGCGCACGCGGACACGACGCCGTCGCTGTCGATTTTTCAGGCTCACCCGAAGCATGGCACGGGCTGGCGCGACCATAGCTCGGATGCCGGCGGCTCGTGCGTCGACCTGGTGATGTATGCGCGCGGCGGTGGCGTGAGCGAGGCGGTGAGGTTTTTGCATGAGGCGTACGGCCTGCCGCTCGACTCGCCAGCGCCGGTCGAGCGGCGCGAGAAGACCACGATTGAGTTCATCGCCGACCGCTGCCTGGCGGAGCCAGACCCGGTGCGCGCTTACCTTGCCGGCCGCGGCATAAGCGAGGCGGCGATCGACGCCGCGCTCGGCGCGCGCACGCTCGGCTTCAATACGTGGACCAGCGCCAAGGTGGCCAGCGGCCAGGTCGGCCATGGCGGGCCGGCCGCGGCGTTTATCGTGCGCGCGTTGGACTCGGGCCAGGTGGCGGCGGTCGATATGCGTTATGTCGACCCTTCGCTCAACGGCGGCGTGAAAACGCAGACCAAGGGCGCCAAGGATGGCATTGGCTGGACAGCAGACCCTCGCAGGTTGCGCCACGCCGGCCGGGTGTATCTGGTGGAAAGCGCGATCAATGCTTTGTCGATCGACACTTGCGGGTTGCCCGGCGTGGCCGCGTTCGCGCTGCGCGGGCTGGCGAATGTGTCGGGCATCGATTTCACGTTTTTGCGCGGCAAGCAGTGCGTGATCTGCCTGGATAATGATGCGCCGATCGCCGAGGGCAAGCCGCGTGCCGGCCACCGGCCGGGGCCCGAAGCGGCCTGGACGTTGTATGAGCGGCTGACGGCGCTGAACATCAGCGCGGTGTTGGTGGATCAAAGCGAATGGCTGAAGGATTTAGCTGACGGCGAGCGCAAGGCCGAGCCGATTAACGATGTGAACGATTACTTGCAGTTGCGCAGTGCACCGGCGCTGGCGCGTGCGCTGGAGCGATATGAGCCGTGGCTGATTGCCGGGCTGCCGGGCGACGATTCGCGCCAGGGCAAACCGCGTGTGTATTTACCGTCGCACGATTTCGCGCAGTACTGGAAGTTTCGGGTGCGGCCGGACTTCACGAGCTATGTGGCAAAGGTCGAGAAAAACGAGGATACCGGCGTGGAGACGCCGATTCACGTCGACCTGGCCGGGTTTCGCATCGCGTCGATTACCCGGGTGTCGGTAGCCAGCGCGACGGCGACTATGACCGGCGATGCCGACCAGTCGCCGACGGTGTATTTCGCGGTGTCGGTGCAGGCGCCGCGCCACGGGCCGACGCTGTTGCGCAAGGTGATGCTCGATGAGCAGCTGCACAACACCGACCAGTGGGCGAAGTTCGGCCCGATCTGGCAACGCTCGCCGTTTCTGCGCATGGTGAACATTCTGGAGCGTACCGCCCATTTGGGGGCGCGGCACGCCGCGAATTTCGTGGGGCTGGCGTGGCGCGATGGCGCGCTGATTGTCAACGAGGGGCCGGACTGCTATTTCACCGAGGCCGACAAGCAATGTCCGTATCACAATCTGACGTTTCCCTCCGGGCCCGTGGCCGATGCGCGCCGCGTGGTGAAGGCTTATCAGGCGACGTTCGGGCGCAATGCCGCGGCATTGCCCCTGGTGTGGGGCCTGGGCGGGCACTTGAAGGCGCTGCTGGGCTTCTGGCCGCACATGACCGTACAGGCCGACAAGGGGGCGGGCAAGTCCACGCTGATCAAGCGGCTGGAGCGTACTTTGGCGTTCACGATGTTTTCCGGGCAGAGCTTGCAGACGGAGTTTCGCTTGCTTACGAGCATCAGCCATACGAGCCATCCGGTCGGGTGGGAAGAGCTTTCGGCACGCCGGCAGGAGGTGATCGACAAGGCCGTGGGCCTGTTGCAGGAGAACTATCAGTACACGGTGACACGGCGCGGGGCGGACATGACGGAGTACCTGCTGGCGGCCCCGGTGATGCTGGCCGGCGAGGATGTGCCGGTGCGCAGTCTGCTGGGTAAGTTGGTGCGCACGACACTGACGGGCAAGAAAGGGCCGCTCATGCCAGAGGACTTGCCACGATTTCCGTTGCGCCAGTGGCTGACGTTTCTGGCGGGCTTGAACAAGATCGAGGTTCGAGCCACGTATGCCGCGCTGCGCGAGTTCTGCGTTCGGAACAGCCGGGCCAGCGGGGCCGACGATGGCGCGATGCGCATGGCGGGCAACTACGCGGCGGTGTTGCTGGCTTGGCAGTTGCTGTGCGAGTTCGCCGGCATGGACGAGAGCGAGGGCGATTTCTCGCGCGATTTGCTGGCGGAGATGAATACGCATATCGCCGAGACGAGCGCCGATCGCGAGCCGTGGGTGTGGATCATGGAAACGGTGCTCTCCGAGATCGACGCGGGCAATTTCAAGCACCCATACACGTTCGACGATGTGGAAGGCGAGTCGTGCCTGCTGGTGCGCACCAGTCATGTGATGGATCACATCGCGCATTCGTCGAGCCTGCGCGAGAAGTGGAACGCCCTGCCGGTGAAGAGCGACCGCGTTTTCAAGCGCCAGTTGTATGGCGCGGGCGTGGTGGTGGGCAACAGCGAGACCGAAAAGCAAATCTACAACCGGCGCGTGACCTACCTGACGCCCATCTCGGTGCATCGCCTGCAGCGCTTCGGTCTGCATGTGGCCATCCGCACCACCCCCCCGTAGCCTCGAGGAGATCCCTATGCGAATTACCGACGCCCGTCGGGGCGGCCGGCTTGCGTCCGCTCGCGCTGGCATGTCGCGCCCGGTGCAACTCCATGCATAGCAAAAACTACCGCTAGGCGGGGCATCTGGGGCTGCGGATGGCCTTTTTCTTCATCGGCAAGGCACAGGCAGCGCACGCGACTCGTGGATTTCATGGGAGTCGCACGCTAAGTTATTGATTGTTGAGAGGAACCCTTTCATGAGTTGGATCGAATTTCCCACGAGTCCGGCGATTTTTCCCACGAGTCGGCTTTGCGACCCCGGTGCTCGGCCTGTCTATCTTCTCTCTCTTATTTTATTGAAAAGAAAGAAGAATACTGAGAAGAAGGCAGGTAGCAGGCGAACGCGGACGCTCCCACGAGTCGATGCCGATTTCCCACGAGTTGGCGGTGCTGCCTATTTTTTGAGCCACGAGTCACACGTGTTCCCACGTGTTGATTCATGGGAATTGATGGGAAAAATATTTAATGAAATCAATTGGATAGATGGAAAACGGCGGCTATCCATCAATCCACGAGTTGCGCTGCGTGTGGGGGGGTTATCGGAGGCGGAAACGGCATGACACAATACCTTTCCCGAAACGAGCTGTGCGAACTCACAGGCACGCCGCGTCGGGCGCGTCAAATATCGTGGCTCACCGAGCAGGGTTGGCCATTTGTCGTCACTGTGCAAGGCCAAATCCGAGTCGCGCGCGCTTATCACGACAAACGCCTGGGTATCTCCGAACACGGTACTGGGCGCGCGACGCGAGCTGATGTGCCTCTTAATTTGGATGCTGCATAAATGGGCCGAAAAGCCTCCTCGCCAGGTGCGATACCCCGCCTTCGATCGCGGCGAAACGCCGATCGTACGATCAGGTACTACTACGATCACGGGCTGGTGGGCGGCCGGCGTGTGCTTCAACCGCTCGGCAACAACCGAGCGGTAGCATTGCAGTTATGGGCCGAGATCGAGGGACGTCGAGTTCCAACCGCAGATGAGTCAGGCCATCGGTTCAGCGATTTGGCAACCGAATATCGACGACGCGAATTGCCTGCGAAAGCCCCCGCTACCCGGCGTTTGTACGATATCGTGTTGACGAGACTGCAAGCCATTCTGGGCGACCGCGCACTCGATTCGATCCAGCCATCGGACGTGGCGGAGATTTGGCAAACCACAGCGGCCAAACGTGGCACCGTTACAGCCAATCGGACAAAGGCCATTCTCTCGGCCACGTTGAATTGCGCTAGGGTCTGGGGAATGATGGTTCAGGCAAACCCCTGTGGCGGCGTACGCGGGCGCAAGGAGCATGGCCGCAAGAATGTGCTGGTGACGGACGAGCTGTATGAACGAGTCCACGCGGCCGCCGACCAGCCGCTCAAACATGCAATGGATCTCGCCGATCTTACCGGCCAGCGCCCGTCGGACGTGCTATCGCTCACACGCGGCAATCTCATTGGCTCGCATCTGGTGCTACGACAAGGCAAGACAGGTCGTAATGTAGTCATCGAGATCTCCGGCGCGCTCAAGACACTTATTGAGCAACTCCTGGCTTGGCGCGGTTCCGAAATCGATATGTCGCCGTATTTGGTGCGCGACGAGAAAGGCAACCCGCTCTCGAAAGGGCAACTGCGCTCGCGGTTTGACAGGGCGCGCGAGCTGGCTCAAATCGACAAAACGACATTCCAATTTCGCGATTTACGAGCACGCAGCGTGACTCGCAAGGCGATCAACGAGGGACTGGAAGAGGCTCAGCGACTGGCCGGCCATAGCAGCCCGAACATGACTGCGCACTACTCGCGCGGCGCACGCCCCGTAAAGCCGTCAAGATGATTTTTGGAAACGCGGTGGCGCTTTTGGAAACGGCGGGGCTTAACGAAAAACAACCGCTAAACCCCGCCTGTATTGGTGCCGGCTGCAGGACTCGAACCCGCCACCTGATGATTACAAATCAACTGCTCTACCAGATGAGCTAAGCCGGCGAAGACGCGTATTGTACCCGATTCCGTTGGCCGCATTCACCCGAATCGGGCCGCGTGCGGCGCAGTGAGCCGAGTTGCGCTATTTGATGACTTTGAGGTGGCCGCGATTGCCGTTGGGGCCGCGCGGCGGTTCGTCGTTGTCGTCACCGGCATCGGTCGAGGCGAGCTCCGGGGCGGCGCCGGCGGTCGACAGCGGCGCGAGGGCCGGGGCGGTTTTGTCGACCGGGAAAGCCATGCCTTGTCCGTTTTCGCGGGCGTAGATGGCGAGCACGTTGTTGACCGGGATTTCGATTTTCTGCGCGACGCCGCCAAAGCGCGCGCTGAATTCGATCCAGTCGTTGCCCATTTGCAATCCGCTGGTGGCGTCGAAGCTGATGTTCAGGACGATTTCGCCGTCCTTGACGAATTCGCGCGGCACGCGTGTGGCCGCGTCGACATGTACCGCCATGTACGGGGTGTAGCCGTTGTCGGTGCACCACTCGTAGAGCGCGCGCAGCAGGTAGGGTTTGGTTGAGGTTTCTGGCATGAGGTGTGGCGTGAAAACCGGCGCGCCGACAGGCGGGCGCGCCTCGGACCGCTGATGGATCAGCGGCGCATCACTTTCTCCGATGGGGTCAGTGCTTCGATGTAGGCAGGCCGGCTGAAGATGCGCTCGGCGTATTTGAGCAGCGGGGCGGCGTTTTTGGAGAGTTCGATGCCATAGTGGTCGAGACGCCACAGCAGCGGCGCGATGGCCACGTCGAGCATCGAGAATTCGTCGCCCAGCATGTATTTGTTCTTGAGGAAGATCGGCGCGAGTTGCGAGAGCCGATCGCGAATAGCCAGACGCGCCTTTTCGTGCGCCTTTTCAGCCGCGCGTCCTTTGTCGTTCTCGAGCGTGCTGACGTGCACGAAGAGTTCTTTCTCGAAGTTGAACAGGAACAGGCGCGCGCGTGCGCGCTGCACCGGATCGGCCGGCATCAGTTGCGGGTGCGGAAAGCGCTCGTCAATATATTCGTTGATGATGTTGGACTCATACAGAATGAGATCGCGCTCGGCCAGGATGGGCACTTGGCCGTAGGGATTCATCACGGCGATGTCTTCAGGCTTGTTGAAGAGATCGACGTCGCGGATTTCGAAATCCATGCCTTTTTCGAACAGCACCAGTCGGCATCGCTGGGAGAAGGGGCAGGTGGTGCCCGAATATAGAACCATCATAAGCGTTATCCTTGAAAACCAAAGGGGCTAGCAGCGGGAAGGCCTTTTCCCCCGTTCCTAGCCCCACTCCAAAATTGTAATTACTTGACGTCTTTCCAGTAGGCCGCGTTCAAGCGCCAGGCCAGCACAGTGAACAACCCGAGGAACAGCAAAACCCACACGCCAAGTTGACGGCGGGTACGCTGGGCCGGTTCGGACATCCAATCCAGATAAGATACCAGATCGGCCACGGTGTTATCGAATTGCACCGGCGTAAGCTTGCCCGGCGTCACCTGGGTGAACCCCGCAAAGGCCGTCGCATGCCCCTCCTCACCACCCGCGCCGGCATTAGCGGTTTGCTTCAACACCCGCTCGCCTTGCAGCTCCCACAGCACGTTAGGCATGCCGACATTGGGGAACACAATGTTGTTCCATCCGGTCGGGCGCGAATCGTCGCGGTAGAACCCGCGCAGGTAGGTGTAGAGCCAGGCGGTGCCGCGCGCGCGGGCCTCGACCGACAGGTCGGGGGGCGCCGCGCCGAACCACTTCTTGGCGTCTTCGGGGCGCATCGCCACGGTCATGGTGGCGCCGATCTTGTCGGTGGCGAAGAGCAGATTATCCTTGATTTCCTTGTCGGTCAGCCCGAGATCGGTCAGGCGCGAGTAGCGCATGGCCGCGGCGCTGTGGCAGCTCAAGCAATAATTCACGAAGATTTTCGCGCCGTGCTGCAATGCCGCCAGGTCGTCGATGCGATTGGGGGCCGGGTCGAGAGGTACAGGCGCCTCCTGGGCGAGCACCGGCGTGGCGAACAAACCGATGAGCGCGAGAATTGCGAACAGTTTCTTCATCTTGGTATCCCGTGTCGTTTGGTTTCGCTCAGTGGGCCGCGTAAGTGACGCGCTCCGGCACCGGCTTGAAAACGCCGGCTCGCGTCCAGAACGGCATGCCCCAGAAGAACGCGAAATAGTACAGCGCGAAGACTTGCGACAGCGCGGTCTTGAGCGGGGTCGGCTCTTGCGTGCCGAGGTAGCCGAGGATGAAGAAAACGATCACCAGGATGCCGAGCAGGACCTTGTGGAATCCCGGGCGATAACGAATCGATTTGACCGGACTCTTGTCGAGCCATGGGAGGAAGAACAGTGTCAGCACCGCGCCGCCCATGACGACCACGCCCCAGAACTTTGCCTCGGTGAAGTACATCGCGAGCAGCAACAGCACGACCAGCACTGTGCCGATGCCCTTGCACCTGAGGCTCGCCTTGCCGCGCACCAGCCAAAGCAGCGTGAGGATGGCGGCGATGCCCATCAGGATGTGCTTGAAGTCATCGGTGGTGGCACGCAGCATCGAGTAGAACGGCGTGAAGTACCACACCGGCGCGATGTGCGGCGGCGTCTGCAGCGGATTGGCCGGAATGAAGTTGTTGGCCTCGAGGAAGTAACCGCCCATGGTCGGGGCGAAAAAGACGATGAAGCTGAACACCATCAGGAAGACCCCGACCCCCATGATGTCATGCACCGTGTAATAGGGGTGGAACGGCACGCCATCGAGCGGTACGCCTTTTTCGTCTTTCTTTTCCTTGATTTCGATGCCGTCGGGGTTGTTCGATCCGACCTCATGCAGCGCGATGATATGCGCGACCACCAGGCCGATCAGAACCAGCGGGATGGCGATCACGTGAAAGGCGAAGAAGCGATTGAGCGTGGCGTCGCTGATGACGTAGTCGCCGCGAATCCAGAGCGAGAGATCCTTGCCGATGAACGGAATGGCAGAGAACAGGTTGACGATCACCTGAGCGCCCCAGTACGACATTTGCCCCCACGGCAGCAAATAGCCGAAGAAGGCCTCGGCCATCAGGCACAGGAAAATCAGGCACCCGAAGATCCATACCAGTTCGCGCGGCTTGCGGTAGGAGCCATACAGCAGGCCGCGGAACATGTGCAGGTAGACCACGACGAAGAACATCGAGGCGCCGGTCGAGTGCATGTAGCGAATCAGCCAGCCCCATGGCACGTCGCGCATGATGTACTCGACCGAGAAGAACGCCAGCTTCGCGTCGGGCTTGTAGTTCATCACCAGGAAGATGCCGGTGAGTACCTGAATCACCAGAACCAGCATGGCCAGCGAGCCGAAGAAGTACCAGAAGTTGAAGTTCTTGGGCGCGTAGTATTCGGAGAGATGCTCCTTCCAGAGCTTGGTCAACGGAAAACGCCGATCGATCCAGCCGATCAGCCCTGTCGTTTCGACTTTCTTATCGGCGGCCATGTTACGCCTCTCCTTTTTCGTCTTTACCGATCACCATGTGCGTGTCGGACAGGTACATGTAACGGGGGACATCGAGATTCTTGGGCGCCGGCTTGTTCTTGAAGACCCGCCCGGACATATCGTAGGTCGAACCGTGACAGGGGCAGAAGAAGCCAGGATAGTTGCCGAGAGCCGGAACAATATCGGCTTCGAACGGACCGGAAGGAATGCAACCGAGGTGAGTGCAGATGCCGATGACGACGAGGATGTCTTTGTGCTCGACGCGGGCCCGGTAAGGGTTCTCGCAGTAGGACGGCATCGGGTAATTGAACGGACTTTTTGAATCGGGGTCTGCCAGCTGACTGGTGTCGGCGCTCAGGGAGGCCATTTCATCGGGGGTACGCCGCACGATCCAGACCGGCAAACCGCGCCAGCTGACGGTCATCTTGTCGCCGGGCTTGAGACCGCTGATGTCCGCCTCGACCGGCGCCCCCCCCGCCTTGGCGCGTTCCGAGGGCTCCATTGAACTGACGAAAGGCACCAGGGTTGCTACACCGCCGACTCCTCCGACGACAGACGTTGCGATTAGCCAAGTTCGGCGGCTGTTGTCGACTTTTTTTTGTTGATTGTCACCCATCACAGTCCCCAAGTTTGAATTTGGATTTTCCGTCAACCGTAAATTATACTCCACCACCCTCGGCGACCCGTCTGTTGGCAGGTATCGCCGTCATAACGCATCTCGGTATCGACCAGCGCCTTGCATTGACGCCAGGCGCGTATTTGTTCATGATCGTCGTGCAGTCTCGACCGGCGCGAAACAAAACCAACAGCGGGAG
Source organism: Pandoraea sp. (assembly GCF_004297875.1). GTDB lineage: Bacteria > Pseudomonadota > Gammaproteobacteria > Burkholderiales > Burkholderiaceae > Pandoraea. The sequence continues at coordinate 72,892 of NZ_SCSK01000047.1, read as the reverse complement.
GTTTAGCATGAGTATGCTGCAGGAATTCAAGACATTCGCACTCAAAGGCAATGTGATGGATCTGGCGGTGGGCGTCATCATCGGCGCCGCCTTCGGCAAAATCGTCGATTCAGTCGTCAAGGATCTCATCATGCCAGTGGTCGGGGCCTTGTTCGGCGGTCTGGATTTCTCAAATCATTTCATCAGGCTTGCCGCGATTCCGCCAACCTTCAAGGGCAATCCGGAATCGTATGCCGACCTGACGAAGGCCGGCGTCGCGGTGCTCGGCTATGGCAGCTTCATCACTGCCTTGCTGAACTTTATCATCCTGGCCTTCATCATCTTCGTGATGGTCAAGCAGGTCAACCGTCTGCGAAAAGAGCCGCCGCCCGCACCGCCCGCGCCTACCCCAGAAGATATCCTGTTATTGCGTGAAATTCGCGACAGCCTGAAAAAATAAATCCTCATTGAGCCGGAACGTACAGCCCCGGTTCACACCGGATTGGCGATGTCGACGAAACGGTGCTCGATGCCGAAGCGCTGGGCCAGGTGCTCGCCCAGCGCCATGACACCCCAGCGTTCGGTGGCGTGATGCCCGGCCGCGATATAGACGATGCCCGTCTCGCGCGCCAGATGGGTGGTCTGTTCCGAGACCTCGCCGCTGAGGTAGACATCGGCGCCGGTTGCCACGGCCGCCTCGAACATGCTCTGCGCCGCACCAGTGCACCACGCCACGCGCCGCACCAACCGGCCGGGCTCACCCAGCAGTAATGGCGTGCGCCCCAGCGCCGCAGCGACCCGTTCAGCCAGCGCGCCGGCATCCGTGGGCGTCTCGAGCGTGCCCAGCCAGCCCAGTTGGTCAGGGCCGAAACGATCCGTTGCGCTCAACCCGAGCCGGGCGCCAAGCTGCGCGTTATTGCCGAGCTCGGGATGCGCGTCGAGCGGCAAATGGTAGGCAAACAGATTGATGTCATGGGCAAGCAACAGGCCCAGACGTCGCCGCTTGTAGCCGACGATGCGGGGGTCCTCGCCCTTCCAGAAGTAGCCGTGATGCACCAGCACGGCATCGGCCTGCCACCGCATGGCTTCCTCGAGCAGGGCCTGGCTGGCCGTGACGCCAGTGATCAACCGATTCACTTCGGGACGCCCTTCGACTTGCAGCCCGTTGGGGCAGTAATCTCGAAATTGCGCGGTTTGCAGGGCTTCGTTCAGATACAATTCCAGTTCAACTCGGTTCATCGTCCATATCCCTTACATGCTCAGACGCTTCTGGCTGTTATTTGCGCAAGCCGTGACGGTCCTGCTGGCACTGCTGTTCATCGTTGCGACGCTTAAACCGCAGTGGCTGCAGCGCCAAGGCTCGTTCGGACGTCAACTGGCCAGCCCGATCATCGCCCTTCAGGAAGTCGCTCCCAGCTTCAGCGACAAGCCGGCGCCTGGCTCATACGCCGACGCAGCCGAGCGCGCGACGCCAGCGGTGGTCAGCATTTTTTCGAGCAAGGATACCGGCCCGCGCCCCGATCCGCGCGCAAACGATCCGCTATTCCGCTATTTCTTCGGCGACGGCGGCGCCGTGCACCAGGAACCGGTGTCGAGCCTGGGCTCGGGCGTTATCGTCAGTTCCGACGGATACATTCTAACCAACCATCATGTGGTCGCGGGTGCCAACGAGATCGAGGTGGCGCTCTCGGATGGCCGTAAAGCGGCCGCCAAGCTGGTAGGCAGCGATCCGGAAACCGATCTCGCGGTACTGAAGATCAATCTCGATCATTTGCCCGCCATCACGCTCGGTCGTATGGACCGCGTCCATGTCGGGGACGTCGTGCTGGCTATTGGCAACCCGTTTGGCGTCGGCCAGACGGTGACGATGGGCATCATCAGTGCGCTGGGGCGCAATCATCTCGACATCAGTGCGTTCGAAAACTTCATCCAGACGGATGCTGCGATCAATCCCGGAAATTCGGGCGGCGCGCTGGTGGACACGCAGGGCAACCTGGTTGGCATCAATACGGCAATCTACTCGCGCAACGGCGGCAACATGGGGATCGGCTTCGCCATTCCAGTGTCCACCGCGCGCTCGGTGATGGAGAGCATCATCACGACCGGTGCGGTGACGCGTGGCTGGATCGGCGTCGAGCCGCAGGATATTACCTCCGACATCGCCGAATCGTTCAACCTGCAGCAGGACACCGGGGTGATCGTCGCCGGCGTCGTGCAAGGCGGGCCGGCCGACCTTGGCGGCATTCAACCGGGTGACATTCTCACCCAGGTCAACAAGCAATCGATTACAGATACGTCGCAACTGCTGAACGTCATCGCGCAGCTCAAGCCCGGCAGCGCTGCCGTCCTGCACGTACTGCGCAAGCAAAAGCCGATGGATATCACAGTGTCGATCGGCAAACGCCCGCCGCCGCCGCCGCAATCGGACGATGGCGGCAGCACCGAGTAACGGTCGCTCGTGAGTCAGCGCCTCAGCGCCGACGCGCGGTGAGCCGCGCGCAGCGCCCGGTCGGGGGGCGACACTCAGGACGCGGATTCCTCCGCCTCGTCGGCCTCGTCGGTATCCTCATCCGGCCGTCCCCTGGCCCACAGGCGAGCCGCGATGATGCCGAATTCGTAAAGCAGGCACAAGGGCACCGCGAGCATCATCATTGAGAGCATGTCGGGCGGCGTGACGACGGCAGCGATGATGAACGCGCCGACGACCGCGTAGGGGCGCATCTGCTTGAGCTTGGCGATGCTGACGAAACCCATGCGCACCAGCACCACCAGCACCACCGGCACCTCGAATGTCACGCCGAACGCAAGGAACATGGTCAGCACGAAGCTGACGTAGTTATCGATGTCGGTGTTCATCTGCGCACCCAACGGGGCGTTGTAATGCGCCATGAAATGAAAGATGGTGGGAAACACCAGAAAGTACGCGAAGACCATCCCCAGCAGGAACAGCACATAGCTGCTGACCACCAGCGGCATGACCAATTTTTTTTCATGCTTGTACAACCCCGGCGCAATGAACGCCCAGGCCTGGTACAACACGAATGGCAGCGCGATGACGAAGGCGACCATCATCGTGACTTTCATCGGCACGAAAAACGAGCCGGTCACGTCGGTCACGATCATCTTGCCGCCGGCCGGAAGATTGCGCGTCAGCGGCCGCGACAGCAGCCGGAAAATATCCGGCGCCCAGTACACCAGCCCGAAGAAAATCACGATAACCGAAGCGCCTGCCCGAATGATCCGGTCACGCAATTCGATCAGATGCGAGATGAAGGTTTCGTTGCCCTCATCCGAAACTTGGTTGTCGTCGCTCACGCCCGACCTTAATGAAAGGTTATCGCGGTTCGCCGGACTGGCGCCGCATTATTAGAAGAATCTGGCCGGCCGCCGCATGCGGGCCGGCGTGTGGCGCGCCACGCGCGCCGCCGCCGACTGCACCTGGGTCCGTTTGAGACTCGCCTTCTTGAACCACACCGGTGTCGCACTCTGGCGTACGCGCCAGTTGCGGCGCTTGGTCGTTGTTCGCAACGAACTGCCGATACGCGACTCGATCATGCCGTCGGTCGTCCCGGCAGTCGCGTCATCCCCCGCTACCGCGCCTTGCCAGGCTTCGTTGAGCGCGGTTTCCTGCTCCTTTAGATTCTTGCGGATGGCCGCTTCGGTCTGACGGGCTGCGTCCTCGAATTCCGCGCGCATGGAACGCAGGCCATCGAGTTCGATTTCGCGGCTGACCTCAGCCTTGACGTCGTTGATATAGCGTTGCGCCCGGCCGAACAGCGCGCCCGCGGTACGCGCCACCTTGGGCAAACGCTCGGGACCGATGACGACCAGCGCCACGATACCGATCAGCATCATCTTGGAAAGATCGAAATCGAACATGCCGCGCGCCTCAACCTTGCTTGTGGCCGCTGCTATCCTTGACTTCGACGTCGATCGCGTCGCCATCGCGCAGTTCTTTCACAGCCGGCTTCTCGGCGGCGGATGACGCCGCTGCAGTGCTATCGCTCTCCTTCATGCCTTCCTTGAAACCCTTGACCGCGCCACCCAAGTCGCTGCCAATATTGCGCAACTTCTTGGTGCCGAACACCATCATCACGATGACCAGCACGATCAGCCAATGCCAAATGCTCAACGAACCCATATCCTCTCTCCTTGCAGCCGCGCGGCGATGCCGCTCGGCGAACACGACGCCGCTCCACTCGGATGGGCGTCAACCCCTTCAAAAAACCCGTGGTGTCCGGTATTTGACCGGTTGCCACACCGTCACCCCATGCGCTTCCATGGCCGTGGTCCGGCCAGCACATGCATATGTAAATGATAGACCTCCTGGCCGCCATCCGGCCCCGTATTAATTACCACACGGAAACCGCCTGCGCCATCGGCATAACCATGGCCTTGCTCACGCGCCAGATTGGGCGCCAACGCAAGCATTCTACCAAGCAACGCCTGATCCGCCGGATTTTCGAGCCGGCAATCGGCCAGCGTCTCGATGTGCCGCCTGGGGATGACCAGCAAGTGCAGCTTCGCGGCAGGGTTGATGTCGTGAATGACGATCAGCTGGTCGTCCTCGAACACTCGCTTGCCGGGAATTTGGCCGGCGGCGATCTTGCAGAAGATACAGTTTTCGTGACTCATATGCCCTCGTTTTTTTGAGTCGCGCGGCGCGACGTTGTCATGGCCGGGTCGCCATCATGAGTACATGCGCTTGCCGTCATGGAGATAGAGCCAACCCTTGACGATGCGGTAAAGCGTCCAGATGCCCAGCACCCACAGCACGGCAAAGCCGACCAGCACCAGAGCCAGCGCCACACCGATCACGCCCCAGAGAACCGACCACCAGAACGTGCGAATTTGCCAGTCGAAATGAGATTCGTAAAGCGTGCCGGCGACGTCGTCTCGCTTGACGTAATTAATAATGATCGCCACCAGGGCGGTCACCCCGCCGGTCAGCCAGAAGATGGCGTACAACGCGTACAGAATATGCGTGAGCTTGCGAAGCTTCTCATCTTTTTCGGCGTCGAGCGGCGTGTGCATCGCAGGATAATCGGTCATCAGGTCTTCCCGACAAGTAATGGTGAGATGCGCCGCAGGCGACTCAGTCGCCCGCCTGCTCGCGCGCGCGCACCTTGCGCAGGGCCTTTTCCTCGATGCCCGAGAGCCCTTCGCGACGCCCCAGTTCGGCCAGTACGTCATCCGGCGACAGGCCGTGGTGGGCCAGCATCACCATGCAATGAAACCAGAGATCGGCTGTTTCGCCGACCAGCCTGGCGCGCGTATCGCCCTGGTTGCCCGCATGCTGGGCGTCCTTGGCCGCCATCACGACTTCGGTGGCTTCCTCGCCGATCTTCTTGAGGATGCCATCGTCGCCCTTATGAAACAGGCGAGCCACATACGACTTCTCGGGATCGCCACCCTTGCGGGATTCGATGACAGCCGCCAGGCGGCGCAGGGTATCGCTCATGCTGGGACCTATTTACTTGTAAATGCAGTGCGGATCTTTTAGTACCGGCTCGACCGCGGTCCAGGTGCCATCGGCCGCATTGCCCTCGAACTTCTGAAAGAAACAGGCGTGCCGCCCCGTGTGGCAGGCGATGCCGCCGCGCTGCTCGACCTTGAGCAGCACCACGTCTTCATCGCAGTCCAGACGGATTTCGTGGACCGCCTGCACGTGGCCGGATTCCTCGCCCTTGTGCCATAGCCGGTTGCGCGAGCGCGACCAGTAAACCGCTTCGCCCGTCTCGACCGTGCGCGCCAGTGCCTCGCGATTCATCCACGCGACCATCAGCACATCGTTGCTGCCGACCTCCTGGGCGATCGCAGGCACCAGCCCGCGTTCGTCCCAATTCACTTTGTCCAGCCAGTTCGCAGACATGATCGTGTCCTGTTGTTGCGGTTCGTTGGCACCTGCCGATTCACAAGCGCCAGTGGATGCCCGAGCTAGAGCCTCACGGCAATGCCGTGGTCTGCCATGTAGCGCTTGGCCTGCCCCACCGTGAACTCGCCATAATGGAAAATGCTGGCGGCCAGCACCGCGTCGGCGTGCCCCTGCGTGATGCCGTCGGCCAGATCGGCCAGGCTGCCGACCCCGCCGGAGGCAATCACCGGAATGCCGACGGCGTCCGACACCGCGCGTGTGAGCGCAAGGTCGAATCCATTCTTCGTGCCATCTCGATCCATGCTGGTGAGCAGGATTTCGCCGGCGCCGAGAGATTCGACGCGCCTGGCCCACTCGATCACGTCGAGCCCGGTGCCCTTGCGCCCGCCGTGCGTGAAGACCTCCCAGCGGGGCGCCTCGCCGGCCTCGGCGCTGGCGCTGCGCTTGGCGTCGATCGCCACGACGATGCATTGAGAGCCGTATTTGCCGGCGGCGTCGCCCACCAGTTGTGGATCGGCCACGGCAGAGGAGTTCATGCTGACCTTGTCGGCACCGGCGTTGAGCAGGCGCCGCACATCCGGCACCGTGCGCACGCCGCCGCCGACGGTCAGCGGAATGAATACCTGCGCTGCAACGGCCTCGATGATCGGCAAAATCAGGTCACGCCCGTCAGACGTCGCCGTGATGTCGAGAAAGGTCAGTTCGTCGGCGCCCTGGTCACCGTAGCGGCGCGCGATTTCGACGGGATCTCCGGCGTCGCGCAGTTCGACGAAATTGACCCCTTTGACAACTCGTCCTGCCGTCACATCAAGACAGGGGATAATGCGTTTGGGTAGTGCCATAGATGTGCGCGCGGCCGCCGGCCGGCTACGCCGCTCCTTCGCTCAATTGGTCTGCGCGGTCTTGCGCGCTGGCGAAATTCAATTCGCCGGAATAGATCGCGCGGCCGCAAATCACGCCGTCGACGCCTTCGCTTTCGACCGCGCAAAGCGCGTTGATATCGTCGAGCCTGGACAGACCGCCACTGGCAATCACCGACACCGTGACGGCTTGCGCCAGGCGCACCGTTGCGTCGATATTGATCCCCTGCAGCATGCCGTCACGGCCGATGTCGGTATAGACGATCGCCTCGACGCCGTAGTCCTCGAACTTGCGTGCCAGATCGACGACCTCGTGGCCGGTCAGCTTGCTCCATCCGTCGGTGGCGACCTTGCCGTCCTTGGCGTCGAGTCCGACGATGATATGGCCGCCGAAGGCTGCACAGGCGTCCTTGAGGAAACCCGGATTCTTGACCGCCGCGGTGCCGATGATGACGTAGGACAGACCGCCGTCGAGATAACGCTCGATCGTGTTCAGATCGCGAATACCGCCGCCCAGCTGCACCGGCACTTCGTCGCCAACCTCCGCAATGATCGAGCGGATGGCCGCCTCATTGCGGGGCTTGCCGGCAAAGGCGCCGTTCAGGTCGACAAGATGCAGCCGGCGAGCCCCTTGTTCCACCCAATGGCGCGCCATGGCGGCGGGGTCTTCGGAAAACACGGTGGCTTGATCCATATCGCCTTGCTTGAGGCGAACACATTGACCGTCTTTCAGGTCGATGGCCGGGATGAGCAGCATAGATAATCGTGACGCTTACAAGTAAAAGAAAGGAATCAGGCCGGCTGCGATACTAGCCAGGCTTGGCGACGGCGTGTCGGGTTCATATTAGTACAACATGCGGCGCGATGGGTATCCCGCACCGGCGCTCGGATCGCGGTGACCGCGCCAAGCCCCGCCGCAGGAAGATTTCAGGGGTTCCAGTGAACAAAATTGCGATATAAGGTCAGGCCCGCCTCTGCGCTTTTTTCAGGGTGAAACTGCGTCGCGAAAATATTAGCGTTTGCCACCGCGCACGTAAAGCGCACGCCGTACTCGGTTTCGCCGACGATATCGGCCTCGTTGGCCGGCTGCACGTAGTAGCTGTGCACGAAATAGAAATAGCTATTGTCCGCAATGCCCTGCCACAGGGCATGCGAGCGGCGCTGATGGACGCGATTCCAGCCCATCTGCGGCACCTTGAAACGGGAGCCGTCGTCCTGCAGGCGGCCTTCCAGCCTGAAGCGCACCACCTTGCCGGGTAACAAACCGAGCCCCGGCGTATCGCCTTCCTCGCTCGCGTCGAACAACATCTGTTCGCCAACGCACACGCCCAGCAACGGGCTGCCGCGCCGTGCGACTTCCAGCACCGCATCGCGCAGACCCGATTCGCGCAGGCTGCGCATGCAGTCGGGCATTGCCCCCTGACCGGGCAAAACGACGCGATCGGCCGCCAGGATCCGGCCGGCATCGGCGCTGACGTGGACGTCGGCTTGCGGCGCGGCGGCACGCAGGGCCTGATAGACCGAGCGGATATTGCCCATCCCATAGTCGACAATCGCAATCTTGTTCGTCATCTCAAACCTGGCAACAGTATTTTCAAACCATCCACGATAAATTCCACCGCCAATGCGGACAGAATCAAACCCATCAGTCGGGTGCCGACATTGATGCCGGTGCGGCCGATCCAGCCTTCAATCGGCTCGGCCATGCGCAAGGCCAGCCAAGTGACAAACCCGAGCAACGCCCCGACTGCCAACAGGAACAACAGGTCATACCAATGCTGGGACCGTCCGGCGTAGACGATTACCGTGCTGATCGTTCCCGGTCCCGTCAACAGCGGGATCGCCAACGGCACGACCGCCACGTTCTGGCGCGCCCCCGCTTCGTCGCGCTCCTCGGCGGTGGAGCGCGTGTTGCCAACCTGCGCATTCAGCATGTTGACAGCCATCAACAACATGATCACGCCCCCGCCGACTTCCAGCGACGCCACCGAGATCCCGAAAAAATGAATGATTCGCTCGCCGAACAGCGCCGAGCAAGCCACCACCAGCGCCACCGAAATCGCTGTCGTCCGGAGCGTGGCGTGCTTCTCGGCGGGTGTTTGCTGCTCCGTCAGGCTGATGAACAGCGGGATGGCGCCTACCGGGTTGATCAGCGCCAACAGCGAAATGAACGATTTGAGAACATCCAGCGTATGGGTGTTCGTCATGACCTCAGCACCCGAACGGCCACGCCGGCGATTTCATAGACTGCCCTTGGTCGACGGAATCGCTCCAGCGGCACGCGGATCGATTTCAAGCGCCATGCGCAATGCGCGGCCAAACGCCTTGAACACCGTTTCGCACTGATGGTGGGCATTGATGCCACGCAGATTGTCGACGTGAAGCGTCACGCCGGCATGATTGACGAAGCCGCGGAAAAACTCGATGGTCAGGTCGACATCGAAACTGCCGACCCGCGCGCGCGTGAACGGCACATGGAACTCGAGCCCCGGACGCCCCGAGAAATCGACGACGACGCGCGACAACGCTTCGTCGAGCGGCACGTAACTGTGCCCGTAGCGCACGATGCCTTTCTTGTCGCCAACGGCCTTGGCTACTGCCTGACCCAGCGTGATGCCGACGTCTTCCACGGTGTGGTGATCGTCGATATGCAGATCTCCGTTGGCCTCGACATCCAGATCGATGAGTCCATGGCGGGCGATCTGATCCAGCATGTGATCGAGAAACGGCACGCCCGTGGCCAGACGGCGCTCACCGGTGCCGTCGAGATTGACCTGGACGCGTATTTGCGTTTCGCTGGTGTTGCGAACGACTTCCGCGATGCGCATGATGTTGTTGGGTCCGTTCAGAGAAATGGTAATTGCCGCCTATCCCGGTCGCCCACTCACAGCGAGGCCTTGAGTGCCGCCAACATAACGGCATTTTCTTCCGGCGAGCTGACGGTCAGACGCAGGCATTGAGACAGCAATGTGTGCATTTTACCCACGTTTTTGATCAAAACCCCGCGAGCCAGCATCCCATCGAAGATTTTTGCGGCGTCCGGCACGCGGATCAGCAGGAAGTTGGCGTCGCTGGGATACACCGTCACGCCCGGTATCGCGCCGAGCGCCTCGCTCAGGCGCTGCCGTTCGGCCCTCAGGGCGGCAGCCTGCGCGTCGAGCACGTCGACGTGATCGAGCATGAAATCAGTCGTCGCCTGCGTCAGCACATTGACGTTGTAGGGCGGCCGCACTTTATCGAATTGCGCCAGCCACGCCGGCGAGCCAGCCAGGTAACCAAGTCGAATGCCCGCCAGGCCAAGCTTGGACACGGTGCGCATCACCACCAAATTGGCGAAATCGGGCAGGCGCGCCATCCATGTGCGTTGCGCGAATGGCTGATAAGCCTCGTCGACGACCACCAGGCTATGGGCTGCGGCCACGATGATCGCTTGCATCGCCTGCTCGTCGAACAGATTGCCGGTCGGATTGTTCGGGTAGGCCAGATAGATAACGGCCGGCCGGTGGCGCTCGATCGCCGTCAGCATGGCGGGCAGGTCGAGCGTGAAATCTTCCTGCAGCGGCACGCCAACGAATTCGAGGCCGTTCAGGCGGGCCGACATCTCGTACATCACAAAACCCGGCACCGGCGCCAGCACGCAGGCGCCGGGCCGCGCGCAGGCCAGCGCGATCATGCTGATGATTTCATCCGAACCGTTGCCCAGCAGGAGCTCATGGCCGGCGGGCACCTGCATGACGTGCTTGAGTTTGTCGAGCAGCGCCTGCGGCCGCGGCGCCGGATAGCGGTTCAGCGCCACCTCGCTCAGGTGCCGGCCCAGCGCAACGCGCAAATCATCGGGCAGGCGGTAGGGATTTTCCATCGCATCCAGCTTGAGCAAGCCGGCGGCATCAGGCACCGGGTAGCTGTGCATCGACAGCACGTCAGGACGAATCAGTTGCTGCACGAGCGAAGCGGACATAGCCTGTTCTCGAGGGTTCAGGAAGAGCGCAATCGATATTCGGCGCTGCGGGCATGCGCCTGCAATCCCTCGCCGTAAGCCAATTCGGCGGCGATCTCGCCCAGCATCTGGGCGCCTTCCTCGCTGACCTGGATCAGGCTGGAGCGCTTGAGAAAGTCATATACCCCCAGCGGCGACGAGAAGCGCGCGGTACGCGAGGTCGGCAACACGTGATTCGGTCCGGCACAGTAATCGCCCAGGCTCTCGCTGGCGAACTGCCCCAGGAAAATCGCACCGGCGTGGCGGATCCTGTCGGCCCACGGCTGGGGATTCAATGCGGAAATCTCGAGGTGTTCGGGGGCAATCTGGTTGGCGATATCGCACGCCTCGTCCATGTCGCGCACTTTGATGAGCGCGCCGCGCCCTTCCAGCGAAGCGCGGATGACCGCTTGCCGGGGCATCTCGTCGATCAATCGTTGAATGGCCGCTTCGACTTTGGCCAGATACGCGGCGTCCGGGCACAGCAAGATCGATTGGGCCAACTCATCGTGCTCGGCCTGAGAAAACAGATCCATCGCCACCCAGTCGGGGTTGGTGGTACCGTCGCACAGCACCAGGATTTCGGACGGACCGGCAATCATGTCGATGCCGACGGTGCCGAACACCCGCCGCTTGGCGGCGGCAACATAGGCGTTGCCCGGCCCGACGATCTTGTCGACCGCCGGCAGGGTCGCGGTGCCATACGCGAGGGCGCCGACCGCCTGCGCGCCGCCGACAGTGAAGACCCGGTCGACTCCGGCAATATGGGCGGCCGCCAATACGAGTTGGTTGCGCACGCCACCCGGCGTTGGCACCACCATGATGATTTCCTTGACACCGGCCACGCGCGCCGGAATCGCGTTCATCAGCACTGACGACGGGTAGGCCGCCTTGCCGCCAGGCACATAAATGCCGACGCGGTCCAGCGGCGTGACTTTTTGCCCCAGTACGGTGCCGTCGGCCTCGGTGTACTGCCAGCTGTGGCTGCCGCATTCGATGCGCTGCTTTTCGTGATAGGCGCGCACACGGGCGGCCGCCGCTTCGAGCGCGGCGCGACGCTTGGGCTCGAGGCCATCGAGCGCGGCCTCGAGCTCGCCGGGCGGCAGTTCGAGACTCGCCATGCTGGTCGCATCGAGCTTGTCGAAATTATTGGTGTATTCAAGCACCGCATCGTCGCCGCGCGCTTTGACGTCGGCCAGGATCGCGGCAACCGCGCGTTCGATCGCTTCGTCCTCACTCGCTTCGAATGCGAGCAACTGGCTCAGCTGCTGCGGGAAGTCCGCCGCGGCCGCATCGAGTTTGCGTATCTTCATCTTCATGCTGTGTTACCGGGCGGCCCGTTCAAAAGCCGCCAAAATAGGTTGCAATGATGCCCGTTTGAGCTTCAGCGCAGCCTGATTGATGACCAGGCGCGAGGAAATCGGCATGATTTCCTCCACCTCAACCAGATGATTCGCCCGCAGGGTGCTGCCCGTACTGACCAGATCGACAATTGCGTCGGCCAGACCCACCAGCGGCGCCAATTCCATCGACCCGTAAAGCTTGATCAGGTCGACATGAACCCCTTTGGCGGCAAAATGCTCGCGTGCCGTCTGCACGTATTTGGTCGCGACTCGCAGGCGGGCGCCTTGTCGCACCGCGTTGGCGTAGTCGAAGCCCGCCGGCACGGCCACCGACATGCGGCATCGGGCAATGTTCAGATCGATCGGCTGATACAGCCCATTGCCGCCATGCTCGAGCAGCACATCCTTGCCCGCCACTCCGAAATCGGCCGCACCATACTGCACGTAGGTCGGCACGTCGGAGGCGCGCACGATAATGACACGCAAATTCGGATCGGTGGTTGGCAAGATCAATTTGCGCGACGTTTCCGGGTCCTCGGTGACCTCGATGCCCGCCGCCGCCAGCAAGGGCATCGTTTCTGTAAAGATACGCCCTTTTGACAACGCCAGTGTGAGCGGTTGCGGCGAGCCGCGACGAACCGGTTCCGGCGTGTTCACGGAGGGGGTGGCAGTGGTGCGAGTCATGCAAGATCTCCCTGACGGGCGCCGACACGACGCACTGACGCGCCAGCCGCGCACAGCTTGGCTTCCATGCGGTCGTAGCCGCGATCCAGATGATAAATGCGGTCGATCGTGGTCTGGCCGTCGGCCACCAGCCCGGCCAGCACCAGGCTGGCCGAGGCACGCAAGTCGGTGGCCATGACCGTGGCGCCGGACAGGCGCGGCACACCGGTCACCACGGCGGTATTGCCCTCGACGACGATGTTCGCGCCCAGTCGAGTCAATTCCTGCACGTGCATGAAACGATTCTCGAAAATCGTTTCCACTACCTGCGACGTTCCTTCGGCCACGCTGTTGAGGGCCATGAACTGCGCCTGCATATCGGTCGGAAACGCCGGGTATTCAGAGGTGCGGAAACTCACGGCCTTGGGCCGGCGCTGCATGGCGACCCGGATCCAGTCGTCGCCCGCGCTGACGGCGGCCCCCGTCTCGCGCAGTTTTTCCAGCACGGCATCGAGCAGCCCCGGCATCACTTCACGCAGCACGATGTCGCCCATGGTCGCTGCGGCCGCGCAGAGAAACGTGCCGGCTTCGATGCGATCGGGGATCACGCGGTGCTCGGCGCCATGCAGTCGCTCGACACCGTGAATCACCAGACGGTCGGTACCGATGCCATCGATGCGGGCGCCCATCTTTACCAGCAGATTTGCCAGATCACCCACTTCGGGCTCCCGGGCTGCATTTTCCAGGACCGTTTCGCCATCGGCCAGTACCGCGGCCATCATGAGGTTTTCCGTGCCGGTGACCGTGATCATGTCGGTGACGATGCGCGCTCCGCCCTTGAGGCGGGCGGCCTTGGCCACCAGGTAACCGTGCTCGACGCTGATCTGCGCGCCCATTGCCTGCAGGCCCTTGATGTGCTGGTCCACCGGCCGCGCACCGATCGCGCAACCGCCTGGCAGCGAGACGCGTGCCTCGCCGCAGCGCGCCAGCAGCGGGCCAAGCACCAGAATCGACGCGCGCATGGTCTTGACCAGATCGTATGGCGCCTCGGGGTGCGTGATATGCTGCGCGCCGATCGTCACCGCGTCGCCGTCGCGAGTCGCCGTCACGCCCATCTGCCGCAGCAGCTTGAGCATTGTGCGTATATCGTGCAGTTCGGGTACGTTGCTCAGTGCGATAGGCTCGGCGCTCAGCAAACTGGCGCAGAGGATCGGCAAGGCCGCATTTTTCGCGCCGGATACGGGTATTTCCCCGGCCAGACGTCCCCCCCCCTCAATAACCAGTTTATCCATACTTGGCTCTTCCGTGGTCTGCTTTGCTTTGGACCGAGCAACGCCCGATAGCCCATCGTCTTGCGTGATTCTCATGAGTCACGCCGCTCGTTTGATGCGTTTGTCACCTTGCTCTCGTTCCTGCCGTGATGTCGGGGGTTGCCGCTTGGTTTCAGGCACGCCATTCGGTCGGCGTCAAAGTTTTCATCGACAGCGCATGGATTTCCGCTTTCATGCGCTCACCCAACGCGCCGTACACGAGTTGATGGCGCTGAATCAGCCGCTTGCCCTCGAATGCGCTGCTGACGATGGTGGCATAGAAGTGCTGGCCGTCGCCTTCGACTTCGACGTGTTCACAGGCCAGGCCTGTCTCGATATATTGCTTGATCTGTTCGGGGGTGGGCAGCATGGCCGCTCCTTACGAATTTGTTCAATGGCGCAGCTTATAGCCTGTGCTCAACAGGCGCACTGCAATCGCCGCCAGCACCAGGAAGGTGATGCCGACGACCGTCAGGCTGACGAACGGATCGACGTCGGAGACGCCGAAAAAGCCATAGCGAAAGCCATCGATCATGTAGAAAAAAGGATTCAGATGAGAAACAGCCTGCCACAACGGGGGAAGCGAGTGAATCGAGTAAAACACTCCCGCCAGGAAAGTGGCCGGCATGATCAGGAAATTCTGGAAGGCGGCCAACTGATCGAACTTCTCCGCCCAGATGCCGGCAATCAATCCGAGCGTACCGAGAATCGCCGCGCCCAGAAACGCAAACATCAGGATCCATAGCGGATCGGCAAACAGCAGGTGCGTGAACGCCACCGTGACAAGAAACACCCCCAGCCCCACCGTCAGGCCGCGCGCGACCGATGCCAGCACATAGGCGGCGTACATTTCCCAATGGGTGAGCGGCGGCAGCAGCACAAACACCAGGTTGCCGGTGATCTTCGATTGGATCAGCGACGACGAACTGTTGGCGAACGCGTTCTGCAGCACGCTCATCATCACCAGACCCGGCACCAGGAACGCCGTGTAATTGAGCTGGCTGTAGACCTTTACCCGGCCCTCGAGAACGTGGCCAAAGATCAGCAGGTAAAGCAGCGCCGTGATGATCGGCGCGGCGACCGTCTGAAAACCGACCTTCCAGAAGCGCAACAACTCCTTGTACAGCAGCGTGCGAAAACCTGTCATATTGCCGCCTCTTCCAGCGACGCCGGCCTGGTGCCGTGCGCGTCGCCCATGATCTGCACGAATACGTCTTCCAAATCGGCCCGCTGGATATCGATGTCTTCGATCACGCAGCCGTTGGCGCGGCACGTCGCCAGGATCGACTCGACCTCGTCACACCCCCCCAGGCGCAGCGCGAAGTGCCGGCCGTCCAGGTTATGGGATTCGATCAGCAGCGGTCGCAGGCTGTCCGGCAGGGTGCCCTGCGCGAACCGCAGCACCAGCCGGGGTCCGCCGAACCGCTGCAGCAACTGAGCAGTAGGTTCGAGCGCGACGACTTCGCCGAGCTTGAGCATCGCGATCCGGTCGCACAGCGCCTCGGCCTCCTCCAGATAGTGGGTGGTCAGCACGATCGTGTGCCCCTCGCGGTTGAGCCGAGCGATGAACTTCCACAGGGTCTGCCGCAATTCGACGTCGACGCCGGCGGTGGGCTCGTCGAGCACGATCACCGGCGGTCGATGGACCAGCGCCTGCGCCACCAGCACGCGGCGCTTCATGCCGCCGGACAGCGCGCGCATGTTGACGTCGGCCTTGTCGGTCAGATCCAGATTGGCCATGACCTCGTCGATCCAGGGGTCGTTGTGGCGCAACCCGAAATAGCCGGACTGCAGGCGCAACGTCTCGCGCACCGTAAAGAACGGATCGAACACCAATTCCTGGGGTACCACGCCCAACTCGCGACGCGCCTGACGGTAGTCGCGCACCACATCGTGCCCGAGCACCGTAATGCTGCCCGAGTCGGCGCGCGCGAGGCCGGCCAGAATGCTGATCAGTGTCGTCTTGCCGGCGCCATTGGGTCCGAGCAAGCCAAAGAACTCGCCCTGCTCGATTGAGAACGTAACGCCCTTGAGCGCCTGCAGGGCTCGATAGCGCTTTCTAACGTTACGGATTTCGATAGCCGCCATAAACGATCCGCGCCGCTCGCGGGCGGCGCATCCGGATAAATTGGAACGGGAATTTGAAGAAACCCCAGATTATAGGGGAAGTCGCCCCCGACCGCCGAGCGGCCGGCCGGCGCGATGTTCAGTTAGCCAACAAATGGGTGATGCCGTAGACCTGCGCCAGACTCGCCAATTCGCCGGGCAGATTACTGAAGGCCAGTGTCGCTCCACGGCGGATCGCATGACGCCGCAGCGCCAGCAACACCGCGAGCGCGGAGGAGTCGAAGCGCATCAGCGCAGCGCAATCGACCTGGGTCTCCCCCGCGTCGATCGACGCCATGCCATCACGCAGCACCGCGGCAGCAGTGTCGTGCGTCAGTTCGGGTTGCAACGCAAGCATAGGTTACTTTGCTGTACCGGATGCCAGTTGACGGTTGCGCTCGGTCAGGAAGCTCAGCAGGCCGCTGACGCCGCGCTCGCTGATCTGCTGCGTGAATTGATCCCGATAAGCCTGGATCAGCCACGCGCCAAGCACGTTGATATCGTAGACCTTCCAACCCGCCGGGGTTTTCTCGAGACGATAGTCGATCTCGATCGGCTGGCCGTTATTGATCACTTGCGTGCGAATCACCGCATCGGTGTCGCCAGGCTGGCCTCGATAGGGCAGATAGGTCACAGTCTGGTTACGAATCTGCGCGATCGCGCCCGAGTAGGTGTGGATCAGCAGTTGCTTGAATTGCTCGGTGATTTGTTGCTGCTGCTCCGGCGTTGCCTTGTTCCAGTTGCGCCCCATCACCAGGCGGGTCGTCCGCTGGAAGTCGGCGTGCGGGAGGATTTTTTCCTGAACCAACTCGGAGATATGCTGAATATCGCCGGCTTGTATCGACTTGTCCGCCTTGACTGCGGCCATGACCTCGTTGACCGTCTGCTTGACCAGATCCTCGGGCCCCAGATTGCTCTGCGCGAGTGCCGCGCCGGCAATGAAAAACGATATGACGGGGATGAGAAAGAATTTTTTCATGTAATGCCTTCCTTGAATTCTCATGATTGTCCGACTTGGAACAAATACCGCAAACGGAGTTCGGCGCCGGCAACGGCGCCCTTGTAACAAACTGTTTCGCTAACGGAAGAGCCGCAACGAATTGGGCACCATCTGCCGGTTCGGCACCGGCATCGCGTTGTCATTGTTGTTGCCGTTGCCAGTGCCCGAGGGTTCGGCCGCTGGCGCGGAGGCGCCTGCCGGCGCGGGCGCGCCCGTTGGAGCGGCCTCGCTCGCCGGTTCGGATGCGCTCGACGGCGCAGCAGGCGCAGCCGAGGTCGGTCCGCTTTCATCGTCATAGTTGGGCAGGTTCTGTTCACTCGCCGAGCTGCCCTTGATCAGATATTGCCGGCGCTGCAAATAGGCGTCGCGCGTGAACGAGTATTTGTCCAGCGCCGCCTGAGCCAACAGATTGGTGGCACCGAGATAATTGGCGCGCGTGTTGACCACGCGCAAACCGTAAAGCGTGTTGCGGAACCAGATCGGTTTGAAATAGCCGGACGGATCGATTTGCAGGTCGGCTACCGTGCCAACCGTATCGCGTACCGTGCTCGGACCAAACAGCGGCAGCACGAGGTAGGGCCCTGAGGGCAGTCCCCACTTGCCCAGCGTGACACCAAAGTCCTGGTTATGTTTGGGCAATCCCGCCGGCGTGGCGAAATCGAACAGCCCGCCGACGCCAAACACCGAGTTGATGGCAATGCGCATCAAGTCCTGCGTGGCCGCCGTGACATTGGCCTGAAGCAGATTGTTCGCCAGGTTGTCGACATCGCCCAAATTTGAAAAGAAGTTGGTTACCGAGGCACGTATCGGCGTGGGCAAGACGAATTTGTACCCTTGCGCGACCGGCTTCATCGCATAACGATCGAGATCGTCATTGAACTGGAAAACGGTGCGGTTGAATCCTTCGAGCGGATCGGCCGGACTCGGCGCCCGGACCGTCGAACACCCCGCGACGCTCATGCACGTCGCCAAAAGTAACGTTATGTGTTTTTTGTTTTTCATGGCTTATTTCCCTTGCGGGGCAGGAGTGCCGGGAGCACTTGGCGAGTGCCCGCCGCCGGCGTCAGCCGCCTTGCTGTAAAGGAACTGGCTGATGAGATTCTCAAGTACGATCGCGGACTGCGTCATGGAAATTGTATCGCCGGGTTTGAGCATTTGATCGTCGCCGCCCGGCTCGATGCCGATGTACTGCTCGCCGAGCAGGCCCGAGGTCAGGATCTTGGCCGAGGAGTCCTTCGGAAACTGATACTGCGAATCGATATCGAGCGTGACGTCAGCCTGAAAGCGCTTGTCGTCGAATTTGATCGCAGCGACCCGTCCGACCACCACGCCGGCGCTCTTGACCGGCGCGCGCAGCTTGAGCCCGCCGATATTGTCGAAGCGCATCTTGATCGGGTAAGTGGCATTGAACGAGAACGAACTCATGTTGCCTGCCTTGAGGGCAAGAAACAGCAACGCGGCGAAACCCGCGACCACGAACAAGCCGACCCAAAAGTCCAGTGCATGTTTTTTCATCGTCATTCAATCGATTAATTGCTGAACATCAACGCGGTCAAGAGGAAGTCAAGACCGAGTACGGCCAGCGAGGCGAATACCACCGTGCGGGTCGTGGCACGCGCCACGCCCTCCGGCGTCGGTTGGGATTCATATCCCTGATACAGCGCAATGAACGTCACCGCCACACCAAACACCGCACTTTTGATCACGCCATTGGCGATATCACTCCAGATATCGACGCCGCTTTGCATCTGCGACCAGAAAGCGCCCGAATCGACGCCGATGAGCCGCACGCCGACCAGATAACCGCCAAAGATGCCGATCGCGCTGAAGATCGCCGCCAGAAAGGGCATGGCGATCACGCCGGCCCAGAAACGCGGCGCGACCACTCGCGCCAGCGGGTTGATCGCCATCATCTCCATCGCGGTCAATTGCTCGCCGGCTTTCATCAGGCCAATCTCGGCGGTCAGCGAAGTGCCCGCCCGTCCGGCAAACAGCAGCGCCGTGACCACCGGGCCGAGTTCGCGCACCAGCGACAAGGCTACCAGCAGACCCAACGCTTGCTCGGAACCATATCTGTTCAGCGTGTAATAGCCCTGCAGTCCGAGCACGAACCCGACGAACAGGCCCGACACGGCAATGATGATGAAGGAATAGTTTCCGACGAAAAAGATCTGGTCGGTAACAAGTCGGGGCCGGCGCAACATCGCGCCCGAGGCGCCCAGCACATGCCACAACATCCGCGTCGCATAGCCGACGCGTTCGACCCGAGTGCGGACCATACGACCCAACGCGGCAATCATGCGCGCCCTCCCAGGCCGAAGTCGTTGGCCAGCGGCGCGGCCGCATAGTGAAACGGCACTGGACCGTCGGGTTCGGCATCGATGAACTGCCGCACCATCGGATCGCTCGACGCGCGCAGTTGCGCGGGCGTGCCCTCCGCCGAGATGCGACCATTGGCGATGAAATAGACATAATCGGCGATCGCAAACGATTCCGGCACGTCATGCGTGACGAGGATAGACGTGGCTCCCAGCGCGTCATTGAGCTTGCGGATCAGATTCGCCGTGATGCCCATCGAAATGGGATCGAGTCCGGCAAATGGTTCGTCGTACATGATGAGTTCCGGATCGAGCGCCACCGCGCGGGCCAACGCCACGCGCCGCGCCATCCCGCCCGAAATTTCGGCGGGCTTGAGATCGCGCGCGCCACGCAGGCCGACGGCATTGAGCTTCATCAGCACCAGATCGCGAATCACCTCGTCGGGCAGACTGGTGTGCTCTCGCAGCGGGAACGCGACATTGTCGAATACGCTCATGTCGGTGAATAGCGCGCCGAACTGAAACAGCATGCCCATCTTGCGGCGCAACTGATAGAGGCCCGCGGTGTCCAGCTGACCGATATCGCGACCGCCGTAAGCGATCGTGCCCTGACGAGCACGCACCAACCCGCCAATCAGGCGCAACACAGTCGTTTTGCCGCAGCCCGAGCCGCCCATGACAGCCACCACCTTGCCGCGCCCAAAGCGCATGTTCAGGCCTGACAGTACCAGGCGCTCCGCGTAGCCGAAGCTGACGTCGTTCAGTTCAAGCAGGGTTTCTGTAGACACGATCGACACGTCAATTAGTTTTTTTGCGGTGCAATGTGCGGATTATAGGGGGTAAATGTGATGCACGCAGTTGGCGTAGGTCGACGGCCGTGTCGAGGCCCGGTTGCCGGCAGAGGGCGCGCGCGCCAAAACCCGCGTCAGACCAAGGCGATCACGCGCGCAGAAGGGGGCATTTTTCGGCATGGCCGCCAGCCGAATCGCCAGGGCCGGCGATTCGGCTGGCGCTGCGCTCAAGTCTGATCGCGGAAATGCGATTTCAGCGTGGCCACTGCGGCGGCCAGATCACCGGCTTCGGTAACCGCGCGCACCACCGCGGCACTGCCCACGCCGGTGGCCAGAACCTGATCGAGATTTTCCTCGTTGACGCCGCCAATCGCGACCAAAGGAACGTGCGGCGCCATCAACCTGGCATAGCGCGCCAGTTTGTCCAGGCCTTGCGGCGCCGTCGGCATTACCTTGGTGGTGGTGGGAAAAACCGCCCCCATGGCAATGTAGCTCGGCGAGAAATGCCAGGCGACGAGCATCTCGTAGTAACCGTGGGTGCTGATCCCCAGTCGCACGCCGGAGCGTTGCAATTCGGCCAGCTCGGCGGCACCGAGCCGCTGGAAGTCTTCTTGCCCCAAATGCACGCCGTAGGCGCCGGCGGCCAAGGCAAGCCGCCAGTGATCGTTGATGAAGAGGCGGGTGCCGTGCGCTCGGCCGGCCGCCACCGCACGCTGGATCTGCGCATTCAGATAAGCGGGCTCGCCCTTTTTGGCGCGCAGTTGCAAAGTCGTCACGCCCAAGGCAGCGAGTCGTTCGATCCAGTCGGCGTCGGGCACGACCGGGTATAGGCCCAGCGCGCGCGGCGCCGGCGCGAAGGCACCCGGCGGCGGCTGCAAATCGAGTACGCG
The DNA here is from genome assembly GCF_004297875.1 of Pandoraea sp. Lineage (GTDB taxonomy): Bacteria > Pseudomonadota > Gammaproteobacteria > Burkholderiales > Burkholderiaceae > Pandoraea. The sequence continues at coordinate 51,781 of NZ_SCSK01000047.1, read as the reverse complement.
AGGAAAGCAGGCCAGCCGCACCGGCCACGCGCCGAACGCATCCGCTCCGGCCTCGGCGTGACTGCGGTCGCTGCGCCAGGCGCGCGCCAGACAGAGTGCGTCGTGCGGAGCAAAGCCTGCATCCAGGAACGCGGCCAAAGCCGGCTCGAAGTCGTCGTCGTGCGTGCCTGCCAGGCGATATGCGCGTTCGGTCGCGTGCAAGGTGTCGCACACCTTGCCGTCGGGAGCACGCGTGCTTGCCAGCACGACAGCGCCAGCGGCGAGCCAGCGCGCTACGTCGGCCTCGGCGGGCGTGGCCCGCAGGCATAGCATGTCGCCCGGCCCCACAGTGGGCGGCACTTGCAGATGCACGCGCCACGCCGTCTCGCTGCGCGCCTGCCACGGCGCCAGCGCCTGGCTGATCCGTTCGGCCCGGCGCTGGCGCTCGGGTGCATCGGCCGAGACAAATACCGCTCGCATCGCCGCGCTCATCGCTGGTCCTCCACCTGATGCCAGAACGGCACGCCGACCACCGGTGTGCTGGCGTGCGCGCTCGCGCGCTCCGGCATCGGCCCGGCCAGGAATGCGCCCCGGCCGGCCGCCACGGCTCCGGCAAAGGCGCTCGCCATGGCCACCGGATGGGTCGCCTGGGCCACTGCGGTATTGAGCAGCACGCCATCGAAACCCCACTCCATGACCTGGCAAGCGTGCGAAGGCAGGCCGAGGCCGGCGTCGACCAGCAACGGCACATCCGGCAGCCTGTCACGCAACACGCGCAACCCATAGGGATTCATGACCCCCTTGCCAGTGCCGATCGGCGCGCCCCACGGCATCAGCGCGCGGCAGCCCACGTCGAGCAGGCGCCGGCACAGCACCAAATCTTCAGTGCAATACGGCAGCACCTTGAAGCCAGCCTTGATCAGCTTGTCAGCCGCCTCGACCAGACCAAATGGATCGGGCTGCAGGGTGTAGTCGTCGCCGATCAACTCGAGCTTGATCCAGTCGGTCTCGAACACTTCACGCGCCATCATCGCGGTGTTGATCACCTCGGGGACCGAGTGACAACCTGCCGTATTCGGCAGCACCGGCACTTCGAGGCGGCGCAGCGCATCCCAGAAATGACCGCCGGCGCCCTGCCCGCTTTGGCCCGACACCTGGCGCCGCAGCGCCACCGTCACCATGCCGGGTCGCGCCTCGGCAATTGCCTGCTCAAGAATCTGCAGGGAAGGATAGCGGGCCGTGCCGAGCAACAGCCGGCTCGTCAAGGGCTCGTCGTAGAGCGCGAACAAGTCCAGTTTCTGACTCATCTCAGCCTCCTGCCACCGGTTGCACGACGTCGACGCGGTCGCCCGCGCGCAGTTGCCGCGCACCGTATTGGGCCTTCGGAACGAAGTCGCCATTGACCGCCGCCGCGAACGGCGGCAGCGCACCAAACGCGGCCAGCGCATCACTCAACGAGGCGTCTTCCGCGAGTTCCAGCGCTTGCTGGTTGATAGTGATTTCCATCGTCATTCAGTGCTCCTCCAGATGGAACAATGCCGGCCAGGCGCGTTGCTCGCACCAGTGTTTGAAATGTTCCCGGGCAACCGGCGCGGCACGTTGCGCCAGAACGGCTTCGGCCAGCGCGCAGGCTTCGTCGGTTACGGCCGGCGCCAACAGGTAGCCGTGCCGGTACAGGCCGTTGACGCGAACGGTGCGCGCGCCGTTCCAGCACACGCTCGGCAGATGATCCGCCAAGGTCGGGCGGCACTGGGAATTAAGTTCGAGAATGCGTCCCTCGCCAAAGGCAGGATGCAGCGAGAAGGCCGCCGACAGCAACTCGAGCGCGGAGCGCACGCTGACCGGCGACATATCGTCGGATTCCAGCTCGGTCGCGCCAATCACGTAAACGTCGTCCTGCTTGGGGGCAATATAGATCGGATAGCGCGGATGCAACAGGCGCACCGGCCGGCGCAGGCCGATGCCGGGCGCGTGCAGGCGCACGACTTCGCCGCGCACGCCGCGCAGGCCACGCCAGGCAGCACGCGCGCCGAGACCGCGACAGTCGAGTATCAGTCCAGCCTCGGGCGGCGCGGCATCGTCGATCGCTTGATGCCAATGCAGGCGTACGCCCTCGGCCAACAGGCCCTCGCCGAGCGCCGCCAGCAACTGGCGATTGTCGAGCTGCCCCTCATTGGGCAGCAGCAAACCTTCGGCAAAGCGTTGCGCCAGGGCGGGCTCGACGTCGCCGAGCGTTGCCTGGTTCAGTGGCTGCACACCGCCGTCGAGCAAGGCTGGCGGTGCGTTGGCGCGCAGGCGCCGCTCAAACATGATCGCTTCGGCGCGATCCGGCGTATGCCAGACGACGAGCGTGCCATTGCGCTGAAAAAAAACGGGGCGCGGCAGCGCGGCGAGTAATTCGGGCCAGCAAATCAGGCCTGCGGCCCCCATTTCGACGATCAGAGGCTCGGCGACCGCTGCCTCGCCCAGTGGCGCGAGCATCGCGGCGGCCACCCAGGCGGCGGCTTGCGTCCCATCCGGTCCGCCCCGCTCGTATAACGCAACTTCGTACCCCTGGCGCGCCAAACGCCAGGCGCATAGACGGCCGGCCAGGCCGCCGCCCAGCACGGCAATGTCGGGGCGTGTCGAAAAGGCACTCATGATCGCGGCGCTCCGGCATCAGCGCGAAGGCGCAGCAGGACAACGCCGGAACGTGGCGCGGCGCCAACGAAATCGAGATATTGGTTTTGCGGGTTCATGGAATCCTTTTTGCCTGGCTGCTGCATCAAGGACGAAACAGGTGCTTGCCACCATACCCGCCAAATGACTGGAGGAGTCGGAAACTTCCCACGCCGGTATTATCCGGGTCGGGTGCAAAGGGTTTCTCTCAGCCTCGCGGTCATGCCGCGAAGCACCCCTGTTTCGCCCGAAAGCATTACAACACAAAGACTTGCCGCCGCGCAAGAGTACTTGGGTTACGATAGGTCCCGTTTTCGTCATTTGCGATTGCAATGACCATGCAACGTAACTCGCCACGCTCGGTCAAACGATCGCCGATCGACGAGGCGCTGCCCTCCCCGACCAACGCAGATACATCATGAAATCCATCAGCCCCTGGCGCTTGATCCGCCCCTACTGGTTCTCCGAAGAGCGATGGCTGGCACGCGGCCTGCTGGTGCTGGTGATCGCCATGAATCTCGGCATCGTCTACATCAATGTGCGACTGAATGCCTGGAACACCAACTTCTACAACGCGCTGGAGCACCGCGACTGGGCTGTTTTCAAATCGTCGCTGATCGAATTCACCATTCTTGCCTTCAGCTTCATTTTCCTGGCGACGTTTCGCATCTACTACCAGCAGATGCTGGAATTTCGCTGGCGCCAATGGATTACCGATCGCTACCTCGACCAGTGGCTGGGAGATCGCGCCTTCTATCGCATCGAGCGCGACCATTTGGTCGACAACCCCGATCAACGCATCTCGGAAGACCTGCGCTCGCTGGCGACCAGCACGCTCGCATTGTCGCTCGATCTGCTGTCGAACGTCGTCACGCTGATTTCGTTCGTCGTCATCCTATGGACCCTGTCGGGCGCGCTATCGTTTGCGCTCGGCACCATGCACGTGAGCATTCCCGGTTACATGGTGTGGGCGGCCGCGCTGTATGCGCTGCTCGGGTCAATCATGATCCATAAAGTCGGCCGACCCCTGACGTCGATCAGTTACCGCCAGCAACAAGTCGAGGCGGATTTCCGTTTCCTGCTGGTTCGCCTGCGGGAAAACGCCGAACAGGTCGCCTTCTATCGCGGCGCGGCAGCCGAGACGCAGCGCTTTCGCACGGCCTTCAGCCATATTCGCGACAACTGGTGGCTGATCATGCGCTACACGAAGCGGCTGATGTTCGCCAACTCGATCTACGGCCAGGTCTCGAGCATCTTTCCCCTGCTGGCAGCTTCGCCCCGTTACTTTGCCGGCGCGCTATCGCTCGGGCTCCTGTTTCGCATGGCCGATGCATTCGGCCAGGTCAGCGGCGCCATGTCATGGTTCATCAACAGTTACTCGACACTGGCCGACTGGAAGGCCACGGTCAACCGGCTTCGAGAATTTCATCGCATCATGCATTTGCCCGATCCTGTCGACGGCATTCAGGTCGAGACCGGTCATGATCTCGCCACGCATGATCTGCAGTTGAATCTGCCCAACGGCGCGCCGCTCACGCAGATCGGCGCCGTCCATATCCCCGCCGGCGCCCGCTGGTTGATTTCCGGGCCGTCGGGCAGCGGTAAAAGCACACTGATGCGGGCTTTGGCTGGGCTTTGGCCATTCGGCCAGGGCCGGATCCAAACGCCGGCGCGCGAGCGGATGATGTTCCTGCCTCAGCAAAGCTATTTGCCGATCGGCACGCTCAAGGCGGCGTTATGCTACCCGTCGGAGGCATCGGACTTTTCGGATGAGACTTGCCGCGACGTGCTCGTCGCGTGTCAACTCGACGGGCTTGCCGACCGGCTGGACGAATCGGGACACTGGGAAAACCGCTTGTCCCCCGGCGAGCAGCAGCGGCTGGCGATGGCACGCGCGCTGTTGCAGCGCCCCGACTACCTCTTTCTTGATGAGGCCAGCAGTGCGCTGGACGTCGCCACCGAGCGGCACTTGTACGACACGCTGCTCGAGCGGCTGCCGCACACAGCAATCATCAGCGTCGCCCATCGCGACAGCCTGGCCGCCTATCACCAGCACACGCTGAAAATCGCGCCGCCCGAAGTTCGCGACGAAACCGCCTCCGGCACCATTGCGGCATAGCGCCGCGCCAACCGGGCGATCCCCTTGAAAAAAAGCCACCCCGACGGAGTGGCTTTTGCGTCAGCGGCGCAAGCGAGGCTCAGCGCGGCAAGACCGAATGCCCCATCAGGAACTGATCGACCGCATGCGCGCATTGACGCCCCTCCCGGATCGCCCAGACCACCAGCGATTGGCCACGGCGTACGTCGCCCGCGGCAAACACCTTGGGCACGTCGGTTACATAGGCGCTCTCGCCTTCGGTGGCGGCGCGCACATTGCCGCGCCCATCCTTGCTCACACCGAACGCCTCCAGCAGCGTTTGCAACGGCGAGACAAAGCCCATCGCCAGCAGCACCAGATCGGCCTTCAATTCGAACTCCGACCCGGCGACCTCCTGCATCTTGCCGTCCTTCCATTCGACGCGCACCGCGATCAGTTTCTCAACCTTGCCGTGCTTGCCTTCAAACCGCTTCGTGGCGACCGCCCAATCGCGCTCGCAGCCTTCCTCGTGGCTCGACGACGTGCGCAGCTTGATCGGCCAGTAGGGCCAGACCAGCGCCTTGTTTTCCTGCTCCGGCGGCTGCGGCAGCAATTCGAATTGCGTGACGCTGGCCGCGCCGTGCCGGTTCGACGTGCCGACGCAATCCGAGCCGGTATCGCCGCCACCAATCACGATCACATGCTTGCCGGTGGCCTTGATCTGCTCGGCAAGCTTGTCGCCGGCGTTGACCTTGTTTTGTTGCGGCAGGAATTCCATGGCGAAGTGAATGCCCGCCAACTCTCGGCCCGGCACCGGCAGGTCGCGCGGCTGCTCGGCGCCGCCGGCGATAACCACTGCGTCGAATTGCGCCTGCAGTTGCTCCGGCGAAAGCATTTCCTTCGAGAAATTGTTGATGTGCGCCTCGGGAGCCTCCGTACCGATGTAGACACCGGTACGGAAAGTCACGCCTTCGGCTTCCATCTGGCGCATGCGGCGATCGATCAGCCATTTCTCCAGCTTGAAATCGGGAATCCCGTAGCGCAGCAGGCCGCCAATGCGGTCGTTCTTCTCGAACACCGTCACGTCATGGCCGGCGCGTGCCAGTTGTTGCGCAGCCGCCAGCCCTGCCGGCCCGGAACCGACGATTGCCACGGTTTTGCCGGTCTTGTGCGTGGCCACCTGCGGTTCGACCCAACCTTCACCCCAGGCTTTGTCGATGATCGCATGTTCGATTGACTTGATGCCGACCGGGTCGTCGTTGATGTTGAGCGTGCACGCCGCTTCGCATGGTGCGGGACAGATTCGCCCCGTGAACTCCGGGAAATTATTGGTGGAATGCAAAACCGTGATGGCCGTCTTCCAGTCCTGCCGGAACACCAGGTCATTGAAGTCGGGGATGATATTGTTGACCGGGCACCCGTTGTTGCAAAACGGAATGCCGCAGTCCATGCAGCGCGCGCCCTGGATTTTCGCCTGCTCGTCGGTCAGCGCGAGGACGAATTCCTTATAGTGTTTGACGCGTGCGAGCGGCGCTTCGTATGACTCGTGCTGACGCTCGAATTCGAGAAAACCTGTGACCTTGCCCATGTGCTTCTCAGTACGGTTGATTCGTGAAATATAAGACGCGGATCCGGCACGCGATGCGGGTGCGGTGTGCAGCACCGCAGTCCCGCATCGCTGGCAACCGGCTCAAGCGGCCATGGCTTGTTTGGCAGCCGGCGCTTGGGCGGCCTTGGCCGCCATTTCGCCCAGCGCCCGCTTGTATTCGGTCGGGAACACCTTGACGAATTTGCGGCGTGCACCATCCCAGTCGGCCAGCAGCGCCTTGGCCAGCATCGAGCCGGTGAACTGGAAGTGCTGCTCGATCAGTTGACGCAACTGCGCTTCGTCAGTCTGGCCACGATGCCATAGCCCCGCGTCGACGGTGCGTTCCTGCTCGCCTTGCGGCAGCACCGGTTCGAGCGCCACCATCGCGGTGTTGCACTTGGCCTGGAACGTGCCGTCCGGGTCGTACACGTAAGCGATGCCCCCCGACATGCCGGCTGCGAAGTTGCGGCCGGTCTCGCCAAGCACCACCACCGTGCCGCCGGTCATGTACTCGCAACCATGGTCGCCGGTACCTTCGACCACTGCGACCGCGCCCGAATTACGCACGCAGAATCGTTCACCCGCCACGCCGCGGAAGTAGGCGTCTCCCTCCAGCGCACCATACAGCACGGTATTGCCGACGATGATGTTTTGCTCGGCCGCGCCACGGAAATCGTTGGTCGGTCGCACAATGATGCGCCCGCCCGACAAGCCTTTGCCGACGTAGTCGTTACCATCGCCCACCAGGTCGAGTGTAATGCCGTGCGCGAGGAACGCGCCGAAGCTCTGACCTGCCGTTCCCTTGAGCTGAATATGGATGGTGTCTTCCGGCAAACCGTCGTGACCATAGCGGCGCGCGACCTCGCCCGAGAGCATGGCGCCCACGGTGCGGTTGACGTTGCGCACCGGCTGGATAAACGAGACATGCTCGCCTTTTTCCAGCGCCGGCATGGCCTTTTCGATCAGCGCATAATCGAGCGCGTTGGCCAGACCATGATCCTGCTTGTCGACGTGCAGGCGAGGCACCGACGCCTCGACCTGCGGCAAATGGAAAATGCGCGAGAAATCAAGACCCTTGGCCTTCCAGTGCTCGATCCCCTTCTTCGTGTCGAGCAGATCGGCACGGCCGATCAGCTCATCGAACGTGCGCAGACCGAGCTGCGCCATGATTTCGCGCACTTCCTCGGCCACGAAAAAGAAGTAATTGACCACGTGCTCGGGCTTGCCTTCGAATTTGCGGCGCAGCACCGGGTCCTGCGTCGCGACGCCGACCGGGCACGTGTTCAGATGGCACTTGCGCATCATGATGCAGCCCTGCACGACCAGCGGCGCTGTCGCAAAACCGAACTCGTCGGCGCCGAGCAGCGCACCGATCACGACGTCACGCCCCGTCTTCATCTGGCCATCGGCCTGCACGCGGATGCGCCCGCGCAGGCGATTGAGCACCAGCGTTTGCTGGGTTTCGGCCAGGCCCAGTTCCCATGGGGAGCCAGCATGCTTGATCGACGACAGCGGCGAAGCGCCCGTGCCGCCGTCATGCCCGGCGATCACGACGTGATCGGCCTTGGCCTTGGCCACGCCCGCGGCCACCGTACCCACGCCGACTTCGGAAACCAGCTTGACCGAGATCGACGCGTTGCTGTTGACGTTCTTCAGATCGTGGATCAACTGCGCCAGGTCTTCGATCGAGTAGATGTCGTGGTGCGGCGGCGGCGAGATCAAACCGACGCCAGGCACCGAGTAACGCAGCTTACCGATGTAATCGGAGACCTTATGGCCGGGCAACTGGCCGCCCTCGCCGGGTTTGGCGCCTTGCGCCATCTTGATCTGGATCTGATCGGCCGACACCAGATACTCAGCGCTCACGCCGAAGCGACCCGACGCCACCTGCTTGATCTTAGAGCGCAGTGAGTCACCCTCTTGCAGCACGATATCGCGCGCGATGACATCCTGGCCAACGATGCCCGCCAGGGTCTCCCCCTGCTTGATCGGAATGCCCCGCAGCTCGTTGCGGTAGCGGCGCTCATCCTCGCCGCCCTCGCCGGTATTCGACTTGCCGCCGATGCGGTTCATCGCAATGGCCAACGTGGTGTGCGCTTCGGTCGAGATCGAGCCCAGCGACATGGCGCCGGTGGCAAAACGCTTGACGATTTCCTTGGCGGGCTCCACCTCGTCGAGTGGAATCGCCTTGCTGGGATCGACACGGAATTCGAACAAGCCGCGCAAGGTCATATGACGCTTGCTCTGATCGTTGATCAGATTGGCGTATTCCTTGTACGACTGATAGGAGTTGGCGCGCGTCGAGTGCTGCAGCTTGGCGATTGCATCAGGGGTCCACATATGCTCTTCGCCGCGGATGCGGTAGGCGTACTCGCCACCCGCGTCGAGCATGTTGGTGAGCACCGGATCGTCGCCGAAAGCGTCTTTGTGCAGACGGATCGCCTCTTCGGCCAATTCGAAGATGCCAATACCGCCGACGTTCGACGCCGTGCCGCGGAAATATTTTTCGACCAGCGTCTGCGACAGGCCGATAGCCTCGAAAATCTGCGCGCCGGTGTACGACATATAGGTCGAGATGCCCATCTTGGACATCACCTTTTGCAGCCCCTTGCCCACTGCCTTGACGTAGTTTTTCACGGCCTTTTCCGGGGACAATTCGCCAGGCAGGCCCTTGGCCATCTCGTAGATGGATTCCATCGCCAGATACGGATGCACGGCTTCGGCGCCATACCCGGCGAGCAGGGCAAAGTGGTGCACTTCACGTGCCGAGCCGGTTTCCACCACCAAGCCGGTGCTGGTACGCAAGCCATGCGAGACCAGGTGCTGGTGAATGGCCGAGGTGGCCAACAGCGCCGGAATCGCGACATTGTCCCGATCGGTGCGGCGATCGGACACGATCAGGATGTTGTAGCCGGATTTGACAGCGTCGACCGTCTCTGCGCACAGCGATGCCAGGCGGGCTTCGATGCCTTCCTTGCCCCATGCGACGGGATAGCAGATGTTCAATTCGTACGAGCGGAACTTGCCGCCGGTGTACTTGTCGACGTGGCGAATCTTCGCGATGTCCTTGAAATCGAGCACCGGCTGCGGCACTTCCAGGCGCATCGGCGGGTTGATGTTGTTGGTATCGAGCAGGTTCGGCTTGGGCCCGATGAACGAAACGAGCGACATCACCATGTTTTCGCGGATCGAATCGATCGGTGGATTGGTGACCTGCGCGAACAACTGCTTGAAGTAGTGGTAGAGCGTCTTGTTCTTGTTGCTCATCACGGCCAGCGGGCTATCGTTGCCCATCGAGCCGACCGCCTCTTCGCCGTTGGTAGCCATCGGCGCGAGCAGGAACTTGATGTCCTCCTGGGTGTAACCGAACGCCTGCTGCAGGTCGAGCAGCGGCGTGGTGGCGTCGTGCTCGGCGGCCACGTCCTCGACTTGCGAGGTGATTTCATCGAGCTTGACGCGCACCGCCTCAATCCAGCTCTTGTACGGCTTGGCGTTGGCCAGATTGTCCTTGAGTTCGCGGTCGTCGATGATACGGCCCTGTTCCATGTCGATCAGGAACATTTTGCCCGGCTGCAGCCGCCATTTCTTGACAATCTTCGATTCCGGGATCGGCAGGACGCCGGCCTCGGAGGCCATGATGACAATATCGTCGTCGGTGATGCAATAACGCGCGGGGCGCAAGCCGTTGCGGTCCAGAGTGGCGCCGATCTGACGGCCGTCGGTAAACGCGATCGCCGCCGGGCCATCCCAGGGCTCCATCATCGCCGCGTGATATTCATAGAACGCGCGCCGGTTGTCGTTCATCAGCGTGTGCTGTTCCCATGCCTCGGGGATCATCATCATGACAGCATGCACCAGCGGGTACCCTGCCATCGTCAACAATTCGAGGCAATTGTCGAACGACGCTGTGTCGGATTGCCCCGGGTAAATCAGCGGCCAGAGCTTTTGCAGGTCATCGCCGAGCACCGCGCTCGAAATGGCGCCGGTCCGGGCATTGAGCCAATTCACGTTGCCCTTGACGGTGTTGATCTCACCGTTATGCGCAACCATCCGATACGGGTGCGCCAGCTCCCAGGCCGGGAATGTATTGGTCGAGAACCGCTGATGAACCAGCGCCAGCGCCGAGACCGTACGCGGATCGGCCAGGTCGCGATAATAGCGGCCCACCTGATCGCACAGCAGCAACCCCTTGTAGACAACGGTGCGCGCCGACATCGACGGTACGAAGTATTCCTTGCCGTGCTTGAGATTGAGTTTCTGGATGCGATGGCTGGCAGTTTTGCGAATCACGTAGAGCTTGCGCTCGAGCGCGTCGGTCACCATGATGTCGCGGCCGCGACCGATGAACACCTGGCGGATAACCGGCTCGGTGGCCTTGACCGCGGGCGACATCGGCATGTCGTGGTCGACCGGCACGTCGCGCCAGCCCAGCACGATCTGGCCTTCGGCCTTGACCGTGCGCTCGAGCTCCTGCTCGCATGCCAGTCGTGAGGCATGCTCCTTGGGCAGGAAAATCATACCAACGCCATACTCACCGGCCGGTGGCAACGCGACGCCCTGCTGCGCCATTTCCTCGCGATAGAACTGGTCGGGAATCTGAAGCAGAATACCCGCGCCATCACCCATCAGCGGGTCGGCGCCAACGGCACCGCGATGATCGAGATTCAGCAAGATCTTGAGACCTTGCGCCACGATATCGTGACTCTTATGGCCTTTGATGTGCGCCACGAACCCGACCCCGCAGGCGTCATGTTCGTTCTTTGGGTCGTACAGGCCCTGCGGGGCTGGAGCCACGAATTCTTGCGCCAGCTGCTCTGCTCGGGCCGCCGCGATCGATTTCTGTTTCTTTTCCACGTGATACACCGTCTGTTTTATCGAGGCGACTCGAACGAGCCACCGAATTAAGTGGGGTCATGCGACCGGGCGTGGCCGGCACAGGCGTCAGGGCATGAACTTGCGCACTGCACAAACGTGCTGAAACTGGAATATACGCGATCGATCAAGCAAATACAAAATTTTAAATTAGGGTCGGGTTCAATTAATTGCCAGCGCCCAACCGAAACCGAAGTTAATTAGGGTCATATTAAAATTGGCCGATTAACCAGCAAGTCATACACACCCCCAAGGTTGAAAGCGATCGCGCACGCTGGCGCGGCGAGCAAAGCGGTTTCCGATGCGGCAGCGGCCCCCCCGATATCGTTGCCAAAGCTCAGCACACCGACCGGGGCGCGACGCCAGCGCTCAGCTGTTCGGATCGACAGGATTGGCCGGTTTGCCGCGCCGCGGACGCCCTCGCGAGAGTGGCGCGATGCGGCGGTTGGCCAGCATCGCCATGCGTTGCCGGTAAATATCGTCACCCAGCAGCCAACCCTTTTGAGTGGCTTCGCGAATGGCTCGCAGATCGCCTTCCGGCAATGGTTGCGCAAATGACTCGCGATAGACGCGCTGGCGTTCGAAAGGCGTATTGCCGAGCGCCCAGTAGAGCGGGTGATCGGTAATCAAGCTATCGACGCTCAGTCCAACGTGATGCGCATAACTTGACCAGCGATAGGATTCCGGCGTGTCACACAAGCCGGCGCGAACCGGGTTCAGTTCAATGTAGCGGCTGCAGACCAGCAGATAGCGCTCGGCCTCGATCACGGTCGCACGGTAACGTCCCTCCCACAATGACCCCGTACGCAGATGCCGCCGATTGAAATGGAGTACGTAATGACGGCCAACGGCCTGCAGGGTCATGGGCAGGCTGCGCTCATCGCCGGGCGTTGCCAGCAGGTGCATATGGTTCGGCATGAGGCAATAGGCGTGGATAGCAAGATCATGCGCTCTGGCCGCCTCTTTGAGCCAACCGAGAAAAGCCAGACGATCTTCGTCGTCGACAAAAACAGGCTGCCTGTTATTGCCCCGCAAAATAATGTGCTGCGCCTGCCCTGCAATGAATAGTCGTGGAAGTCGCGCCATAGTCGTTTCACGCCACAAAAACAGATCCCTCGATTTTCGAGCGATTTTATGTCATTGAAGCTTAAATTTTATGATTTTATAAACAAAAAAATGCGCCATAAACCATTGATTTATAAAAACATTCTCTGTTTTTATGAATTCGTGTAAATCCTCTACTTTCCTGCTTTTCCAAGAATAAAATCCGTGTGCATAATGCCCAAAAATCAAATGACATGTCTGGGAGGACGACAAATGAAAATACGGATCTTGATGTCCGTGATGACGGCATTCGCCATCTCGATCGGCACAGCACACGCTCAGCAGGCGGGCGACAACATGGTGAATTTCGGCTGGCTGCACATCGCCCCGCAGGACTCCAGCTCCCCCATGACGACCAATGTCAATCAACAATTCCTCACGCCTTTGGTCGTTCCCGCCAGCTTTACCTCGCCTGGCACCGGGGCGTCCGTGAGCAACGGCGATACGGCCGCTCTCGTATTCACGCACTTTTTCACGGATAACATCGCCGCGCAAATGGTCACGGGCATTCCGCCCACGTTCCAATTGACCGGTCATGGCGTGATCGCGCCCCCGGGCATCGCGGGCGCGCTGTCGAGTATCGACATCGGCGCTCCCAACAACAACCCGATCGTGGGTAGCGTCAGGCAATGGAGCCCGGCACTGGTGCTGCAATATTATTTCGGTGAGGCACAATCCCGTTTGCGACCGTTTCTCGGCGTCGGCGTCAGCTACACGTTTTTTACCAATATTCAGCTCAATCCACATTTTGAGAATGAGCTGAATCAAAACTTCGGCAGTGTGCTGACGACCCTCTCCGGCCGCACCGGCCCGACATCCGTTGAAGCGTCTTCGTCGCCATCGTGGGAACCCGTCTTCAATGCCGGATTATCATACGCTTTCAATAAGCACTGGTTCGGTAGCGCGTCGGTTTCCTATGTGCCGCTCAAAACAACGGCAACCATAAAAATCAAAGCTGCCGATGGCACCGTGCTGTCAACCAGCGACGCCAACATCAAAATCAACCCGATCGTCACTTACCTGTCGCTCGGTTACCGCTTCTAGGCGGTGCTTACCCGATGCCCCGGCGCAATCGACGATTATTGCGCCGGGGCATCGTACCGAAATCGCCAATTCGGAAGCCGAATTCATTGATTTTGGCTCATTAACAACGTTAGAGCACGTCCTCCAGCCTCACGCTATTCATAAGTCCAACTGATCGGCATAATTGCCAAGACTCTTGGTCATCGTATATTTCGACAATAAAGATTTTTAGGAGGAGCGCATCCCATGAAGTTAAAGCATCTTTGCCTTGCGGTCGTTGCCCTGTTTGCCACTGCCGGCGCTTATGCACAATCTGCTGGAGACACCGTCGTCAACACCGGTTGGTTTCACATTGCACCCCAGGATTCAAGCCAGCCGCTCAGCGTCAATGGTACGCAGATTCCCAACACGGGCGCGAGCGTTGATGACGCCGATACGTTCGGGCTTACGGTCACTCATTTCTTCACGGACAATATCGCGGCTGAGGCCGTCATGGGGATTCCGCCGAAATTTCATCTGAGCGGTCAAGGCATCCTGGCGTCGCCCGCCATCAACCCGCTTGGCGACGCTCGGCAGTGGAGCCCGGCGCTCTTACTCAAGTATTACTTTGGCAATGCGCACTCGAAGCTGCGCCCCTACCTCGGCCTCGGGGTAAGTTACATCTGGTATTCGGATATTCACCTGAATCCTGCCTTCCAGCAACAAGTCAGCGGATTGATCAGCCAGGGCACGACCACCGCCTTGCCGACGAGCGCAAAGCTCTCGAGCTCGTGGTCGCCGGTCTTCAATGCCGGCCTGACCTACAATTTCGACAAGCACTGGTCAGCAGGTTTTTCGATTTCGTACCTGCCGTTCAGCACCAAGGCAACGCTTACCACCAGTACACCGGCCGGCCCCGTGGTAAGCACCACGAAACTCAAGCTCGATCCGTTCGTAACCTTCCTGTCGATCGGCTATCGTTTCTGACCCGGCAACTCGCCCCAAGCAAGAAAAAAACGCCGCCGAGAGGCGGCGTTTTGCATGATCTGGATCAGCAAATATTGCTCATCGGGTATACGCTCAGCGTTCGCTCCCACATAATCTGACGAATACAAAAGGTACTGGCTTAAATCGTCGGGGATTATTCTCAATCTGAGAGGGAGCTTGCCATGAATATTTCTGCCAAAGCCAATCACGCGCTTGAAGAGGGCATGGATGACGCCCGATACGTCGGGCGCAAATTAGCGCGAGCCACGCGCAGGGCCGGCGACGACGTCGCGGATCGCGTGCGCGACCTGCTCGACGACCTGGAGTTTGCCCTGCAGCACGGCAAGGATGCTGACATCGACCAGTTACGCGAGGCGCTGCGCGGCAAGCTCGCTTCGGCACGCGAGGATTTTGGCGACGCGCGCACCCGTTTACGCCGCAAAGCCGATTTCGCCTGGCATGAGGCCGATACCTATGTGCACGACCGGCCATGGCAAACGATCGGTCTGGTGGCCGGCTTCGCGCTGTTGCTCGGCTTTGTCGCCGGTCGCTCCTAGCGATCGGTTGATCTCGAGTCGGCGTGAGATTTCACCGCCCGAGGACCTGATCGTGTGCTAGACCGGGTCAACGGAAAACAGCCGCCGATATTCGCGGATTGCGTAGCGGTCAGTCATGCCTGCCACATAATGAGCAATCCACCGCGGCTGTTGCGTCAAATCCTGCGTGCGATATTGCGGCGGCAGCAGGCGCGGATCGTCCATAAACGCATCGAACAGTTCCGTGACGATTCGCTGCGCCTTGCGGCTCATGCGCATCACGACGTAGTGCCGGTACAGGTTGTCGAACAGAAACCGCTTGAGTTGCCCCGCCTCTTCGCGCATCGCCGCACCGAAGGTGACCAGCGCGGGCGCGCCTCTGACGTCGTCCGGCGTGGCCGGGGCCGCTTGCCGGATGCACGCTTCGGTCGCCGCGATCAAATCGACAATCAGCGCGTTGATAATGCGCCGCGTCGTTTCGTGCACCAACCGACGGCCGGAAAGATCCGGATACGCTGCGCGGGCCTGCTCGCAAAATCTTCGCCATAGCGACACTTCATCGAGCTGTTCCAGACTTATCAGCCCCGAACGCAAGCCATCATCGATATCGTGATTGTTGTAGGCAATCTCATCGGCCAGATTCGCAATCTGGGCTTCGATACCGGGCTGCCGGCCAGTCAGGAAACGCTCGCCGAGCGCACCAAGCGTCACGGCATTGGCCCGGGAACAGTGTTTGAGAATGCCCTCGCGAGTCTCGAAAGTCAGGTTCAGCCCATTGAAGGCGCCATAACACTCCTCCAATTCATCGACAACGGTCAGGCTTTGCAGGTTGTGCTCGAATCCGCCGTTCTCGCGCATGCAGGCATTCAGCGCGTCCTGCCCGGCATGACCGAACGGCGTGTGGCCGAGATCGTGAGCCAGCGCAATGGCCTCGGTCAGATCTTCGTTAGCGCGCAGGTTGCGGGCAATCGAACGGGCAATCTGGGCGACTTCAAGGCTGTGCGTCAGGCGTGTGCGGAACAGATCGCCTTCATGATTGACAAAAACCTGGGTCTTGTATTCGAGGCGCCGAAAGGCAGTGGAGTGAATAATACGGTCGCGGTCGCGCTGAAATTCACTGCGTGTTGCCGGGGCCGGCTCAGGATGCGAACGGCCCCGCGATGTCCCGGATCTGGCAGCATAGGGGGCCAGCATGATCTCAATGTCATTCATGCGCCAACTCCGGCGAGTCCAGCTGTTTAGACACTGGAACGCAATGTCGCACGCAAAGCCTCATCGGGCACGACAGTGACGACGGCATCGCCCAAGCGGTTAAGCAGCACGAAGCGGATTTCGCCACCCTCCGCTTTTTTGTCGACATGCATCAGTTCGATGTAACGGTCTTCGCCGAGCGCGGGCCCCTTGATGGGCAAGTGGGCGGCCTCCACCAGTGCTGCCATCCGCTCGGTCAAGTCGGCTGGCGTCAATCCTATGCGGGAGGACAGATCGGCCGCCATCACCATGCCGCATCCAACCGCCTCGCCGTGCAGCCAGGCGCCATAACCCAACCCGGCCTCGATGGCATGACCAAAAGTGTGGCCGAAATTCAAAATGGCGCGCAAACCACCCTCGCGCTCGTCGCGCGCAACGACGCCCGCCTTGATTTCGCACGAACGGCGCACAGCATGAACAAGCGCGTCGACATCGCCGCCGTTGAGCGCATCGATATGCGCCTCGATCCAGGCAAAAAACTCCGCGTCGGCAATTGCGCCATGCTTGACCACTTCGGCCATGCCCGCGGCCAACTCGCGCGGCGGCAGGCTCGCCAGCGTGCTCACATCGGCAATCACCGCGTTGGGCTGCCAGAACGCGCCGATCATATTCTTGCCCAGCGGATGGTTGATGCCCGTCTTGCCGCCCACCGATGAATCGACCTGGGCCAGCAGTGTCGTCGGCACCTGGACGAATGGCACGCCGCGCATATAGCAGGCGGCGGCAAAACCCGTCATGTCACCGACTACGCCCCCTCCCAGCGCGACCAGCGTGGTCTTGCGATCCGCCTGAGACGCCAGCATGCCGTCGAATATCTGATTCAGGGTCTGCCAGTTCTTGTAAGCCTCGCCGTCAGGCAGTACGACGGTGCGCACCTGCTTGCCGAGTGCTTCGAGCGTGCGAACCAGACGAGCCGCGTAGAGCGGCTCGACGGTGGTGTTGGTTACGATAACCGCTTGGCGGCCAGCCACATGGGGAGCAAACAACTCCGGCTGATCGAGCAGGCCGGTGCCGATATGGATGGGGTAACTGCGCTGCCCAAGGTCAAGTTTTAGCGTCGTCATGAGCGCTATTATGCCGCGTTTGCCCACGCCTATTCGCCGGCCTTCGGCTGATTCTCGGCGTGATCTTCCGAAGCGCTTGGAGAATCGACTGCCGGCGAGGCGTGAATGCCGGCCATTTCGAGCTGCATCAATACCATGTGAACCAATGCGTTAATGCTCGGGCGGCCCGTCTCGATGACAAAATGAGCGCACTCGCGGTAGAGCGGATCGCGCTCGGCATAGAGTTGCTCGAGTCTGGCTCGCGGGTCACTGGTCTGAAGCAGCGGGCGATTCCTGTCGCGACGGGTTCGCAGCCAAAGGTCATGCGGATTGGCGCGCAGATACACTACGATGCCACGATTCTTCAGGTGCAGGCGGTTTTCCGGGTTGAGCACGGCCCCCCCGCCGGTGGCCAGCACAATGCCGTTGTACTGGGTCAACTCATCGATTACCTGGGCTTCGCGCACGCGAAACCCCGCTTCCCCCTCGTGTTCGAAGATGACCGGGATGCGCACGCCCGTTTTCGCTTCGATTTCGTGATCGGAATCGAAAAAGGGGCGGCCAAGACGCCGCGCCACCCATCGGCCGACAGTGGTTTTGCCAGCGCCCATGAGCCCGACGAAAAAAACATTCCCTTGCATCGATTCGTGCGACAAAGATTCCATTTCCGGCATCATACCGGGTTCTGTACACCCTGTGAGCCCCCAGGCGATCCCGCATCCCGCGCTCCGGAGGCGGGCGCCTGCTCCACGATGCTCGGTGTGATGAACACCAGCAATTCGCGCCGATTGCGAACGTCGGCCTGATTTCGAAACAGCGCCCCGAGCACCGGTAAATTACCCAGCACAGGGACCTGCGTGATCGTTTTCCGCTCTTCCTCCTGATAAATGCCGCCAATGGCAACAGTTCCCCCGTTTTCGACCAGAACTTGCGTGCGCACGTGCTTGGTGTCAATGGCGTAACCGTTCGCCGTTTGCTGGCCCACGCTATCCTTGTTGACGTCGACGTTCATCACGACCTGTCCCTCGGGAGTAATCTGCGGTGTCACTTCGAGGCGAAGTTTGGCCTGACGGAATTGAATCGTGGTAATCCCGTTGCCAGCCGAAACCTGATATGGCAGTTCGGTACCCTGCTCTATCACGGCTTGCACTTTGTCTGCGGTAACGACGCGTGGACTGGAAATGATTTTGCCGTCTCCGTCGGCCTCCAGCGCCGACAGTTCGAGCTGAAGCAAACGATGCGCGGCACGCCCGAATAAGGTGATCGCCAACGACGGCGCGACAAAGCCGTTGATGCCCGTAGCGGGCAGATCAAGAAAATGATGGTTGGGGACAGGGCCATCGGGGCCAGCCTTGAAGGCACTATTGCCTGCCGGCGGCGTCTCTCCGGGCACAGATGCGCGGGCAAATCCCAATTTGACGCCCAGGTTGCGGCTGAACCGGTCGTCGGCTTCGACGATGCGCGCCTCGATCAGCACTTGCCGTACGGGCACGTCGACCCGCTCGATCAGATCAGCAACTTCCGTCAGCTTGGCGGGCACGTCGGTAACGAACAATTGGTTGGTGCGCGTGTCGGCAGCGACCGTGCCGCGCTTAGACAGCATTCGGTGTCCTGCCTCCCCGACAAGGATTTTGCGCAACTCCGCCGCTTTTTGATAATTCAGTTGAAAGCCTTGGCTGGCAAGCGGCACTAGATCACCAGCCTGCAGGGCCGCCTCGACCTTTTGCTTGTCGCGCGCAGCCAATTCGTCGCGAGGAACGATCCACATCACGTTGCCAAAGGTCCGCATCGCCAGGTGCTGGGTATCCAACATGAAATCCAGCACCTGATCGGCGGACATCTGCCTGGCGCGCAGCGTCACACGTCCATTCACGCCCTCGCCGATCGCTACATTGGCGCCAACCAGATCGGCATACGCGCGCAATACGGCCGCGACTGGCGCACCGCGTAAATTCAGCGTCAGGCGCCCGTCGTTCAGCGCAGGCGGTGCTTGATCGCGGGCTTGCGTCTCCGTGCCGGCGAAGGCCATGGCAGGCCAGGCCAGCGCGATGCAAAGCCACCGGCCAATCGCCCTCCGGCGCTTTCCGGTCGGCGCTGTTGTGATCATGGTACGCCGTCGACCATGGTCAGGCGGTATGTCGCGAGCGGTCGGCTCTCCTGCTCCCCGGCGACTTGCCGCAATTCGACAACATCGTCATGGATCGCCGAGACGAGCCACTGATCACCACCCACCGAATGTCCTGGTGCCACATGATGCACGACGTTGCCCACGAGCAGCAGAGCGACACTGCGAGCACCTCGGCGCAGCGTCCCGATCAACTGGATTTCATCGGGCGACGTCGCGGTCAACGCCCCACGCGGCGGCGCCGTCCGGCGAGCGCCCGGTGCCGGCGCGGCCCGAGGCGGCGTTCCCCGCCCTACGAAAAATGGATCCGGTAGCTCACCGGCGAGCTGCATCCGCGCCGCAGTCGCCGGCAATTCAGCCAGCGCCGGCAGCGCGGGTTGCGGACTTTGCGCTGCCGCCTGAATGGCATCTGCGTGCCACTCCCGCAAGCCAGCCAAGGGTTCAGCGCGACACCCGCACAACGCGACGCCAAGCAACGCGACAAATCGTGACAATCGATCCCTTGCCCAGTATTGCGGAATCATCTCGGCACCTCGGCAACCGCGGTCGGCAACGATGAGGGATCCCCATAGGCGTGCGCCGTGAGAGTAAGGCGAAGCTCGGGCGGCAGATGATTGACGGCCTCATGCTGGGGCAACGCGGAGATATGCAATGCGCTGAAAGCGACAACGCGCGGCAAGCCAGCCAGCTCGGAGAGAAAACCCGCGATGCCATGATATCGGCCGGCGGCGTGAATCTCGAACGGCACAACGATCAGGTGATTTTTCGTTTCAGGCTTGCCCGGTCGAATCGACTCAAGCTGCACTCGGTGCGCCTGACCGAGTCGATGCAGCGTCTCGAGTAATCGCTCACTGTCGGCGTCGCCAGGCAAGCGATCGCGCAATGCGCTCGCCCTGGCGGTCATCGCAGCATGCTGGTCACGCCATGATCCCAGCCCCGCCACCTGCATGGCCTGTTGGCGATATGTCGCTTTGAGCGCCATCTCCTGCTGTTCGTACGCGGTGAGCGACTTGCGCCGCGACTCCGCTACCACCGACCACGCCAGCATACCTGTCATGAAGCAAACGACAAGTCCAAGCCCGTACTGCGCGAACGCCGGCCAGTCGCTTGGTGCGGTGCGCGCAAGGTTCGTCATAGACCGCATGCGGCGCGCGGCAAGCAAAAACTGTACTCTCATGACCAAGGCAATCGATTCGTACTGTTGCCGCTCGGCGGCAAGACATCGCGAGACAACGCGAGGCTCGTTTCGGCACCCGTCCGATCTGGGGCGGGCGGCCTCATGAGAATATGAATTTCAAATGCGAAGCCGGACGCGCCAGTCGCATCGACCACGGCCTTGGTTTCGACGAGCGACGTATCGGCTCCCCAGAGCAGGTCGCCAAGTCGTCGCTGGTATTGCAAAATTGCGGCCTGCGTGTCGGCGCGTCCGGACAAGCTCAGTTGCCCGGCTTGATAGCGTATTGTCTGAAGATGCATGGTCGGCGGCGTGGATTTCGCCAAATCGGCAAAGATGCTCCCCCAAGGCGGCCGCAGCGCAGTCAAGCGCTGTAACCGGTTTACCCGCTGTTCATATTGCTCGATGGCTTTCTCCATTCGAAGACGCTCCCGCAATGGCGGTTGCAGCTCGGCCAAGGCTTCTCTGACGAAATCGTTACGCAGATCCTGCCGAACAATGCGCCGCTCGAGCGCTGCCCAGGCGACCGCCGAGATGGCCAGACCGCTCACTGCGGAAATCAGCAAGACACGCTTCAGGCGGGTGCGGCGCATCGATCGTCGTTGCGCCCGCGACGGCAGCAGATTGGCCGACGTCATGAAACAATGTCGTGCATCGCCAAGCCGCAGGCCACGGCGTAAGCGGAGCGTTGCGTCACCGGGGGCAAGGCGACGCCTCCCGCCCGCGGCAACATCGCAAATGGATCGAAGCTCTTGGTTGGCAACCGTGTGACTTGCTCAATCGCCTGATCCAGGCCGACTTGCCCCGAGCCTTCGCCAGCCAGCCAAAGCGTGCTGACGGTCGCCGGCAACCGTGTCAAGACCTGAGTCACACTCTCGCCTGCCGCAAGCCAACGTGTCGTGTCGTCGCCATCAACGGAATTCGCAACGACGTCTTCATACGGCAAAATCCGCTCCGCAACCAACTGCGGTCCGCTAAACACCGAGAGATAGGCGCCGCTGCCATCCACGACCAACAGGCCGCCAGAGGTGCCGGCAGGCTCGCCTGTGGCGGACTGCGCATGGCCGAAGGCACGCTGAACCGCCAGACGCTCGGCGTCGATCGCGTGCGGTTTCAGGCATGCAGCCTCCGCGACGGCCGCACGTTCATCGACACAATCGTCGAGCGCGGCGATCAGCAGCCGCCGATCACGCTTGCCATGCGGGCGTACACTGGAGCTCACCACGTCATACCGCACGGACATCGCGTCGCCGCCGAGCAGACGGGCCGCGCTGGCCTCGATCGCGGGCTCGGCCAGGTGCCAGATCGACGACATCCGCTGCCGCACCAATTGATGTTCCGGCATTGCCAACACCACGGGCGGCCACGTCCGCGGCCCCGCCCATTGCTGCAATGCCGCGACGACCGCATCGAATTGAACGGCCCGCCCGCCTGCCATCGCGCCCGCGGGTAATGTGATCTCACCGATGTGCTGCAACGAGAATTCGCCACCATTGCGCGCAAGCGCCACCAGTCGCACCATGACGTCGCCGATGTCGATCCCGAGCAGCTCGCGAGGCTGCGCCGAGCGGTGAATCGCGGGAATGAAAAGCGAAGCGAATGACAAGGCAGTTAACTCCGGGCAGCGTGAGTCGCCATCGAAAAGCTTGTCGATGATTCGGTGAATCCTAAGCAAATGACATATGCAGGAGAATAGTCCCACTCTGAAACCCCCGCCCATCGGACAAGAGCGCAGATGATGGGGGCTATAATCTCAGCACTGCTTAGTTCGCTTTTCATATGGTCAACCACACCCCTCCAGGCAAGCGACACGCCAATCGCCTCTCCCGCAAAACACGCTCGCTGCCGGTTTCCATCGCGCTCTGGTTTGGCGGTCTGATCGTCGCCCTGGCGCTGGTCGGGGCGCTGCTGGCGGCCTATGCGCTGGTAGTCATGACGCCGCATCTGCCGTCGCTCGACAGCGTCGTCGACTACCGTCCCAAGATCCCGCTGCGCATCTACACCGCCGACGATGTGTTGATCGGCGAGTTCGGCGAGGAGCGCCGCAATCTGGTCCATCTGCAAGACATTCCTGCCGTGATGAAGCAAGCCGTGCTGGCGATCGAGGACGATCGCTTTTACCAGCATGGAGGTGTCGATTACATTGGGATTTTGCGCGCCGGCGTCGCCAATCTGATCAGAGGCGGCTCCTCCCAGGGCGCAAGCACGATCACGATGCAGGTGGCGCGGAATTTTTTCCTATCGAGTCAAAAAACCTACACGCGAAAAATTTACGAGGCGCTGCTCGCCTACAAAATCGAATCTCGCTTGACCAAGGATCAGATTCTCGAGTTGTACATGAATCAGATTTATCTTGGCGAGCGCGCCTACGGCTTCGCGAGCGCGGCTCGTGTGTATTTTGGCAAGGATCTCAAGGACATCACGCTTGCCGAAGCCGCAATGCTCGCGGGCCTGCCCAAAGCGCCCTCGGCGTACAATCCGATCGTCAATTTCAAGCGCGCCAAGATACGCCAGGAATACATCCTCAAGCGCATGCTCAACCTGCACTACATTACGCAGGCGCAGTATGACGACGCGATCGCCGAGCCGATCAAGGTGCGCGGCATTGGCAACGAGTTCAGCGTGCACGCCGGGTATGTCGCCGAGATGGTACGCCGGTTGTTGTATGCGCAGTATAAAGACGAGATTTATACACGCGGTTTCAACGTCTACACGACGATTACCTCGGCCGATCAAGAAGCGGCTTACAACGCGGTGCGCGCGGGGGTAATGGATTACGAGCGCCGCCATGGGTATCGTGGGCCGGAGGCGAATATCGATCTGCCGGGCGACGCCGACGCACGGCAGCAATTGATCGACGATACGCTGGCGGAGCACCCTGACAGTGGTAGGCTCATCGCTGCCGTGGTTCTGTCCGCCACACCGCAAAAAGTGACGGCCGCATTGCTCAGCGGCGACGACATCACGATCACCGGAGCCGGCCTGCGCTTTGCCGCGCCGGGTCTGAGTCCGAGCGCGCAGCCCAAGCAACGCATTCGCCCGGGCTCGGTGATTCGTGTGATGCAAGACGCCAGGCAAGATTGGCGGATCACGCAAATGCCCGAAATCGAGGCCGCATTTGTCTCGCTTGATCCGCGCAACGGCGCCATCCGCTCGCTGGTCGGCGGTTTCGATTTCAATCGCAATAAATTCAACCACGTCACGCAAGCCTGGCGACAGCCCGGCTCCAGCTTCAAGCCCTTCATCTATTCGGCAGCGCTGGAAAAAGGCTTTGCGCCGACCACCATCATCAATGATGCGCCGCTTTATTTCAGCGCGGCACAAACGGGCGGCCAGCCATGGGAGCCCAGGAATTATGGCGGAGGTTTCCATGGTCCGATGACGATGCGAACCGCGCTCATGAAATCGCGCAATCTGGTATCGATCCGGATTTTGCAGAGCATTACGCCGACCTATGCGCAACAGTTCATCACGCGCTTCGGCTTCGACGCCGACAAACACCCTGCCTATCTCCCCATGGCACTGGGCGCGGGTGCCGTCACGCCACTGCAAATGGCCACGGCTTACGCGGTATTCGCGAATGGCGGTTTTCGAATCAATCCATTTATCGTGGCCCGCATCACCGATTCGCGTGGGCACCTGCTGATGGCGGAACAGCCGGTGCAGGCTGGCGAACAGTCACATCGCGTGATCTCGGCCGGCAACGCTTTCATCATGAACAGCATGCTGCATGACGTAGCGACGCGCGGCACCGCGGCAAAGACCAATGTCCTCAAGCGCGACGACCTGGCCGGGAAGACCGGCACCACGAACGACTCGCACGACGCATGGTTTGCCGGCTATCAGGCGCATCTGGTCGGTATTGCGTGGATCGGCTTTGATCAGCCGCGCAATCTCGGCGACCGTGAAACGGGTGGCGGGTTGGCGTTACCGATCTGGGTCGATTATATGGCGAAGGCCTTGCGGGGCATACCGGAGCAGACACAGCCCATGCCGGCTGACGTCATCATGGCCAACGGCGATTACTACCTGGATGAATATCCACCGGGAAAAACCGTTACCGCGGTAGGAATGAATAACGGGGATGGCCGCGACGAGCCAGCCACGGCGCCATCGGAAACACAGGAGCGCCAGCGCATCATCGACCTATTCAAAAATCCGTGAGTCGGGGCGTTTGCGCGCCAGAGCGCGCAGCATGGCGCCATGCCGATTCACGCCGACGGAGAAAAGCTCACGGCCTCGCCAGCCTGTTGCGTCGCATAACGCGATAGCGCGGCAAACAGCTCGGTGTCGTCGCGGGTGTCACGCCACGCCTGGCCAACGAGCCTGAAGTGGTACCCGCCGGAGCGCGCAGCGACCCAGATCTCCTGCATCGGTGTTTGCAGATTCACAATGATTTTGCTGCGATCCTCGAATTCGAGCGCAAGCACATTGCCGCTGCGTTCGCATTCGATATCGGCGTCGGACCGCTCCGCAGCCGCTTCGAGCTGGTCCAGCACGCGTTCGGCCACGGCCAGGAATTCACTTTCCGTCATGCTAAACTCCAAGGTTGACATCGACATCCCTCATTGATACCGCCTGGCGCGGTTCCACACCATGACAGCGCTTACCCGAATCTGCGCGATTGTAGCGCCGATCGTCCTCGTTGGCGGCCTTGCCGGTTGCGGCCAAACGGGGCCGCTTTACTTGCCCAGCGTGCCGCCGGTACCCGTGCCGCCAGCCACCCCAATCCAGCCCGACACGATGCCGCCGGCCAGCGCGCCGCCATCGATGATTCCACCCGTGCCGGCGAGTTCGGCGCAATCCAAGTAAAACATCATGACCGCTTCCTTTTTCGCTTACCGCGACCAAACGCTTTTCGCGGAGGACGTTTCGCTGTCGGAGCTGGCCGAGCGTTTCGGCACACCGCTTTATGTCTATTCCCGCGCCGCCCTGCAAGCAGCGTTCGAGGCCTATGCGCGCGCCTGCGTCGGCCGCAATGCTGCCGTGCATTATGCCGCCAAGGCCAATTCAAATCTTGCGGTGCTCAACGTGTTCGCCAAGCTTGGAGCCGGTTTCGACATCGTCTCGGCCGGCGAGCTGCAACGCGTCATCGCTGCGGGCGGCGACCCGCGCCGCGTGGTTTTCTCGGGCGTGGGCAAGAGCGAGGACGAAATGCGCTTTGCGCTGGCCCAGGACGTGATGTGCTTCAATGTCGAGTCGCGGCCCGAGCTCATTCGGCTCAACGAGGTAGCCGGGCAAGTCGGCCAACGGGCGCGCGTGTCGATTCGCGTGAACCCTGACGTGGATGCCAAGACCCACCCGTATATTTCAACGGGGCTGCGCAGCAACAAATTCGGTGTGGCGTTCGATGAGGCGCTGAGCACCTATCGCGACGCCGCGGCCTTGCCGCATCTGGAGGTCGTCGGCATCGACTGCCATATCGGCTCGCAGATTACCGAGATCGCTCCCTATCTGGACGCACTGGACAAGGTGCTGGAACTGGTCGAGCAGCTCGAGCGCGAAGGTATTTCCATCCACCACCTCGACGTCGGTGGCGGCTTGGGAATCCGCTATGCGGACGAGGCGCCGCCCGCGATCGGCACCTTTGCGACTGCGCTGCTCGACCATGTGGCGAAGCGCGGTCACGCGCACCGCACGGTCCTGTTCGAACCGGGTCGCTCGCTGGTCGGTAATGCCGGCGTGCTTGTAACGCGGGTCGAATACGTCAAGCCGGGCGAAGCGAAGAACTTTGCCATCGTGGACGCGGCGATGAATGACTTGGCGCGGCCGGCCATGTATGAGGCTTACCACGATATCGTGCCGGTCAAGCAGGACAGCAGCGCGCCGGCGCTCAACTGCGACATCGTCGGTCCGGTGTGTGAAAGCGGCGATTGGCTTGGGCGCGACCGTGTTCTGCGCGTAGCCCAGGGTGATCTGCTCGCGATCCGCTCGGCGGGCGCTTATGGCTTCGCAATGAGCTCGAACTACAATACCCGCCCGCGCGCGGCCGAAGTGATGGTGGACGGCGCCAATGCGTATCTGGTGCGGGCTCGCGAAACGATCGAATCGCTGTTTGCTGGCGAGAGCGTGCTGCCCAAGGACGCTTGACTCGCCGCCGCCAAACCGTCAGAAACCATCTTCTCGCCGGTTGACGGCTTGCCGGGCACGCATCAGACGCCACCACAAACGCAGGCTGAGCAACATGACAATGATGCCGCCGTAAATTGCCGGCGCCTCGAAATTGTGTTTGCCAGCCCGCATCCACCAGAAGTGCAGCACCGCCAGCACGGCGATCGGATAGATCATCCGATGCAGCGTTTGCCAGCGCCGCCCCAACCGCCGCATCATCGCAAGGGGGGAGGTCGCCGCGAGCGGGATCATCAAAACGAAGGCAGCAAAGCCAACCGTAATGAAGGGTCGCCTGATGATGTCATGCACCATTGCCCCCACGTCGAACCACTGATCGAACCACACGTAGGTGAGAAAGTGCAGCGTGCCGTAAAAGAAAGCGAATAGGCCCAGCATGCGCCGCATTCTGGCCACATCGCTCCAGCCACTCAGACGCCGCACGGGCGTTACCGCCAAAGTGATGCAGAGGAATACCAGCGTCCATAATCCTGTGGAGCGCGTGATGAACTCGATCGGATTGGCGCTGAGCCGGTCGAGCATGCCCAGCACGGCCAGGCGTCCCAGCGGTATGAGCGCCGTCAAAAAGACCAGCGCTTTGAGCCATTTGAGGTAGCGCGGTAGCGCAGCTGCGCTACCGCGCAAACGCCCCGTGCCGGCAGGACGCGCCACGGAGTTACGGCGCCGCACGCAGACTGTTGGCATCATTCCCCACCTAAAAATAGGTGCGCAAGTCCATACCCGCGTACAACGATGCGACTTGTTCGTACCCGTTGAACATGAGCGTCTTGCGCTTGGGCGCAAAGAAACCATCGCCGATCCGTCGCTCGGTGGCCTGGCTCCAGCGGGGGTGGTCGACGTGCGGGTTGACGTTGGCGTAGAACCCGTATTCGTCAGGCGCCGCGCGGTTCCAGCTCGTCAGCGGCATTTTTTCGACAAAGCTGATCTTGACCAACGACTTGGCACTCTTGAAGCCATATTTCCATGGCACCACGACGCGCACCGGCGCACCGTTCTGATTGGGCAGCACCTCGCCGTACAAGCCGAAAGTCAGCAATGTGAGCGGATGCATGGCCTCGTCCATGCGCAAGCCCTCGACGTACGGCCAAGCCAACACAGGGTAGGACAATCCGCGCATCTCTTTGGGATCGGCCAAGGTCGTGAACTGCACGAATTTGGCGTTTCCGGTCGGCTCGACCTGCCTGATCAAACCGGCCAGCGAGTAGCCGATCCAGGGGATCACCATCGACCAGGCCTCGACGCAACGGTGCCGATACACCCGCTCTTCGAGCGGCATCAGTTTCATCAGGGTGTCGATGTCAAATGTCTTGGGACGCTTGATCTCTCCGTCGACGATGATCTGCCACGGCCGGGTTTTCAGCGATCCCGCGTACTCGGCCGGATCGCTCTTGCTCGTGCCGAACTCATAAAAGTTATTGTAGCCAGTGACATCCTTGAGTGGCGTCAGCTTGTCGGGCACGACGTAGGCGCGGTTGGGCGCCGCATGCAACGACGGCCCGCCGGCGCCATTGGTCGATGCGCCGGCAAGTCGTGCGTGCCCGGCTGCCAGGGCGGCACCGGTCGCGCTCAGCATCGATAATCGCAGGAAATTCCGGCGAGCCTCGAAGACCTCGCGCGGCGTAATCTCGCTCGCTGGAATATCGTTGCCATACAAGGCGGCTCTCGTCGATGCGTCGGGTTTCATGGCGAATATCTCCGTTTGTGCGACAGTCGATCCGCATCCGTCGCTCCTTGCAATATCTCGCTCATAAGATAACAAAAAAGCCGCTGCCAGGTGGCGAGCGGCTTTTGCCCCGGAGCGCTGCGGAGCTTATAGGTGGCCGTAGCTGTGAAGCCCCGACAGGAACATATTGACGCCGAGGAAGGCGAACGTCGTGATAACCAGCCCGATCAGGGCCCACCAGGCCGCCACGGCGCCGCGCAAGCCTTTCATCAGGCGCATGTGCAGCCACGCAGCGTAATTGAGCCAGACGATCAGCGCCCAGGTCTCCTTTGGATCCCAACTCCAGTATCCGCCCCAGGCTTGCGCCGCCCACAGCGATCCAAGGATGGTCGCAATGGTAAAAAAGGCAAAGCCGACCGCGATCGACTTGTACATCACGTCGTCGAGCAACTCCAGCGACGGCAGGCGCGAGCCGAAGAACCCGCTCCCGGCTTTGCCGCCGGCAAGTTTGATCTGCCTTTCCTCGCGATCGACGAGCAAATAGGCGCTCCCCACCATCGCCGCCAGCGAGAAGGTGCCATAGCCGATGAAGTTGGCCGGCACGTGAATTTTCATCCACCAGCTCTGCAACGCCGGTACGAGCGGCAATATCGCGTAGGCGTCGCGCGCGATGCTGTACCACAACAGGAAACCCACTGCGGCACTGATCACCAGCAGTACGAAGGCCCCCAGGGCTCGCGTGGCATAGCGCTGCTCGTAATAAAGATAGAACAGGGCAGTGATCATGCAAAACAGCACGAACACTTCATAGAGATTGGAAATCGGGATGTGGCCGACGTCGGTGCCCAGCAAATAGGACTCGTACCACCGTACCATCATGCCTGTAAAGCCGAGCAGCACGGCGGACCAGCACAGCTTCGAGCCGACGCTGGCGCCAAACGGCGAACGGGCCAGCAAGCCCCCCCAGTAAAACAGCGTGGACAGCAGGAACAGCACGCTCATCCAGAGAATCGCCGACTGGCTGGAGAGGAAGTATTTCAGCAAAAATACTTCCTCGGCTCGGGCCAATTGCCCGTGATACAGATTGATGGCGGTGAGCGCCAGCACGGCAATGCCCAGCATCAGGGCTCGTACCGCCCGCCAGTGCCATCCAAGACCCGCAAAGACCGGCACCGCAGCGATCAGAATGCCTTTTTCGTAGCCGCCCATGTACGCACCGTAACGGTCGAGAGCAAAACCGGCTCCGGCGGCCAAAGCCACGGCGAACATCCAATCCACCCATGAGCGGCGCTTGAGCCATGGGCCATCAGGGTAGACGTGTATCAGTTCCATGTTTGTCACCTCGGGGGGGGCGAGACTATTTTGTGAATCCTGTCTCGCAACTGGGCAAATTCTTTTTCGAAATCCAGCGTCTTGCGGGTGGTCGAGGCCGCAAAAAGAATATTACTACCGCCATCCGGCATATCCTTGACCCAGATCCATAAGCGGCGTTCCCTGATGTAGAACATCGAGAAAATCCCAAGAACCAGCAGCAAGCTACCGGTAAATACGACCGTCTTGCCCGGCGAGCGCGTCAGTTGGAAGACGCTGGCCTGAACCTGCTGGAACGAGTCGAGCTGCAAGTAGACGGGCGCGCCATAGTAGAAGTTATCGGACAGCGCGTTGATTGCCGTGCGGATGAAACGTGCATGGTCCGGCGTGGCGGTCGCGGGCGGCTGGCCAGTCTGCTGGCGCGCCACTTGCCAAAGTTGCCAGATGGCGCCGTCGAGCATGCGCAGCAGCAGATTGGCCGCCTTTTTCTGCTGATCGGCCGGCACCGAGGCACTCACGAAATCGGCGATGGCCTGAAAACCGCCGATCGGCGGTTTGCCGTTGCCGGCCGGTTCTGCCCCGGCGAACAGATCCAGTGCACGCTTGGCGCTGAGTTCGAGCTGGTCTTGCAACTGTGGCGAGTCGTTTTGCTGCAACGCGCTTGCGGCGAATTGGCGTGCGGCAGCTGCGCGCGCCGCCGGGTCGGCCAGCGCGGCGCGCAGGAGCATCCATTGCTTGACGGTACCGTCGTCGTCGGCAGGAATGCGCAAGTACCGGAACGGCCCGTCCGGCGTATCGCGCATGCCGGAGAGAAACACGCGCTCACCACCTTCGAGCGCCACCGGCAGCATGTAGTTGTTGTATTCGCGTGCCTGTCCGTCCCGATCACGAATCTTGTATTGGACCGATGGGCCGACATTGCGAAGGTCTTTATTGAGACCCAATTTGACGCCCGCACCCAACTGCCGCTCGAGATCCCGGCGCAGATTGCTGCGCGCGACACCGCGCGTGTCCTGCTGGCCGCCGGCATCGCTCATGTCTTCGACGTTGATGGCACGAAAATCGGTAAATTCCACATCATCGCCGGCCGTCTTGGCGGCTTCGGCGGGCGACAACGACGCCTGGCCACCCACCTCGCCGGCCAGCGAAAACGGCGTCGCGCTCTGGCCAGCCATCGGGTATCCGGTCAGTTGGAGCTTGCTGCCGCCATCCTGGAAGCTGGATTGATAGATCTCGACCCCTTTGTAGCTGAACGGATGATTCACTTCGACCGTCGCGTCGATGCGCTTACCCGTTTTCGGATCGATGACCACGATATCGCTGGCGAACAGCTTGGGCATGCCCGTCGAGTAATAAGCGACGTGGAACTTCTTGAGATGAATCGTGAAGGGCAAGTCCTGGACCAGGGAGCCATTCTGGAAATTCAGGATCGCAGTCGAAGTATCGCTGCCCTCCGGCACAAACGCATAACCACGGAATGCCGGGTTACCGGCGCCCAGGCGATGCTGGGCCGAGATCTGCGAGATGACAGCGTTACCCTGGAGCAGCGATTTGCCTTGCGCCCACATTTGCGCGCGAATCAGCAGGTTGCTGTCGAGCAGCCCCCCGAGGCAAATAATCACAATGGCGCTATGCGCGAAGATGTAACCGATCTTGTTGATGGCGCCCGCTTTGGCGGCAATCAGCGTGGCGCCCTCTTTGTCGCGGGCAACCCAACGATAGCGGGAACGGCCCACCAATTCGGTGAGCCGCGCCACTGCCTCGTGGCGTGGCAGTGTGCTGCCGAATTCGCCCTTGTTGCCGAACGCTCTGAGACTGCCTTCGCGCACCTGGTCTTTCCAGCTTCGGATGTCGCTGAGCATTTTCGGCGTGTTGCGCACCAGACACAGCGTGGTCGAAATCAACAGAAAGGCCAGGATCAGCAGGAACCACCAGGCGCTGTAGACCGTGTAGAAGTCGAGCGTGCGGAAAATGGCCGCCCAGAACGGGCCGAACTGATTGACGTAATTGGGATACGGATCGCTCTGTTTGAGCACGGTGCCGATTATGCTGGCCACAGCCAGGATCGAGAGCAGGCTGATGGCAAACCGCATCGAACTGACCAGTTCGACGCCATCGCGCACTACGCGATGGGAGGATTTGACTTCGATACCGGCGGTACTCAGGCTCATGCGGATTCCACAAACGAAAAAGGCGGCGGCGCTGGCCGCGCACGCCACCCTAGCTCAGACAATTGTAGTGCGGCCGGCGGACCGGCCCACAACTATTTTTATTATCGGAGTCCAGCTATGTAGTCGGCTACAGCCTGGATTTCCTTGGTCGTCAAACGCGAGGCTATATCGTGCATCGGCACGCTGTTCATGCGAGTACCTTCGCGAAAGGCCACCAACTGCGTTTGCGTGTATTCGGCCCATTGGCCGCCCAAGCGAGGATACTGGGTCGGAATGCCGGCTCCCGTGGGTCCGTGACAGGCCGCGCAAGCGGGAACCCCTTTCTCCGCAATGCCGCCACGGAAAATCTTCTGGCCCAGCGGCACGGTGCTCTTGTCCGTCGCAAACCCCGGCTTTTCCTTTTGCGAGGCGAAGTAAGCGGCGACATTTTGCATGTCCTGGTCGGACAGCGCGGAGGCCATTCCCATCATGATCGCGTTATTGCGAGCGTGGGATTTGAATTCCTTGAGCTGTTTGTAGAGGTACGCCGCGTGCTGTCCTGCGAGTTTGGGATAGGTTCCCACGGCGCTATTGCCGTCAGCCCCGTGGCAGGCCGCGCAAACTTGAGTGGCAATTGCCTGCCCTCGGTTGAGATCGGGTTTGGCTGGCGGCTGAGCGTCTGCGCCCCACGCGCTACCGGCCAAGGCGGCCAGTGTCAGTGCCAACGGTGCTATCGCCAGAAACTTCCACACTCGGTTCATTCGCACACCTTGTTTTGTTTTGTCGAGGAATCGGTCGTTGGAAAATTACCGCCCGGGAACATGTCTCCGCGCCCCGCAGCACTCGCCATACCCTGTCCCGCCGGTCGTCTGGGTAGGCTAAGGTTAACTTTCATATTGTACAATAACTTATTGGCCGATTTTAACGGCATTCTACGCCACAGACCGCGTTCTCCCAGGGCGGCTGTTCTCTCTCTCGCCCCAATCATGTCCCTATTGCATCAGGCGCGTTTTTTTACGACCGTCAATCATTTGCGCGATCTACCGCCGACCTCGGTACCCGAGGTGGCCTTCGCCGGGCGCTCCAACGCCGGCAAGTCGAGCGCACTCAATACTTTGTGCAACCAGAAGCGTCTGGCGTTCTCAAGCAAGACGCCGGGGCGCACGCAACACATCAATTACTTCGAGATCGCCAAAGCGGAGCACATCTTCGGCTATTTGGTCGATCTGCCCGGCTACGGCTACGCGCAAGTGCCTGGTGCGGCCAAGGCTCACTGGCAGGCACTGCTCGGAGATTACCTGCGCCAGCGGCCGCAACTGCGCGGCCTCGTGCTGGTGATGGACGCGCGCCGCCCTTTTACCGAGCTCGATGAGCAGTTGATCGAATGGTTCCTGCCGACGGGGCGGCCAATTCACGCGATTTTGACCAAGGCGGACAAGTTGACGCGACAGGAAGGTGCGCTGGTTTTGCGCAAGGCCCGCGAGACGTTTGGCCAGTACGGCCGCTCGGACGGCTTGCCCGACGATCATCCTGATGCGCCGCCCCAATTCACGGTGCAACTCTTTTCGTCGCTCAAACGAACCGGCAT
The DNA here is from genome assembly GCF_004297875.1 of Pandoraea sp. Lineage (GTDB taxonomy): Bacteria > Pseudomonadota > Gammaproteobacteria > Burkholderiales > Burkholderiaceae > Pandoraea. The sequence continues at coordinate 18,544 of NZ_SCSK01000047.1, read as the reverse complement.
CGCGGAAGCCCAACGAATGCTCGAGCATTGGCTCGATATTCCCTCGCGCGATCAGTCAGTCGACCCGCCGGTGGCGTCGGGGGCGGCCGCGGGTGCGGTCGACGCCAGCACCGAGGGCGCGCCGAACGATGCTCAATAGTGTGACGCGAATCACGGCGTCTGCCCACATAAAAAAACCGCCGTGTCTTACCACGGCGGCATTAAACAAGCCTTATCGTAGTCACGACAGGCACCCGCTCAGGGAGGAGAAGCGGGGGACGCAGCACACGTGCAGCATCCGCTTGATATGATATACCATGCATCCGAAAGTTTCTTGGAACGTCGGATCTTTGCAGTCGCGGATTCTCATAATCCGAGACCTTTTTTCATGCTTTCCATAGGCGTGTCTGAATGAGTTCCTATCCGCTTTTGCGTCCTCGTCGCATGCGCCGCGACGATTTTTCCCGCCGGTTGATGCGCGAGAGCCGCCTGTCGACGGATGACCTGATCTATCCGGTCTTTATTGTGGAGGGCCAGCACCGCCGCGAGCAGGTCGGATCGATGCCCGGTGTGGAACGACTCTCGATCGATCAATTACTGATCACCGCGGAGCGCTGCGTGACGCTGGGTGTGCCGGTATTGGCGCTGTTCCCCAATATCGAGGCGGCTCTCAAAACGCCGGACGGCCGTATTGCTGCAGACCCCGATGGCCTGGTTCCGCGCGCGGTCCGGGCACTGAAGCAGCACTTCCCCGAATTGGGCGTGCTCACCGATGTCGCACTCGACCCGTACACCACTCACGGCCAGGATGGCGTCCTCGATGAAGCTGGGTACGTGTTGAACGAGGAAACCAAGGAAATCCTGGTGGCGCAAGCCCTGATGCAGGCCGAAGCGGGCGTCGATATCGTCGCGCCGTCCGATATGATGGATGGCCGCATCGGTGCCGTTCGAGTCGCGCTGGAAGACAATGGCCACATCCACACCCGCATCATGGCTTATGCCGCCAAATATGCGTCGGCGTTCTACGGCCCGTTTCGCGATGCCGTTGGATCGGCGGCCAATCTGGGCAAAGGCAACAAAATGACCTACCAGATGGATCCGGCTAACAGCGATGAGGCTTTGCGAGAGGTCGCGCTCGACATCGAGGAAGGCGCGGATATGGTGATGGTGAAGCCAGGCATGCCTTATCTGGATATTGTGCGCCGCGTCAAGGACGAGTTCCGCTATCCAACCTATGCCTATCAGGTCAGCGGCGAGTATGCAATGCTCAAGGCTGCGGCGCAGAACGGCTGGCTGGATCATGACAAAGTCATGATGGAGTCATTGCTTGCGTTCAAGCGAGCGGGCGCCGACGGGATTCTGACCTATTTCGCCCTCGACGCAGCACACCTGCTTAAGGCACAGGGCGCCTAACGGGCGTTGCACGCCAGCCGAAGCCTCGCTCGGCCATCGGCCGAGAATCGCATGACGCGCCCGCGATCGCGCATGGGCATCGAACGCCACATCGAATTATGTGTGGTTTGACGAGGCTGTGCTGCCCGGGCCGAATGCCTGATCGAGACTGCGCAGAAATCTGGCTGAATCCTGGTAACCGATGACTCGAGCACCGGCGATTTGATGTCCACTCGCATCGAAGAAAAGAATGCCCGGCGGCCCAAACAATCCGAACTGCTTGAGCAACGCCTGATCGGCTGGATCGTTGGCGGTAACGTCCGCCTGGAGCAGCAAAACGTGATTAAGGCGATGTTGGATGCGGGGGTCGCTGAAAGTGAATTTCTCCATTTCTTTGCAGCTTACACACCAATTGGCGTAGAAATCCAACATGACCGGCCGCTTTGCCGAAGCGACCGCATGCTGCAGATCGGCGACTGTTTTGACGCGCTCAAAGTGCAAGGAACTGGTCGGATTTTCGCTCGCAACCCCGGCAAGCCCGACGGCAGCGACCGGCGCCAGCGGCTGCAGCGGGTCACGCGCACCGCGAGCGAGGCCAATCAGCAATATCACGGCCGTCACCGCAAGGCCAACGCCAAAACCTTTCCATAAGCGATGCCAGCCGGATGCACCGTCCGGCAAGGGATCGAACACGCGCAAATAGGAAGCGCTGACCAGCAGCAATGCGGCCCACGCCAGCATGGACAACCATGTTGGCAGCACAGTGCGCAGAATCCAGAGCGCCACCCCAAGCAGCACAACGCCAAAAAAACGTTTGACGCTCTCCATCCAGGGTCCGCTGGATGGGAGGACGGCGCCCGCCCCAAGGCCGACGAGCAGCAGCGGGATGCCCATGCCGAGTGACATGGCGAACAGCGCCGCGCCGCCGAAAATCGCATCTCCCGTCTTCGCAATGAATGCCAGCACGGCCGCCAGAGGCGCGGTCACGCACGGACTCACGATCAGCGCCGACAGCACCCCCATGATAAGAGCGCCCCCCCACTGCCCGCCACGCTGACGTCGCGAGATGTCGTCGATGCGACTACGCAGAGCCGCAGGCAACTGAAGCTCATAAAAACCAAACATCGATCCCGCAAGCACGGCGATCAACAGCGCGAACGCGCTCAGCACCCAGGGGTTTTGCAGCACCGCGGTCAGGCCTTGTCCCAGCAGCCCGGCTGCCACGCCAATTGCCGTGTTGACCGACGCCATGCCCAGAACATAGGCGGTCGACAAGCCCAAGGCTCTTCCTCGCCGAGCCCCCTGACCCACAACGATTGACGACAGGATCGGCACCATGGGCAATACACACGGCGTAAACGTCAGCAGCAAACCGAGGCCCAGGAAGATCGCCAAGGTAAGCCATAGGCTGCCACCGGACAGCCATCGCTCGATTTGACCAAAGTCGTCGCGGCCGGCCAGCACCTGCGCCCACCCGGAGCCGGCGATCGGGGGGGACGGCGAGGCCACTGTCACGCCAGCCGCGTCGCCGGCGCCGAGGGCCTGCAGCGCCGCGCCGGCAAAATGGAAGGTCTTGTGCATTGGCGGGTAGCACAACCCCTTGTCGGCGCAACCCTGCATCGTGACCTGAAGGTCGAACGGTCCTGCGGCATGCTCGATGGGTATGCGTACGGCCATTGAGCGATGATAGACCTCGAGCTCTTTCTGAAAGGTTGGATCGTACTTGAGCTCGCCCTTGGGATATTCTGGAGCACCCAGTACGACGCCTGGCGTGGTCGTGGCAAAGGCAAAGCGCTCACGATAGAGGTAGTACCCCGGGGCAACGGTGAACTGTATCTGCAATGCGCCGGGGCCCGCTTCGCTCAGTTGAGCATGAAAGGCAGCGTCCGGCGGGAGAAAATCCGTGTCCGCACGTGCTGAAACAGAGAAAAAAAGCGATAACGTCGTCACCCATCCCAGTATGACGAGGATCACCGCGATGCCCGGCAGCATCCGTACCGGCCTAAACATTGGGAGTCTCTCCGGTTTCCTGTGCGACCCAGTCAGCGTAGGCGGGCAAAGCCTGCTCAAGGGGCCAGGCCACTATTTCAGGCACCTGATACGGATGCCGGGTCTGGATATATTGTTCGAGCGCTGGATAGCGGAGTGCGCAGGTGGCGATGAGCAAAGGGACCTCCTGCTCGGACTCGATGCTGCTCTGCCAGCGATAGGTGGACGTGCACGGCGCGAGCTGCTTGACGCATGCGCCCAGGCGCTGCGCAATGATGCCTTCGGCGGCGGCTTGCGCCGTCGCCACGTCGGGAAAGGTGGTCATGACCATCAGTAACTTGTCCATCGTTTGCAATTGACCCTTTGCACCGGTCGAATGTTCACTTTATACCAGCCCGAGACGCGACGGTGGGCGTCGATGATTTTTGCGACATTCAATGCAAAAAGCCAGGCTTTCGCCTGGCTCTTTGATGACCTTGTTGCAACTGCTCGGAGTCGTCCGCTTATTCTTCGGCGGCAGCTTCTTCCTGAACTTCCGGGCGATCAACCAGTTCGACCAATGCCATCGGTGCATTGTCGCCGACACGGAACCCGAACTTCAGGATGCGCAGGTAGCCGCCTGGACGATTCGCATAACGCGGGCCCAGTTCATCGAACAGCTTCGCAACCGAATCGCGGTCACGCAAACGGTTGAACGCCAGCCGGCGATTGGCCAGCGACGGCTTCTTGCCGAGCGTGATCAGCGGCTCGACGACTTTGCGCAGTTCTTTGGCTTTCGGCAGGGTCGTCTTGATCGCTTCATGGGCGATCAAAGAATTAGACATGTTACGCAGCATTGCCAGACGGTGGCTGCTGGTACGGTTGAGCTTACGCAAACCATGACGGTGACGCATTTTTCGATTCCTTTGTATAACAGCAGTTTTTCGCCAGCTCTTCTATCGCTTCGACAGCAAATCGTGTCGTGCGCGGGCCGGTAGTACAAGTGCTTCAATCAATTGGCCGGGTATATCGCTATATCCCGGCCAGATGCCGGCAGGACTATTTTTCCAATCCTGCAGGCGGCCAATTTTCAAGCTTCATCCCCAAGGTCAGGCCACGCGAGGCGAGCACTTCCTTGATTTCATTGAGCGACTTCCGACCGAGATTCGGCGTTTTAAGCAACTCGTTCTCGGTGCGTTGGATCAGATCGCCAATGTAGTAAATGTTTTCCGCCTTCAGGCAATTGGCCGAGCGGACGGTCAACTCGAGAGCATCGACCGGACGCAACAGAATCGGATCGATTTGCGGCGCACGCGACGGCGCTTCGCTGGCGGCCTCGGTACCTTCCAGTGCAGCGAATACCGACAACTGATCGACCAGGATCCGGGCAGATTGGCGAATCGCTTCCTCCGGCGAAACAACGCCGTTGGTTTCAATATTCATGACCAACTTGTCCAGGTCGGTGCGCTGTTCGACGCGCGCGCTTTCGACTGCGTAGCTAACACGCTGCACGGGTGAGAACGAAGCGTCCAGCACGATACGCCCGATGATCTTGGCACTGTCGTCACCGTAGCGGCGCACATTCCCCGGCACATAGCCACGACCGCGTTCCACCTTGATCTGAACGTCGAGCTTGCCACCCTTTGCCAGGTGAGCGATCACATGATCAGGGTTGATGATCTCGACATCATGGGGCACTTCGATATCGCCGGCGCGCACTACGCCTTCACCTTCCTTGCGCAATGCGACGGTCACTTCGTCGCGATTGTGCAGCTTGAATACCGCACCCTTCAGGTTCAACAGGAAATTGACTACGTCCTCTTGCACGCCGTCGATAGTGGAATATTCGTGCACCACACCGGCAATCGTGACCTCGGTAGGCGCATAACCGACCATCGAAGACAAAAGCACGCGGCGCAACGCGTTCCCCAAGGTGTGGCCGTAACCGCGTTCGAAGGGCTCCATCACGACTTTGGCGTGATGTTCACCGATCGGCTCAACCGCAATGATCTTGGGTTTCAACAAACTGGTTTGCATAGGTTTCCTTTTCAATACCCTCGGCTCGTTACACCGATAAGGCTGACGGCTGACAACCTGCACGAAGCGCCAGGCACGCCAAACCGGCGCGCCTGTGCTCGATTAACGCGAGTACAACTCGACAATCAGGCTTTCATTGATATCGCCTGCGATATCGCTGCGTTCCGGCAATTGCTTAAAGGTACCTTCCATCTTCTTCGCGTCTACCGCCACCCAAATCGGAAACCCGATCTGCTCGGCAAGCGACAGAGCTTCCTGAATACGCGTTTGCTTGCGCGCTTTCTCACGCACCGCCACAACATCACCAGCCTTGACCTGCATCGACGGAATGTTGGCGACCTCACCGTTGATGGTAATGGCTTTGTGTCCAACCAATTGGCGTGCCTCGGCACGGGTGGAACCAAACCCCATCCGATATACAACGGTGTCGAGACGCGACTCCAGCAATTGCAGCAAATTCTCACCAGTGTTTCCGCGGCGGCGTTCAGCAGCCGCAAAATAACGGCGGAACTGGCGCTCCAACACACCGTAAATGCGCTTGACCTTCTGCTTTTCGCGCAACTGGTTCCCGTAATCCGACGTACGGGCGCCAGACGTACGGCCGTGTTGGCCGGGTTTGCTGTCGAGCTTGCATTTGTCGGACAGCGAGCGACGGGCGCTCTTCAAAAAGAGGTCGGTTCCCTCGCGACGCGAGAGTTTGGCCTTGGGGCCTGTGTAACGTGCCACGGTAGTTCCTTAAAAAAACTCACGCAGCGGAGAAATCCGCTGCGCTAGTCTGCTCGCCAAGGCGTCAGACGGTGGGCTTATGGGTGAAAACGATAAAAATTAAACGCAGCCAAGTATTCTAGCAGAACTCAGATCCGGCGGCGCTTAGGCGGACGGCAGCCATTGTGCGGGACCGGGGTCACATCCGAGATCGCCGTGATCTTGATGCCGAGGGCATTCAGCGCGCGCACAGCGGACTCGCGTCCCGGGCCCGGGCCCTTGATACGCACTTCGAGGTTCTTGACGCCATACTCGAGCGCCACCCGGCCAGCTGATTCAGCGGCAACCTGTGCTGCAAACGGGGTGGACTTCCGCGATCCTTTAAAGCCTTGGCCACCAGACGTCGCCCATGCCAATGCATTACCTTGACGGTCAGTAATGGTAATGATCGTGTTATTAAACGACGCGTGCACGTGGACCACGCCCTCAGCCACGTTCTTTTTGACTTTCTTGCGCACGCGCTGCGATGCAGCATTGTTAGGTGCTTTAGCCATTCCTGTTCCTGTGTCTCTTCAACGTTACTTCTTCAACGAAACGCCGGCCTTACGCGGACCCTTCCGCGTGCGCGCATTGGTGCGCGTACGCTGTCCGCGGACGGGTAAGCCCTTGCGATGACGCACACCTCGGTAGCACCCCAGATCCATCAGGCGCTTGATGCTCATCGTTACCTCACGACGAAGATCACCTTCCACGGTGAGCAGCCCCACTTGCTCACGCAGCTTCTCGAGATCAGCGTCATCCAGGTCTTTGACCTTCTTTGAATACGCCACGCCTGCTGCGTCACAAATCTGACGAGCACGCGTACGACCAACACCGTAAATAGCGGTCAGACCGATTTCGGTATGCTGGTGGTTTGGGATGTTCACCCCTGCGATACGAGCCATTCGTAATTCCCCAACTATATAGCGTTAAATGCGGTCAACCCTGACGCTGTTTATGGCGCGGGTCCGAGCTGCAGATCACTCGCACCACACCATTGCGCTTGACGATTTTGCAGTTGCGGCAAATGCGCTTAACTGATGCCAACACTTTCATGACAATTCCCTCTTTTAATCACCGCGCCCTAAACACGATCCGCGCCCGCGAAAGATCGTAGGGCGTCAATTCCACCGTGACTTTATCACCCGGTAAAATGCGAATGTAGTGCATGCGCATCTTGCCGGAAATATGCCCGAGTACCACGTGGCCATTTTCCAGTTTGACCCGGAACGTGGCGTTGGGCAGGTTCTCCACAACCTCGCCCTGCATCTGTATTACGTCGTCTTTCGCCATGCTTATGCTTACCGGAGCGTCATATTGCCACCGCCCTTGAAGTTCGCCTTCCGGAGCAGAGATTCATATTGTTGCGACATCACGTAAGACTGCACTTGTGCCATGAAATCCATTGTCACGACAACGATAATCAACAACGAAGTACCACCAAAATAAAACGGCACGTTCCAGCGCAGCACGAGAAATTCGGGCAGCAAACAAACCAGGACAACGTATAAAGCACCAGCGAGCGTAAGACGGGTCAAAATCTTATCGATGTATCTTGCCGTTTGATCGCCGGGACGTATGCCGGGAACAAATGCGCCGCTCTTCTTCAGGTTATCTGCCGTTTCCTTGCTGTTAAAGACCAGCGCAGTGTAGAAAAAGCAGAAAAACACAATGGCCAAGGCATAGAGCATCACGTAAATCGGCTGCCCGGGCGACAATTTGCTGGCGACATCTTTCAACCAACGCATGCTACCGCTTGCGCTAAACCAGTTGGCAATCGTCGCCGGGAACAAGATGATCGACGACGCGAAGATGGGCGGAATCACCCCAGCCATGTTCAACTTAAGCGGCAAATGCGATGCCTGACCGCCGTACAACTTGTTTCCGACTTGCCGCTTGGCATAGTTGACCAGAATTTTGCGCTGGCCTCTTTCGACAAATACAACGAAGTACGTTACGGCAACCACAAGCACGCAGATGACGATGGCCGAAAAGATGCCGATGGAGCCGGTACGAACCAGCTCGAACAAACCGCCAATGGCATTCGGTAGTCCTGCGGCGATACCGGCGAAAATAATCAACGATATGCCGTTGCCCAAGCCACGCTCGGTAATCTGTTCACCCAACCACATCAGAAACATCGTCCCGGTAACCAGGGTAATGACCGTCGTCAGCCGGAACATCAAGCCGGGATCCACTACCAACCCGGGCTGGCTCTCGAGCGTGACGGCTATCGCAAGCGCCTGGAACAGGGCGAGGCCTACCGTGAAGTAACGGGTGTACTGCGTGATCTTGCGCTGCCCTGCCTGTCCTTCCTTACGCAGCGCTTCTAGCTGCGGAGACACCATCGCCAACAACTGCATGATGATCGACGCCGAAATATACGGCATGATCCCCAACGCGAAAATCGTGAAACGGGACAAGGCCCCGCCCGAGAACATGTTGAACATGCCCAGGATGCCGCCCTGCTGCCGCTGAAAAAGCTGCGCCAGTTGGTCCGGGTCGATACCGGGCACAGGAATGTGCGCCCCAATACGATAGACCGTCAGCGCCAGCAGCAGGAAAACCAGCCGCCGACGCAAATCGGTATATTTCGGACCTTGAGTGCTACCTTTCGCTTGGTTAGAAGTCTTGGCCAAGGATGGCTCCGTATAAACCTATACAGTTAAGCCGCAATCGATCCGCCAGCCGCTTCAATCGCTGCTCGCGCACCTTTCGTCGCCCCCAAACCCTTGAGCGAGATTTTGCGCGTCAATTCGCCAGAGGCAACCACCTTCGCGCTTTGACAGAGCTCGCCGACAACTCCCGCCTGCTTGAGGACCAACAAATCGATCTCGTCGACCGGCAACTTCTCGATGTCGGAAAGGCGCACCTCACCGACAAACGCGCGCGTCAACGACGTGAACCCGCGCTTGGGCAAACGCCGTTGCAGAGGCATTTGCCCCCCCTCGAATCCAACCTTATGGAAGCCGCCTGCGCGCGATTTCTGGCCTTTGTGCCCACGGCCTGCGGTTTTGCCCAGACCAGACCCAATGCCACGGCCAACTCGCCGTTTCGCGTGTTTGGCACCTGCAGCAGGCTTCAACGAATTCAATTCCATATTACCCTCGCTCCCTCGTGAGTCAGCCAACGACCTTCACCAGGTACGACACCTTGTTGATCATGCCTCGCACAGCAGGTGTATCTTGCAACTCACTGACTGAATTGAGGCGGCGCAGACCCAGGCCACGAACCGTAGCGCGATGCGACTCGCGAGTACCGATAAGGCTCCGGATCAATTGTACTTTGATGGTATTTTGCGACATGGTGCCCACCCGGTTTAGCCCAAAATCTCTTCAACCGACTTACCGCGCTTGGCGGCAATGTCAGATGGCGTTGACTGCTTGCTCAAACCATCAAGCGTCGCTCGAACCAAGTTGTAGGGGTTGGTCGAGCCGAAGCTCTTGGCCACCACGTTCGTCACGCCCATGACGTCGAAAACAGCCCGCATCGGACCACCGGCGATGACGCCGGTACCATCCTTGGCCGGTGCCAACAATACCTTCGACGCACCGTGACGACCGCTGATTTCATGCTGCAGAGTACCGTTCTTCAGGGGCACTTTGAACATGTTACGGCGAGCCTGTTCCATCGCTTTTTGCACGGCAACGGGGACTTCCTTCGCCTTACCCTTGCCCATGCCGATACGTCCGTCGCCATCGCCAACCACGGTCAGCGCGGCGAACCCGAGAATCCGGCCACCTTTCACCACCTTGGTCACGCGATTGACCGAGATCATTTTCTCGCGAAGGCCGTCATCACGTTCGTCAGCCTGAACTTTCGCTTGCATCTTTGCCATGACGAATCCTTACTTAAAACTTGAGGCCGGCATCGCGCGCGGCATCAGCAAGCGCCTTCACACGGCCGTGATAGCGAAAACCGGCGCGATCGAAAGCAACGCTTTCCACGCCAGCGGCCTTCGCCTTTTCGGCGATACGGCGTCCGATCAGTTCGGCTGCGGCGACGTTGCCACCCTTGCCCTCTTTCCCTGCCAGCTCTTTGCGTACATCCAACTCGACAGTCGAGGCGCTCGCCAGCACTTTCGTGCCGCAAGGCGAAAACACCTGTGCGTAAATGTGCAGGTTGGTGCGATGCACTGAGAGACGATGCACCTTGAGCTCTGCCAACTTGATACGAGTCTGGCGAGCACGGCGCGAACGAGCTTGTTTCTTGTCCATGGTTGCACCCTTCACTTCTTCTTGGTTTCCTTGAGGATCACCACCTCATCGGCGTAGCGCACACCCTTGCCCTTATAGGGTTCGGGAGGCCGGTAGCCGCGCACTTCCGCAGCAACCTGACCAACGCGCTGCTTATCAACGCCTTTGATGATGATCTCGGTTTGTGACGGTGTCTCAGCCTTGATGCCTTCGGGCATCGCATGGATCACGTCGTGAGAAAACCCCAGTTGCAATTTCAGCGCATTGCCCTGAGCCTGAGCGCGATAACCCACGCCAACCAGGTTAAGCTTCTTCTCGAAACCTTGCGTCACGCCCTTCACCATATTGGCGACCAGCGCACGCATGGTCCCAGAAAGGGCGTTGGCTTCGCGACCATCGTCTGCGGGCTCGAACATCAGCGAACCGTTTTCGTTCTTGACGCGGACCAAGCCGTGAATGGCCTGGACCAACGTGCCCAACGGGCCCTTGACCGTCAACTCGCCCTCTCCGAGGGTGACTTCCGCGCCCTTTGGGAGAACGATAGGACTTTTACCTACACGAGACATGCTTCACTCTCCTAACGGGCAATTACGCGACGTAGCAGATGACTTCGCCGCCCACGCCAGTGGCGCGCGCTTTGCGATCGGTCATCACACCTTTCGGGGTCGACACAATTGCAACACCCAGTCCATTCATGACCTGGGGAATGTCATTGCGATTCTTATATACGCGCAACCCGGGCCGGGAAACTCTTTCCAGACGTTCGATAACGGGACGGCCGGCGTAATACTTGAGCGAAATGTTAAGCTCCAATTTCGCGCCGTCTTCCTTGACCGCGTAGTCGTCGATATAGCCTTCGTCCTTCAACACCTTTGCGATCGACACCTTCAATTTCGAGGAAGGCATAGCCACCGACACTTTTTCAACCGCTTGGGCATTGCGAATGCGGGTCAGCATGTCGGCGATAGGATCACTCATACTCATATTGCTTCTCCTATTACCAGCTTGCTTTGGTGACACCCGGAATTTCGCCTCTGAAGGCAATTTCACGGATCTTGTTACGCGCCAGACCGAACTTACGGAAAGTTCCGCGCGGACGGCCAGTCAAATCGCAACGATTGCGTTGCCGAGTAGGATTGGCGTTGCGCGGCAACTGCTGGATTTCCAGACGCGCTGCGTAACGCTCTTCTTCCGACTTGCTGGTATCTTCGATGATTGCCTTGAGGGCGGCGCGCTTGGCAGAATATTTCTGCGCCAAACGGGCGCGCTTCTTCTCGCGTTCGATCAGTGCCAGTTTAGCCACGATAACCTCAGTTTCTGAACGGAAATTTAAATGCCGACAGAAGCGCCTTGGCCTCTTCGTCGGTTTTTGCTGTCGTGGTAATGCTGATATTCAGACCACGCAGAGCATCAATTTTGTCGTACTCGATCTCGGGGAAAATAATCTGTTCTTTTACCCCGATGTTGTAGTTGCCGCGACCGTCAAACGCACGACCCGAGATACCCCGGAAATCTCGCACCCGCGGCAGCGAGACCGTGATGAAACGATCCAGGAACTCATACATGCGCTGACCGCGCAAAGTCACCATGCAGCCGATCGGATAGCCCTGACGAATCTTGAACCCTGCAATTGCCTTGCGAGCCTTCGTCACAACTGGTTTCTGACCAGCGATTTTGGTCAGGTCACCGGTGGCGTTCTCGATGACCTTCTTGTCGGCGACCGCCTCGCCCAAGCCCATGTTGAGGGTGATCTTGGTGATGCGCGGCACTTCCATGATCGACTTGTAGCCAAACTGCTTCACCAGTTCAGCGACGATCTTGTCTTTGTAGATCTCTTGCAAACGAGTCATTCGTTATACTCCTTGCGCCTAGGCACCGACGACCGCGCCGGTCGTCTTGAGGAAGCGCACCTTCTCGCCACCCTCGACCTTGATCCCAACGCGCGAAGGCTTGCCGTTAGCATCCACCAACGCAACATTCGAAATATGGAGCGGCATCGCCTTGTCCACAACGCCACCCGTTGTACCCTTCATCGGGTTCGGTTTGACGTGCTTTTTGACCAGATTGATGCCTTCAACGACCAGGCGGTCGCCGTCAACACTCAGAACGGTGCCGCGCTTGCTCTTGTCTTTGCCGGTCAAAACGATGACCACGTCACCTTTACGAATCTTATTCATGGCGACCCCTTACAGAACCTCAGGCGCCAACGACACGATCTTCATAAAGCGCTCGGTACGCAACTCACGCGTCACCGGCCCGAAGATGCGAGTGCCAATCGGCTCAAGCTTGTTGTTCAACAAAACGGCGGCGTTGCCATCGAATTTGACGAGCGAGCCGTCCTGGCGACGAACGCCTTTCGCGGTGCGCACAACGACCGCGTTATAAATTTCGCCCTTTTTGACGCGACCACGCGGGGCCGCATCCTTGACGGTGACCTTAATGACATCGCCAATACCAGCGTAGCGACGCTTCGAGCCGCCCAATACCTTGATACACATCACTTCACGAGCACCGGTATTGTCGGCTACATCGAGCCGGGTTTCAGTCTGAATCATGGTGTTATCTTCCCAACTTAATCCAGTGCATCGCACCGGTCAGTCTTGGCCCCGTCAACGCTTACTCAGCGTCGCTTGGGTTGAATCGATCAAGAGGAACCACTTTCACTGGGCTGCCGGGCCGAAAAACCAAGCAACCCCCACAGAATGAGCAAAAGAGAATTTACTCAGAAAGTGGAAAGTCCGTGATTATACATCGAAGATCGCGGACTTGCAAGCGTTAAAAGGGCGCATTAAATGATACGGGCACTTTCAAGCAGGCGCGAAACAGTCCACGCTTTCGTCCTGGAAATAGGGCGAGTTTCCTCGATTTCCACCGTGTCGCCTTCCTTGTACTGATTTGTCTCGTCGTGGGCGTGATACTTCTTCGAGCGCACGACGTACTTCCCGTACAAGGGATGCTTCACCTGGCGCTCCACCAACACGGTCACCGTCTTGTCCATTTTGCTGCTCACCACCTTGCCAACCAAGGTGCGCTTCAGCGCGGTCTTTGCGGTATCGTTCATTTTTGGCTCGCCTTCTCATTCAACACGGTACGCACACGCGCGATATCCCGACGCACATTTTGCAATTGGCTGGTGTTGCTCAACTGTTGCGTGGCCAGTTGCATGCGCAGACCGAATTGCGCTTTCAGCAGATCCGACAGCTCCTTGTTCAGAGCTGCGGAATCCTTATCACGTAGTTCGGATGCTTTCATTTCAAATCCCTCACTCAGGCGCCGATCTGGCGAGCGACGAAAACGGTGGCGATAGGCAGTTTAGCTGCCGCAAGGCGAAAAGCCTCGCGCGCCAACTCTTCATTGACACCATCCATTTCGTACAGCATTTTACCCGGCTGAATTTCAGCCACATAGTATTCCGGATTGCCCTTACCGTTACCCATACGAACTTCGGCGGGTTTTTGGGAAATCGGCTTGTCCGGGAAAATCCTGATCCAGATACGACCACCGCGCTTGATGTGACGAGTCATGGCACGACGAGCAGACTCGATTTGGCGCGCAGTCAATCGCCCGCGCCCTACCGCCTTCAAGCCATATTCACCAAACGACACGGCATTGCCACGCGTGGCCACACCAGTGTTACGGCCTTTCTGTTCTTTACGATATTTTCTGCGTTTCGGTTGCAGCATCTTTATTCTCCAGCCTTGGCGTCGCTGTCGGCCGGCTTGCCGCCTGCCTTGCGTACGCGCTTGACGCCCGCACGATCATCAGGGGCACCACGGCCTCGACGATCCCCAGGACGCGCATTACGACGAGGGCGTTTGTCTTCCGCGGGTTCTTCCACCACCGGCGCATCATTGCGGCCGAGAGTATCGCCCTTGTAAACCCAAACCTTGATCCCGATAGCGCCGTAGGTGGTTTGCGCCTCCGATGTCGCGTAATCGATGTCAGCCCGCAACGTGTGGAGCGGTACTCGCCCCTCGCGATACCATTCGGTTCGCGCGATTTCAATGCCGTTCAAACGACCGGAACTCATGATCTTGATGCCTTGCGCCCCAAGCCGCATAGCGTTTTGCATGGCTCGCTTCATCGCACGGCGGAACATGATGCGTCGCTCCAGCCGCTGCGCGATCGAATCCGCGATCAACTGGGCATCGATTTCGGGCTTACGAATTTCCTCGATGTTGACGTGCACCGGCACGCCCATGCGCTTCTGCAATTCGGTTTTGAGGATTTCGATATCCTCGCCCTTCTTGCCGATGACCACGCCAGGACGCGAACTGAAAATCGTGATACGCGCGTTACGGGCAGGGCGCTCGATGAGCACTCTCCCGACAGACGCGTTTTTCAGCTTCTTCTTCAGAAACTCGCGAACGCCAATATCCTCTTTCAGCATTTTCGCGAATTGCGTATTGTTCGCGTACCACCGAGAGGCCCAATTACGGCTGACTGCCAGACGGAAGCCAGTCGGATGAATTTTCTGTCCCATCGTGACCCCTTAATTGCCCAGCGTCACAGTAATGTGACAGGTTTGTTTCTCGATGCGATTTCCGCGGCCTTTGGCGCGCGCAGTGAATCGCTTGAGTGAAGTCGCTTTGTCGACGTGAATGCCCTTGACGCGCAACTCGTCAATGTCGGCACCTTCGTTATGCTCGGCATTCGCGATGGCCGACTCAACCACCTTCTTAACAATGCCTGCAGCCTTCTTCGGCGAAAACGACAGGATATTCAACGCGCGCTCCAGGGGCAGACCACGGATCTGATCTGCAACCAGACGCGTCTTTTGCGCCGAAATACGAGCGCCACGATGTATTGCTTTCACTTCCATGATCGCCCCTTATTTCTTCGCCTTCTTATCGGCCGCATGGCCTTTGAAGGTACGGGTGAGCGCAAACTCACCCAGCTTGTGACCAACCATATTTTCCGAGATGTAAACCGGAACGTGCTGGCGGCCGTTGTGAACGGCAATGGTATGCCCGATGAATTCAGGCAGAACGGTGGAACGACGCGACCACGTCTTGATCGGCTTCTTGTCGCGCGTCGCTTGCGCCGCTTCGACTTTTTTCAGCAAATGCGCGTCGCAGAACGGGCCCTTCTTAATTGAACGTGCCATAGCTTACCCCTTAACGCTTGTTACGGCGCTGCACGATCATCGTCGTGGTGCGCTTGTTGCTGCGAGTACGATAACCCTTGGTCTGCGTACCCCACGGGCTCACTGGATGGCGACCCGCCGCCGTGCGACCCTCACCACCACCGTGCGGGTGATCGATCGGGTTCATGGCAACACCACGGACTGTCGGGCGGATGCCGCGCCAACGATTGGCGCCCGCCTTGCCGATCTGACGCAGACTGTGTTCCTCGTTGCCCACTTCACCGATGGTGGCACGGCACTCAATATGAACACGGCGAATTTCGCCAGAACGAAGCCGAACTTGAGCGTAGGTTCCCTCACGCGCCAGAAGCATCGCGGAAACACCTGCAGCGCGCGCAATTTGCGCGCCCTTGCCAGGCAGCATCTCGATGCAGTGGATCGTGGTACCCACCGGAATATTCCGGATCGGCAGCGTATTGCCCGCTTTAATGGGCGCCTGCGAGCCGCTCATCAGTTGCTGGCCGACAGCCAATCCACGTGGCGCAATGATGTAGCGACGTTCGCCGTCGGCATAGCAAAGCAGAGCAATATTGGCGCTACGATTGGGATCGTATTCGACGCGCTCCACCTTTGCCGGCACTCCGTCCTTGTTGCGACGGAAATCGATCACGCGATAATGCTGCTTATGACCGCCGCCCATATGGCGCGTGGTGATGTGACCATTGTTATTGCGGCCAGCAGTTTTGCTCTTTTTGTCGAGCAAACCCGCAAAGGGCTTACCCTTGTGGAGATCTTTATTGACCACCTTGACCAGCGCACGACGGCCCGGTGAGGTGGGTTTGGTTTTGACGAGTGCCATATTACTTGGCCTCCGCTTCAAAATTGATTTCCTGCCCCGGCTTCAGGCTGACATATGCTTTCTTTGCATTGTCGCGACGCCCCATGAAACGGCCAAAGCGCTTCTGTTTGCCCTTGCGGTTCAGAATCTGCACGGATTCGACTTCAACCTTGAACAGCAACTCAACTGCAGCCTTGACTTCCTGTTTGTTGGCGTCGCGCGCAACCTGAAAAACCACTTGCTCGTTCTTGTCCGCCACCAGGGTCGCCTTTTCGGAGATTACCGGCGCGAGCAGGACCTGCATCAAACGATGATCGTTTTTGCGAACGTCGGTCATGACAGCATCTCCTCGATTTTGGCGATCGCACCCTTGGTCACCAACACTTTCTTGTAGTGAATCAGAGATAGTGGATCGGCATGACGCGGTTCCAGAACCGCGACGTTGGGGAGATTGCGCGAGGCGAGATACAAATTCTCATCGACGCTATCGGTGATCAACAACACCGAATCCAACCCCATGGTCTTGAATTTCTGCGCCAGCAACTTAGTTTTCGGCGCCTCGATCTTGAGGTCGTCCACGACACTCAGACGGCCTTCGCGCGCCAACTGCGACAGAATCGAGCAGACGCCTGCGCGATACATCTTCTTGTTGACCTTGTGGCTGAAATTCTCTTCGGGCGAATTTGGGAAAATTCGACCACCCCCGCGCCACAGCGGGCTGGAAGTCATACCGGCACGGGCACGGCCCGTTCCTTTTTGACGCCACGGCTTATGGGTTGTGTGCTTGACTTGTTCGCGATCCTTCTGGGCGCGGTTTCCGCTGCGGGCGTTGGCCTGATAGGCGATAACGACCTGATGGATCAGCGCTTCATTGTAGTCACGCCCGAAAACGACGTCCGACGCAGCAAAACCCGCGCCTTCTTTGCCCTGCTCATTGAGGAGCTTCAGTTCCATCGTTATGCTCCCTTCTCAGTCTTGGCGCGCGCCTTCACTGCCGGGGTCACAAACACCTTGCCATCCTTGGCGCCGGGAACGGCACCCTTGACGAGCAACAGCTTGCGATCGGCATCGATGCGTGCGATTTCGAGATTTTGCGCGGTGCGGGTCACGTCACCGAGAT
The DNA here is from genome assembly GCF_004297875.1 of Pandoraea sp. Lineage (GTDB taxonomy): Bacteria > Pseudomonadota > Gammaproteobacteria > Burkholderiales > Burkholderiaceae > Pandoraea. The sequence goes on along the minus strand of NZ_SCSK01000047.1, from coordinate 1,184 downwards.
GGCCGGTCATACGCTTGCCGGGAAAAACACGGCCCGGATCCTGCGCCATACCAATGGAACCCGGCACGTTGTGCGAACGGGAGTTACCGTGACTGGCGCGCCCCGAAGCAAAGTTGTAGCGCTTGATGGTACCGGCATACCCCTTACCGATCGTCACGCCCTGCACGTCTACTTTTTGCCCGACTTCGAACAACTCGACGCCGACGATCGAGCCCGGCTGCAGCTCAGCGGCCTTGGCGGCATCGAGGCGAAATTCCTTGAGGATCTCGCCGGCTTCGACACCGGCTTTCGCCAGATGCCCGGCGATCGACTTGGCAACGCGCGAAGCACGGCGCTTGCCGAAAGCCACCTGGACGGCGCTGTAGCCATCCGTTTCGTTTGTCTTGATTTGCGTTACGCGGTTGTCCGACACGTCCAAAACGGTGACGGGAATCGAATCGCCGTCATCCGTAAAAATACGGGTCATACCAACCTTGCGACCGACAAGTCCAAGGCTCATGATTTTCTCCATTCCCGACTGCGATTGGCCGGGGCTAAATGACAAAAGATCGGGCCGCAGACGCGCCCCAACTCTTTGATACACACGAAAAGCTGAGTATTATAAAAGCATTCTCAGCATTTGACAAGCCGCACGATTTCGTTTATTGCAGCTTGATTTCGACATCAACGCCGGCAGGCAAATCGAGTTTCATCAACGCGTCGACCGTCTTGTCGGTCGGGTCAACGATGTCCATCAGACGCTGGTGAGTACGAATTTCCAGCTGGTCGCGGGACGTTTTGTTGACGTGCGGAGAACGCAGAATGTCGAAACGCTGAATGCGAGTCGGCAGCGGCACGGGACCACGCACAATGGCGCCAGTCCGCTTTGCGGTATCGACGATTTCCGCCGCGGATTGGTCGATAAGGCGATAGTCGAACGCTTTCAGGCGAATGCGAATTTTTTGGTTCTGCATGATTTTCCTCTAAAGAGCGAGGCGACCCATGGTGAATGGAGGGTTCGCCGGGTTTTAACAAAGAACGGCAGACTGACCGGGCGCGACCGTCGCGCCCGGCTCGCATTCCTCTTTTACTCGATCACTTTAGCGACGACGCCGGCGCCGACGGTGCGGCCACCCTCACGGATGGCGAAGCGCAGGCCCTCTTCCATCGCGATCGGCGCAATCAACTTGACCGTAATGGCCACG
>NZ_SCSK01000046.1 GCF_004297875.1 Pandoraea sp. | reverse complement strand
CCGAGATTGCGCATGTGGCCTTTCGCGGTGCTGCGGGTGTCGTGTGGTGTGAAGTAGCGGGCGTCGAACACGTGATCGTCTTGAAGCCCCGACACGACGTCCCACAGGGTGGTCACGCCCATATGACTCCCCTCGCGCGTGTACATCCCTGGCAGGAGGTATTCCGAGTCCCCCGACATATCCATCAACTCTTGAATCCATTCGATCAGGTCCGGACCGAGAGGGATAAGCATTCCGTGGCGCGTCTTGACGTTTTCCGGTGCGACCCACCACGTCCCTTTGTCGAGGTCAAAGTCGTCCTTTTTCGACTTAACCAGCTCGGCGGTCCGGACGCACGTCCCGAGCAGGCAGCGAAACATCAAACCGTACTTTCGACCTGCGGCATGATCTATCTTGGACAAGATATCGTGCAGTTCCTCGGCTGTTAGCATCACGCGTTTTCTCGGAGGAGGCTTGGCTCCCTTGATGGCGTCAAGCGAAATGCCAGCACTGGGGTTCGCGTTGATGAGGCGTCGGCCGACCGCGTGATGAAAGAGGCGCGACGCCGAGCACAGAATCTGTTCCGCCATCGACCAGCTGCGGACGCGTTCGATCATGAGCACGATATCCGCGGCAGTCACGGCGGACACGGACAGGGCGCCAAGGGTGGGGCGGATGCACTTCTTGAAGTGTCGCTTGCGAGCGGCCGCGCTCCCCGCGGCCAGCGAGGGCATGATCTTTTCTTGGTAGTCGTCGATCAGCAGGTTGACAGTCCAGTCGGCGGCAGCTCGCGCCTTCTTGATGCGTTTCTCGCGCGCTGGGTCGCCACCGCCGTCGATCTTGACCCTGTGCTGCCGAGCGAGTCTGCGTGCCGCGGCGAGGGACATGTCTGGGTAGTTGCCAAGCGTCAACTCGCGCCGGATGTTGCCGCCGAGCCGGTAGCGAAGAATCCAGCTCGCGGTTCCGGTCTTTGACAGCGTAAAGGTGAGGCCGTCACCGTCCGATTTGGCAACCGGCTCGCCTCTGCTTATCCAGGCGCGGAGTTGGATATCGTCCAGAACGTGAAGCTGTTTGGGCATGCCATAGCTCCTGTGGAGTATTAGCTTATTATAGCTACCCACACACGCTCGAGGCTACCCAACTAGCTACCCGTATTCAAGCGGATGTTATCGGTATAAAAAAGACTGTGTAGGAACATAAGTACTTGAAATGTTGGACAAAACAGGAGAGACCGGAAACCGTTGGAAGCTGTCGGAAGCCAATAAAAATCAGTGCAGCAAACCGTGGACGCTGTCGTGAAAATGGTCGACGGCCTCAAGGCCGGCGATGGTCCGTGGCTGGCTGCGATCGGCAAGTATACGGCGCTCGACCCGAAAGTGGCGGCGGAGTCGCTCAAGAACACTGACCCCGACTATCGCATGTACCGCAAGAAAACCTATGCGATCGCTGCGATGATGCACGACTTGCACTATGTCTCGTCGGACGTTTCGACGCAGATCGATCAGCACATGGACTATTCGTTTCTCATGAAAGCCACCGGTCAGCCAAAGACCGCGTTGGGCTACTGAGCGCCCCGTCATGCCGGCCCGCCCATCGTCCCTTTCTTTGCCGCAAGGCCTGGAGCTATCGAACGCCATGAATCCGATCCCGACGCTGCCCACCATGTCCTTGCCGGTCTCTAAGCCGAAGGCGCGCATGCGCGCCAGCTTCCTGAGATCGTTCGTCCCGCTTGCCCTGATCGTGAGCTGGGAACTATTCTCCCGCTCGGGATGGATCCCGCCATCGCTGTTGCCGGCACCCTCGCGCGTGCTGATGACCTTGGCCGACTGGATTTTCGCCACCGACGGCTCGACCCTGTCATATAGCGGCGCCTGGCTAGGCAGTGCCGAGGCGAGCCTGGCGCGCGTGGCGTGCGGCTACGCGCTCGCCTCGTTCGTGGGGATCGGCCTGGGCGTCGCGATTGGCTGGTGGCGCTGGGTCGAGCAGGCGATCGAGCCGACCCTGCAACTGCTGCGCCCGATTCCGCCGGTGTCGTGGATTCCACTGGCGATCATCTGGTTCGGCATCGCCAACAAGCCGGCGATCTTTCTGGTTTTCCTCGGCGCATTCTTCCCGATCCTGCTCAATACGATCCATGGCGTGAAGGCGACCGACCGGCAACTGATTCGTGCCGCGGCGATGATGGGTGCCACCCAGCAGCAGATGCTGCGCTTTATCGTACTGCCGGCGGCGCTGCCAAGCATTTTCGCCGGACTGCGCATCGCCATCGGTTCGGCCTGGATGCTGACAGTGACTGCGGAGATGGTGGCGGTCAAGAGCGGGCTCGGCTATTCGCTGTGGGATTCGTACTACTTCTTGCGCTACGACCTCGTGATAGCCGCGATGATCAGCATCGGCGTGCTCGGCTATTTGTCCGACCTGATGATGAAGGCGCTGATGAACCGGGTGTTGCATTGGCAGCATCGTGGCGCCAACAAGCGCTGACGCCGTCTGGCGGGTTCCGTAACCGATTGCTTTCGGGGAGAGAAAAATGTCTTACGTACAAATCGACGATGTCAGCAAAGTGTTCACCGACACCCGGCGCGGCACCGAGTTGCAGACACTCGACCACGTCTCGCTGCGCCTGGAGAAGCAGGCGTTCCTCTGCCTGCTGGGGCCTTCCGGCTGCGGCAAATCGACCTTGCTGAATATGATCGCCGGCTTCGAGAGCGCATCCAGCGGGCGCGTGATCGTCGGCGGCCAGCAAGTTGACCAACCGGGCGCGAATCGCGGCATGGTGTTCCAGCAGGCGACACTGATGCCTTGGCTCATGGTGTGGGAAAACGTGGCCTTCTATCACAAGCTGCAGGGGCGCGGCAAACAGGAGCGGCGCGAACTGGCGCAGGCCTATATCGATCTGGTCGGCCTGACTGGCTTCGAAAACCATTATCCGTCCGAACTCTCCGGAGGCATGAGCCAACGCGTGGGTATCGCCCGCGCGCTGCTGCTCAACCCCGACGTGATCCTGATGGACGAGCCGTTCGCCGCGCTCGACGCGCAGACCAAGGAGGAGCTCCAGCAGGAGCTGGTGACGATCTGGCAGAAATCTCAATCGACCATCGTGTTTGTCACGCACAGCGTCGACGAGGCGCTGCTGCTGGGCACCCAGGTGGCCGTCATGACGCACCGGCCGGGCCGCATCCGGGAGATGATCGGCGTCGATCTGCCGCGCCCGCGTGACGTGACCTCGCCGCGCTTTAACGATCTCAAGCGTCATGTACTGGGGCTGATTCGCGAAGAAGCGCGCGCAGCCAGCCGGCTTGCCCGCGCGCACTGACGGCACTGGTTGCCGAGATATTGCACGTCGTTTTGAAATTGAATCGGGATTGTCATGACTTTACGTCGCTTGCTTGCCATTTCGTCCCCCGTCGAGGGCGCGTCGCATCCGCTGCGGGATCTCACATGAGTGCCATCGAATCTCATGTCCGGCAACGGATGCAAACGCATGCGGCATTCGACCTGGTGGTGCGCAACGCCCGCATTGCCACGGCCGCCGACACCTTTAGCGCCGACATCGGCGTTGCCGATGGTGTGATTGCGGCGTTGGGCCAGGATTTGAGCGGCGGCGCCCGGGAGATCGATGCCGCCGGACGCTGGGTGTTGCCCGGCGGCATCGACGCGCACTGCCACCTCGACCAGCCGAGCGACGACGGCACCTTGATGGCGGATGATTTCGCCAGCGGCACGCGCTCGGCCGCGTGCGGCGGCACGACCACCATCATTCCGTTCGCGCTGCAGCGGCGTGGCGGCACGCTGCGCGAGGCAGTGGCCGATTACCACGCGCGCGCGGCAGGCAAGGCGATCATCGACTATGCGTTTCACCTGATCATCACCGACCCCACGCCCGCGCTACTTGAGGCCGAGCTGCCGGCGATGATCGCCGAGGGCTATACGTCGTTCAAGATCTACATGACCTATGACGCACTCAAACTCGACGACCGTCGCATCCTCGACGTGCTCGAAGTGGCAAGGCGCGAGAAGGCGATGACCATGGTCCACGCGGAGAATGCCGACTGCATTGCCTGGCTCACCGAGCGAATGCTGGCGCGTGGCCTGAGCGCGCCGTTGTATCACGCCTTCTCGCGCTTGCCGGCGGTCGAGCGCGAAGCGACGCATCGGGCGATCTCGCTTGCCGAAATGCTCGACACGCCGGTGCTGATCGTGCACGTGTCGGGGCGCGAGGCGATCGAGCAGATACAGCAGGCCCAGATGCGCGGCGCACCGATCTATGCCGAGACCTGCCCGCAATACTTGTTCCTGACCCACGACGACCTGGCGGGCGAGGGTTTCGAAGGCGCCAAGTGCATCTGCAGCCCGCCACCGCGCGATGCCGCTAATCAGGAGTCGGTGTGGCGGGCGCTTGATCACGGCACTTTCCAGGTGTTTTCGTCGGACCACGCACCCTACCGTTATGCGGACACGCGCGGCAAGCAGATCGCCGGTGAAGATGCGCCGTTCGATCGCGTGCCCAATGGCATTCCTGGCCTGGAGACCCGCCTGCCGCTCTTGTTTTCCGAGGGCGTCCTGCAGGGCCGCATCGGCGTGCAGCGCTTTGTCTCGCTTACCGCGACCGAGCCGGCCAAGCTATATGGGCTTTACCCGCGCAAGGGCAGTATTGCGATCGGCTCGGATGCCGACCTGGTAATCTGGGACACCTTCGCCGCGCAGCCGATCCGCAACGAGGCCCTGCACCATGCGGTCGATTACACGCCATACGAGGGGCGTGAAGTAAGGGCCTGGCCGGCGCTCACGCTCTCGCGCGGCACGATCTTGTGGGAGCGCGCTACGGGGTATGTGAGCGACGCCCACGGACGTGGCGAATTCCTGCGGTGCGCCCGTCCGGTGGACTACCACCGGCAAGTCCGGCCCGGTCGTCGGCGACTGTTTCCATGGCTCGAGGCACTCGGTATCGAGTGACGCGGGCAGCGTGACTCAAGCCGCCGCTTCAAGCGCGACGTGTTCGCACAGGCGGCCCAGATCGATCAGCATCAGCATGCCGTGCTCGGGCAATTCAACAGCCTCCGTCATGCAGCCGCGCAGTGCAGCGCCGGCCTGCTGCAGCAGTACGGCCGGCACCGGCACGCGCTCGCCGTCGTCGAGCGTGACGATATTGTCGACCGTATCGACCACCAGACCGAATTTTTCCCCGCTATGTTCGACGATCAGAATCTTTGTCTGCGCGAGATCGTCGTGCGGGGCCATGCCGAGCATGGCACGCACATCGACCACGGTGATCAATTCCCGGCGCAGATGCAGCACGCCGCGTACGAACGACGGCGCGCCCGGTGTCGTGACGATCTCGCCGCCGTAATCGATTACCTCGCGCAACTGGCGGATGCGCACCCCGAGCAGGTGCCCCAGCCGGAACATCACATAGGTCTCGCGCATGCCGGTATGCCGGCGCGCGTTGGGGCCGGCGGCCGTCGACGCTGCGCCGGTCGCACGGTAAAGTTCGTGGTGTCCCTCGGCGATCGCGGCGAGCTGCGGGTGCGCCAGCAATGCCGCCGGACTCAGAAGGAAAATGCTGTCCTGCCCGTCATGCCCGAAGCAGCCGGCGAACAGAGGCACCTGCCGCGCGCAATAGACCGGCATGGGCAGCAAATCGTCGGCGCGATAGCCGACGATGCTGCGCACTTCGTCGACCAGCAGTCCGACGTGCACGCCCTGTTGCTGAAAGATCACGATGCGCTGCTCGTCGGTCGCGGCCTGATTACTCGGCTCGTCGGACGGCTCCTCTGCCTCGGCCTCGCCATCGGAACCCGCGCCCAGCAAGCGCGCCAGATCCACCACCGGCAGGGTCGCGCCGCGCAGGTTCAGCATGCCGATACATAGCTCGTCGGCCAACGGCGAGGGAAGTAGCGTCGGCACGCGGATGATCTCCTGGATGGCCGCCATCGGCAGCGCCACGTGAGCGCCCGCCGCCCGGAACGACACCGTTTGCTCGCGCAGCGCCCGCTGCGCGCGACGCTGCATGCTGTCGGCCCGGTGTTGCAGGCGCGGCATGTCGGGCAACCCGAGCAGCGCCGCGGCCGAGAGAATCTGCAAAATGCGCTCGCCGCCATTGAGCTTGAGCGCACCGGCGATCACTGCGATGCCATTGGCGGGCGGCTCGAAGGCGACTTTTTGGGCGGCCGGCACGCGCAGGATTTCTCCGGTGCCATCGAACAGCAGACCGACGCGGGCGTCGCCCAGCTCGACAATGGCAATCTTGCCGGTCAGGCGCGCACGATCCCCGGACAGGCGCAGCAACTGGCACAAATCGACGATGGGAATGAGCGTGCTGCGCAGGTTGAACAGGCCCAGTAAATGGGGCGGGGCAAGCGGCACCCGGGTGACGGCGGCGGGATAATTGACCACCTCCTGCAGCGCTGCGACCGGTAACGCCAGCTCGGCCTGGCCCAGGTGAAACGAACCATACAGTTCGACGGCGGACGAAAGGTCGGGCGCGGCGGCGTTTTCCATGGCGGGGTTCCGGTTCATCGAGATCAGGCAAAGCGAGAGATTGTCTTGACCGCATATTCGTGCCGGGCGCAATCGATCGACAATTGGCGGCCGCAGTCGCCGCCGACGTCGAGGTGCACCACCCGCACGCCGCGCTCGGCAAGCAGTCTTTGCGCGGTGCGCACATTCAGCTCGCCGATCGGCGCATGGCGTGGCGTGCTGACGTAATGCACCATATTCGCGCCGCCGGCCAGCACGGCTTCCAGCGCGTTCGGTGGCGCATGCCAGGCATGCATCATCGACAGCAGCGATGGCACGGCCTGGGTGACGTATTTGGCGCCCGGCTCGACCGGACGGGGCGCGCCGGGCGCGCTGTCGGGCAGCAGGCAATGCGCCAGTCCATAGAGATCGCGCTCGCGCCACAGTAAGCCGATGCCCACGCAGGAGCCGAGCGTAGTGCGCAGCACGTTGCCATCGCTGCCGCGGCCGACGGCGATTTCGCACATGTGCACCTGGATTTCACGTGTGCTGGACATGGGCCGTTCCCTGACGATAGATCAGCGGCTGCTCGAACACGAAGCCGGCATGAAAGCGGCTCAACGACTCGGACTCGCCGACGATCAGCACGCCGTCGGGCGCCATCGCGCGCCGCACATTCTCCAGCACCGCTTGCTGACCGGCCGTGTCGAAATAGATCAGGACGTTGCGCAACAGCGTCAGATCGACCGGCCCGACGTCGCGCGGCGGCTTGTAGAGGTTGTGCTGGCGAAACGTCACTTGCGCGCGCAGGGCTGAATTGGCGCGAATGCCGGTGCCGTCCTCGTCGGTGCTGAAGTATTTGTCCAGCAGGGCAGGATGCGCTTGTCGCAGGCCGGCAGCGCTTCGTCCGCGGTAGTGGCCGGTTGCGGCGCTGCGCAGAATGCCGTCCGAAATATCGGTGGCGAGAATGCGATAACGGAAACCCGGGTGACGGGCGCGAAATTCCTCGCACAGCATCGCGACGCTGTAGGCTTCCTCGCCGCTCGAAGCAGCTGCGGACCAGACGCGCAACGGCAGATGCGGGTGCGCGTGGTGCCACCGCGGCAGGAATTCCTCGGCCAGATATTGCCAGATGCGCGGTGTGCGGAAGAACGATGTTTCATTGGTGGTGACCAGATCGACGAAGTCGCGCACTTCGCTGGGTGTTGCTTCCAGCAAGCCCAAATACTCGCGGTAGCCCGGCAGGGCGAGCGCCTGCAGGCGACGCCGCAGGCGGCCGTCGAGCATCGGCCATTTGCGCTCGTTCATGACAATGCCGGTATGCCGGCGCACCTGCTCGAACAGGGCGCGCCGGGTGAGCGGATCGACCTCGGAATCGCTCATGGCAGGGGCCTTCCCAAGGCTAGACCACGAAACGCATGACTGTCTTGTCGAGTGCCTCGGCGCCACGCATGAGCGTGGCACTCTCTCGCGCGATAAGGTCGCAGGCGCCGGCCGATTTCTCCGCGTCCTCGGCAACTTGCTGGATTGCCGCGCTGACTTCGCGCGCGGCCACCAACTGTTCGTCTGCCCCGCAGGAAATCTCGGAGATGGCCTGAGTGGTGCGGGCGACGCCGGCCACGATCTTTTCGAAGGCCTCGCCGGCCTGGCGGGAGATGTCACTGCCTTGCGCGATCCGCTTGACCGATTCGTTGATCAATTTGGAAATTTCCTTGGCCGCCTGTGACGAACGCTCGGCGAGCTTGCGTACCTCGTCGGCAACGACCGAAAAGCCAAGTCCGTGCTCGCCAGCGCGCGCGGCCTCGATGGCGGCGTTGAACGCCAACAAATTGGTTTGACTGGCGATTTCACCAATCACCTTGATGATTTCGCTGATGTCTTCCGACGACTTATTGATCAGCTCCATCGACTCGATCGAGCGGGCAATCGCCTTGGCGCCGCGCTCGGCTTCCTGCTGGGTGTCCTTGGCCAAGCCGTCGGCGCTGCGCGAGTTGTCGGCAATCGAGTTGATCGAGGCGGTCAGTTCTTCCACCGAAGCGTTCATTTCCTCGACCGTCGCACCGAGCGATTGGGCGCCGCCGGCCACCGTGTTGGCGCGACCGGCGATGTCCTGCGACGATGCCGAGAAGCCGCTGGCCGACTCGACCACCTGGCCGATCACGCCGCGCAGATCGTCGATCATGTGTTTGATGCCGGCGCCGAGCTGGTCGATCGGGTCCGTGCCGCCAATCACGATCTGCCCGGTCAGGTCGCCCGCGGCAGCGCCGTTGACGACCTCGAGCAGGGCGGCCACCTTGCGCTGGTCGTCCTCGGCGCGCCGCCTGACCTGCTCTTCCAGCTCGACCTGAGCGGTGACATCGGTAGCGAACTTGACCACTTTGGTCAGCTTGTCGTTACCGTCGTAAATAGGATTGTAGGTGGCCTGGATCCAAATCACGCGGCCACCCTTACCCAGTCGCTTGTACCGGCCCGCGTCGAACTCGCCACGGTTGAGCTTGGCCCAGAAGGCGCGATAGTCGTCGCTGGCCGTATAAGCGTCGTCGCAGAAGATGCGGTGATGCTTGCCCTGAATCTCCTCGAGTCGATAACCCATGGCGTCGAGAAAATTCTGGTTGGCCGTCAGTATGTTGCCGCTCGGATCGAATTCAATGACCGCCTGCGCCTTGTCCATCGCGCGCACCTTGCCTTCGTACTCGGCATTGCGCTGGCGCGCGGCGGTAACGTCGGTGGCGAACTTGATCACCTTGTACGGCTTGCCGTCGGCGTCGAACACGGGGTTGTAGGAGGCATTGATCCATATCTCGCGCCCGTCGCGGCCGATGCGCTTGTATTCGCCATGGTCGAATTCCCCGCGGCCGAGCTTTTCCCAGAACTGCCGGTAGGCGGCGCTCTCGGCATAGGTTGCTTCGCAGAACATCCGATGATGCTGGCCGCGCACTTCGTCGAGGGTGTAGCCGAGGACTTGCAGGAAATTGTCGTTCGCATGCAGCACGATGCCGTGCAGATCGAACTCGATGACCGCCTGAACCCGGTTCAGTGCCGTGCTGATGGCGCTCAATTCGTGCAGCTCCATTCCCCGTTCGGGCGTGGTGTGTTCCATTGTGTGCTCCCGGTTGTACTGATTGTGTTGGACGTGACAATGGGGTTGCACCGTGCCGCGAGCCACCATTGGCGCGGCACGATTTCGATCCGCAAGCCTCCGGGTTTGGGGGCTGCATGTGCCAGGCTGACTTGCGGATCGCGACATCGTTGCCGGTTTAACGGCGGGTGTTTTGGTCGCTTGAGATCGGGGTTACCCTAATGCATCGAAATACATATTGGATACCCATGTTTCCCGAAAAATGGGAATTTACATTGGTGATAGGGAATGTGCATTGAACAAAGGGTCGCTGTGACAGGGCTTGCCGGAAAACAAGCGCGCGTAGCTTTTAGCGGGGCGGCCCGGCCTGCTGAGCGTCGTCGGGCGAGATGATCACCCGGGAGGCGGCTGCCGTGCCGCGTCCCGGCGCGCCGCTCGACCTATTTCTGGCCAGGGACGGATGTCGCCCGCCCCGTCATGCGGCCCAGCAGGTCGATGCGCTGCACCAACTGATGGTAGGCAACAGCCAGTACGTGGCCGGCGATCAGCGCATAGGTCGCCCACGCGAGCAGTCGATGGGTCTGGCCGGCCAGATGAGCCAGCGGGCGGTCGGGTGAAGCCATCACGGGCACCTGAAATAACCAGAACCACTCGACCGGATGGCCCCCGGCATAGGAGTTGAGGTAACCGCTGATCGGCATGCCGAGCAGAATCAGATAGAGCAAGCCGTGCCCGATGTGGGCAAGCGCCCGCTCCATCGCCGGGATGCGTGCCGGCAACGCCGGCACGGTGCCGGACAGGCGCGTGATGATGCGAATGACGGTCAGCAGCAGCACCGTCAAACCGATCGATTTGTGCAGAGTGAACCACGTCACCCGATGCGGATCATGACGATCCAGTTCGGTCATGTACCAGGCCAGCGGGATGACGATGAACATGCACAGCGCACTGAGCCAATGCAGCACGCGCAGCGTGGCGGAGTAGGTTGTTGGTCGAGGCAGCGTGTTGACAGCCGCCGAGGCAGTGGTTCGCGACGATTCAGACATGGGGAATTTTTTCCGTTGTGAAAAGGTCATGCCCGTACAAGTCGGGCATAAATGCGTTTCCCTCTGATTGACGCAGTGCAAAAGAGTTTCCATGAGTTGATTAACGCTTGCCACACATAAATGCGGATTCGCGAGCCTGGGTGAACATCAAGGAGTCCTGTACATCGGATCAGGCGCCGGGCCAGGCGTTGCCCGACCATGTGGGCCGGGCGGCGGGGGTTACTCAGTCAGGTTCGCCGGGCGGCGTGTTCGGATGGATTTTGACGCTTTCCTTGAAGGTGCGCACCAATTTGAGCATCGGCCCCAGCACCCACGTGTTGCGTGTCAGGATATCGGTTTCCTCTTTCGGGTCTTGGATCAAATGGAATAGATACGGCACCTCGAGTTTCCTGGCGCCGCAATTGACGGCAGGTTCCCAGACCAGATGCAATTTCCAGTCGCGCCATTTAATCGCACGCAGTTCTTCCTTGATATAAAAGAGAAAACCCTCGCGATTCGATTTGGCTTGTTGGCCGAGCAGGAAATTGAGCTGGCTCACGCCGTCGATGGGTTTCTCCTGCGGCAGGCGCGCGCCGGCAAGTTCGCCCAAGGTTGGCAGCAGATCGACCACGTGAACGATTTCATTGTTGACGTTGCCCGCTGGAATTCGTCGGGGCCAATGCGCAATGAACGGGACGCGCAAGCTACCTTCCATCGCAGTGTGGTACGTGCCGGTCCACGGGCCGGCGGTGCCGCGATACGGAGCCCGATATTCCGGGCCGTTGTCGCTGCAAAAGATCAACAAGGTATTCTCGGCGATCCCTAGCGCGGAGAGCTCGTCGACGATTTGGCCGACGCGGAAATCCATCTCCGCCAGTGAATCGGCGAATTCGCCCAGACCGGTCTTGCCGTCGAAATCGGCATGCGGCAGGGTCGGGAAATGCAGATGAACCATCGGCAGATACAGGAAGAACGGGGTATTGGTCGATGCGTGTTGTCGCATGAAGCGTCTGGAATGCACGACGAGCTCCTCGTCGATCGTGCGGCGCGTTGCAAGGTCGTATATCTTGACGTTATGCGATGGCTCGCCCTTCTTGCCGGTCATGATGTAGGGGAGTTCGACCACCGACGGGTCAAAGCCGACCGATGTCGTGAACTGCGTTTCGTCGGTGGTCCGCGGAATACCATACCACTCATCGAAGCCGCGATCGGAGGGATATCTCCCCGGTACGTCGCCCAGATGCCATTTGCCGAAATGCGCAGTGGCATAGCCTGCTTCCGAGAGCATCTGCGCGAGCGTCCACTCGTCTTGCTTCAGGCCCTGCGGCAAGCCGGGGGGCACCGACTGGAATGCGCCGGTGCGAATCGGGTGGCGACCCGTCATGAGTGCACTTCGGGTCGGAACGCAGTCGCTTTCGACGTTGTAGTTGAGCAGTCGCATGCCGCTTGCGGCCAATGCGTCGATACGAGGGGTTGCCGCGCCACGCATCATCTTGCCGCCGCCGTAGCAGCCGAGTTCACCCCAACCAAGATTGTCTGCGACGATGAGTACTATGTTCGGTCGTTCCATGATTTCACTTATTGCTTGTTTCCGGGATTCGGGGTTGGGCTTGTCGAGGCGACCCGTGCGCCGCGCAGTGGATTCAATCCTGTTGGAGGTGGGCGCCATAGCGACGCAAGCTGATGCCCAGGCAAATCACGCTCAGCAGGGCCGCTGCGGCAATATAGGCGGCCGGCGCCAGATTGCTGTGCGTGCGACTGATGGCCCAGGTGAGGATCATCGGTGCGAAGCCGCCGAAAATTGCCACGGTGAGGTTATGTGTCAATGCCAGGCCGACGGTTCGCACGCGGGCTGGAAACAGCTCGCTGAGCACGGCTGGGATCGGACCCTGATAAGCGCTTACCAACAAACCCAGGACGATGCATAGCGCCAGAAAGACAGGCGTCGTCGGGCTTGCGGCCAGCAGAGAGAACAATGGCACGACGCTCACGCCGAATATGACCGCAGCCCCCAGCAATACGCGCAGGCGTCCCGCCCGATCGCCCAGCGCGCCGGCGATCGGACAGGCAAAGATTTGAATGGCTCCCATCAGCAGGGTGCCGGTGAAGGCTATTGACGAGGGAATGCCGAGTTGCCTGACGGCAAACGTTGGCATGAAAAGAATAATCACATACGACGACGAGGTGACCAGGATATAGACCCCAATCGCCAGCATCAGCCGCAGCTTGTGGTCAGCGAATGTCTCGCGCACCGGGCTGTGCGCTTTACTGGTATTGAGAAAGACGGGCGTCTCGCTGACACGGCGGCGAATGAAGTAGGCCACAGGAATGATCGTCAACCCAAACAGGAAAGGTATGCGCCAGCCCCAGGCGAGCAATTGAGCAGTACTCAGAGAGCGGGTCAGCATCACGCCGAACAGCGACGCGAGCACTGCCGTGGCACCTTGCGCGGCCATTTGAAAACTGGCGTAGAAGCCGCGTTGCGCGGGCGGGGAATGTTCGACCAGGAAGCTGGTTGAGGAGCCGAACTCGCCGCCCGCGGAGATGCCCTGGATCAAACGTGCGGCCACCATCAACGCTGGCGCGGCAATGCCGACCGCCTGATAGGTGGGCGCCACCGCGATGATCAGGGTGCCCAAGGCCATCAGCGCAATGCTCAGCGTCAGCCCCCGCTTGCGGCCGTGGCGATCGGCATAGGCGCCGAGCAAAAGGGCGCCGAGAGGGCGCATCAGATAGGACGCGCCGAATGTGCCCAAGGTCAGCAACACCGACGTGAGCGGGTTGCCTGCCGGGAAGAACAGTTTGGCGATGGTCAGCGCGAAAAAGCCGTAGACCACCAGATCGAACCACTCGAGGGCGGTGCCGATGGTCGCGGCGGCGACCGCATGGCGCAGGTGTCGGCGGGCACTGGCGTCGGGCGCGTCAGCTTGGCTCGAGAGGGAAAACTCTGGCATGACCGGGTCTCCGGATCGTGTTTGTAGTGGTAGGCAAAGTATTGATGTCGCGTTTGGCGCGTGCAAGTATCATTGGTGTAAATTCAATAACCATTGGTTATCTCATGAATCTCGACGATCTTCGCTATTTCCTTGCCATTGCCGAGACTGGCCTGCTGCATCGAGCCGCCGCCCAGACAGGCGTTAGCCAGCCCGCTCTGACCAAGGCCGTGCGACGCCTGGAGGCGCAAGTGGGCGTGCCGCTGTTCGAGAGGCACGCCAAAGGCATGCGACTGACGCGCTACGGCGAGATCTTCGTGCGCGGGGCGGCCACGATGCAGCTCAGGTATCGGGAAACCCTTGATCTGATCGGCGAATTACACTCGGGAGAACTGGCAACGGTGCGCGTCGGAACGACGCCTGCGGCGGAGCCGCTTGTGGCGCGGACCTTTGTTGCCCTGCAACGTGCTCGTCCGGCGCTGCGCATCGAGATGAAAATTCGTCTGTCCGACGCACTTTTTCATGCCCTGGCCTCGAGCGAGGTCGACGCCGCGGTGGCCCCGGTGCCTGCCGACGTGCCGGCTGGTCTGGTGGTGCGGCCGCTAAGCGAGGATCATGTCTGGATCGCGTGTCGCAAAGGCCATCGAATCCTGCGTGAGAGCAAACCGCTGTCGGCCCACAGCCTGGCACGCGCGGCATGGGTTTTGCCCGGTCAGTCCGTGCCGGTGCGCCAGCAGATCGAAGCGTTATATCGGCAGCTCGGTCTGGACGCGCCTTCGGTTCAGGTCGAGAGTGAGTATGGTTCGGCATCGGGCGTGTTCTTCATCCTCGCAAATACCGACCTGCTCGGCATCTGCAACAGCCAGCAACGCAGCATCGCCGAACGCCTGGGGTTGCGCATGGTCGATGTGGAGAACGCCCACTGGCGGCGCACCATTGGCCTGTTTACCAGACAGTCCGGCGAACTGTCGCCGTTGACCGAGACGTTTGTCGACCACCTCCGTCGCGAAGCGCTCGCCGTTGGAAACGACGGGTAACAATCGCCATGGGCCGGCATGGCACAATCGGCCTATCCCGGCCACCTACAGGAGCATTGCCCGCGATGTTCGTCCCCAGTGAGCACTGGTATCCCGTTCTGCAAAGCCGCGAACTCGGTCGCAAGCCGTTGGGCGTCGAGCGCTTCGGGCGCAGGCTGGTGTTCTGGCGCACGGAGGACGGCCGGGCGCATGCCCACCCCGACCGTTGCCCGCACCTCGGCGCGCAACTGAGCCGGGGCGCGGTCGATCGAGATTGCCTGAGCTGTCCGTTTCATGGATTCGCATTCGATGCGCAGGGGCAGTGCCGCCGGATTCCGGCCATCGGCCGTCAAGGCAAGATTCCCAAGGGCATGGCACTCGAGGCTTTTGCGGTGCGCGAGGCGCACGGCCTGCTCTGGCTCTGGTGGGGCGCGCCCCGCGAAGTCTACCCGGAGCTGCCTTTCTTCCCGGAATTGGACGACGGCTGGCGTTATGGCACCGAGACGGTCGAATGGCCGGTGCATTACACGCGCGCGATCGAAAACCAGCTCGACGTGGCGCATTTGCCGTTCGTCCATCGCACCACCATTGGCGCGGGCGGGCGAAGTCTTGTCGAGGGGCCCTACATCGAGAGCGACGACCACGGGATTCGGGTGTGGGTGACCAACGCCGCGGATGTCGGGCAAAGTCCCCGCACCCTGGCCGAGCTTGCGACTGCGGCCGCAGGCGCACCCCCCGGACTGCACTTTCGCTTTCCCGCCTTGTGGCTGCTGAATCTGGGCGAGCGCCAAAAGAACATGATTGCGTTCGTGCCCGTGAACGAAAGCACCACGCGCTACTATCTGCGCTTCTATCACCGCGTGCGCAATCCGCTGCTGGCCAGGCCGCTAGAGTTCATCATGGGGCTGAGCAACCGCTTCATCCTGAACCAGGATCGCCGTGTGGTCGTCACGCAAACGCCGCGCGACAGCGCGCACGCCGAGCAAGACCGCCTGATCGGCGCGGATCGCGCTATCATCGAATTTCGCCGCTGGCACCGCCACATGCGTGATATGCCTCCGGCACCGATCGCGATGCCTGCCACCGAGCGCTAATATGTCGCGAGTCGCATCGCGGCGGCGAGGTCGCCGACCGCATCGACCCCTGGTCGGACTTGATGAGTCGCCAGGCACATCACAGGAGACGCCATGCTGGATTTATCGACACTGGGCACGTTCATTGCCGTGGTACTGGGCCTGTTCTTGATTCCGGGCCCGGCGGTTTTGCTGGTACTCACGCGTACCGTGCAGGGCGGGCGCCGCGTGGGGATCGCCACCGGGCTGGGAATCGCCACCGGCGACGCGCTCCATACGCTGGGCGCCTCGATCGGCCTGTCGGCGCTGCTGATGACTTCGGCGCTGGCTTTCAACGTTGTCAAATGGGTGGGGGCTGCCTATCTCGTTTACCTCGGTATTCGCGCACTGCGGACCAAACGCGCTCAAGCGGGTGCGCCAGCCAGCGAGTTCGCCCAAGTGCCCGAGGCTTCACAGGCGGCCAGGCCGCTGAGCGCCGGCCGGGCTTACCTTCAGGCGATTCCGACCGAGGTGCTCAATCCCAAGACGGCGCTGTTTTTCCTGGCGTTCCTGCCGCAGTTCGTCCACGTGTCGCATGGCGCGCCGTTTATGCAGTTTGCGGTGCTGGGCGCGATTTTCGCCATGCTCAGCGCGCTCTATACTTCGTTGATTGCGCTGACTATCCGGCCGTTGAGCCGGGTACTCAAACGGCTTGTATGGCTAAAGCGCTGGCAAAACCAGGTCATTGGCCTGATATTCATCTCCCTGGGCCTCAAGGTCGCCACGCAGACGCGCTAGCCGGCCAGGTCATTCATTCGATCGATCAATCATGCCGTCTCGGTGGCGGCCCGCTGGCTGCCGCCGAACATAAAGCTCGACACGCTGAGCGCGCCGGCGAAATCGTCCTCGTGATAGACCAGCGTGGCCGCCTCATGCTCGGCCGCGCCGAGCGCAACCATCAGCGGCAGCAGATGTTCCTCGCGCGGGTGCGCCTGGCGTGCCGACGGTGCCGTCTCCCAGTCGGTGAGCGCGGCGCTGCGGCGGGCCGCGTCGGTGTCGGCCAGGGTATGCCGCAGCCAGGCGTCGAAGGCCGCGGACGGCGCTTTGCCGGCCGGACCGAACGCCCGCAAGTTGTGATAGCTCAGCCCGCTGCCGATGATCAGTATGCCTTCGTCACGCAGCGGTGCGAGCGCGCGCCCGAGCGCCAGGTGTTCGCGCGGATCGAGCCCGTGCCTGAGCGAGAGTTGCACGGTCGGCATGTCGGCATTGGGGTAGATGACCGCCATCGGCGCATACATGCCGTGGTCGAAGCCGCGTTGCGCGTCGAGCCGGGCGGCTATGCCCGCGCTCTCGAGCAAGTCATGCACCCGGGTCGCCAGCGACGGCACACCCGGCGCCGCGTAGGCGATCTGGTAGGTATAGTCGGGAAACCCGTAATAGTCATAAATCATCGGCGGTCGCGGGTGCGCCATCGCAGTGAACTCGGGGGCTTCCCAATGCGCCGAGATCATCAGCACAGCCTTGGGGGGCGCGACCGTCAAATGCGGCATTTGCCGCAGCGCCGCCGCCAGGCGATCGTAGCGGCCGGCCAACTGGTCGGTCATCCAGGGCCATGGCCCACCGCCGTGGGAAATAAAAAAAGTCGGGAGTCGGGGCGAGGTCATGGGGGCCTTCGAGTGGGTGGTCGTGGTTTGCCTGTCTTCGGTTCAGGCGCCCATGCGCTCGGCCTGCTGCCATGCCAATTGCGCGATGCGCTCGAAGCGGGCGGCCATGGCCGGCGCGTTGGCGCTGGCTGCGGTGCCGCGTGCCAGACGCCCCTTGATGCCGTGGACGATCGCTGCGAAGCGGAACATATTGAAGGCGATATAGAAATCGAGATCGGCGATGCCGTCGCGCCCGGTGCGGCGGCAATAGCGCGCGACGTACTCGGCCTCGTCGGGAATGCCGAGAGCGGCCAGATCGGCACCGGCGATGCCGCCGAGAATGTCGGGCGGCATGCGGTACATCATCACGTGATAAGCGAAGTCGGCCAGCGGGTGCCCGAGCGTCGACAATTCCCAGTCGAGCACCGCCAGGATGCGCGGCTCGCTCGGATGAAAGATCATATTGTCGGCGCGGTAGTCACCATGCACGATGGCGGTCTCGTCGGCCGGCGGGATGTGCTCGGGCAACCACGCCAGCAGCCGATCCATGTGCGGGTCGCGTCCGGCGTCGGTGTCTTCGAGATACTGGCGCGACCAGCGGCTGATCTGCCGCTCGATATACCCGCCGACGCGCCCGTAATCGGCCAGGCCGAGCGCCGTGTAGTCGAGCTGATGCAGCGCGGCGAGCGTGGCGTTCATCGCATCGAAGTAAGCGTCGCGCTGCACGGTCGGCACGCCGGGGAAGGTCGCCTCCCAGAAGACGCGGCCCTCGACCATGTCCATCACGTAAAACCACGTGCCGATCACCGAATCGTCGACGCACAGGCCATGCACGTGCGCGACCGGAAAACCCACGCTGGCCAGCGCGGTGAGCACGCGGGCCTCGCGGTCGACCGCGTGCGCGCCCTTGAGCAATTCGCCCGGCGGCTTGCGCCGCAGCACGTAGCTGCGCGCCGGCGTCACCAGGCGGTAGGTGGGGTTCGATTGCCCGCCCTGAAACTGCTCGACCGTGAGGGGGCCGCTGAAGCCGGCCACGTTGGCCTGCATCCACTCGGCCAGGCGTGCGACGTCAAAACGGTGCGCCTCGCGCACCGGCATGGTCGAGCCGCTCATCGATGGGCTCCCAACGCTTCGCGCTTGATTTTCTTGGCCAGCGCCCATTTGTGTACCTCGGTCGGACCATCGTAAATGCGGAATGCGCGGATTTCGCGGAACACCTGCTCGACGATCGTATCGCGCGTCACGCCGGTGCCGCCCATCACCTGTACGCAGCGGTCGGCCACGCGAAACAGCGCGTCGGACACCGCGACCTTGGCCATCGAGCTTTCGGTGGTGCCCAGCGAGCCCGTGTCGAGCACGTCGGCGCACCAGTCGATCATCAGCTCGGCCTGCTTGAGATCGATCAGGTTGTCGGCCAGCATGAAGCCGACACCTTCGTGATCGATCAGCGGCTTGCCGAACGCATGACGCCTGGTCGCATAGGCCGTGGCGATTTCGTGCGCGCGCGTGGCCGCGCCGTGCCAGCGCATGCAATGCGACAGGCGGGCCGGCGACAGGCGCACCTGCGCATACTTGAAGCCCTGGTCGACCTCGCCCAGCACGTCGCGCTCGGGCACGCGCAGGTTGTCGATCTCGATCACGGCGTGGCCGCCCGGCATGGCGCCGTCGATGGTATCGAGCACTCGCGCCACGCGAATTGCCGGGTGGGGCAATTCCACCAGGAACATCGTCGCTGTCAGTGCCTCGCCGGTCGAAGTCTTCGCCATCACGATGCCGACCCGGGCACCGACTGCGCCTGTGATGAAGGCCTTGCGGCCGTTGATGACCCAATGGTCGCCGTCACGCCGCGCGGTGGTCTGCAGCATCGATGGGTCGGAGCCCGCGCCGCCATCGGCGGCCGGCTCGGTCATGAAGAATGCCGAGCGCGCCTCGCCGGCGACCAGCCGGGCGAGATAACGCGCCTGCTGTTCGGCGGTGGCGACCTTGCCCAGGAGCAGCATGTTGCCTTCGTCGGGCGCGGCCGTATTGACCGCTACCGGCCCCAGCGGGGAGAGGCCGGAGCGCTTGAGCACCAGCGCTGTCTCGCGCTGGCTCAGGTGGCTGCCGTCGGGCAGGATGTGTGGGGTCATGACGCCGGCTGAGCGCGCCAGGGTGCGCAACTCATGCACCAGTTCTTCGCTGGGGCCATGGCTGCCATAGCGTGGATCGTGCTCAAACGGCGCGACGACGTCGCGCACGAACGCCTCGACGCGATCGGCAATCGCCTGCGCGCGTTCGGAGGTGCCGGTTCGGGGGGGCTGGTCGGGATGGTTCATGGCGTGAAGCTCTCTCGGTCAGTATGGACGGGCAGGGGCTTGCGCGTCTCGCAGGCTTCATCATAGCGACGAATCACCATCAATACATCGGCCCTCGCGATTTTCTCGCCCGGCAAGGGCGCTGGCGATGCTCGCACGCGCAAATGGCCGTTGCCATAAAATGCCTGCACAGTGTGGCCGGTGCGATCGGCGGGCAAGCGCCGCAGATCGGGCCGACCTCTTGCCATCGAACCAATCAGGAGCTTTCAGTGAGCCAACTTTTCCAGCCGCTAGCGATCGGCAATCTTCAACTGGATAACCGCATTGTCATCGCGCCGATGTGCCAGTACTCGGCCGAGGAGGGATCGGCGGGTGACTGGCACATGATTCACCTCGGCCACCTGGCGCTCTCCGGCGCGGGGCTTTTGATCACCGAGGCCACGGCGGTGTCGCCCGAGGGGCGCATCACGGCGAACGATCTCGGCCTGTATTCGGATGCCAACGAGGCCGCCCTGGCGCGAGTGCTTGCGGCGATCCGCGCGCACGCGCCGATTGCCGTGGCCATGCAGATCTCGCACGCCGGGCGCAAGGCGTCGAGCCAGGCACCCTGGGCGGGCGGGCGGCAAATCCGCCCGGGCGAGACGGGCGGCTGGCAAACCGTCGCCCCGTCGGCCGTGCCGCATGCCGAAGGCGAAGCGGCGCCGGCCGCGCTCGACCGCGCCGGCCTGGACAAAGTGAGGGCGGATTTCGTGGCCACGGCCCGTCGCGCCGCGCGACTCGGCATCGACGGTCTCGAGATTCATGCCGCGCACGGCTATTTGTTGCACCAGTTCCTCTCGCCGCTGGCCAACCACCGCGACGACGAATATGGCGGCAGCCTGGAAAATCGCATGCGCTTCGTGCTCGAAATTTTCGATGCGGTGCGTGCCGGATTTCCGGCCGACAAGCCTGTCTGGGTGCGCATCTCCGCCACCGACTGGGTACCCGGCGGGTGGGACATCGACGGCACGGTAGCGCTCTCCCAAGCGCTCAAGGCGCGCGGCTGCGCGGCGATTCACGTGACCACCGGCGGTGTCTCGCCGGCTCAGGCGATCAAGCTCGGGCCCGGTTATCAGGTGCCTTATGCCCAGCGCGTGAAGGCCGAGGTCGGCCTGCCGACGCTCGCGGTGGGACTCATCACCGAGCCGGAGCAGGCCGAGGCGATCATCGCCAACCACGAGGCCGATGCGGTGTCGCTGGCCCGCGCGATGCTCTACGATCCGCGCTGGCCCTGGCATGCCGCCGCCAGGCTCGGTGCCCAGGTGAGCGCGCCGAAGCAGTACTGGCGCTCGCAGCCGCGCGAGTTCAAGGATCTGTTCAAGGGGGCCAGCTTCGGCCAGCGGTAGTTCGCCGGCCGATCCCGCTCCCTCCGCCATGGGGCGCGGCGCGCGCCGTTGCTAGAGCATTTCCAGCGCCAGGGCGATGCCTTGGCCGCCGCCGATGCACAACGTGACCACGCCGCGCTTGAGTCCGTCGCGCAACATCGAATGCAGCAGGCGTGTCGTGAGCACGGCGCCAGTCGCGCCGATCGGGTGACCGTGCGCGATCGCGCCGCCCTCGACGTTGACGATATCGACCGCCAGGCCGAGTTCGCGCGTGCAGGCGATCGCGATAGCGGCGAACGCCTCGTTGATCTCGACCCGGTCGACCGTCGCCAGCGGCCAGTTGGCGCGCTCCAGCGCTTGCCGCACGGCCGGCACCGGGCCAAGTCCGAACATGCCGGGCGCGACCGCCGCGACCCCGTAGCTGACTAGGCGTGCCAGCGGCATCAGGCTGTGCTGCTCGGCCCAACGGCGCTCGGCCACGATCATCGCCGCCGCAGCGGTATTGAGTCCGGGCGCATTGCCGGCGGTAATCGTGCCGTCCTTGCGAAACGCGGGCTTGAGCTTGGCCAGCGACTCGACCGTGGTTTCGGGCCGGTTGTGTTCGTCCTTGGCGAACTGCTCCGCGCCCTTGCGCCCCCGGATCTCGACCGGCACGATTTCCTCGCCGAACTTGCCTGCCGCCTGCGCGGCCGAAAACGCCTGTTGCGAGCGCAGTGCCCAGGCGTCCTGCTGTTCGCGGGTGATGTTGAACTGAGTCACCAGGTCTTCCGTATGCCAGCCCGAGTGCTGCCCGCTGAACGCATCGTTCAGGCCGTC
Source organism: Pandoraea sp. (assembly GCF_004297875.1). Classification (GTDB taxonomy): domain Bacteria; phylum Pseudomonadota; class Gammaproteobacteria; order Burkholderiales; family Burkholderiaceae; genus Pandoraea. Next base: position 32,052 of record NZ_SCSK01000046.1, on the reverse strand, counting down.
GTGCAGCATGCTGTCGATGACCGCGCCGTCGCCCATGCGCAAACCCCAGCGACCGTGCGGCAGGAGGTAAGGGGCCAGATCCATGTTCTCCATGCCGCCGGCGATGGCGCACTGAAGGTGGCCGCTGGCAATTTCCAGCGCGGCGCTGACGATCGCTTGCGCACCGGATCCGCATACGCGGTTGACCGTCATCGCCGGCACTTCGATCGGCAGGCCGCCGGCGATGGCGGCCTGCCGAGCCGGATTCATTTTGGCGCCGGCCTGGATGACCTGGCCGAAAACAAGGCTCTGGACCTGTGCCGGGTCGAGCTCGGCGCGCTTGAGTGTCTCGCGCACCACCGCGGCGCCGAGTTCAGTAGCCGGCACGCTCTTGAGCGTACCGTTGTAGGTGCCAATGGCAGTGCGCAATGGGGCGCACAAGACGATTTCCGGCAAGGACATTATGTTGCTCCTGTAGCAATAGGTGGGCGATCAAGGCAAGGCAAGGCGAATCACCAGTCCGACTCTTCGTCGCGGCGCCAGGCTTTGCGCAGCTTGTCCCGCTGTTCCTTGGTCAGCACCGCTTCGATTTGCCGATGCGCGGCGATCGATGCGTCGTACATTTGCTGCCGAAGCTGGCGATAGTTTTTCTCGGCCTGCTCGATGGCGGCGTTGTCGCGCTGCGGCGCCTGGTACAGGTCACGCAGTTTGGCCTGCTGATCCATGATCTGGCCCATCAGCGCCCAGTGCGCGCGCCGCGTGTCATCGTGAATGCGATTGATTTTCGCGAGCTGCTCCTGCGACAGACCGAGCTCGCTGCCCCAACCGTAGCCGCCATAGCGACCATAGCCGCCCATCATGCCCGGGCCCATGCCGCCGTAGCCACCGTAGCCGCCCATCATGCCCGGGCCCATGCCGCCATAGCCGCCGCCGTAACCGCCCATCATGCCGGGCCCCATGCCACCGCCGCACGGCCCGTAGCCGGGACCGTAGCCGCCCGGCGCAGCGGGGCTGTCCGCGGGCGCGGCATGTCCCAGTTGCGAAGCGCCAAACAGCGCAATGGCAAACGCACAGGCAATCAGCAGGTTGGAACGCTTGATCTCGGTGATTCTCATGATCGTTTCCTTCTCGTAATGACAACATCATGTGGTTGACAGTGAGTGCGAGGCCCCGCTTTCGCGCAAGGCGATCGGTCGCTTGGCCGGACGAATTGCTCAGGCAACGAAAGATTACGTTCTCAGTCTAGGAAAGCCAGGCCGGATGGCGTTGACCTAGGTCAAGGATGCGGAACAGCAGCGCCGGTATATCGAACCGGGGTTACCAGATCTGCTGGTCGTCGCGCAGCAGGTCCTGGTTGCGCTTGTTGCGCTGCCTGGGCGTGAGGATGGCGTCGATGCGTTGGTGTTCCGCTTTCGAGACGCGGGTCATCTGCCGCCGGAGTTGGCGCAGCGTCCGGAGGGCGGCGTCGACGGCCGGTTGGTCCAGCGTCGGCGCTCCGTACAGATCGCGCAGCCTGGCATGCTGATCCCTGATGGCGTCGAGCAGAGACCAGCGTTGCTGGCGTGCCTGATCACGAATATGGTTGATGGCGGCGCGTTGCGCGGTGCTCAGGCCGAGATCGCTGCCCCATTGGTAGGCGCCCGCTTTCTCGACCGTTGGCTGGCTTGCAGTGATGACGCCGGGCGGCAGGCCGGCCGCGGCCGCGCCAGACGAAGCGCTATTGCCTGCCTGCGCCAGGGCCGGAGCGGCAATGACGAGCAGGGCGACCAGCGCACAGCGCGTGCGCCATGCGAAGTGGTGCGTAGCCAGTAACTTTGGATATCGAAACGTCCGCGTGCCCATCGGCATCGAAAATGCGGTGCCGATGAATGCAGATCAGCGCGCACGCACCACACGCTGGATTTTTTGCGCCGCGACAGCGACGCCGTAGCCGAACGCGACAGCCACCATCAGCCACAAGCCGCCAAACAGCATGCCACCGCCGAATAGCCAATCAGGGTTGTACAAGGCGTGCATCGCATTCTCTCCAGAATAAAAAAACCGTCCGGCACGCTGGGCTGAGCCGCCGGACGGCTGCAAATCCCGGCAGGCATCCCCTCCCGACCGGGCGACGGAGACTGAACTTGCGCGCTGTTCTGCGCAAGACATCAGTGTCATGACGCCAAGTCTAAACAGAGCGGGAAGATGGAACTTGACGTAAGTCAAGGAAGCTGCGGGGGCCGCGGCACGGCGCAAACCCCGTGCCGGCGCGGGGGCTGGACAGGGCCGCGCCACAGCTCAGGAGAACGACGGCGCGCGGGGCTTTTGCGTGAAATCGAAACCGTCGAGGAGGTTGTAAGCCTTGGCGTCGCGCTCCTGCATCGGCGGCAGGTTGAAACGGGCTTCGATCAGGGCGAGCACCGATACGGTGTCGGCCACGCGATGATCGACATAGCCGCGCCGTGTCCACGGACTGACGAGCAGCGCCGGGATGCGCGTGCCGCAGCCATAGGCGTCGGGGCGCGGCGGCTTGACATGATCCCAGAAGCCGCCGCCCTCGTCGTAGGTGATCACCACCGCCGTCTTGTTCCATAACGGGCTCTCGCCCAGCGCGCCGAGCAGGCTCGATACCCACTGTTCACCCCAGCGCGGGGCCGAGTCGGCCGGATGCTCGTCATGCGCGCCGGTGGCCTTGATGAACGATACGTGGGGCAGGCGGCCGGCCTTGACGTCCTCGAAAAAATCGTTGCTGTCGCGCATGTGGCCGCCCTTGACGTTGGCGAACCAGCTCGGATAGTACTGAAACGGATTGTGGTGCGGCACGTACATGTCGATATTGTCGATCACGGCCGAGCCGTCGCCGGCGCCGAACGCGGTCTTCATCGCCCATGGCTTGACCGCATTCCAGTTCTCGTTGTACCAGGCCCAGGAGAGGCCGGCGGCGTTGAGCCGGTCGCCGATGTTTGGATAGGACTGCTCATCGGGCGGCGGCGCGATCTTGAGATTGCCGAACGATGCCTCGGTGGGGCCGTTGACCGGTGGCAGATCGTTGATCAGCACGCCCTGCGCGTCGTACGGCTTGTCGTACACGGGCGGCGTGAGGCTGCCCATCAGCTTGTGCGGCGCCGCGTGCCAGACCGCCGAGCGTGCGGCCGCCAGGTACAGCGCGTTGCCCGTCGAGCCGCCCGACATGGCCTGGAAGAAGTGATCGAACAGCACGTATTCGTCGGCCAGCCGGTGATACAGCGGCAGGTCCTCGCGCGTGTAATAGCCCAGCACCGCGCCCGACGGGGCTGACTCGGCCATCATCATTTGGACCGGATCGGTCAGTTTGGCGGCCGGGCCGTGCGGCTTTTTGGCCAGCGCCAGCGCGACGAAGCGATCCATCGCGCCGTTGTCGATCTGTGCCTGCATGCGGAAGAAATGGTGCTGCGGATCCCAGTGCACGTTGTGACTCGCGGGGATGTAGGGCGCGAGGTGAAACGGCTGGTTCTCGAGCAGGGCGCTCTGGAATCCGGGAATATCGTCGGGCACCGGCAAATACGCGTAAGGCACGCCCGCCGGGTTTTTCTGCAGGCCTGTGAAACGCCCGTCGACCTTGCCGTCCTTGTCCAGCAGGTTGTTGACGAACGCGCCGGACGGCGACTGGTAGGCGCCGAAATAATGATCGAAGCTGCGGTTCTCCTGGAAGATCACCACGATATGCTCGATCTTCTCGCGCAGTCCCTTGAGGTCGGACGGCGCGGGCGCCGCGTGTGCCAGGGTGGCGAAATTGGTGCCGGCGAACGCGGCGCCGCCGGCGGCGGCCATTCCTTTGAGAAAGTCCCTGCGGCTGGGTCGAATAATCGTCATGTACTGTTCCTGCGCGTCGATGAGTGAGGCGGCGGGCCTCGGCCGGTGGCGCCGAGGGCGGTAGCATCGCAAAGTAGCATCGCTATATGACGGATTTTTGATGGCTGAAAAAGTTTAACCGGGTCGCGGCGACGCGGCCAGCGCATCCGACTCTCGCCGTGCCTGATACCGCTTAGCGGTTGGCTATACGCCGGAGCGCCGGCCGGGATGCGGGCGCGATATCGCTGGATGTGGCCGGCTCGGCGCGTGCTGCCTCGCGGATCTGGAACGTCGCCATGGCCGTTTGCAAGTGCCGCGCCTGCTCGGCCAGCGATTGCGCAGCCGCGGCGGCCTGCTCGACCAGGGCGGCGTTTTGCTGGGTCATGCCGTCCATTTGCGTAATCGAGGTGTTTACCTGTTCGGCGCCGGCGCTTTGCTCGGCCGCGGCGGCGGCGATTTCCTGGACGATACCGGTGACGCGCGCCAATGCGCCGCGCGCTTCTTCGATGGTCGCGCCGGTTTTTTCCACCAACTCGGCGCCGGTGCCGACCTTGCCCACCGCATTGTGGATCAACGCGCGGATTTCCTTTGCCGCACTGGCGCTGCGCTGGGCCAGCGTGCGCACTTCGCCGGCCACGACCGCGAAGCCGCGCCCCTGTTCGCCGGCGCGCGCTGCCTCCACGGCGGCATTGAGCGCGAGGATGTTGGTCTGGAACGCAATGCCTTCGATCACGGCAATGATCTCGCCCATTTTCTTCGATTCGTCGGAGATGCCATGCATGGCGGTGACGGCGTCGGCGGCCATCTCGCCGCCCCGATCGGTGATCTGCATCGCGCTGGCGGCCAACTGGCTGGCGTGCCTGGCATGGTCGGCGGTCTGGCGCACCATCGAGGTGATTTGCTCCATGCTCGAAGCGGTTTCCTCGATCGACGCGGCCTGATTTTCGGTGCGGCGCGACAGGTCTGCATTGCCATTGGAGATTTCTCGCGCGGCGGCCGCAACGTTGTCGGCGGCAAGCTTGACCTGGCCGATGATCTGCGTGAGGGCATCGCGCATGCGACTGATGGCGCGCATCAGGCTCTCCTGGTCGCCGGCGCGCGTGCCGATGGGGATTGCCAGGTTACCCGAGGCGATGGCCTCGGCGATATGTGCGGCATCGGCCGGATCGCCGCCGATGGTGCGCAATATGCTGCGGTTGGTGACGGTCGCCAGCGCGCCAAGCAATAGCGCCATCGCCACGAAGATGCCGCCGGCGAGGTAGAGCGAGTGCATGAAGGCGGCGTCGATGTCGTCGACGTAGGCGCCAGTCGAGAGAATCCAGTCCCACGGCGCGTAGCGCAGCACGTAGCCGACCTTTGGCACCGCGCGCGCAGGCGTGACGTGCGGATGCGGAAACACGTAATCGACGAAGCCGCCTTGCGGGGCCTGCGCGGCCTTGGCGAAGCTCACGTAGTGGTGCCTGCCGTCGGCATCGGTGACATGGCCCAGATCCTTGCCGTCGAGCGCGGGCTTGATCGGGTGCATCACCATCTGCGGCTTCGAATTGATTACCAGGAAATAGCCGTCCTGGCCATAGCGGATGCCCTGCAAGCGTTCCAGCGCCTGCTTTTGCGCGTCCGCCTCGCTGAGTTTGCCGCTTTGCGCGAGCGCCGCGTATTCCTTGACAATGCCAAGGCCGATCTGCGCCGCGTTGACCAGATCGTTCTTGCGTTCATCGATGCGCGTCTGGCGCGCCATATAGGCTGCCGAAACAGACACCAGCAACAGCGCAATCAGGCTGATGAGCAAAGGTATCCAGAGCTTCTGGGTAAAACTGAGTCGGCGCATTCGAAAGTCTCCTCGAGGGGGCTGCCGCAGGGCCGTGCGTTGCGACCGGCTTGAAATGAAGTGCGAATGAGGTGCGGCGGCGAGCGGGCGCGGCCGTCTTGCCGGAAACGCCGGCGACGTGGCGAGGCCTGTCCTCTCCTGGTTATCGGCACATCGGCGGGAATTGTTTAGAAAATATGACAATGGCCCGCGATCGGGCGCGCCTCAGGCGCACTCGATGCGGTTGCGGCCGTTATGCTTGGCGCGATAGAGCGCCGTATCGCTGCGTGACAGTGCGGCATCGGCGCTGGCGTCGGTAGCGTACATGGCGGCCAGGCCAATGCTGACGGTGATCGGGATACGCCGGCCGGCATCGACGAAGGGCGTATTGGCGGTGCGCAGCTGGATGCGCCGCGCAAACCTGCAGGCCTGGGCGGTGCCGGTGCCGATGAGCACCACGGCGAATTCCTCTCCGCCGACGCGGCCGACGATGTCGCTCTCGCGCACCTGCGCGCGCAGCAGCGCGGCGAAGTGCCGCAGCACCGCATCGCCCACGGCGTGGCCGTAATTGTCGTTGATCGACTTGAAGTGGTCGAGATCGCACATCAACACGGCCGTTGGCGCGCTGGCGGCGCGCCGCATGCGCGCCAGCTCGGCGTCCATGCAGGTCATGAAATAGCGCCGGTTCGGGATCTGCGTGAGGAAGTCCATGGTGGCGAACTCCTGCAGCTCGGCCTCGATGCGCTTGCGTTCGGTCACGTCGGTGATGAAGCCGTGCCAGATCGTGCCGCCGTCGGGCAGGCGGCTTGGCCGCGCCGCCCCCTGGCGCCAGCGCAGGCCTTGCCTGGGCAGCAGCACGCGGTATTCGAGATGCCAGGGTTTGAGGGTTGCGGCTGACGCGGCCAGCGAGGCGCGGTAACGCGCCTGATCATCCGGATGGACGAGCCGGTGCAGGCACTCGGCATCGGCCATGACGTGCTCCGGCGTGACTTCGTACATGTCGCGAATACCCGCGCTGGCATAAGAGAAATGCCCGCGACCCTCCGGCCATTGGCGGTACTGGAACACCAGGCCGGGCACTTCATTGGTCAGATTGGTAATGAGCTCGACGCTTTGCTGCAGACGGTCCGACAGGCTGCGCATGGCAGAGATATCGGTGGTGGTGCCGATCATGCGCAGCGGCCGGCCGTCGGCATCGCGGCTGACCACCTTGCCGCGGCTGGAAATCCATTTCCAGTTGCCGTCCTTGCAGCGGATGCGGTGCTCCACCGTGTAGCTGTCGGTTTTACCGTCGAAGTGTGCCTGGATGGTGGCTTTGACATATTCCAGGTCGTCGGGATGCACGCGCGTGTAGCTCTCTTCGATCGCGTCGCTCAACTCGTGGGGCGCGTAACCCAGGATCGCCTTCCAGCCGGGCGAGTAGTAGATTTTGCCCGCACGCACGTCGCGATCCCAGATGCCGGTGCCGCTGCCGTCGATGGCCAACGCCATGCGCTGCGCGTCCTCCATGAGCGCAGGCGGTTCGGGCCGCGCTTCGGACCGAACCGGATCGTGCGCGGCGGCAACAGTATGCCGAGCGTCGTCTGGCGCCATGTGCATTTCCCCGATCATCGATACTGCCGATGACTGTGCTGCCAGCCACCGTCCGAGCCGCCGTGCGGGCCGGCTCGACCCGTTCCAGTCCCTGTTTTATTTTATTCGCGCGCCCCCGGACCGGCGAGCGCACGCAGCGTTTCCTTGATCTTGCCGACCCGCGCGCCCAATTCCGCAAGGGCTGTCTCGATGCGCAGCTTGTCCTGCCCGGCCAGTTTGATATGGCGGTCGCGCTGCACCAGTTCAATGATGCGCAGCGCATCGATTGGCGGGTCTGGAATGAATTGTAACGAAATAGCGGCTTCCGAGGCGTCGATTTTGGCAATTCCCAACGGTTTTGCGATCAGGCGCAGGCGATGTGTCTCGATCAGCGCCTGGGCTTGCGGCGGCAGCTTGCCGAAACGGTCGACCAATTCCTCCTGGAGCGTATCGATGGCTTCGCGCGAGGTGCCGTTGGCCAGGCGCTTATAAAGCGACAGGCGCTCCTGCACGTCGGCGCAGTAGTCGCTGGGCAGGATCGCCGGCACGTGCAGATTGATCTCGGTGGTGGCCGCCAGCGGGGCGGTCAGGTCGGGCTCGCGTCCGGCCTTGAGCGCCTTGACGGCGTCGGCCAGCATGTCGCTATATAGCTGAAAACCGATTTCGGTCATCTCACCCGATTGCTTGTCGCCCAGCACTTCGCCCGCGCCGCGGATTTCGAGGTCGTGCATCGCGAGGTAGAAGCCCGCGCCGAGTTCTTCCATCTGCTGGATGGCCTCGAGCCGGCGCTGCGCCTGCTTGGTCAGGGCCTGCGGGTCGTGCACCAGCAAATACGCATAGGCCTGGTGATGCGAGCGCCCGACCCGGCCGCGCAACTGGTGCAGCTGCGCCAGACCGAACTTGTCGGCGCGATGCATCAGGATGGTGTTGGCGGTGGGCACGTCGATGCCGGTCTCGATAATGGTGGTGCACAACAGCACGTTGGTGCGCTGCGTCACGAAATCCCGCATCACCTGCTCCAGATCGCGCTCGTGCATCTGGCCGTGCGCCACGGCGATGCGCGCCTCGGGCACCAGCGCCTCGAGCATGGCGCGACGGTTCTCGATGGTCTCGACCTCGTTGTGCAGGAAATAGACCTGGCCGCCGCGCTTGAGCTCGCGCAGTATCGCCTCGCGGATCGTGCTGTCGTCCTCGCGCCGCACGAAGGTCTTGATCGCCAGACGCTTTTGCGGGGCGGTGGCAATCACCGAAAAGTCGCGCAACCCCTCCAGCGACATGCCCAGCGTGCGCGGAATCGGCGTGGCGGTCAGGGTCAGCACATCGACCTCGGCGCGCAATGCCTTGAGCGCCTCTTTCTGGCGCACGCCGAAGCGGTGCTCCTCGTCGATGATGACCAACCCCAGGCGCTGGAATTTGACCTCGCTCGAGAGCAGCTTGTGCGTGCCGATGACGATATCGACCTGGCCTTCGTTGATGGCCTTGATCGAGGCCGAGATTTCCCTGCCGCTCTTGAAGCGCGACAATTCGGCGATGCGCACCGGCCATTCGGCGAAACGGTCGGCGAAGGTTTGCGCGTGCTGCTCGGCCAGCAGGGTGGTGGGCGCGAGTAGCGCGACCTGCTTGCCGCCCATAATCGCGATAAAAGCCGCCCGCAAGGCCACTTCGGTCTTGCCGAACCCCACGTCGCCGCATACCAGGCGGTCCATTGGCTTGCCGCTTGTCATATCCGCTATAACGGCGGCAATCGCCGCAGCTTGATCCGGCGTTTCCTCGAAACCGAACGAGTCAGCGAATTTTTCGTAGTCGCGCGGCGACATCTCGAACGCATGGCCGGCGCGCGCGGCGCGGCGCGCATAGAGATTGAGCAACTCGGCCGCGGTGTCGCGGATCTGCTCGGCGGCGCGGCGCTTGGCCTTCTCCCACTGGCCCGAGCCAAGTGTATGCAGCGGCGCGGTATCCGGATCGGCGCCTGAATAGCGAGAGATCAGGTGCAGTTGCGAGACCGGCACGTAAAGCTTGGCGGCGCCGCCGTATTCGAGATGCAGGAACTCGGTCTCGCCTTCGCCCAGGTCCATCCCGACCAGGCCCAGGTAGCGGCCGATGCCGTGCTGGCTGTGCACCACCGGGTCGCCAATCTTCAGCTCGGCCAGGTCGCGCACCATCGCGTCGACCGAGCTGACCTGTTCCTGGCGACGCCGCCCGGCACGCCGCACGATGCCCTCGAACAGTTCGTTCTCGGTGACTACCGCCAGGCCCTCGGCAGGAATCTCGAAGCCGGTAGCGAACGGCGCGACCGTCAGCGCGACGCGGGCGTCGCTGCCATGCAGGAATTCGTCGAGCGACTCGCATGCGGCCGGCCGAATATCGTACTCGTTCAAGAACTGCTGCAGGGTTTCGCGCCGACCTGGCGAGTCGGCGCACAGCAGCACGCGCTGCGGCGTGCGGGCCAGATAGGCGCGCAAGGCCGCCAGCGGATCGTCGGCGCGGCGATTGACGGCCAGCGGCGGCAGTGCCTGGGCCCAGGTGCCGTCGCCGACGGCCGGCAGCGCCAGACGGGCGAACGGCTTGGCGAAGATGAAAAAGTCTTCGTCGCGCAAAAACAGGCGCTCGGGCTCGAGAATCGGCCGCTCGCGGTCGTGCGAGAGAAAATTGAAGCGCTGGCGGGTGTCGCTCCAAAAGCGCTTGATGGCGGCGTCCAGGTCGCCGCACATCACCAGATGCGCGCCCTCGGGCAGGTAATGGAACAGCGTGGCCGTCTCGTCGAAAAACAGCGGCAGGTAGTACTCGATACCGGCCGACGGCACGCCGATGCCCAGATCCTTGTAAATCGGGCTGCGCGTCGGGTCGCCCTCGAACGTCTCGCGCCAGCGCGCGCGCGCGGCGGTGCGGGCTGCTTCGTCGAACGGAAATTCGCGCCCGGGAAGCAGGCGCACTTCCTTGACCGGGTAGAGGCTGCGCTGCGTGTCGGGATCGAACGCGCGAATGGTTTCGATCGTGTTGTCGAACAGGTCGAGCCGATAGGGCAGTGGCGAGCCCATCGGATACAGGTCGATCAGCCCGCCGCGCACGCAGTATTCGCCCGGGCGCATCACCTGGCTCACGTGCTCGTAGCCGGCCAGTGTCAACTGGGACTTAAGCGCAGCCTCGTCGAGCGTGTCGCCCTGCGTGAAGAAAAACGTATAGGCCGCCATGAAGCTGGCCGGCGCCATCCGGTACAGCGCCGTGGTGGCCGGCACCAGCACGATATCGCAGCGCCGGCTGCTCAGGTCGTGCAGGGTAGCCAGACGTTCCGAGACCAGATCCTGGTGCGGCGAGAAGGCGTCGTAGGGCAGCGTTTCCCAGTCGGGCAGCAGGCGCACGCGCGCGTCAGGCGCGCAGTGGCGCAGTTCCTGCAGCAGGCGCAGCGCATCGGTGGTGTTGGCGCACAGCACCGTCAGCAAGGGGATGGCGTTGCGATGGGCGGCGAAGTAGCGCGCGATGAGCAGCGCATCGGCGGAGCCGTGCGACCCGGCGAAGGCGTAGCGTTGACCACTTTTGACCAGTGCAAAAGGCAGTGCCGGGGTGTCGTTTTCAGGCATAAATACGAATTATTCGGAAGGCGGCCTGCGAAGAGGGCAGGCCGTATTATAAAATCCTCCCTTGTGTCTTACTCCCTTTTCTTATTCTTCTGACCGTGGCCGATCGACTTTTTGCCGTCATCCCGTGTGCCGGGACGGGCTCTCGCGCCGGCGCCGAGGTGCCCAAGCAGTACCGCAGCATCGCGGGCCGCGCCATGCTCCACTACACCCTGGCGGCGTTCGACGCCTGTTCGGAGTTTGCCCAGACCCTGGTGGTCCTGGCCCCTGACGACACTCATTTCGACGGGCGTCGCTTCGGCGCGCTGCGTTTTGCCGTCAAGCGCTGTGGCGGCGCCACGCGTCACGCGTCGGTGCTCAATGGTGTGCGCGCGCTGGCCGAATACGGCGCGCAGGACAGCGATTGGGTGCTGGTGCACGATGCTGCTCGCCCGGGCATCACCGCCACGCTGATCCGCACGCTGGTGGCCGCGCTCAAGGGCGATGCGGTGGGCGGGTTGCTGGCCTTGCCGGTACCCGACACGCTCAAGCGGGCCACTCCCGGCGACGAGCCGCGCGTGGCCGCCACCGAGCCGCGTGACGGCCTGTGGCAGGCGCAGACGCCGCAAATGTTCCGCCTCGGCCTGTTGCGCGAGGCGCTCGAGCAAGCGCTGGCCAACGGACAGAACGTGACCGACGAAGCCAGCGCGATCGAACTGATGGGGCACGCTCCCCGCTTGGTGCAGGGCAATCTGCGCAATTTCAAAGTCACCTACCCGGAAGATTTCGCGCTGGCCGAAGCCATGTTGCGCGAGCCTCCCAAGGAACCCCGATGAGCGCCACGATGTTGCCCAAACTCCGCGTCGGCCAAGGCTATGACGTGCACGCGCTGGTGCCGGGCCGCGCCCTGGTAATCGGCGGCGTGACGATTCCATACACCACCGGGTTGCTCGGCCACTCCGACGCCGACGTGCTGCTGCACGCCATTACCGACGCACTGCTCGGTGCGGCCGCGCTGGGCGACATCGGCAAGCATTTTCCCGACACCGACCCGACCTTCTACGGCGCCGACAGCCGCACGCTGCTGCGCGAGACGCTGCGCCGTGTGACCGAGGCCGGCTGGCACGTGATCAACCTGGACTGCACCGTGATCGCCCAGGCGCCCAAGCTCGGCCCGCATATCGCGGCCATGCGCGAGGCCATCGCCGCCGACCTGGGCGTGGCTGTCGAACAGGTCAACGTCAAGGCCAAAACCAACGAAAAGCTCGGCTACCTCGGCCGGCAAGAGGGAATCGAGGCGCAGGCGGTGGTACTGGTGGGGGGGCTGAGCCGCTCGCCGGCACGGCACATCGCAAAGTCGGCGATATGAAAAACGGGCGCCTCGGGCGCCCGTTTTCCTTGGGAGAAGCCGGCAGCGAGCCGGCAGCGGCGCGCGCGCCTTACCGCACCGAAACGCCGCCACGCAATGCGGCGCCAGGGCGCTTGAAGCGGTAGCTCACGGCCAGTACCACCAGCCACAACGGGATCAGGTACACCGAGATGCGCAGCTCGGGCGTCAGGTACATGATCACCAGAATGCCGGCCAGGAAGGCCAGGCACAGGTAATTGGTGAGCGGATAGCCCAGGCTCCTGAAGTTGGTCTGCAGGCCGGCGAGGCGTTTGTCACGGCGGAATTTCAGATGGATGATGCTGATCATCGCCCAGTTGATCAGCAGCGCCGAGACCACCAGGCCCATCAGCATTTCGAACGCCTTGCCCGGCATCAGGTAGTTGATCAGCACGCACAGCCCGGTCACCAGCGACGACACGCCCAGCGCCGCGAGCGGAATGCCGCGGCGATTGACCTTGAGCAGCGCTTGCGGCGCGTTGCCTTGCTGCGCCAGGCCGAACAGCATGCGGCTGGTGCAATACACGCAGCTGTTATAGACCGACAGCGCGGCGGTCAGCACGACGACGTTCAACGCATTGGCCACCAGATTGCTGTCCATCGCATGGAAAATCAGCACGAACGGGCTGCCGCCGGTCACGACTTTTTCCCACGGGTAGAGCGAGAGCAGCACGCTGAGCGCGCCGATGTAGAAAATCAAAATCCGGTAGATCACCTGGTTGGTCGCACGCGGAATGCTGTGCGACGGATCGTCCGCCTCGGCCGCGGTAATGCCCACCAGCTCGAGGCCGCCGAACGAGAACATGATCACCGCCATGGCCATCACCAGGCCGCTCACGCCATGCGGGAAGAACCCGCCGTGCTGCCACAGGTTGGCAACGCTCGCGTCGGGGCCCGCCTTGCCGGAGAACAGCAGATAGCCGCCGAACAGAATCATGCCGATGATCGCGGCGACCTTGATGATCGCGAACCAGAACTCGGTCTCGCCGTACGATTTGACGCTGGTCAGATTCAGCGCGTTGATGACGACGAAAAAGCCCAGCGCCGAGACCCACGTCGGGATCTGCGGCCACCAGTATTGAATGTAGATGCCCACGGCGGAGAGTTCGGCCATGCTCACCAGGATGTACAGCACCCAGTAATTCCAGCCCGAGGTGAAGCCGGTGAAACTGCCCAGATAGCGGTTGGCGAAATAACTGAACGAGCCGGCCACCGGTTCGTCGACCACCAGTTCGCCGAGCTGGCGCATGATGAAAAAAGCGATGATCCCGCCGATCGCATAGCCGAGCAGTACCGAGGGCCCGGCCATCTTGATCGTCTGCGCGATGCCGAGAAACAAGCCGGTGCCGATCGCGCCGCCCAGGGCGATCAACTGAATGTGGCGGTTTTTCAGGCCGCGTTTCAGTCCATCCTCTGCATTGTGTGAAACCATGTGTGCTCCTGTCTTCCTGCCTTTGAATAACCTTGCCTGCTTTGCCGGATCGACCCGGGTTTGGCGCGCCGCGATGGCGGTGCCGGGCAGGCATTATGCACGAAATAAAATTGCGGGTGCCAACCGGCTGTGCTAGGCGCGCAGTGCTCGGTTGTCCGCCGAAACCGGCTCGTGTCTCGCCAACAAGCTCGCCCATCGAGGCAAGCAGTTTATCCAGAGGGTTGGGAAATAGGCTCTCATTTGGTGCGCGGACAAACCCTAACTAATGAGATAAAATTTCCCGAAATACAAGAAACAGGAGGAGAAATTGCATAGCAACGAGCTCGACCGGGTTGACCGCCACATCCTCGACGTCTTGCAACAACAGGCCCGCACGACCAATCTTGAACTGGCCGACGCCGTCCAGCTCTCGCCGGCCCAGACCCTGCGCCGCCATCGCCGCCTGGAGGAAACCGGGGTCATCAAGCGTTATGAAACGAGGCTCGACGCCGCCAGCCTCGGCTTTGGCGTGGTCGCCTTCATTCACGTCACGATGGAGCGTGGCTATTTGCGCGACATGTCGAAATTCCAGAACCTCGTGGCCGAACTGCCGCAAATCCAGGAATGCTTCTCGGTGACCGGCGACATCGACTACGTGCTCAAAGTCGTCGCCCGCGATCTCAAGGACCTGTCGACCTTTCTGCTCGACACGCTGATGCAGATCCCCGGTGTGAGCGGCGTGAAATCAAGCGTTTGCCTGGACGAGGTCAAATGCACCAGCGCGTTGCCGGTGGCGGGGTAGCGAGGCACTCGACGTCAGGCAATGCCCAGCAGAAGACCCGGCACGAGGTACCACGAAGGTCGCTGCGCCGCCTGCCGTACCCGCTCAATCATCATCGGCGACACGCGACAGCGGCGCCGCGACTTCCTCCAGTGGCCGGCGTTCGGCGTCGAGACCCCAGCGTGCTTCGATGAGCGCGGCGGCCACCATGAGCGCCGCGCCGACCAGGTAACCGGTGAAAACGTCGCTCCGTTGATGGGTGGCGATCAGGTGGCCGAATACGGCCGGGCCGGCGATGCCGCCCAGCGCGGTGCCGAACGCGTAGAACACGGCAATCGCCAGCGCGCGGATTTCCAGCGGGAACGATTCGCTCACCGTCAGGTAGGCCGAGCTGGCCGCCGCCGAGGCGAAGAAGAAAATCACCATCCAGGCGATCGTCTGCGTCGTGAGCGTGAGCCAGTGCCGGGCGAACAGGTAGCCGCTGAGCGCCAGCAGCACGCCTGAGAGCGCGTAGGTCAGGGTGATCATCGTGCGGCGGCCGAGCACGTCGAACAACCGGCCGAGCAGCAGCGGCCCCAGAAAATTACCCAGCGCGAAAGGCAGCAGATACCAGCCGACGCGCGCACCGGGCACGCCGTAGAAATCGGTCAGCACCAGCGCATAAGTGAAAAAGATCGCGTTGTAGCAAAACGCCTGCGCGCTCATCAGCGACAGACCCACCAGCGCGCGCCGGCGATGGCGCCGGAACAGGGCATCGAACACCTCGCGCAGCGGCGTATGGCGGCGCGCGCGCAATCGCAGGCGCGCCGCCGGCGCCTCGTCCCACACGTGGCCGGCACCACGCAGGCGGGCCTCGATGTCGCCGACGATGGTATGGGCGCGCGCCTGCTCGCCGCGCAGCACCAGCCAGCGCGGGCTCTCCGGCACCCACGCGCGCATCGGCAGGATCACCAGCGCGAGCGCCGCGCCCACCAGGAAGCACGCGCGCCAGCCCCAGTCGGGCGGCAGCGCGCCGGGCGCCAGCAATACCAGCGAGCCGGCCGCGCCCAGGCCCGCACCGACCCAGAAAGTGCCGTTGATCGCCAGGTCGGTCCAGCCGCGCACGCGCGCCGGGGTGAATTCCTGAATGGTCGAATTGATCGCCGCATACTCGCCGCCGATGCCCGCGCCGGTCAGAAAGCGGAATGCGATGAAGCTCGCGAAGCTCCACGACAGCGCGGTGGCTGCGGTGGCCGCGAGATACAGCGTGAGGGTGACGAAGAACAGCTTGCGCCGCCCAAGACGGTCGGTGAGCCAGCCGAAGCCCAGCGCGCCGAGCACCGCGCCGGCGATATAGGCGCTGCCGGTCAGGCCGATCTGGGTATTGCCCAGGTGCAGGGCGGGGCTGGTGCGCAAGGCGCTGGCCACCGCGCCGGCCAGCGTCACTTCGAGCCCGTCGAGCAGCCAGGTGATGCCGAGCGCGACGACGATCAGGCGGTGAAAGCGGCCCCACGGCAAGCGGTCGAGCCGTGCGGGCAGGTCGGTGTCGATGATGCCCGAGGTGCGCGGGGATGCGCTTCGGGGCTTGGAGTGCGGCACGTGCGGGGGCATCGGTCTGCTCGAAGCGGCCGGCGTGACCGGCCATCGAACACGATGATAACAACCCGCGTCGGCAACGGCCGCCCGAGGGCGGCCAGCCCATCGTTGGCGGCAACCCGCTGGCGCGGGCCGCCGTCGCCTTCAGTCAGGCATGCCGGTGCCGCGCGTCTCGGGCAGGAACCACGGCAGGAAAATGCCCAGCACGTAGACCGAACCCATCGCCAGCGCCGCATGCGAGACGCCGCCGAACGATTTGATCATGGTGCCGGCGATGATCGGGAACACCCAGGCAATCAGGCGCGCCGCATTGAACACGAAACTGATCGCGGTCGAGCGCACGGTGCTGGTGAACAGCTCGCACGGATAAATGGCCATCCACACATAGGCGCAGCCCAGCGTGAAGAAGCCGTTGATCGGCGCGATGATCATCATCGCCTCGACACTGCTGGTCATCTTGTAGGTGATGATGGTGGTGGCCAGCGAGCCGATGAAAGTCAGCGACAGGAAAGTGCGCCGGCCGATCGCGTCGACGATGAAGCCCGCGACCATATAGGCGACGATGGCGCCCACGGTGTACGAGATCGATACCTTCGAGCCCCATGACACCGGATTGGCCACGCCTTCAGCCTTGGCCAGCGCAATGGAGTAGCCCGGCAGCCAGCTGGAGATGGCCCACCAGCCGACCGTCGTGACAATCGACAGCACCAGCAGAATCAACGTGCGGCGCAGGGCTTCGCGCTCGGTGAACAACTGCGTCAGCGTGAACGGTCGTTTGCCGGAAGCCGTCGCGGCGGCCGGCTCGGCGCCGGTTGCGCCCCAGCGCTTTTCGCGTACCGCGCGTTGCCATTTTTCCGACTCGTTGATGCCGCGCCGCAGGTACAGCACGGCGAAGGCCGGCAGCGCGCCCAGCACGAACATCAGACGCCAGGTGTCGGCGCCCATCGGATGCGTGCTCGACAGCGCATACCAGGCCACCGCGGCGATCAGCGTGCCCCAGCCGAAGCCCGATTGCAGGAAACCGGCGCCCTTGGCGCGCGCCCGCTCGGGCCAGGTTTCCGACAGCAGCGCGATGCCGGTGCTCCACTCGCTGCCCATCGCCAGGCCGGTCAGAAAGCGCAGCGAGCACAGCACCCAGAAACTCTGCGAGAACGCCGTCAGGCCCGAGAACATCGCGTACAGGAACACCGACCACAGCATCATGCGCTTGCGCCCGATGTAGTCGGCCATAATGCCGCCGACCAGTCCGCCCACGCCCCAGCCCAGCAGCGTGATGCCGATCACCGTGCCGGCGTAGATCGTCGGCGAGGCAGCCTGCGCGGGCGTGAGCACCGAATGCAGCATCGGCCCGAGTACGACCACGAGCGCCAGCGCCTCGTAGCCATCGAAGATCCAGCCCAAAAAGCTGGCCTTTAGAACGCGCCAGTGCATTGCTGTGAGGCCGCTATGCCAGCGCGAGCCGGCGCTTGCCGCCAAGTGTCCCTGTTCCATGTATGTCTCCTTCGTCGTTCCTGCGGGTGGTGCGGTGAATCGGTGTGGCAGCAAGGCTGCGCGGGTTTGGGGTGCTGCAATTAACGTTGTCCGAACGAAGCGCCATCGAACACGCGAGCGGCGCCGCGCGGCTCGCAGCGCCAATACTGCGGCGGTGCCTTGAGCGTGGCGCCAAGCGCGGCGGCGGCGTGCCACGGCCAGCGCGGATCCCACAGGATGGCGCGCGCCAGTGCGACGAGGTCGGCGTCGCCATCCCGAATCGCCTGGTCGGCGCGCTGCGCATCGGTGATCAGGCCCACGCCGATGGTCGGCATGCCGACCGCTTCGCGCACGGCGCGGGCGAACGGCATCTGGTAATGCGGCCCGACCGCAATTTGCTGGCGCGGCGAGACGCCGCCGGTCGACACGTCGATCCAGTCGCAGCCGCGCTCGCGCAGGCGCTGCGCCAGGTCGATGGTCTGCGTCAGATCCCAGCCGCCGTCGACCCAGTCGGTGGCCGACACGCGCACGCCCAGGGGCTTGCCGGCGGGCCAGACGGCGCGCACGGCGTCGAACACCTCGAGCGGAAAACGCATGCGGTTCTCCAGCGAGCCGCCGTATTCGTCGCCGCGCTGGTTGGCCAGCGGCGAGAGAAACTGGTGCAGCAAGTAGCCATGCGCGAAATGCAGTTCCACGGCGGCCAGATCCAGCCGGGCCGCGCGCCGCGCGCTGGCGACGAACGCCTCGCGAATGCGCGCCAGGCCGGCGCGATCAAGTGCGGCCGGCAGCGCCTCGCCGTCATTGTGCGCCAAAGGCGATGGTGCGTACGTGGCCCAGCCGCCCTGGGCTGCGGGAATCAACTTGCCGCCGCGCCAGGGCGGCTCGCTCGAAGCCTTGCGTCCGGCATGGCACAACTGGATGCCGATCGGCATATCGCTATATTCGCGCACGGCCTCGAGCACGTTATCGAGCGCCTGTTCGTTGGCATCGGAATACAGGCCCAGGCAAAACGGCGTGATACGCCCGGCCGCCTCCACCGCGGTGGCCTCGAGCAGCAGCAGTCCGGCGCCGCTGAGCGACAGATTGCCGATATGCGTGCGATGCCAGGCGCTGGCCGAACCATCGAGCGCACTGTATTGGCACATCGGGCTGATGACGATACGGTTCTCGAGCTTGAGCGGCCCGAGTTCGAACGGCGAAAAAAGTGGTGCGCTCATCGAAAAAGCGAATCCTTGTGCGAAGCAGGTGAAGTTCCATGGCATTCGGACCGGCTCGCCGAGCGGGCGGGCGCAAGGAGCGGGACAAAGCCGCCGCGCCGACTTAGAATCGTATTACGCGATGCTCGGCGCATCCTGGCCAATGCGCTAACGCCCATAAGGATGGGGATTACCGAGCATTTTGGGAACTTCTCAATGTTCAATGCAGCCATCGTCAGCCGCGATGGCGCACATCGTAAATTTCTACGGGAAAACCCGCATCGGAGGGGAGAAATGCGCATGGCAAACGACCGGCCGCTGCGTTTCGACATGGAATCGCTGCGCATTTTCGTGGCGGTCGTCGAGGAGGGCAGCATCGCCGCCGCCTCGGTGCGCACGCACCTGGTCGCCTCGGCCGTGAGCAAGCGCGTCTCCGACCTGGAGAGCGACGCCGGCACACTGCTGCTGTATCGGCACAGCCGTGGCGTGCAGGCCACGCCGGCGGGCGAGGCGCTCTACCGGCACGCCAGGCGGATGATCGAGCATCTGCAGCAGATCGCCGACGAGTTGTCCGAATACTCGGAAGGCCTGCGTGGTCACACCCGCATCTACGTCAACTTCACAGCGATGGTCCAGTACCTGCCCGGGCCGCTGCATTCATTTTTGCGCGCCAATCCGGAAGTGCGCGTCGACATGGTCGAGAAGCGCAGCGACGAAGTGGTGCAGGCGATTGCCAGCGGTATCGCCGATCTGGGGCTTTGCTCGGCCACGCCCGGCACGCTGGGCGATCTGCAGTGGCGGCCCTACAGCACCGACACCCTGGTGCTGATCGTGCCGCCCGACCATCGGCTGGCCACACGCTCGAGCATCGAATTCGCCGAGGCGCTCGACGACGAGTTCGTCAGCATGCAGCACGGCACGTCGATCTCGAAGCTATGCCGTGCCGCGGCCGAGCGCAGCGGCAAGCGCCTGCGCGTGCGCATCGAGGTGACCAGCTTCGAGGGGGTGCGCAATATGGTCGGCGCCGGTCTCGGACTCGGCGTGCTGCCCGAAGACAGCGTGCGTCCCTATCTTCACTCCGCGCCGTTGCGCGTGGTGAAGCTCGAAGACCCGTGGGCGATGCGTCCGCTGCTGTTGCTCGCGCGCAATTTCGAGACGCTGCCGCTGCCCGCCCGCATGCTTGTCGATCATCTCGAACGGGCGCGCAAGCGCGCGCCTTAGCCAGGCCTTTTCACAGGCAAATTGAATGCCACGGAGGCCGAGTTCGCTCCGTGGCTACCCTGGGCGGTTCGCCTTAGCGGCCGCCTGCACCACCGCCGGCGCCACCACCCATGCCACCACCCATGCCGCCACCCATGCCGCCGCCTGCGCCACCGCCGAAGCCGCCACGGCCACCGGTGCTATTGCCGCGCGCGGGCGGCATGTCCGGCAGGGTCACGCCGCGCTCGCGCGCGCGTTCCTGCATTTGGCGGTGATGTTCCAGACGGATGGTTTCACGCTCGCGCGCGGTTTTCGCCGCGCGCATTCTGGCGCGGTATTCATTGCGTTCGCGCTGCGTCATCAACTGGCTGCCATAGATCGTGTCGCGCGATTGCGTCTGCGTGCGGTCGCGGGTTCTGTCCTGCAGGCGGTCCTGGTCTTGCAGGCGATCCCTGTCCTGTAACTGATCTTTCGTCTGATCCTGGGTGCGATCCTGAATGCGGTCCTGCGCGGTGGCGATGCCCACGTTTGCGCCCAACAGCAAAACGAGGGTCGACGACACGGCCAACGAACCAAGCAATTTGCGTGATTTCATGATGCTCTCCAATCTTTGCGTGCGGGCGATTGCCCGCGAGGGTGAGAAATTTTCTTAAAGAAGATGGCCGGCTACTTCGTGGGCGCGACTTCCGGCGCGCCAGCTTGCGATAACTGTTTGAGCCGCTGCGCTTCCGCGATCGCGGCGATGGCGCGCGCGCGGCTTGGCGGCAGGGGCGGCGCGCAAAGCGATTCGCTCACCACCGCTACCAGGTCCTCCGTCACTGGCCGCACCGAGACCATGCCCAGATAGGTGCCGGCCAGCAGCGGATCGGGATCCGGCTTTTCCAGTTCGGCCTGCATGTCGGCCAGCAAATAGCGCGCGGTCAGCGTGCCTTGCCGGGTGCCCGGCATCAGACCGTCGGCGAGCGCGTCGATACGCGCGAGATTGTTGCCGCTCAGGCGGGCCTGCGGCGATGCGAGCGCTGCCGAATGCGCGCATTTGCCGAACTGGCTCGCCGGCAGCACCGTCAACGGCGCGGCGGGCGTCGTGGTCGAGGTGCTTGGCGGGGTCTCGGGCGGCGGCGTGACGACGGGCGTGGTGCGCCCGCCGAGATAGCCCTGCCGGGACGATTCAGTCGCCTGCGGGGTGCGGCCGCTTGCGCCGCCGCCATTGGCGGCCGAGCCCGTGCCCGCGCCCGGGCTCGGATTGCTTACGCCACCCGCGCCGCCGCGATTGGAGGCGCCGTTCGCCCCGCCGCCGAGCGTGCCGTTCGAAGGGCCCGTGGCGGTGCTGGCGCGGCCCTGCGCGCCGGCATCGGGCAGCGTTGCCGCCGCGACGGCAAGTACAACGGTCAGCGGCAACGTCCATTGCCGGCGAATCTGGTCGGCCAAGCTTCGCATAGTCATTTCCTGGCGGTGGGTGCAGCGGCGAGCGCGGCTCGCTGCTGTTCGGCGATCTGGGCAATCTGGTCGGCTTGCGCGTCAGTCATCCTGGCGCACAGCAAAAAGCCGATTCTTTTGACTGCTGTGGGCGTGACCGGCGTTTTGGCCACCAGCCCGAGCAGGGTGCCCGCCAGTTCGGGATTTGGCGCGGGCTTGATCAGCTCGTTTTGCAGGTTGCCCATCAGGTAGGGCGAGACGATCTTGCCGCTGGCGGCCAGCGCGGGGTCGACTTCGCCGCGCGCTTCGTTCAGGCGCAACAGATTGCCGCCGCTGAATTGCTGCGTGGCCGCCATGCCCGGCGCCACGCCCTGGCAACGCTGCGAGCTGTCGAGCGAGCTGCGCACATTGACGGCCGGACCGCCGCCGGGGCCCGGTATGAAGTCGGAGGTCGCGGTGCCCGTGCCGGGATCGGTTGTCTCGGTGCCGGAGTCGGGCGGCGTCAATGGATCGCTCGGATTGGACCACCCGCCCCAGTAACGCAGGCGGGTGCGGCCAACGTCCTGCATGCTGGCCGCGCCGCTGCCGTAGCGCCCAACGCCCTCCGGCACCTGGCCGTTGCCGCGCACGCCGCTGCCGCCGCCGAACCGGTCGGCGCCCGGCGTCGGGTGCGAGATGGCCCCCTGGTGCTGACCGCTCTCGTGGCCTTGGTGCCCGTATCGCGTGCCGTGGCCTTTTTCGACCGTTCCCCCGGTTTCGCCGCCCCCTTCGTGCCCGCCGCCGCTACTGCCGCCGCCATGTCCGCCGCCGCCGCCACCGCTGTCGTGGCCGCTGCTGCTGCCGCCACTGTCGTGACCGCCGCTACCGCCGCTGCCGCCGCCACTGTCGTGGCCGCCGCCGGCGTCCTGTGCATACACGGTACCGATCATGCCGGGTGCGGCCGGCACGCCGGCGAGCTCCAATACGAGCAGTGGCGTGCCAATGATCGCGAGGGCAATTGCCGTGACGCGAACCTTATGTTGAATGACAGCGTTCATTTTCTTGACTCGAGCAATCGGTAGCGAGCGTCCTGGACGGTGGCGGGCGGGCCGATCAACCATGCGCTTCCGCAATCGCGGCGCGCACCGCTTCGGCTGCCGCGCCCAGATCGGTGTCCGAGACCCCCGCCGGCAATGTCAGCGACATGATCTTGTTGACCGCATCGACGGTTGCGGGGCTGACCGGCAGCGTTTTGTCGGATGCCGTGCCGATGAAGACCGCCGCCAGCAGCAGGGCGCGCGTGGCCGTGTTGGCGTCGTAGGTGCCCGAGGCGCTGACAATCTGGCCGGTGCTCAGCATGTCTTTGTAGAGCGCGAGGTTTTGCAGCGGCGAGTCGACCATCACGATCGACGTGTCGGTAAAGGTCGACTTGACCAGCGTCTGCAGCGCGGCGACCTTCTGATCCATGGAGAGTGTCGCGTTGTCGGCGATCGCCAGGACCTGGTTGTAGAACGTCGGCTGCATGCTCGAGAGCGCGTCGGCGAGCGAACGGTCAAGCACATGGGACGGCGCGCGTGCCACGTTCAGGCGACCCAGTTCGAGGTCCGAAGGAATGCCTTCTTGCGCCCAGGCAGGTTTGCCGCCTTGCGTGCCAGCCGCCGGCTTGGAGCCGCCGCCGCCGTACTTCGGCCCCTTGGCGTCGCTGTCGGCGCTCGGGCCGCCCTGGCCGGAGCCGCTCGCGCCGGGTTCGGTCGATGAGCCGTGCTTGCCTTTGCTGCCGCGGTCGGCGCTCGGGCCGCCCTGGCCTTTGGGTGTGCTGGTTTGGGCATGCACGGAAGCCACCGGCGCGATCGACGCCAGCCAGTTCGGGGCGATGCTGCTGACGCTGAGGGCCATGCCCAGCGACGCTGCGGCGGCAATGGCAATCTTGCTCAGGGGTAGGGTCTTGGTGGACATGATATTCCTCTGTGCTCGTGGTTGATTGAGTGCGCTTTAATGGTTGCGTTGGGAGCCAACCCACCTGGATTGGCTTGTATCACTCGATTGCATTGTTACAGTTGGCAACGCGCGGATATTGATGCGAATCAAGGGTTTCGCACCCCGCGCATCGCGTTGGATCAGGGTTTGAAAGAATGCGCCGAATACCTCATGCGCGGTGACCAAAGCATGCGGCGACGCGCCGGCAAATCGGTACCGGCGCGCGAGCGAAGTTGACGGGAATTGGCGCGGGTCAGTGCGAGAACGGAATCGCCACGCGAGCCATCACGGTGTATTGATTGAAGTCTTCGGTGGGCACGCTCGAATTCAGCCTGCGACCGGTGACGCTCAGATCGAAATACAGATTCCGGTGCAAGCGATAGACAAGCCCCAGCGTGAGTCCGTAGTAGTCGTCGGTGCGGGAGATGCCCTTGTAGGCGACGTGAGACAGCGAGCCTGTGCCGCGCACTGTCAGCTTGTCGGTCAGCTGTTGCTCGACGCCCAGCGACGCATAGGTGTTGACGTAGCTCGACGACACCAGCACCACGCTGGGCGACGGTGTCGACGTCACGGTGGTTTCCTCGATGGTCCGGTCGAGGTACGCGGTCACGGAGGTGCGACTGGTGGCCGACCACTGCAGCGCAGTTCCAATTACCGGCGCGCTGACATTGGCAAAGCGCGGGTCCTGGTAGTCCTGTTGCATCCACCCGGCAAAGGCGTCGAGTTTCAGTACACGCGGAACATTCCAGCGCACGCCCGCCAGGTAGCGCATGCCGCTCGAGTCGCGCTGATAACCCAGATCGTCGACCGCGCTGTCGTAGCGCCGGTTGTCGAAGGCGATCTGCACGTAGGGCTCGACACGCGGTGTGATTTCATACCCGACGCGCACGCCGCCGGCATATTGCCAGCGGTCGCGGTCCTGGTTGTTGATGATATTGATGACGCCGCTGCCGGTGAGGAAGTTGACGTTGTTGTAAGTCAGTTGCTGGGCGGTGCCGGCTACGCGCACGGTGACGCGGCCAAACTGGTGGAACACGCCGCCATACAGCCGCAACTGATGATACTGGGTGGGCGTCAACCCATTGCGCGCCGAGGGCGACTCGCGGTCTTCATGCTCCTGCGAGAAGTGCACGCCGCCATACACGTTGGTATCCGAACTGAAATCGTAGCGCCCTTCGGTGCTCAAATGATAGTCATTCGAGTTTTCCGACGTATAGGTCGAATACCGCGTGCTGTCGAGCGACGCATGAAAATCCAGTTCGTGCTTGGTCCAGTTCGACAGCGCCCACAGCGCCGGCGAGAAAACCCAGGCGCGGTCGCTCAGCCACGTGTCGTTGGGCGAAAAGAAGACGTTGCTGTCGTACATCCATGTCGCATCGAGCTCGGGGTAAAGCAAAAAAGAGCCAAGCGAGAATGGGGCGCCGGCGGCGCTTACCGGGCTGGCCGGCGTCGGAATGCGATCCGGCGCCTTGCCGGGCACGGCGTTGTCGACCGGTGCCTGTGCCGGCAGGCTGGGCACTTGCGCCGAGGGCGATGGCTGATCGGCGGTGGGCGATTGCGGGACCAGTTCCTGGCCGAGCGCCGGGACCGACCACACCAGGGCAGCGGCCACCAGCGACAGCACCGTTCTGTGATGCCGGCTCAGCCAGTTGGCCTCTGACGCTCGCCGCGCCATGCTCCGGCATCCTGCGGCCGTGGTTTTCCCCGTTTTTGCGCACTCGTTCGACATCTTCGTTTCTCCCGGCGCCATGCTGCGGTGTTGGGTGTCAACCACGGGCGCATGGTGCGTTCATTTGTCGGCTCAGCATAGTCGCGAGCTTGACCGGGGGGTTTGATTTTTTACAAACAGTTTGCAGTTACTCCGTCACCTTGAGGGTTGCGTTGCGGGCGGCCCACAGACCCTGCCCGGCCGTGCTTGACGGCGCGGCCGGGCAGGGGGTTGCGGCAATGGCGCAGGCGAAGCGGGGAAGGCGGGAGTGAGGGCGGAATGAGGATAAGGGGGGACGGCGAGGGCGCGAATACCGTGCCACCCGCCTGCCTATTCCAGGTGCTCGTGAAAACTCGACGCGCCCTGTTTCCAGTAGGCCGCCACGCGCATCGCCTCTTTCGGCAGGCCTTGCTCGCGCAGCAGGATCTCGCGCGCTTTGGCCATCACCGCGGCCTCGCCCGCGCACCAGGCAAAGCCCTCGCCGGACGGCAGCCGCAACGCGCTTAGCGTCGCCAGGAAAGCGTCGGCGCTGGCGACCCAGCGCACGTCGCATTGCGCGCGGCTGGAAAACTCGCGCCGGTCGCCCGGCTCGCCCAGTGCCACCACGATGGCGCGGGTGCTCTCGGGCAGCTCCTCCAGGCGCCGGCTGATGGCGGGCAGGGCAGTGGCGTCGCCTGCCAGCAGGTGCCAGTCATAGTCGGTGGGAATGATTAACGAACCGCGCGGGCCGGCAACGATCGCAGGCTGGCCGACGCGGGTGCTGCGCGCCCAGGTCGAAGCCGCGCCCGCGCCATGACGTGCGAATTCGATGGTCAGTTCGCGCGCGGCCGCGTCGAAGCGGCGCGGCGTATAGTGGCGCCCCACCGGTTCGCCCTGCGCATCGAGCACCATGAGTTTGATATGATCGTCGAACGAGTCGGACACAAAGCCTGCCAGCGCCTCGCCCGCGAAAGTAATCGTGACGAAATTGGGGCCCAGCGCCTCGATGCGGGCGACCTCGACCTCCCGATGCCGCAATTCATGACGGACCCGGCGCACGCGGCGCGTACCGATCGCGTTTTCCATCGCCTTCTCCAAATTGGTTGATAATGACACCTATTATGCGAAAACAAGTTGATAAAGTCAACCAGATGCCGGATGCCTCGCCTGACGAGGTTTTCGAGTCGATCCATACCATCATGCATCTGTACCGTTCGCGGCAATATCGCGCGTTACGCGAAGGCCCGCACGAACTCACGCATATGGAAGACAAAGTGCTGGGATACTTCTCGCGGCACCCCGGCGCCACGCAGAGCGACCTGGCGGCTCACTCCGGGCGCGACAAGGCGCAGCTGACCCGGTTGATCCGGGGGCTGCGCGACAAGGGCCTGCTCGATGCCGAGGTCGACGAAAACGACCGGCGCAGCACCCGGCTGCATGTGAGCGCGTCCGGCAAGGCCATGCATCGGGCGGTGCACGCGCTGGGCGCGCGGCTGGCGCGCCGCGCAATGGCCGGCCTGAGCGACGCCGAAAGCCGGCAACTGGCGGCGCTGCTCGCGCGGGTGCAAACGACCCTGGAAGCGGAACCCGAATAAGCCGCGCGAGCGTTGCGCCATGGGCGGCAAGGGTTTCCCCTATTGCCGGTGTGCCAACTCCTGGCTAGACTGACGTCGCTGAGCGATCTCAATCTGCCCCACCGCCCGGGGATGCACTGAGAAGTCATGGGGGGAGCCGATGGCCTCGACAACCAATGATATTGCTTCAAAACTAGGCCTATCGCCCGTCTTTCCCGAGCGACGCAAAGAGCCTCGATTTCGCGTGAACTGGCATGCGTTGCTCGATTTCGCCGGGGCCGTGTCGACCATCCGCGTCTGGGACATCTCCAGGGAAGGCTTGAGCATCATCACTGATGCGGCGATTCCGCTCGACACCACGCTGACCCTGCTGGTCGTGGGCGATCGCGCCGAGGGGCGTGGCCAGCCGGTCGCCGTGCCGCTCAAGGCGGCCGTGCGCAACCGCACCGGCACGAGCGGCGGCTATCGCCTGGGCGCCCACATCGAGAGCATCGACACTGCGAGCTGGAAGTTCCTGCTCACCGGGTCGGCCGAGCCGGATGCCGGCGAGGGCGACGGCGAGTACCGCGAGTATTGACACTCGCCGGACCGACTGTCACCTGGGCGCCAGCCTCAACCCTTTGCGCCGGCGCGTTTAACCAGCGGGCCGCGCAGGATCTTCATCACCTCGGCGGCGGTGTGTTCGGAGTGATCGCGCAAAATGGCCGCCAGCCGCCCGCCGTCGCGCGCGCGCAGCGCCTGCATGATGGCATCGTGCTCCTCGAACGACTCCTTCCAGCGCAACACGTCGGCGTTCGCGACACCGCGCGCCCGATACACCTTGGCCATCAGCGTCGCATACATGGAGGCGAGCACCGGATTGCCGGTGGCGGCCACCAATTGCACGTGAATCTCCTGATTGGCGCGATAATAGGCCAGGCGCTTGCCCTCGCGATGATAGTCGGCCATGCGCTGATGCTGTTCGGCCAGCCGCGCCAGCGTGGCATCGTCGATGCGCTCGGCGAGCAGGCGCCCGGTCATTTCCTCCAGGCCGTGCAGCACTTCGAAGATCGCCGCGAGCTCGTCCAGATCGATCGGCGCCACCCGAAACCCCATATGCTGGCGATGCGTGACGTGCCCCTCGAGGGCAAGCATCTTGAGCGCTTCGCGCAGCGGCGTCTTGGAAATGTCGAACGCCTCGCACAGCTCGCGCTCGTTGATATGCTGCCCGGGGGCGAGCTCGCCCTCCTGGATCATCTCCCGCAGCCGTTGCGCGGTAGCCTCGTGCATGCCGCCTCGGCGCAGGCTGGCGCGCCGTGCGACCCCTGGGTCAACTTTGACATCCATACCGCGCATCCCCTTTGCGTTGAATTCCGGCAAGAGCATAAGGCAAAACCATACGTTTTAAAAAAATCACAATAAATCAATATATTACGTAATTTGTAATTATTGATTAATCATAATATACTCCGTTCGACACGTGTCGATCCATCAGCTTGGCCGGCTGATCCGTATCAAATATTTCCGACACCGACAGGAGGGGACATGGACGCACCGTCTATTGCCGTGCCTACGCAGGCCAAGACAACCGTACGCTGGAAAATTTTCTTGATCATGTTGATGCTGATATCAATCAACTACGTCGACCGGGCTTCGCTGTCGGTCGCGATGCCGCTGATATCGAAGGAATTCAACCTGAGCCCGGCCATGCAGGGGTTCATTCTCAGCTCGTTTTTCTGGACCTACGCGCTGATGCAGATCCCAGGCGGCATGCTGGCCGACCGCTTCAAGCCGCGCATCGTGATCGCGCTGGCCACCGTCTTCTGGGGATTCTTCCAGGCCATCGCGGCGGGCTGCACCAGCGCCTTCACGCTGGTGCTCACGCGCCTCGGGCTGGGCGCGGCCGAAGCGCCGATCTACCCGGCCGGCGGCAAGCTCAATGCCATCTGGATGACGCCGCACGAGCGCGGCCGCGGCGCCACCCTGCTCGACGGCGGCGCACCCCTGGGCGCGGCGCTCGGGGCCGTGATCATCTCCAGCCTGATCGCCGTGATCGGTTCGTGGCGGCTGTCGTTCGTGGTGGCCGGCGTGGGCACCATGCTGGTCGGCCTGCTGGCCTGGTATTACATTCGCAACCATCCGCGCGAGCATCCGGCCGTCAACGACGCCGAGGCCAGCTACATCGAAGCCGCCGCCACCCACGAGCACAGCCAGGAGCCGGCCAACCTTAGCGGGCGCAGCCTCGACTTCTTCAAATACCGCTCGGTGTGGTGCATGGTGTTCGGCTGGATGTGCTTCAACGCGCTGTTCTACGGCCTGCTGACGTGGATGCCGACTTACCTGAACAAGGTGCAGGGCCTGAACATCGCGCAGATGGGCGGCGCCACCTTCATCATCTTTTTCTCCGGATTCGTCGGCGAGATCTTCGGCGGCTGGCTGGCCGACCAATGGCGCGCGCGCGGCGCAAGCGCCAACCAGGTCATGCGCGTGCTGTTCGGCATCGCCGCGCTGATCGCCACCGCATCGATCTTTTCGGTAGCCTATGCAACGACGCCGATGATGGTCGTGATTCTGCTTTCCACCACGTTGTTCTTCCTGCGCTGGTGCGGCATGTACTGGTGCATCCCGTCGCTGCTCGGCACCCGCAACAAGGTGGGCTTCCTGGGCGGCACGATGAACCTCGGCGGCAACATCGCCGGCGTCTCGGTACCGATTATCGTGGGCCTGATAGTGCAGGCCACCGGTTCCTATTTTCTCGCGCTGATGTTCTTTGCGGCGGCGGGCATCGGCCTGTTCGTATGCTCGACGCTGATCGACTATCAACGCAAATTGCCGGTCTGAAGGCCGGAACCCTCGATGGAGTATGACCTTAAATGAGTAAACGTATCCTGCTGGGCATGTTGACCCCCTCGTCCAACACCGCGCTCGAACCATTGACGAGCGCCATGGTGGCCGGGCTGCCGGGCGTCTCCGCCCATTTCTCCCGCTTTACCGTCACGGAAATCTCGCTCAAGGACCGCGCCCTCGGCCAGTTCGACGACAGCAAGATCATCGAAGCGGCCAAGCTGCTGGCCGACGCCAAGGTCGACGTGATCGGCTGGAACGGCACCTCCTCGGGCTGGCTCGGCTTCGAGGCCGACCGCCGCCTGTGCGAGCGCATCACCGAAGCCACCGGCATCCCCGCCACCACCTCGGTGCTCGCGCTCAACGAGATCCTCGAAAAAACCGGCGCCAAGCGCTTCGGGCTGGCCACGCCGTACCTCGACGACGTGCAGGAAAAAATCGTCAGCAACTACGCCAGCGAGGGTTTTCAGTGCGTGGCCGAGCGCCATCTGGGGCTGCACGTGAACTTCAGCTTCTCCGAAGTCACCGAAGACCAGATTCGCGGCATGGTGCGCGACGTCGCCCGCGACCGGCCCGAGGCGATTACCACCTTCTGCACCAACCTCAAGGCCGCGCACCTGGTGCCCGAGCTGGAGCGCGAAACCGGCATTCCGATCTATGACACGATCGCCACCGTGGTGTGGAAA
Organism: Pandoraea sp.; assembly: GCF_004297875.1. GTDB lineage: Bacteria > Pseudomonadota > Gammaproteobacteria > Burkholderiales > Burkholderiaceae > Pandoraea. The sequence goes on along the minus strand of NZ_SCSK01000046.1, from coordinate 2,168 downwards.
TCGCTGCGCATGGCCGGCTTCGACACCACCCAGGTCAAGGGCTGGGGCCGGCTGTTCCAGGAAGTCGCCTAAGGAGGGCCGCACATGCCATCGCACACCCCCGATCAGGCGGCAGACAGGGACGGCTTCGACCTGGTGATTCGCCATGCCGACGTCGCCACGGCATCCGATCGCTTCACCTGCGACATCGGCGTGCGCGATGGCGTGATCACCGCCCTGGCCAGGCGCCTGCCCGAAGGGCGCCGGGAAATCGACGCGGCCGGGCGCCTGGTGCTGCCCGGCGGCGTCGACGCGCACTGCCACCTCGACCAGCCCATGCCCGACGGCATGCGCATGGCCGACGACTTCATCACCGGCACCCGCTCGGCCGCCTGTGGCGGCACCACCACGGTGATTCCGTTCGCCGCGCAGGCCAAGGGCGAGTCGCTGGCCGCCGCGGTGGCCGACTACCACCGCCGCGCCGAGGGCAAGGCCGCCATCGACTACGCGTTTCACCTGATCGTCAGCGACCCGACCCCGGCGGTGCTCGAGCAGGAGCTGCCGCGCCTGATCGCGCAGGGCTACACGTCGTTCAAGATCTACATGACCTACGACGACCTCAAGCTCAATGACCGGCAGATTCTCGAAGTGCTCGACGTCGCGCGCCAGCACCGCGCGCTGGTCATGGTGCACGCCGAAAACGCCGACTGCATCGGCTGGCTCACCGACCGCCTTTCTGCGGCCGGGCACACCGCGCCGCGCTACCACGCGATGTCGCGGCCCAGCGCGGTGGAGCGCGAAGCCACGCACCGCGCCATCACCTTCGCGGAACTCGTCGACGTGCCGATCCTGATCGTGCACGTCTCGGGGCGCGAAGCCATCGAGCAGATACGCTGGGCGCACGGGCAGGGCCTGCGCATCTACGCCGAAACCTGTCCGCAATACCTGTACCTCACTGCCGACGACCTGGGCCTGGACGACCATGGCTACCACGGCGCCAAATGCGTGTGCAGCCCGCCGCCGCGCGACGCGCAAAACCGCGACGTGGTCTGGAACGCCATCGCCGACGGCCTGTTCAGCGTATTCTCGTCGGACCACGCGCCGTTTCGCTATGACGACCCGCACGGCAAAAAACTGCACGGGCAGGAACAGCCGTTCCAATACATTCCCAACGGCATCCCCGGCCTCGAAACCCGGCTGCCGCTGCTGTTCTCGGGCGGCGTCATGAGCGGCCTGATCGACGTGCACCGCTTCGTCGCCCTGACTGCCACCGAGCCGGCCAAACTCTACGGCCTGTACCCGCGCAAGGGCACCATCGCCGTCGGCGCCGACGCCGACCTCGTGCTGTGGGACACCGAGCGGCGCGTCACCATCCGCAACCGCGACCTGCACCACGCCGTCGACTACACCCCCTACGAAGGCACCGAAGTGCAAGGCTGGCCGGTACTCACCATCGCCGCCGGCAAAGTCGTCTGCGACAACGGCCAATTCGTCGGTGAACCAGGCGCAGGGCGATTCCTGCCCTGCGGCACCCCGGCGGCGTTCGTGCAACCGCCGCGCCGGGGCTAACGCAACCGCAAAAGCGGGGCAACAAAAAAGACCACCGCACACCCAAACGGGCGTTGCGCGTGGTCTTTTTCACGGGTACTGGATGTGGGCTTCGCGGCCGCACCGCTGTTCGTGAAGCCTTCGACCGGCGTGACTTCAGAGGTGCGAAGCGGGACGAGAGGGCTCCTCCGCCTTGGCGTCAATGACCGCGTTCTGCCGGCGCGTGCTTAACGCGCAACTTCCGTCTCTGCCGGCGTGCCTGCCAGAGATCATAGGCGGTCTGCCCGGCCAGCCAGACGTCGGCACGGCCGCCGCGCTCGACACCTAGCCACGCCTCGATGCGTAGCGCCATCTCCGGTGAAATCGCGGCGTGCTCGTTGAGTACGCGCGAGAGCGCGGAGCGCGTAACCCCGAGCTGTTGCGCAGCCTGCGTGACCGTCAGGCCGAGCGCGGGCAGTACGTCCTCGCGCAGCGTGGCGCCAGGGTGCGGCGGACTGAATATACGACTCATTGAAACAACTCCTAGTGTTATGTCCCAGAAATAACTTTACATAAATTTGCATTGCTTTATGATCGAATCACTGTGGACAGGAGGCGATCATGGGGCGCAAGGGAATCGAGATTTTGACGTCGGATCTGGA
>NZ_SCSK01000045.1 GCF_004297875.1 Pandoraea sp. | reverse complement strand
ATTCGAGGGTCCACCTTGCGATCGCCGCAAGACAACTCCACAGAACAGCCACGTTCTTCATCTCCGTACTCCAGTCCCAGTTTCAATCCCCGTAGGGAGGGAGGCATCCATTACATCTCCGAAAGCTATTGCCATCCGGCGCAACGGGCTCGCCACGGCTGCGCGCGGCGGCCCCGCCAAGCATAGCAGGGGCGCAGCCTGGCGGGTAAAGCGCGCGCACCAATGCGCCGGCACCCTGCGCGGCAAGACAGCGGCGGGTGCATTGACGGAGCAAGGCGGCGTCAAGATGAATCCGAATGGCCATGCCGTGCAGTCTAGCGGAGGAAGCCCGGAATTTTTGTTACACGGCCTTGGCGAGAAATTACGAACCGTTACAGCGAAGCTGCCGTGTCACGGCGTATCGGCGGTGCGGGGATGCGACGGGGAGTGGCGGGAGGTGGCGAGGGGCAAGGCGCGGCCGCGCCGCCCCCGGTGCGGCAGGGCCGTGTCAGGCCTTGCGGTGCGCGTCGGCGTCGAGCGCCTGTTCGGCCGCCGCGCCGACCAGGCCGCGGTAATACAGATGCGCGCCGATCGCGAGCGAATCGTTGCGGATTTCCTGGAACGCCTTCCACGCCTTGACCGGGTCCTTGAACAGCAGGTAATGCGCCTCGCGCGCGATCAGCGTGGCGACTTCGTGCAGGCCATGCCCGTGCAGCACGTCGACGAGCGCATCGAGGCTGTGGTGGGTGCGCGCGTCGGTGCGCGGATACAGCATATGCAGCACGGCGACCTGCTGCGTGGCCAGCGCGGCGGACAACGCCATGACGATGTCCTGGTGGTTCAGGGCGGTAACGACGCTGTCGGTGGCGTGGTCATGCTCCGGGAACAGCGTTTCAAGGGAGGCATTCATCGGGGATCTTCCTGCGTATCGCGTAAGTGTAATGGTGGGAAAGCGCCGACCACCGACAACCTCCGGCGGGCGCGCCAGGCGATGGAAAACACTCAACGGCGCCCAACCGTGCGATGCAGGGCATTTGCCCCCCTGACATCCGGCCCTGGCGCATCACATCGAACCTGCGCCGGCACGCGTCGAGCTCGAATTATATCGGCTGAAGAGAATTTTCGTGCGGTGCAGCATCGCGCCCCTCGTGGCGGCGCCACTCGCCCGGGGTCATGCCGGTGCGTTGCGTGAAGGCGCGCCGGAATGCCGCCACCGATTGGTAGCCGACGATTTCCGCCACCGCCTCGGTGGACAGCGCCGGCTTTTTCAGCGCGTTGGCGGCCAGGCTCATGCGCAAGTCGGTCAACAGATCGCTGGCCGAGCGGCCGACCTTGTCCTGGAAATGGCGGGCGAGCGTGGCGCGCGACATGTGACAGCGTTGCGCCAGTTCGGGCAGGGTCCATGGATGCGCCGGGTCGTCGAACATCGCCGTGAGCGCGGGCGCCAGGCGCGGCTGGCCGGCCAGCGCCAGCAGCCCGAGCGCGGGCGTCTGCGCTTCGCTGGCCAGGCGCAGCGTGAGAGCGAACAGGGCCGCCGACAACGCATTGAGCAGCGCATGCCCGCCCAGTTGCTCGCCCAACGATTCGGCCCGCATCAAGCCCAGCAGGCCGGCGAGCTGCGCGGCGGTGGTCTGCGGCGGCGTCTCGCCAGCGGGCGCGGCGCGCACCACCAGCCGCTGCGGCAGGTAATCGCGCATCAGGCGGTCGTGCGGCGCGGCCAGCCGAAAGCGCCCGCACAGCATGTCGAGCCGGTCGCCGCCGCCGGCGTTTTCGCTGAGCGTGACGCGGCTCAGCGCAGCGCGCTCGACGGTGGGCAGCGGCGGCGCGCCGCTGCCGTCGTGCAGCACATGCGTCGAGCCGTGCGGCAGCAGCACGATATCGCCGGGCCCCAGGCGTTGCGGCGCGTCGCCGCCCGGCGCCTCGAGGATCGCGGTGCCCTTGAGCACCACGTGGTACGGCATGTCGCCAGGCAAGATATCTTCATACACCGTGCGCCACGGCGCGCCATAGCTGCAGCGATATTCGAGCTCGCCGGTCACGGTCATCATCGCGAGCAGGCGGCTCAACCAATCCATCGGGGGTGACATCGCAATCCTTAACGTGAGACGTATGAGCATTTTATTGAGCGATTACGGACTCATCAAGCTCATTTTTCGCCGTTACAGTGGAGGCTCCTTACATCACTCAACCAAGGAGTCCGACCATGAGCCGCATTGCCATCCCCGCTATCGAATCCGCCACCGGCGCCACCGCCGAAGCCTATGCCCTGGCCAAAAAGGCCGCCGGCGGCGTGCCCAACCTGTTTGCCGCGCTGGGCCACTTGACCCCCGAAGGGCTGAAGGCCTATCTGAACGCCGAAGGCGTGGTGGCCGCGGGCACCCTGAGCCGGCAAGACCGCGAAACGATCAAGCTGCTGGTCAGCGAAGTGGCGGGCTGCGACTATTGCGTGGCCGCGCACTCGCTGCTGGGCAAAATGGCCGGCCTGAAGCCCGACACGCTGCGCCAGATCCGCGCCGGCGAGGCCACCGGCGAGCCCCAGCGCGACGCACTGGCGCGATTCGTGCGCACCCTGGTGCAAACGCGCGGCACGGTGAGCGCCGACGCGGTCGAGGCGATTCGCGCGGCCGGCTACAGCGAGGTGCAACTGGCGGAGATCTCGCTGGTGATCGCGCTGACCGTGTTCACCAACCTGTTCAACCGCATCAACGACACCGAGGTGGATTTTCCGCCGGTCGAATAAGGGCCGCGATCGGGCCGGGCGAGGTATAGTCGGGCGTGTGTGCCCCCTCGCCTCGTCGCCCTATCGATGGATCCCGCCAAAGCCCAGGAATTGAGCCGGAGCAAGCGCCAGGCGCTGCTCCTGCTGCTGCTTGCCGCCGCCGTGTTCGTCGGCACCGCGCTCGCGCCCAGGGGCCCGTGGCTCGACGGCGTGAAGGCGGTGGCCGAAGCGGCGATGGTCGGTGCGCTGGCCGACTGGTTCGCGGTGGTCGCGCTGTTCCGGCGCGTGCCCCTGCCGGTGGTCGCCAGGCACACCGCCATCATCCCCCGCAACAAAGACCGCATCGCCGACAACCTCGCGCAGTTCGTGCGCGACAAATTTCTCGACGCGCCGTCGATCGTCGGGCTGATCCGCAGGCACGACCCGGCGCAGCGCATCGCGCAATGGCTGACGGCCCCCGCCAATACCGAATTGCTGGGCGGCTACGTGGCCACCCTCACCGCCGGCCTGCTGGAGCTGACCGACGACGCGCGCATCCAGCGCTTTATCCGGGATGCGCTGCACGCGCTGCTGGGCAAGCTCGATCTGTCGCAATCGATGGGCACGCTGCTCGACACGCTCACGCAGGACGGCCGGCACCAGAAGCTGCTCGATGCGGGCATCGCGCAATTCGTCGCGCTGCTCGACAAACCCGAGACGCGCGCCTTCATCGCCGCACGCATCGTCGAATGGCTCAAGCGCGAACATCCCAAAAAGGAACGCGTGCTGCCCACCGAATGGCTCGGCGAAAACGGCGCGGCAATGGTGGCCAAGGCGGTCAACTCGGTGCTCTCCGACATCAGCGCCAACCCGCGCCACGTGCTGCGCGAACGCTTCGACGCGGCCGCCGCCACGCTGATCGACAGGCTCAAGACCGACCCGGCGTTTCTCGCCAAGGGCGAGCAGATCAAGCGCTACATCCAGGACGACCCGGCGCTCAATCGCTACATCGCCGAGCTGTGGGGCCAGCTGCGCCGCTGGCTCAAGGACGACATCACGCGCGGCGACTCGGTGCTGCACGCCAGAGCCGCCGCCGCCGGCCAATGGCTCGGCAAGGAGCTGGCCACCAACGCGGCCCTGCGCGAAGCGCTCAACGAACACATGGAAACCGCCGCGCGCGCCATGGCGCCGGACTTCTCGGCGTTTCTCACCCGGCACATCAGCGACACCGTCAAAAACTGGGACGCCGCCGACATGTCGCGGCAGATCGAACTGCACATCGGCAAGGACCTGCAATTCATCCGCATCAACGGCACGCTGGTCGGCGGGTGCATCGGCCTGTTGCTGTATTTGAGCAGTTATGCGATCGAGGCGGTGCGGGCGCATTTGATGTAAGGTAGGCGCGCGGCGCCGGCACATGCCGATGCGCGCACACCCCGACATTTCCGGCTATCGCTAAAGTTTGCATGCCGCGTGCCGTTATCGTGTGTGTCGCACTACGCAACGGGCGCCAACCGCTCGCGGCAGCACCGTCGCCCCAACATCCAGCAAATCGGCCTGTCGCGCTCGTTTCACTGTAAAGAACTTCGCTGGCCGATGGGCCGGCAAAGGCGCTGACCAAGGCATGACAAACATCGATTACGGATTCGAGACCACAGGCATTGCGCAGCTGGCCGCGCTGGACGCCGGCCGGCTCGACGAACTGCCCTACGGCGTGATCGGCTTCGCGCCGGACTTTTTGGTGACGCACTACAACGCCACCGAATCGCGCAACGCGGGGCTTTCCGCGGCGCGCATTCTGGCCCGCCATATTTTCGAGGAAGTCGCGCCGTGCATGAACAATTTCATGGTCGCGCAACGGTTTCTCGACGCCCATACGCTCGATGAAATCATCCCCTACGTGCTCACGCTGCGCATGCGCCCCACCCCCGTGCGGCTGCGCCTGCTGATGTCGCCCGAGATCGCCACGCGGTATCTGCTGATCGAGCGCAAGGTGGCCGCATGAACGGCCCCGACCTCGGGCCGGACGAACTCGCCGCCGAGCACGAAGCGCTGCTCTCGTTCATGTACCTCTCGCCGGTGGGCATCGTGCGCAGCGACCTGGCGGGCAACGTCGACATGATGAACCCGATGGCCGCCCAACTGCTGATGCCGCTGGCCCAGGGCGGCGAGCTCGCCAACATTTTCGATACGCTCGCCCCGGTCGCCCCGGAGCTGCGCCGCCTGGTGGCCGAGTTCACGCGCGAGCGCGGCCCGGTTTGCGAGAATCGCCGGCTGTATGTGAACCCGGCCAGGCACCATCCGGCCGTGCTGAGCTGCTCGATCATCAGGATCGGCGCCGGCTTCCTGATGACCGTATTGACCGACATCTCGCGCCAGGTCGCCGCCGAACGGCAGGTGCGCCAGACCGAATCGTGGCTGGCCGGCATCTACACCAGCGTGCACGACTTCGCCTTCTTCACGCTCGACGCGCAGGAGCGCGTGGAGACCTGGCATCCGTCGATCGAACGGCTCACGGGTTTTCAGGCAGACGACATCGTCGGCAGGCCGCTCGACATTTTCTATGCGCCGGGCGAGGCGCGCCCGGGGCGCCTGGCGGAACACGTGGCGCTGGCGCGCGACGACGGCTGGCACATCGAGGAATGCTGGTGCGCGACCCGCTCGGGCGAGCGCTTCTGGGGGCAGATTCTCGTCTCGGTGCTGCACGAAGACGGCGACGCGCCGAGCGGGTATTCCGTGGTGATTCGCGACGCCTCGCAGCGCAAGGTCACCAGCGACAACCTCGAGCGGCTGCTGACCACCGACCACCTGACCGGCGCCTCGAACCGCGCGCACTTCTTCCAGGTGGCCGAGGCCGAATTCACGCGCGCGCGGCGGCACCGGCGCCCGCTCTCGCTGGTGATGCTCGACGCGGACCATTTCAAGCGCATCAACGACACCGCCGGGCACACGGCGGGCGACGAAGTGCTGCAGCAGATTGTGCGCGAAGCCAAGCGCACGCTGCGCGCGGCCGACCTGATCGGCCGGCTCGGCGGCGAGGAATTCGCGCTGCTGCTGCCGGCCACCACGCGGCAGGAAGCCGCCGCCATCGCCGAGCGCCTGCGCGTCGCAATCGAACAGCTGCCCATCGAGACCGGCGGGCAAATGCTGCACGCCACCGTGAGCCTTGGCGTAGCGGCGCTCGGCAAGACGCAGGCGGAACTCGACGACCTGCTGGCCGCCGCGGATCGCGCGCTGTACGAAGCCAAGCGCGCGGGACGCAACTGCGTGCGCGTCGAAGACGTCGTCAAATCGGAACAAGGCACCACGGAATCAACGAAAGGGGATGGTGAGGCGAGGCACCCGTCCCCATCGGCAGGAGAGGCCCAATGAAGTCTTCCACCCAACCCGGCATCGACATCACGCCGCTTGCCCCGCAAGGCTGCGTGGGCTGCAAGGATGCCGCACCGCTGCCGATCGAGATCGACTTCGCGTTTCAGCCGATCGTCGACGTGCGCAGCAAGGCGGTTTTCGCGTGCGAGGCGCTGGTGCGCGGCGCCGGGGGCGAATCGGCCGCCACCGTGCTCTCGCAAATCGACGAAGGCAACCGATACCACTTCGACCAGCGCTGCCGGCAAGTGGCGATCGCCACGGCCGCCGCGCTCGCGCTCGACGCGCATCTGTCGATCAACTTCATGCCCAATGCCGTGTACCGGCCCGAGGTGTGCATCAGAACGACGCTGGAGGCCGCGCAGACGCACGGCTTTCCGCTCGAAAAAATCATCTTCGAAACCGTCGAGGGCGAGCACATCGCCGACCGCGCGCACCTGGTCGACATTTTCAAGGCCTACAAAAGCTACGGCTTTCGCACCGCCATCGACGACTTCGGCGCCGGCTACTCCGGGCTCTCGCTGCTCGTCGACTTCCAGCCCGACCTCGTCAAGCTCGACATGAGCCTGCTGCGCGGCATCGACACCGACAGCGTGCGCCAGCGCATCGTCAAGGGCATCCTCTCGATCGCCCGCGACCTGGGCATCGAAGTCATCGCCGAAGGCATCGAAACGCAAGGCGAGCGCGACTTCTTCGTCGCGCACGGCGTCAACCTGATGCAAGGCTACTTCTTCGCCAAACCGGCATTTCGCGCGATACCGCACCTCGATCCGCACGTCTTCGCCTGAGGCGGTGCTGCCCGTTCGCTGCCCGCTCACTGCCCGCTCGCCGCTCGGCGGGCCGGGCAACGGCGGACCGCTACACCATCTGCCGCACCGGCCCGCAGGCCGCTTCCAACTGTTGCTGCAACGGCTGCGCCAGCGCCCACAAACCGCTGGGCGCCACCGCACATTCATCGGCCTGCTCGAGCAGCGCAAGGAACGCGGTAAAGGCGTCGCTGACGGTGTTCAGGCGGGCGCAACTTTCATGCAGGGTTTGGCTGATGGTGGTGGTGAGGGCGGTCAGCTCGGCGAGCTGTGCGGCGGTTTGGGGCTCGACGTTCGGGGTGGCGACTAATGCGTGGGCCAGGGCTTCGAGGAGCTGCTGCTGGCGGTGCAGGGCGAGGGTGAGGTTTGGGGTGGGGTTGGCGGTGTTGAACATAGGGCCTCCATGGTTGAGGTTCAACGCGCGCACAGGCGTACGAACGAAAACCGCGTGCGCTCGGTCCGTCCGCCTTTGTTGTTGCCGGCTGTCAAACCGGATCACTGGGGTTGGTCAGTGATGGGGGGATTTTTGGGGGTGGGAGGGGGGTTGTCAAGGGGGAAGCCGAGGCGCAATATTTCGGCAATATTTGCTGCGTTACGCAGAAGTTAAGAGATGAATTTTTTTATCAAGACTCTGATTGCTCAGGGTTCGTTGTCACGCTCGCAGCAAGTGCGCATTGCTTTTTTTGAGATGCTCGGGTTCTGCTGTGAAAACCTATCTCGCGGTGGCATTGAGTGGCACCCTGGGATCAAGCCGCCGGCCTCCAACCGTGACCTTATCACCTATCGCCGACTCGCCCCTAACAACCTTTGGTATGGCTCATGGAATCGACGTTGCAAGCGCACGAATAGCCCTCGCCCCCTGTTTCGGCGCAATCCAGCGGTGGGTTCAACCTGGATGAAACGGGGTTTTAAGGATGGATTAGACCTCAGCCCACGCCGACCAACACCGGGCGAATTATGCGCTCCTCTAGTTAATCGTCCATCTCGTCGATGGTCGATTGATTATTCAGAGAAAGGTATCTCCAATCCAAAGGAGTATCCTCTGCGATTGCTCAATATACAGACGCTTTATGGTGTCGAAAAAGCATTAATCGTACCGTTTCGAAAGTTACGAGGGAATCCAGATTGAAATTAGAAAATATCGCCAAGGGCGCGCTCATCTCCGGCATCGAGCCTGGGAAGGTTGCTCGCATCGTGGGCGTGGATCCGCTCGGCGACAACGCTGTGACGGTGGTGTATCGGACTGATGATGGGCGTCTCGGAGAGCGCGTGCTCTTCCGCTCCAACGAGGCCGATCTCGCCATTGCCACCGCAGGCAGGCCATGGAGCTTCGACGCTGACGGCGAAGGCTTCAAGCTTGCAGCCGAGGCCATCCGGATCAACTTGGCCCACCTGTTCGATCCGATGATGGCAGTGCACACATCGAATGTGGAGCCGCTGCCCCACCAGATCACGGCGGTCTACGAGTCGATGCTGCCAAGGCAGCCCCTGCGCTTCGTGCTCGCGGACGATCCCGGCGCGGGCAAGACCATCATGGCGGGCCTCTTGATCCGCGAGCTGTTGATGCGGGCTGATGCCGCCCGCGTGCTGATCGTCTCTCCTGGGAGCCTCGTCGAGCAGTGGCAGGACGAGCTCTACGAGAAGTTCGGCCTTTCCTTCACGCTCTTCTCGCGCGAGTTGGTGGACCAAAGCCGCACGGGCAATCCCTTCGACGACCACGACCTCCTGGTCGCGCGCCTCGACCAGCTCTCCCGCAGCGAAGAGCTCCAGGAGAAGTTGAAGCTCAGCCGGTTCGACCTGGTGGTGGTCGACGAAGCCCACAAGCTCTCCGCCACCTGGTTCGGCACCAAGATCAACGAGACCAAGCGCTTCAAGCTGGGCCTGCTCCTGGGCTCGATCGCGCGCCATTTCCTGCTGATGACGGCCACGCCGCACAACGGTAAGGAAGAGGACTTCCAACTCTTCCTGTCGCTGCTGGATTCCGACCGCTTTTACGGCAAGTTTCGAGACGGCGCCCACAAGGTCGACGTCTCCGACCTCATGCGCCGGATGGTCAAGGAAGACCTCTTGAAATTCGACGGCACCCGTCTCTTTCCCGAGCGCATCGCCTACACCGCCAACTACAAGCTCTCCGAGGCCGAAGCCGAGCTCTACAACTTGGTGACGACCTACGTGAAGGAAGAGATGAACCGGGCCGATGCGTTGGATGGCAAGCGCAAGGGCACGGTGGGCTTCGCCTTGACGGCATTGCAGCGCCGCCTCGCCTCGAGCCCAGAGGCGATCTACCAATCTTTGAAGCGCCGCCGCGACAAGCTCAAGCGCCGCATCGAGGAAGAGAAGATCAAGCAGCGCGGGGGCAAGATCGCCGCCTCTGAAATCTTCGCCGACCAAGCCCCGGAGAACATCTGGGACTCCGAGGACGATATGGCCCCGGAGGACTACGAGAACTTCGAAGAAGAGGTTGTCGACCAGGCGACCGCGGCACAGACCATCGCCGAGCTCGAAGCCGAAGTGTTCACCCTCGAGCACTTGGAGAAGAAGGCCAAGGCGCTGCGTGACGGCGGCCAGGATCGTAAATGGGAAGAGCTGCGCGAGATACTGCAAAACACGCCGGAGATGCGCGGACCCGATGGCTTGCAGCGCAAGCTCATCATCTTCACCGAGCACCGCGACACGCTCAACTACCTGGCCGACCGCATCCGCGGGCTGCTCGGCAAATTCGAGGCCGTGAACATGATCCACGGCGGCGTCCATCGAGAGGACCGCCGCAAGGCCCAGGAGCTCTTCCGCAACGACAAGGACACCCGAGTCCTGCTGGCCACCGACGCGGCCGGCGAGGGCGTGAACCTGCAAAACGCCAACCTGATGGTCAATTACGACCTGCCCTGGAACCCGAACCGCTTGGAGCAGCGCTTCGGCCGCATCCACCGCATCGGACAAACGCAGGTTTGCCATCTCTGGAACATGGTCGCCGCCGAGACCCGCGAGGGCGACGTCTTCCAGAAGCTTTTCGAGAAGATCGAGATCGAGCGCAAGGCTCTCGGCGGCCGGGTCTTCGACATCTTGGGCGAAGTCTTCGATGGCGTGAGCCTTCGAGACCTGCTCATCGAGGCCATTCGCTACGGCGAGGATCCCGCCCGCAAGAGGCACTTGCAGGAGGTGGTCCAAGGAGCCCTCGACACCGACAAGCTTCGCGAAATCATCAGCCGCAATGCCCTGGCTGAGGAGATCATGGACGAGCGCCGGCTCTTCGCCTTGAAAGAAGAAATGGAGAAGGCCGAAGCCAGGAAGCTCCAGCCCTACTTCATCCGAGCCTTCTTCTCGCAGGCCTTCGAGCGCCTGGGCGGCGACTTGAAGCCCCGAGGCTTCGGCCGTTTCGAGATCACCCACGTTCCCGCTCTGATCCGCGAGCGCGATCGCCAGATCCAAGGCCGCGACCGGCGCAACATGAATCCGGTCACGCCCAAATACGAGCGCGTCTGCTTCGAGAAGAACCGCATCCGCGTCGAGGACAAGCCCGGCGAACCCCTGGCGAGCCTGCTGCACCCGGCCCACCCGCTCATGCAGTCGGTGGTCGACCTGACTATCGAGCAGCACCGAAGCAAGCTGAAGCAAGGCTCCGTCTTGCTGGACCCAAACGACGAGGGCGTCGAGCCCAAGCTGATGCTCATGCTCGACCACTCCGTCAAGGAGGGCGGCGAATCGGGCGTGGTGGTGTCGCGCAGGCTCCAGTTCGTCACGATCGACCCATCAGGCCGCATCGAGAACGCCGGATGGGCTCCCCACCTGGACTTGACTCCGCTCGACGAGGTCCAGTCGAAGATGGTCGCCGACCAGCTCGACGCTCCCTGGATCAAAAAAGACTTGGAGCAGGTCGCGTTGGCCCACGCCTCCGAGAAGCTCGTCCCTGAGCACTTCGAGGAGGTCCGCGCCCGCCGCGAGCGGCAAGTGGACAAGAATTTGGCGGCAATCCGCGAGCGCTTGGTCAAAGAGATCGACTACTGGTCGGATCGCCACGAGAAGTTGAAGACCGACTTGCAGGCCGGCAAGGATGTCCGCCTGCCATTGGAGAACGTCCGCCGAACGATCGACGAGCTCACAGTCCGCCTCGAGAACCGTAGCAAGGAACTTGAAGCCATACGCCATGTGGTCTCCGCGATGCCGGTGGTGATCGGCGGCGCGTTGGTGATTCCTGCTGGCCTGCTGGCCCAGCGCAACGGCGAGCCGCAAGGCCAAACCTGGACGGCTGATGCAGACGCTCGCGCTCGCGTCGAGCGTGTGGCAATGGAGGCTGTGCGCAAGGCGGAAGAAGCCATGGGCCACCAGGTGATCGACGTCTCGGCCGAGAAGTGCGGCTGGGATTTGACGGCCGTGGTGCCCGTGTCCGACGGCAAGCTGCCGCAGGCTCGACACATCGAAGTCAAAGGCCGTGCCAAGGGCCAGTCCACCATCACCGTCACCCGCAATGAGATCCTCTACGGGCTCAACCAGGCCGACAAGTTCATCTTGGCGGTTGTGATCGTCGATGGCGACAGCCATGAAGGTCCGCACTACATCCGCAATCCTTTCACCCAGGAGCCCGACTGGGCAGTGACGAGCATCAACCTGGACTTGGCTTCGTTGCTCGAGAGGGCCCAGGCATGCTGATTTACGTCCAAGAGGTGGTCGACGAGCGGCGCAAGCTCCGCGAATATGCCTCGTTGCTGCGGACCAAGGTCGACAACGGGCGCGATGCGGCCGAGCTGTTGCTCGACGCGGAGAGCCTCGCGCAGCGCCTTAATGCGGTGATTGATGCTCTTCCTGACAAGGCCATGTCGGGAAACAGTCGCCGCCACTTCTCCTGGCTAGTGCGTGAGCTTGGGAAGGGGAGTTCGAGGCCTGCCGCCAAGACGTTGACGACCTTGTCGAACACGACATCCCCGGCACTATCGAAAGCATCGAGAAGTGGGCCAAGGAAATGACCTACTTGGACGAGGAGTTGCGCGACGCGGTGGTCCCCTTGATCAAGGCCCGCCAGTTCGATTCGGCAATTCGCAAGGCCTTCTTGGTCCTCACCGAAAGGCTGCGGTCTACCTACACGTTGCCAAAGGGGACCGATGGCGAGGGCTTAGTCAACATCGTCTTCGGTCAAACCTCGAAACATCACGCGACCATGGATCCAGGGCAGAAGCTTGCGCAGCGCAACTTCATGTCGGGGCTCTACGGCGTCATTCGTAACAAGTTTTCCCACGGGGACCACGAGGCCAGCATCGCCGAGCTCGAAGCCGCGCTGTCGTCTGTGAACCTGTGCCTCAAGAACATCGAAGATTTCAAGGCTGTGCCATGACCATTAAAACACCAAAAAAGCTCATCGAAGTGGCGCTGCCGCTGGACGATATCAACTATGCTTCGTCCAAGGAAAAGTCGATCCGGCATGGGCATCCGTCTACTCTGCATTTGTGGTTTGCCCGCCGACCGTTGGCCGCTGCCCGTGCGATTCTTTTCGCTCAAATGGTCAACGACCCTGGCTACGAGCGAAGCCTTGGGAGAGGAGTCAACAAGGACAAGGCAAAGCTGGAGCGCGAGCGGCTCTTCAACATCATTCGCGACTTGGTGAAGTGGGAGAATACAGATAACCAAGAGGTTCTTGATCGTGCCCGCGAAGAGATTCGTAAGTCTTGGAAGGAGACTTGCGATCTAAATCCCGGGAAGCCTGGCTTCGACCCAGAGCGGTTGCCAGTCTTCCACGACCCATTTGCCGGTGGGGGCTCCCTGCCGCTTGAGGCTCAAAGGCTTGGATTTGAGGCATACGCCACCGACCTGAATCCGGTGCCTGTGGTGCTCAACAAGGCCATGATCGAGATTCCTCCGCGTTTCAAGGATCGACCGCCTGTTGGGCCGATCGAGCACGCTGCCCGGCAGGGGCGAATTGATGAGCGATGGACAGGAGCTAGGGGACTTTCAGAAGACCTGCGCCGATACGGCAATTGGGTGTGGAAGAAATCTGTTGAGCGCCTCGCTGATAGCTATCCTCAAGTGAACCTTCCGAAACGGTTGGGCGGAGGCAAGGGCACGGTTCTAACCTGGCTGTGGTGTCGCACGGTTGCCAGCCCCAACCCGGCGGCAGGGGGCGCTCATGTTCCATTGGCGAAGTCCTTTCAGATTGCGACCCGCGAAGGCCGCGAGACCTGGGTTGAGCCCAAGGTGTCCAAGGACAGATTGAGCTACGAGTTTGTTCTCAAGCTTGATGGTGCTCCCAAGTATTCCAGCACTGTCGGCGGGCGCGGCGGCACTTGCATCCTGACCGATTCGCCCATCACTCTCAACTACATCCGTGCTGAGGGGGTTGCTGGCAGGATGGGGCACCGGCTCATGGCCGCAGTCGTTGATACTTCCAATGGAAAGGCCTTTGTCGCAGCAAGCGAGATCGAGACTCCGGATTTCTCTGGACTTGAGAAAACGGCTCCCGATGCGGAGATCCTGCATTGGGCAGGGTGCACCAATGTCGTTGTTTACGGCATGAAGACCTTTCCGAGCTTGTTCAGCCTCCGCCAGCAGCTTGCCCTATCAACCTTCTCATCCCTGGTTGTCGAAGCGCGCGATGTCATCCGCAAGGATGCGATCAAAGCGGGCCTCACCGATGACGAGATTGGGCTCCGAGATGGAGGCTCGGGTGCCACTGCGTATGCCGAGGCGGTTTCCGTCTACTTGGCTTGCGCCATCGGCAGAGCTGCGGACTATTGGAATACGCTGACTTCATGGGAGTCGGGAGGGGAGTTTGTTGCCCATGCGTTCACGAAGCATGCATTGCCGATCGTTTGGGATTACGGCGAGATCAATCCGCTGACCGATGGAGGCGGCTCGTGGTCGAGTGCCTTGGGTTGGATTGCGCGAGTCATAGATCTTTTGCCGGCTACCCCCCCGGGGCATGTTCTCCAGTTGGATGCGGCTAGCGGGACTGTGCCCACCGACTCTCAGACTGTTGTCTCTACGGATCCCCCGTATTACGACAATGTTCCTTACTCGAACCTCTCTGACTTCTTCTACATCTGGATGCGTCCGTGCCTCAGGGATGTCTTTCCCGACATCTTTGCGACGCGGCAGACCCCGAAGGAGGATGAGCTTGTCGCTTCTCATAGCCTCTATGAGGACATCGACGATGCGATGAAGCACTTCACTGATGGCATGACTTTGGCGTTGAAGCAGATTCACGACAAGGCTAATGACACCGTTCCCGTCACCATCTACTACGCCTTCAAACAGAGCGACACTGGTGCCAGCGGCACAGCTTCATCGGGTTGGGAGAGTTTTCTTGAATCGGTGATCAAGGCCGAGTTCGTCATAACAGGAACATGGCCCGTCCGCACGGAACGCAGCAGCCGTGGCAGAGCAATCGGCTCGAATGCTTTGGCCTCGTCGATCGTCCTTGTCTGTCGTAAACGCGATCCGCATGCCGAAAGCGTTTCGCGCAGGGACTTCCAGCGCGAGCTAAAGGACCACTTGAAGGAGGCTCTGGACGAGATGATTGGCGGCGCAGAGGGCGTATCGCCTGTTGCCCCCGTTGACTTAGCTCAGGCAGTCATCGGCCCAGGCATGGCCGTCTTCTCCAAGTATTCGGCTGTGCTTGAAGCAGATGGGAGCCCCATGTCGGTCCATACGGCTCTCACCCTGATCAACAAGATGTTGACTGAGGGTGCTGACGACTTTGACGCCGATACGCAGTTCTGTCTTGCATGGTTTGACGAGCAGGGATGGGTCGAGGGCGACTTTGGTCAGGCTGATGTTTTGGCCCGCGCCAAGGGGACTAGCGTTCAGGCTGTTGCCGCGGCGGGAGTTGTTAAATCTGGTGGCGGCGAGGTGAGGCTGTTCAAGCCCATCGAATACCCCGCCGATTGGAGTCCCGAGAACGACAACAACACGCCAGTCTGGGAGGCGCTCCATCAAATGATTCGCTCGTTGCAGACGAGCGGGGAATCGGCTGCAGGTGAGTTGTTGGCTGGCATGCCCGCAAGAGCTGATCAGATTCGAAACTTGGCCTATCGGCTCTACACGCTCTGTGAACGAAACGGATGGGCTGATGATGCCCGCGCATACAACGAACTGATTACATCTTGGCAGAGCATTGAGGTTGCCTCGAATGAGGCTGGGCACTTTGGCTCTCAGAAGGATTTGGACATCTAAGGGAGAAAAGAAAATGGCATTGAAACCTTGGCGGGAAATCGCCGTCCCACATGAGGACGTGCTCAAAGGCACATTCCAACAGGCTGAGTTCGCAGCCGACATTTCCAAGGTCCATCAAGGGATTGCGACGCCTGAATACCAGGACGCTGAGCTCTTCTTTCAGCGAACCTTCATCACCGAGGGCATGCGTCTGCTGCTTGATTCCGTGGTGAAGCGGATCGCGGGCAAGGGCGGCGACCCGGTGGTGCAGTTGCAGACGGCGTTCGGTGGCGGCAAGACCCACACGCTGCTGTCGGTCTACCACCTTGCCAAGGGCGAGAAGCCTTCTTCGAAGCTGCAAGGCGTGAGCAAGATTCTCGACGACGCGGGCATTGCTGAGCTGCCCAAAGCGAAGGTGGCGGTGCTCGATGGCGTCGAGCTGCTGGACATGGCCAGCAAGCCGCGTGTCTATGGCAAGCTCACGGTCAAAACCATCTGGGGCGAGCTCGCATGGCAGCTTGGAGGCGCCGAAGCCTTCGCCAAGATCAAGGAAGCCGATGCCGATGGCACGGCGCCGGGCAAGAGCGCGTTGGCCGAGATCCTGGCCTCCGCGGCTCCCTGCATCGTGCTCATGGACGAGCTGGTACGCTACGTCTCGCAGTTCGAAGAGGGCAAGGCCCTCTCGGGCGGCACCTACGACACCCAGCTCTCATTCATCCAGTCGCTGACCGAGGCCATCAAAGGTGTTCCCAACGCGATCCTGCTGGCTTCCCTGCCGTTCTCAGACCGGGAAGCGGGCAGCCAACAGGGCGTCAAAGCCTTGCGGGCCTTGGAGCACTACTTCGGCCGCGTGCAAGCTCTGTGGAAGCCCGTCGCGACCGAAGAGGCCTTCGAGATCGTCCGCCGACGGCTGTTCACCAACGTCAACGACAAGCTCGCCGCCGAGGAAGTCTGCCGGGCCTATGCCGACTTCTACACGGGCAACTCGGGGGACTTCCCGCCCGAGACCCAGGAGTCGGGCTATTTGCAGCGGCTCCAGCACGCCTACCCCATACACCCCGAGGTCTTCGATCGCCTCTACGAGGACTGGTCCTCGCTGGACAACTTCCAACGCACTCGCGGCGTCTTGAAGCTGATGGCGAAGGTGATCCATCGCCTTTGGACCTCCGGCAACAACGACCTGATGATCCAGCCGGGCTCTCTCCCCCTGTTTGATCCCGACTGCCGCAACGAGGCCATCTACTACCTTCCCCAGGGCTGGGATCCGGTGCTCGAGCGCGACATCGACGGCGAGCGCGCCACTACGACAGAGCTCGACAACGCCAAGCCCCTGTTCGGCTCGATCCACGCATGCCGGCGCATCGCTCGGACGGTCTTTTTGGGATCGGCCCCCGACGCTGGCATTGTGGGCGGCTCCAAGCACCACCGCGGAGTCGAGCTCGAGCATGTGCTGCTGGGCTGCGCTCAGCCTGGCCAAGTCCTTGGGCACTACAAGGATGGGGTGCGGGCGCTAGTCGATCGCCTGCAATACATCAACAGCGCCGACAACCGCTATTGGTTCGACACGCGTCCCAACCTTCGCCGTGAGATGGAGGATCGCAAGCGTCGCTTCGACCTTCGCGAGGACGTCTACCCATTCATCAAGGACAAACTGCGCTTTGCCAGCGGCGTCTTTGGCGGCACCCACGTCTTCACCGGCTCGGCCGACGTGCCGGACGATTGGCAACTGCGCCTGGTGGTGCTCGCCCCCGAGGCCACCTTCTCGCGCTCGGCTCAGGCGGCGGCGATCGATGCGGCGACCGCGATCTTGAAGACCCGCGGCGACCAGCCGCGGCAGAAGCAGAACCGGCTGATCTTCCTGGCTCCCGACTCCGACTCGATGTCGCGGCTCAAAGACCAAGTCACTTCGGTGCTGGCCTGGAAGTCCATCGTCGACGACGTGAAGGAAGGCCGCCTCAACCTCGACGTCCACCAGAGCAAGCTCGCAGGCCACAGCCACGATCAGGCGTCAGAGGCCTTGAGCCGCATGATGCGCGAGACCTACAAGTGGCTCTTGGCGCCGTTGCAGGAGGCCAAGCCTGGCAAGGGCATTGGCGACCTCCAATGGGACCACTTCCAGATCAATCCGGCCGCGGTCAACCGCACCGAAGAGATCGAGAAGGTGCTGCGCGAGCACGAGCTTCTCATCACGGAGTGGGCTCCGATCCACCTGGCCAAGATGCTGCAAGCGTGGTTCTGGAAGGAGGGCCAGCCTGCCGTGTCGGCGGTCGATGCGTGGCAGAAGACCTGCTGCTACCTTTACCTGCCACGTTTGAAGGACGACCACGTCCTGCGATCTACCATCGGAGCCGGCGTCTCGTCACGCGACTTCTTCGGCATCGCGTATGGCAAAGAGGATGGCCGCTACCAAGGCTTCCACTTCGGTGAGCAGACGACGGTGATCTTCGACGACGCTCTCTTGCTCGTCGAGCCTTCGTCGGCATCTCAGTTCGCGGACCTCCTGGCGAAGGAGAAGGCAGAGCGCGAAGCCAAGGCGAAAGGCGAGGCTGGCGGCCAGGCCGGTGGAGCCGGGACCGGGGGAGGAGCGGGCTCAGGTGGCAACGGTAGCAGTGGAGCCGGAAGCGGTGGCAGCAGTGGTGGAGGGGGCGCAGGCGGTGACGGAGGGGCTGGCGGCGGCAATCCTCCCAAGACGCCCGCGGCGAGGAAAACTGTGTTCTTCGGCCAGGTCGAGCTCGATCCGGTCAAGGCCAAGCTCCAGTTTTCGGATGTCGCCGAGGAAGTGCTCATGCTTTTCACCTCCAAGCCTGGCGTGAAGGTCAAGGTCAGCTTGGAGATCCAGGCCGAGGCTTCCTCGGGCTTCGACGAGTCAACGCAGCGCGCGGCCCGCGAGAACTGTAACCAGTTGAAGTTCAAAGATCACGGGTTCGACGAGTGACTGAAAGGTGGCGAGTCGACGGAGGCTCATCCAAAATCGGGGCTGTTCTGAACTGGAAATTTCCGGCCCATCGAGGTGGGCCGGTTCGGCGCGGGACCCGGTCACCACCCGGTAATTCGTCGCAGGGCAGCATTGCGGTCGGCATCAAATGGCGCTGATCTCACAATTCCCGCAGGCGAGACAACGTTTGGAGCACTTGAACGTAGGTTTTTCTTCACCGCTCTTTCAGCTCCTTTCATGAGATTGGTAAGCTCGCACTCTCAGAATACAAACCCCGGTGAATCGTGAAACGCGGGCAATTGCCCCGCTTTCAACTCCTTGCCACGCCAATCCCCACCCTCATCACAAACCCCTCGCAAACCTCCACATCCCTCGCACTGACCCCTGCCGCGACAAAACAGGATTTCCACTCCCGCGCCTGTTTCACCACCGCATCCAGCATCTTTTTTGCTTCGGACTCCTTCAGCAAAAATCGCCGGCTTTCCGAGAGCACATTCGATAGCGTTGGCGCGTACCCTTCGGCGCCGACGCGCAGTTGCTGGTAGCCGATACCGAGCATCTGCGGCTGGATGTCATACGCGGGCGCGAGCGTCCATGCGCCCTGCGTGAACAGGAATGCATGGTTCCTTTCATGGTCGTCGGTGTTTTCGAGGCAGACGTTCAGCGCCATGCGTCGAAAGATTTCGTGGCAGTCCTGCACCGGGTCGCTGGACAGGCGGCGCGCGACGTCGGCAATGTCGCCGTAACCCATCTCGCCGTCTTTGATGCCTTCGGCGATCAGCATCGTGCGGGCGCTGGCGAAATGCAGCCGCACGCCGTTCTCGCGGTCGAATCGTTTGACGAGCAGCACGCGCCGGCCGCCGACCTCGACCAGAGCTGATTCCGGCACACGGATGCCGCAGCGCTGCGCGAGTTGCAGGCTGGCATGCTCGATCGCGCAGACGTCGACCTGGTCTCCTTCGGCGGGGAATTTTGCGATCCAGGCCTGGCCCTCGTGGGTGATGACGGCCTTGGGGCGAGCGCCGCCGGCGCTGGTGCCGGGGCGCAGCAGCCGCCCCATTGCGGCATCGATGGCGAGGTGCTTTTCGAGCGCACGGGCGGCGTCCATCAGCGCGGTGAGATCGGTCGCGTGGAACGCCTGATCTTGCACCGACAGATACTCAATGCCCGAGCGAGAAAACCCCAGCGCCCCAACGCGGTCTTCCCCGGTCAGCTCCAGGTATTCGAGGGGTGAACGGCGCTGCGGGTTGAATACCTTGTCGATGATCGCGTGGCCCCAGCGATCCGGCCCGGCGTCGTCGAAGATGGGGTGCACGTCGAGGCCTGCCGGCGGCTCGATGATGCCAGCGCGCAGGGGCATGTCCGGCGAGAGCGCGAAGGCTTCAGGATGGCGCAGCCAGGCGTCGTCATACGAAAACAGTATGCGGCGGCCGCGCACCAGTTCCAACTTCCCGCAAACGACCGGCCGGGCCTGGCCCGGCGGATAGATCCACGCATATAAAACGTCGCGGTTCATGGTTGCCTCTTGATGGTTCGCAATTCGAGCAACAAAGCGGTTTCGTCGGCCTCGGGGTTGGCGAGTTCCCCCAGGAAATGGACCCGCCCAAGAGCCCACAGGGCGGTGGCGTAGGCGGCCATCGAGACCGACGGGTCGCCCGCCTCGATACGCCTGAGGGTGGGAATGGATATTTGCAGGCGCTGGGCGAAAGTGGCGAGAGATTCCTTGCGGCGCTTTCTCGCGACGCGAATGTTTTCCCCGAGCGCGCGCAAATTGCGCTCGACCGGGGCGGGCAGCATGGCTTTGGCGTTGGAGTCTTTTGACATGCACATATATTTGCATGAATGCGGCTTAAAATGCAAATATATGTTCAAAAATCAACCCCTGCAGAGGCGACCAAAGTTGAGAGTCAGGGCCGTTGTTGAAGAGGCGCCGGCTGCTTGCGTGCCGGTGCGTGGTGCCATGCTCCGCCAGATGTCAGGCAGGCTGTGCGGGGAACCAACCGATAAGGTACGGCCCTACCGTCATCAACGGTGGTATAGCGCATCATTCATGCACCGGGGTCAGCAGCGTAACTTGCGCCACCCCAATCTGTTACCTGGATACCGGCCGTCCCCAGCTCCTCCGCACAGACAATCGCAAATGATTTCACAATAACCCGGTATCATCCGAGAACCTTTCACCCTCTTACAAGAACAGGAACGGGGGAAAACTTGAACGGAAAACTAGAGAGCGATGCGGCCCTGAGAGCTCAGCTAAATGCCGCTCTAGCAGGAGCGGCAGTATCCAAAGGCGCTCAGGATTGGTACTCGAGGTTGGTCGCCTTCATGGCCGAAGTTAAGACTGGGATTCCCGGCAAACTCCAGGATGACGAGTTCTTGAAAAGACTATGGGACGACAACCCGGTCGCTGCCACAGGAATGGGCTCCGTCAAGACGGCGCCGGCTCTAGCTGATGCCACCTTCCGAGATTGGTTTGCTGTCGAAGTAACGAAACCCCTGCCAGCGGACCCCGTGGCAGCAGAGATTTGGCTTACGGCGCTGTACGACGGGCTCCGCGATCGCCTCAAGGTTCTCTGCGGACGCACGCCGCGCCTGAAGCTCAATCGCGTTCTGTGCGCTATCTATCCAGACCACTTCACGACAGTAGCCGACCCCGGCAAGCTATTATTCCTCCACAAGGAGATGGGCGGCGCCGCCAACGACCATCCTGTTAGAGCGCATAAGGCAATTCGCAACCGAATCGATACAGTGCTAGGGCCGGTCAACGATACAGACCCCATCGACGTCATGCGTAGAATTTGCCTACCGTGGATGGTCTACGAGCGCATCTCTGACGACGGCATCGGTGATGCACCCAATGCCCCGGCGGAGCACGCACCGGCGCTTACACCGCTGCCCGCGACATTAAGGCGCAAGGGATTGACGTCCATGAAAGGCGGCTTCCAAACACTTCTTGGGTACCTGCCGGAACTCAGCGAGGGCGTTTCCAAGGAAGAGTTCTCGGAAATCATACGGCAGAGCAATCCCGAGCTCGCCCCGAGCAGCCTCATTACCTGCATCAACGTCGTTTCCCGAGAGTTTGATCTGTGTAAGCGCGACGGCGACACATACCGGCTCAGTGCTCGTGGTATCAACTTGCTTGAGACACAGGACCCAGACGAACTGGCTGACCACCTGCTAACCAAGATTCTTGGTGTCGACCACGTTGTGAAGGCATTGGACATCGCGCCTCAGGGCAAGACTAGCCTCGTCACAATGCTTCAGAAAGTACATCCCGGCTGGACGTCGGAATTTGCCCCGACGTCACTGCTCGGATGGTTGACCAGCCTCGGGGTCATCGGGGTCAACGACAAGAAGCAGGTAGCCCTTACCGAACGCGGCAAGCGATGGGCTGAGCTAGTTACATGGGAGCCCGAGAGTCTCCCCGCGCCGACAGAGCCAATAGTCGAGGGAAAGACAGAGATATCCGACACCACGCAACTGCCAACGTTTCCTGAGCTATGGAATCACCTTTCCGCCTTAGTTGCAGGAAAGCTTGTATTGGACAAATCTCTAGCCGCCCAACTTCACGCAGGACTCTGGTTCCACCCCATCAGGCACTTCGCAATTCTGACCGGCATTTCCGGGTCCGGTAAGACTCAGTTGGCGCTGAACTATGCTCTGGCGCTGTGCAATGTCAACAAGTTCGACCATGACCGAGTCCGAGTCATACCTGTCCAGCCAGGTTGGTATGACCCAAGTCCTTTGCTCGGTTATGTCAATCCCATTCAGGATTCGTCCTACAGGAGCGCGCCGTTCTTGGACCTGCTGCTGCGTGCAGCGGCTGACCCCGAGCAACCCTATGTAGCAATTCTTGACGAGATGAACCTCTCGCATCCAGAGCAATACCTAGCACCGGTGTTATCTGCGATGGAGACCTCCGGATGGCTCGACCTCCACCAACTCAGTGAGGACACCACCCCTATCCCGAGGCGAGTCCGTTACCCGTCTAACCTGGCCATCATCGGCACCCTGAACATGGACGAGACCACTCACGGTTTGTCCGACAAGGTTCTTGACCGTGCTTACACACTCGAATTTTGGAACATCAAGGTTCAGGACTTTCCGGGCTGGGCCTCTACCCCACTTGCTCCTGCACTTAAGGAAAAGACTCAGACTCTCCTCACAGCCTTGGGCGACGCACTCGCGCCAGTGCGGCTGCACTTTGGCTGGAGGACGATTAACGACGTGCTGAGCTACCTGACTTTCCACGTTGCGTTGGCGCCATCCGAGACTACAGCGCTCGACGACGTTGTTTATGCCAAGGTTCTGCCGAAGCTACGCGGCGAAACTTCTGCCAAGTTCCAAAAGGCGCTTCAGGAGACATATAAGGTCCTGGCGGAGAATGGACTCACCAGATGTTGTAACAAGGTTAGCAGTTTGCAGGAAGACCTTGTCGCGACAGGCTCGGCCCGATTCTGGCGATAAATTCGGTGGGGGCGCCGGTGGTACTACGCATTCGAAGGGCCAACGAAGGAAACAGTAACGCCTGGGCTGAACTTCAAGCGCATGACGTTCAAACAGGACTAACGGAAGACACGGACTACCTGCTCAGTGTGGGACGCCCCAATGCCCGAGTGTTCGTTGACGATGTCGAACTACGCCGCGATGGCTCATCGCTATTTTCGTGGCGGCCTAGTTTCTATGCAGGGACGGTGGTGGCCGAAGTCGTTGTTCCTCACGAGGAGATCTCTCGATACCTACTAGACGTCAGCCCAAGCCCTTCCAAAACCGGCCAAACCGAGTTTGATGCGATGGTCGCGGATATCAGGGATTTCGACCAGACCCTGCTGATCGGCACGTCTTCGGCGACCATGGCCTTCGGGCAGGAAGGATGTACCGGCAGGTATGAGAACGACATCTTGCTCGCTCGCTTGAGAGCGTATGGACCATCGTTCCTCGATTCGGTTGAAACGATTGGGCGCTCCCCTCATCGGTCCCTTTCTGCAGACATTAAGGTACTCCCTCTATCGCGGGTCCGTCGACTCCACCATACATCACTGCAAGACCGGCGCTTGGCTGCTATTGCCACTGGACGCATATTGGGCTCGGAATCGATGGACTCGTTCCAGGTCAATAGTCGGACATCTACGCCAACATTCGACACTCCCGCAAACCGGTCACTGTTTGCACTCTTGCTACGTTTCAGAGCCGCCGTCTCATCCGTAAGGGAGAAGGTCCAGGAACTGAAGCTTGGCGCCCCCCCGGACGAACAACGTTTCCGCGTTGAGCGACGACTATGGGACTTGGACTGCTTGGCGCAACGCATACGGCAACTGCTATTCACACCGCTATTTCGTGAGATCACGTGTGGCGAGACTTCAGCGGCAGGCCTTACTCAGATAGCGGCACAGCCTGCGTACAGTCGGGCCTACCGCCTTGGTTCCCGCGCGCTGGTAACTGCGCTTGAAGGCGACAATGGCAGCGACCAACTGCATGTCCCCCCCTCGTGGGGCATCTATGAGATGTGGTGCTACCTTTGTGTGGCGCAGTGCGTCACCACTCTCACGCGCGTAACCCCTATTGAGGTTGCGCCCAAGGCCGTTTCAGCCGAACGCGCACTGCGCTTTGGACTCGATGAAAAAGGGTGGCTTGAAGTGCTATTTCAGGCCACGTTCCCTGCCCTCAAGGCACCGATGACACGCATCGGATGGAGCCTATCCAGGGAGCGTCGACCAGACATTGTCCTCGTTCACTATGGACCAAACGGGCCTCGAGCGCTCGTCTTCGACGCAAAATGGAGAAGCGGGAGACAGAATGTACTCGATGCCATGGAATCCGCTCACATCTATCACGACGCTCTCAGAATTGATGGGGCTCCACCTGCGCCGTGCCTATTGCTCCTCCCCGGTCAAAGCTCGGTTCCAGAGTTGGAACAGGATGCGTATACATACGTGCATGGCGTAGGCGCCATTAGTTCTGTGAGAGTTGAAGGAACTGGCAGGTCGCGCATCAGCGAAGTACTGAAGGCTTGGCTGACCAGTGTTTGAGCATCGGGCCACGGCCAGCGCGTTCCAATGTTGGACTGGCTGCCCCGCCTAAGGGCAACTCAGCTTATCAAGTTTTCCCCGGATTTCGGCCTGCACCGAAAGCACTCAGCCCGTACTTTGTTACGCGCGGAGTAAAAATGAGCCACTTGGGGGCGCCGACGCGCAGTTGCTGGTAGCCGATACCGAGCATCTTCGGCTGAATGTGGTAAGCAGGTGCCAGCAATCAAGAGTTCCGCGTGAACAGGAACGTGTGGCTCTTTTCATGATCATCGGCGTTTTCGAGGCGAACGTTCAGCGTTGTACGCATCCGATTCACAAAAAGCCACGCTGACGTGAGCGGTTAGCAATCACCCCGCCGGCATCCCCTCAAGCACCCGGGCGGCGTCGAGCAAACCACCCAGCAGCCGGTCGGCCACCTGCTGCGAAAAGCCGGCCGGCAGTTCCGCTTGTACTTGTGCCACCGCGCCGGGCGTTCGTGCGATCAGCTCTTGAACCAACGGCTCGGCGTTTTCTCCATAACCGACTTTTCTGGCCGTGCTGTTGAAGTGCCGGCGCTGGATTTCGTGCATGCGGTAGTGGCGGTTCTTGCCCAGCAGCGCCATCGCTAATTTGAGGTCCTGCGCGGCCCATTGGTTGAGTCCTTCGCCGATGACTGGATAGGCGGACACCACGTCGTACATCGGGGTAAGCCGAAAGCCGCCTGCGGCGCCGGGCTGCGGCTGAATGCTGAAGTTTTTGGCATGGCCGTCCGGCGCGCGCAGCATCCAGAACAGGATTTGCGAGGCCATGAGGGTGCGCAGGTCGCGCCCGGCATCGAGCGATTGCTGCACCAGGGTGAACAGTTGCATGAGGCCCGGCCCGCCTTCGTTCTCGTACTTGACCAGCGGCGATGTTCCGGTGGCCTGGCAGAAGTCTTCCTGCACGCGCCGAAAGAGCCGCGTGCCGTCGGACGACACCGAGCGATCGAATCGCTCCACGACGAGCACGCGCAGTTTGCCGAACGTGGCGATGCGGGCTTCGGCCGTGGGCAGGCCATAGGCCTTGAGCAAGCGAAGGCATAGCCACTCGTTGTCCACCGAGGTGGTGAAGTCTGCCTGCCGGCCGCCGACCAGGCCAAGGGGCAGCTTGAAGATGTGTGTGGTGGGCGTCGCGCCGCGCGGCTTCAGCCACTTGCCGCCCCACCATAGAAAGGCGTCTTTCTCCTGGGCGCCGGCGAGCGAGATTCGGAAGTCGTCGTCCGGGTCCCGCGCGCCGGCGAACCGGTCGGGGGTGGCGACTTCAAGCAGGTGGCGCTCGATGGCCTCATCGTCCACGACCACGCCGTCGATAACGTCGACACCGGAGGGCGTCTCGCCTTCCGGCAGGAGTTGCAGTGCGCCCACGCAATCGCGCCCGATGGCGCTCAGCAGGTCGAAGGATTCGATGGAGCCCGTCTTGAAGCGGGCCGCAACACGCTTGCGGATGGTGTCGCTGTCTGGCAACAGGCCGTCGAAATAGTGAGCGACGTTGTCGCCTTTCAACGGTTCATTGTTGAGGTTGAACGGCAGCGACAAAGATATCGGCCGGCCGCGCGCGGAGGCGAGCCACTGCGCGGCGTATTGCAGTTCCATGTCGCCGCGGGCGGTGATGGTCCAGCGCCCGACGTGCTCTCCGTTGGCCCAGAGCGTCAGCGTTTGGCTATGCGAACGGCGCCCCATGTCACCACTCCGTCGAGGGAGCCGATTCGACACTCTCCCGCTCACCCAGGCGCAACGTGAGCCCAACGGCCGCGCACCAGCCAAGCAATTGCTTGAAACTCATTTCGTCCGGGTGTTGTTCCAGATAGGAGACGCGGTTCTGGCTCAGGCCCAATCGCGCCGCCACCTGCGCCTGCGTCAACTTGCGGCGTTTGCGGGCAGCCTTGAGCAATTGGCCAAGCTGCAGGGCGGTCAGCAACGGTTGCGACGGTAAGGTAGGAGACATGGCTTGTATCCGAAATTCAGCTATTTTTATTTTAGCTGGTTTTCAGATATTTAAAAGATATCTGTTATTCGGATATTTATTGAATAGCTGAATAACAGATAAACGGGGCTCATTGGCCGGGCTTGTTTCAGCGCTTGGTTGTGCGGCTTTCTGGCTTGACGTGTCGTTGGCCTTCGCCTGGCGCCAGCCAGGTTATAGATTTCCGTTCACCCATCTACCGACGCTTCGAAGCGGAAGCTCTGCTTCAGGTCGTTCATCCAGGACGGCTCAATCAGCTTGTCATGTTGTAACCGCCCGACCACGATGCCTGGGTGGATACCAATCCGTGCCGCAAAATCGGTAACGGCCGTTCTGGTTTTGAGGTTGGCCAATGTTTGAACATGTTGCGGGGGAATCAACCAGTTTCCGGCCCACTCGTTGGCTTCACGCTCACGAGGGTCGCTGGTGTGCGCGGCGTTGGGGTCATCCAGGAAAATGGATTTCTTGTCTTCCTTGCTGTTGGCATGTAGCAGTATGTGGGCTGCTTCGTGGAAAAAACTGAACCAGAATTTGTCGTTGGTTTTTCCGTACAGCGACAGCTGTATCAAAGGTCGCGTCGGGTTCAGCCAGCGAGCCACGCCGCTCACGTGCGCCCGAGGAATGGCTGGCACCAGAACCAATAGCACGCCGGCACCGTGCAGCAGCGTGCGCATTTTCGGCTCGAACACGTCAGGCGGCTCGCAGGTCATGCCGCGAATCATGTGTAAAGCCTTCTCGAAACTCACCTTATCGTACTTGGGTCCATCGAGCTTTTCGGCCTGTTGCTCACCAAGACGCAGCCAAGCCGAGATCGCACCCACATCGCTTTGTTCGGCACGGCTGCGGCGGAAAGCCACCTGCATGCCGCCGTAGTGAGCACGCCACTCGTCAGGCGAGGCAACCCCGAAGAAGCGCAAGCAACTCTCGACCAGACCGGGTTTATGTCTGCTATCCAGACGTTGCTTCGGAATAGCCGCGCATGCCATCAGCTCCTTAATCGGCAGCTCTTCCAACCAGGAAACCCAGCCGGCATGGCGCTGCGCAGCTTCAAGTCTAGCTTTATGCTTTTGGTAGTTTGCTTCGAGCGTTAGCCAAAAATCCATGGTGCTGCCCAGCACACGTTCCAGGCGCTGCGCTGCATCCACGGTAAGCGGCACTTTGCCGTTGATGAGCTGGCTGATATGTTTTTCGCTATAACCCAGACGCTGCGCCAATTCGGCCTGAGTCCAGCCGCGTTCTTCGGCAATATCCAGAATTGATTCGCCGGGGGGCAAGGCCCAGTCTGGAGCAAAAGGGGCTCTTGGTTCAGTCATGATACCCGCTGCCACAAAGCCTCCTCGAACCGGTTTTCTTAAGCAGTCGTCCAGTATATTTTTGCTTAGGGGTACTTGAAATGAGAAGTTGCCTATCAGGACGATGGCATCAGGCTTTTGGAAATCGGCGTTGCGACTTACCGCCGATGGACTTCGTTTGAACTATCAGAAATATCCAGCGAGTTGCCTCACACAGCAACTCGCCGGATGCGGGGTTTCTTCACCCCTCAAACATCAATATTCCCCGCCCGTAGCGCATTCGTCTCGATGAACGCGCGGCGCGGTTCGACGTCGTCGCCCATGAGGGTCGTGAAAATGCCGTCGGCGGCGATGGCGTCTTCGATTTGCACGCGCAGCAGGCGGCGCACGTTGGGGTCCATGGTAGTTTCCCACAGCTGTTCGGCGTTCATTTCGCCGAGGCCTTTGTAGCGCTGCTTGCTGACGTTGCGCTCGGCGTCGGCGAGCAGCCAGCGCATGGCGCTCTTGAAGTCGGTGACGGCTTGCGAGCGCTCGCCGCGCTTGATGGTGGCGCCTTCGCCGATGAGGCCCTTGAAGGTTTGCGCGGTGGTGGTGAGCTGGCGGTAGTCGGCCGATTGCACGAAGTCGTCGTCGAGCACGCTGACCTTGACGTTGCCGTGGCGGCGCCGTTCGATGCGCAGCGCGTGGGCTTCGCGAACGTCGTCGTAGGTGGCGCGCACGGTGGTCTCGGGCTTGAGCGGGTCGCCGTTGAGGGCGGCTTCGAGCGCCTTGGCGGAGGCTTCGGCGGCGTCCTGGCTGTCGAGATGAACTTCAACGCCGTCGGTGATGGCGCCCAGTGCGGCCGCGTCGATGACGTGGCCGACGCGCCCGGTGACGGCTTCGGCGAGCAGGTAGCTGCGGGCGAGCTCGCCCAGCGCTTCGCCGGTGATCGGCGTGGCGCCAGCATTGGGCAGCAGTTCGGCGCCGTTGAGCGCGAGGCGCAGCATGTGCGCGTTGAGCTCGGACTCGTCCTTGATGTAGCGCTCTTCCTTGCCGTGCTTGATTTTGTAGAGCGGCGGCTGGGCGATGTAGATGTAGCCGCGCTCGATGAGTTCGGGCACCTGGCGGTAGAAGAAGGTGAGCAGCAGGGTGCGGATGTGCGCGCCGTCGACGTCGGCATCGGTCATGATGATGACGCGATGGTAGCGCAGCTTGTCGATGTTGTAGTCGTCCTTGCCGATACCGCAGCCGAGCGCGGTGATGAGCGTGACGATCTGCTCGCTGGAGATGAGCTTGTCGAAGCGGGCCTTCTCGACGTTGAGCACCTTGCCGCGCAGCGGCAGGATGGCCTGGAATTTGCGGTCACGGCCCTGCTTGGCGGAGCCGCCGGCGGAGTCACCCTCGACGATGTAGATTTCGCACAGTGCCGGGTCTTTCTCCTGGCAGTCGGCGAGCTTGCCGGGCAGGCCCACGCCGTCGAGCACGCCTTTGCGGCGCGTCATTTCGCGGGCCTTTCGCGCGGCTTCGCGGGCGCGGGCGGCCTCGACGATTTTGCCGCAGATGATCTTGGCGTCGTTGGGCGTCTCTTGCAGGAATTCTTCGAGCGCCTTGGCGACATATTCCTCGACTGGCGCGCGCACTTCCGACGAGACGAGCTTGTCTTTGGTCTGCGAAGAAAACTTGGGCTCGGGCACTTTCACCGAGAGCACGCAGGTGAGGCCTTCGCGCATGTCGTCGCCGGCGGTTTCGACCTTGGCTTTTTTGGCGAGCTCGTGCTCTTCGATGTATTTGTTGATGACCCGCGTCATGGCCGCGCGCAGGCCGGTGAGGTGCGAGCCGCCGTCGCGCTGCGGGATGTTGTTGGTGAAGCACAGCACGTTTTCGTTGTAGCTGTCGTTCCACTGCATCGCCACTTCCACGCCGATGCCGTCGCGCTCGCCGGTGACGTGGAAGATGTTGGGGTGCAGCACCGCCTTGTTCTTGTTGATGTATTCGACGAAGCCCTTGACGCCGCCGGCGAAGGCGAAGTCGTCTTCCTTGCCGGTGCGCTGGTCGACCAGGCGGATGCGCACGCCGTTGTTGAGGAACGACAGTTCGCGCATGCGCTTGGCGAGGATGTCGTAATGGAATTCGACGTTGCCGAAGATGGTTTCGTCGGCCAGGAAGTGCACTTCGGTGCCGCGCTTGTCGGTGTCGCCGATGATCTTGAGCGGCGAGACCTGCACGCCGTCCTGCTCCTCGACGATGCGCTCCTGCGGAATGCCGCGATGGAATTCCATGAAGTGCTTCTTGCCGTCGCGCCGCACGGTCAGGCGCAGCCAGCTGGAGAGCGCGTTGACGCACGACACGCCCACGCCGTGCAGGCCGCCCGAGACCTTGTAGCTGTTCTGGTCGAACTTGCCGCCGGCGTGCAGCTCGGTCATGACGATTTCGGCCGCGCTGCGCTTGGGTTCGTGCTTGTCGTCGAACTTGATGCCGGTGGGCACGCCGCGCCCGTTGTCGAGCACGGAAATGGAGTTGTCGGCGTGGATGGTAACGAGGATGTCGTCGCAGTAGCCGGCGAGTGCTTCGTCGATGGAGTTGTCGAGCACTTCGAACACGAGGTGATGCAGGCCGGTGCCGTCGGAAGTGTCGCCGATGTACATGCCTGGCCGCTTGCGCACCGCTTCGAGTCCTTCGAGGATTTGAATCGACGACGCGCCGTAGCTGGTCGAACTGGTGTCGGCTTGCGGGTTTTGCTGTTCGCTCATGAGTATCTTCCGGTTTACTGCGGTACTGCGAAACTTCAGAAACGCCGAAGGGGCGTCGCGGCCCCTTCGGTCGTGCGTGCTGCGCGCGCTCAGATGCGCATCGGCATGACGACGTATTTGAAGTCGTTGTTGTCGGGCAGGGTGATCAGCGCGCTGGAGTTGGCGTCGCCGAAGCTGATCTGGATGTTTTCGACTTTCAGGTTGGACAGGACGTCGAGCAGGTAGGTGACGTTGAAGCCGATGTCGAGAGCATCGCCGCCGTAGTCGATTTCGAGTTCTTCCTGCGCTTCTTCCTGTTCGGCGTTGTTGGCGGTGATCTTGAGCAGGTTGGCCTCGAGCATGCAGCGCACGCCCTTGAATTTGTCGGAGGTGACGATCGCCGCGCGCTGCAGCGCGCGCTGCAGTTCTTCACGGCCGATCACGAAGCTGTTTTTGTAGCCCTTGGGAATCACGCGCGTGAAGTCGGGGAATTTTCCCTCGACCAGCTTGGAGACGAGCTCGACCTGGCCGAAGGTGAATTTGACCTGGCTGGGCGCGACGTCGATCTTGACCGGGTCGTCGATGTCTTCGAGCAGGCGTTGCAGCTCGAGGATGGTCTTGCGCGGGATGATGACTTCCTGGCGCGCGAGTTCCTGGTCGGAGGCGGTGCTGCAGTAGGCCAGGCGGTGGCCGTCGGTGGCCACGGCGATGATCTGCTTGCCGTCGACCACCAGCAGCATGCCGTTGAGGTAGTAGCGGATGTCTTGCTGGGCCATCGCGAAATGCACCATCGCCAGCAGCTGGCGGAAGGTCTTTTGCGGCAGTTCGAAGCTCGCGCCGTAGTCCTTGGCCTCGGTCACCGTCGGGAAGTCTTCGGCGGCGAGCGTCTGCAGGGCGAAGCGGCTTTTGCCGGCCTGCACGGTCAGGCGCTTGTCGGACAGCGACAGCGAGACTTCGCTGTCGGGCACGTTGCGCAGAATGTCGAGCAGCTTGCGCGCGGCCACGGTGGTGGCGACGTCGCTGGCCCCGGCGCCGCAGTCGGCGCGGGTGGTGATCTGCAATTCGAGGTCGGTCGAGAGGAAGGATATGTCTTGGCCGGTCTTGCGAATCAGAAGATTCGCCAGGATCGGCAGGGTGTGGCGGCGTTCGACGATGCCGCTCACGGTTTGCAGTGGCCGCAGCAGGTTATCCCTTTGGGTTTTGACCAATTGCATATATATCCTTCGTAATAAGTAATAGTGTCCTGCAAAAGCGTTGGAAAACCGCTATTTTCCCTTTCGCTTCAAATAATTGCCAATCGGATAACTGGTCGGACAAGGGGCCGCACAGCGTGTGGGGAGTTTGTGGACGCAACCCGTATTGTGCCCCAAAAGGCCGTTTATTCACAAAAGCTCCCCTGCTTATCCCCAGGCCTGGCCGCCGCCTCCGATCATCCCTTCAAGGTCTGCTCCAATACGTGCAATTCGTGGTTGAGCTGCGCGTCCTTGCCGCGCGCTTCGGCCATTTTGCGCACCGCGTGCAGGACGGTGGTGTGGTCCCGCCCGCCGAACAGCTCGCCGATCTCCGGCAGGCTCTTTTGCGTCAGTTCCTTGGCCAGATACATGGCGATCTGGCGCGGCCGGGCGATGTTGGCCGGCCGCTTTTTTGAGTACATGTCGGCGACTTTGATGTTGTAGAAGTCGGCCACGGTTTTCTGGATGTTTTCGACCGAGATCTGCCGGTTTTGCACGGTCAGGAGGTCTTTGAGTGCCTCCTTGGTGAGCTCGATGGTGATCTCGCGGCCGTGGAATTTCGAATAGGCCAGGATCTTGCGCAACGCGCCTTCGAGTTCGCGCACGTTCGAGCGCAGGTGCTTGCCGACGAAGAAGGCGACGTCTTCCGAGAGCGCGACGCCCTCGGCCTGTGCCTTCTTGATCAGGATGGCCACGCGCATTTCGAGCTCGGGCGGCTCGATGGCCACGGTCAGGCCGGAGTCGAAGCGGGAGATCAGGCGGTCGTCGATACCGGTGATTTCCTTCGGATAGGTGTCGCTGGTGATGATCACCTGCGCGCGGTTGGCGATCAGCGCCTCGAACGCGTAGAAGAATTCTTCCTGGGTGCGGTTCTTGCCCGAGAAGAACTGGATGTCGTCGATCAGCAGCAGGTCGAGCGAGTGGTAGTAGCGCTTGAATTCGTCGAACGCCTTGCGCTGATACGCCTTGACGACGTCGGAGACGTATTGCTCGGCGTGGATGTAGCGAATGCGCGGGTTCTGCTTTTCCTGCAGCAACTGATTGCCGATGGCGTGGATCACGTGGGTCTTGCCCAGCCCCACGCCGCCGTAGAGGAACAGCGGGTTGTACGAGGTGCCCGGATTGTTGGCGACCTGAATCGCCGCGGCGCGCGCGAGCTGGTTCGATTTGCCGGTGACGAAGTTGTCGAAGGTCAGCGCGGAATTGAGCTTGGAACGCTCGTAGATCGCGTCGATTTCGGTACGATTTTCCGACGAACGCGGTTCCTGGGGCGTTACACGCCAGGCGCGGCGCGCCATTTCGGCTTCGCTGGCGCCCACCTCGGGCAACTCGCCGGCGAGTCCGGCGGCGTCGATGGCCGACGGGCTCATGGGTGCGGCCGCCGGCGCGCTGGGCCGGCCGGCCGGCGCACCCCGCTGCCCGGCCTTGGGGTCGAGCACGAACTGCACTTCGACCGGCTCCTGCCAGAAGGCCGCGGCCATGTCCTGGATGCGGCCGGAGAATTGATTCTTGACCCAATCCAGCTTGAAACGATTCGGCGCGGCAATACGCAGCGTGCGCGCCTGCTCGTCGAACTCGAGCGGCGCCAGCGGCTTGATCCAGGTCCGATATTGCTGCGGCGTCAGTTCTTTTTCCAGACGCGTCGCGCAGTGTTGCCAGAATTCGTTCATTTATTACTTATAGGAGGGTTGCGCGTGCTTTTGCCTCAGGCGCCCAATCTGTGCCGCCGCCGCGGCACGACGCCAGGCCAGCCCATGACGGCCGACGGCATGGCGCGCCGCGAAACACCCGTGGTGCCGCGCGCGCAAAAAGGCCGTCCGCCGCGCAAAAGCCGCGCAGCCGAATAACTCGGTCAAACGTGATGGTGTCGATTTTAACGCCAAAGACCCCGCGCGGGGACGTTATCCACAGGTCTAAATCCAATTTCCGTGCACCCGCCCCGGCACGGGCTCTGCGCTAAGCTCTTGACACATAATGGAAAAAAAGCTTAAATAGCTGGTTCTGCAAAAATATAACGGATACCCATCCGGCCCTGGCCGGCGGCGCACGCCGCCTTCGATGGCCTTTGCCACGGCGCTGGGCCTTTTTAATTAGTGAGTCATCATGAAACGTACTTATCAGCCTTCCGTCACGCGTCGCAAGCGTACCCACGGTTTCCTGGTCCGCATGAAAACCCGTGGCGGGCGCAAGGTCATCAGCGCGCGTCGCGCCAAAGGCCGTAAGCGCCTGGCTGTTTAAGCCTGATTCCGTGTTGATTTGTGCGCGGAGCGCTTGAAAACCTCCGCCGGCTTTCCGAAAGCTGCGCGGCTTCTGAAAACGGATGAATTTTCATCCGTTTTTAGTTTGCGGCCCTGGCGGCGGAGCTTGCACTTCGTGCTGTACATGCGTCAGCGCGAAGCGCCGGGGCCCGACGGCGACCGCGCTCGTCTGGGGGTCGTGGTCGGCCGGCGCCATGCGCCGCATGCGGTGACCCGCAATCTGATCAAGCGCGCGGCGCGAGACCTGTTTCGGCTGCGTCAATCCGGTTTGGCCGGCTGGGATCTTGTGCTACGCTTGCAACGCCGTTTTGAGCCTACGGAATTTCGCGCCGCCTCGTCGGCCGCGCTCAAGACGGCCTGCCGGGCTGAATTGGCGTCGCTTTTCGAGGCCGCCGCAGCCCGCGCGGCGCGCGGCACCGCCCCAGCCGAGGCTGGCGGCCCTCCGAGCAAATCCAGCACTCCCCCGACACGGCCGGATTGATATGCGAACCCTATTGCTGTTGCTTTTGCGATTCTACAAGCTGGCCATCAGCCCCTGGCTGGGTGACCGGTGCCGCTTTTATCCGAGCTGCTCGGATTACGCGCGCGAAGCGATCGAGACGCACGGCCCGGCACGGGGAACCTATCTCGCGGCGTGCCGTCTGTGCCGCTGTCATCCGTTTCACCCGGGCGGATGCGACCCTGTTCCGCCCCCTCGTCAAGCGAAAAACGCCGCGCCGCGCAGCAGCACGACGTCGGATCCGAAGCACGGCTCGCACCGTCTTCCCCACCGCTTTTTCTGATTACGTCCAACAAGAGATCGCTCCATGGACATCAAACGCACCGTACTCTGGGTCATTTTCGCGTTATCGCTGGTCATGTTGTTCGACAACTGGCAGCGCTTTCACGGGCACCCGTCGATTTTCTTCCCGACCATGCAGGACACCGCGTCGACCCCGGCCGCGCCGGGCGGCGCTTCCGGGGCGAACGGCGCCAACGCATTGCCGCAAGCCGGCGCCACGACGGCTGCCGCACCGGGCAATGCCCCGGCCACCACGGCCGCGACGCAAGGTCAGAATCTCAAGGTTCAGACCGATCTGTACGACCTGAACATCAATACCGAGGGCGGCACGCTGACATACCTGGCGCTGCGCAAGTGGTCGGATCCGACCGAGCCCGGCAAGCACGTGGTGCTGTTCGACCAGTCCGCCACGCATACGTATCTGGCGCGCACCGGCCTGATCGGTGGCGATTTCCCGAATCACAACGATATTTTCACGGTGGAGCCCGGTCCGCTGACGATGACCGGCGACACGCTGAGCGTGCGGCTCGATTCGCCCGTCAAGGATGGCGTCAAGCTGGTGCGCACGTATACGTTCAAGCGCGGCAGCTATGTGATCGACGTGCAGAACCAGGTCGTCAATACCGGCACGAAACCGGTCAGCCCGGTGCTGTACATGGAGCTGGTGCGCGACGGCTCGCAGATCGCCGGCCCGAAATTCTCGCACAGCACGTTCACCGGACCGGCGATCTACACCAACGCCGACAAATTCCAGAAAGTGTCGTTCAAGGACATCACCGAGGGCAAGGCCAGCTACGCGAAGAGCGCCGACAACGGCTGGATCGCGATGGTGCAGCTGTATTTTGCCTCGGCCTGGGTGCCCAAGCAGGGCGCGTCGCGCGACTACTATATGGGCAAGCTGGGCCCCGATCTGTATCGCGTCGGCATGAAGGAGCCGCTGGGCACGGTGGCGCCGGGCGCGACCGAAACGGTCGATGCGCGCCTGTTCGCCGGCCCGCAGGAGGAGCACATGCTCGCGCAGATCGCGCCGGGCCTGGACCTGCTCAAGGACTACGGCTGGTTCACGATTCTCGCCAAGCCGCTGTTCTGGCTGCTGTCGAAGCTGCATGCGCTGCTCGGCAATTGGGGCTGGGCGATCATCGCGGTGACGGTCATCCTGAAGCTGGTGTTCTTCCCGCTGTCGGCCGCCAGCTACAAGTCGATGGCGCGCATGAAGGTCATCACGCCGCGCATGCAGGCGCTTCGCGAGCGCCACAAGGGCGATCCGCAGAAGATGAATGCGGCGCTCATGGAGCTGTACAAGACCGAGAAGGTCAATCCGTTCGGCGGATGCATCCCCATCGTGATTCAGATTCCGGTGTTCATCGCGCTTTACTGGGTGCTGCTCTCGAGCGTGGAAATGCGCGGCGCGCCTTGGCTCGGCTGGATTCACGATCTGTCGGCGCAAGACCCGTATTACATCCTGCCGGTGCTGATGGCCGTCTCGATGTTCATTCAGACGCGCCTGAATCCGACGCCGCCCGATCCGGTGCAGGCCAAGATGATGATGTTCATGCCGCTGGTGTTCTCGTTCATGTTCCTGTTCCTGCCGTCGGGCCTGGTGCTGTATTACGTGGTCAACAACATTCTGTCGATCGCGCAGCAATGGTCGATCAACCGGATGCTGGGGCAACACAAGACGAAGAAGGCGACCTGAGGCCGGTTTGCGCCTGAGCCGACCGAGCGCCCGCGATGCAAGTCGCGGGCGTTTTCCATTGGCGCGCTGTGTCACAATGACTTTCACGATATCGATTTGCACCACCTGATGGCTCCCTTCAACGAACCGCCGATTGCCGCCATTGCCACTGCCCCGGGCCGCGGCGGCATTGGCGTCGTGCGGGTCTCGCTCGGGCGCGCCGGCAGCGCCGGGGCCGAAGCGCTCATGCATGCGCTGTGCGGCCGCCTGCTGAGCCCGCGTCATGCGAGCTTTCTGCCGTTTCTCGACGCGCAGGGCACGCCGCTCGATCAGGGCATCGCGCTGTATTTTCCGGGGCCGAGTTCGTATACCGGCGAGGACGTGCTCGAATTCCAGGGGCACGGCGGGCCGGTGGTGATGCAACTGCTGCTGCAGCGCTGCCTCGACGCCGGCGCCGGGTTTGGCGTGCGGCTGGCCGAGCCGGGCGAATTCACCCGGCGAGCCTTTCTGAACGACAAGCTCGATCTGGCGCAGGCCGAAGCCGTGGCCGACCTGATCGAGGCCAGCACCGAGGCAGCGGCGCGCTCGGCGAGCCGCTCGCTGGACGGCATCTTTTCGCGCGAGATCCATGCGCTGGTCGACGCGCTGATTCAACTGCGCATGCTGGTCGAGGCCACGCTGGATTTTCCGGAAGAGGAAATCGACTTTCTCCAGCGCGCCGACGCGCTGGGCCAACTTGCGCGCATTCAGGAAAAGCTCGCGCAGGTGCTCGCCGATGCGCGGCAGGGCGCCCTGTTGCGCGAAGGCCTGAACGTGGTGCTGGCCGGTCAGCCGAACGTCGGCAAGTCGTCGCTGCTCAATGCGCTGGCCGGCGCGGAACTGGCCATCGTCACGCCGATCGCCGGCACCACGCGCGACAAGGTGCAGCAGACCATTCAGATCGAGGGCATCCCGCTGCACATCATCGACACGGCCGGCCTGCGCGAGACGCAGGACGAGGTCGAGCAGATCGGCGTGGCACGCAGCTGGCACGAAATCGAAAAGGCCGACGTGATTCTGCATCTGCTCGACGCACGCGACGGCATGACGCCGGCCGACACCGAGATCGCCGCGCGCTTTCCGGCCGGCATTCCGGTCGTGCGGGTGCTCAACAAAACCGATCTCACCGGGCAAGCGCCCGGCGTCGCGGGGGCCGACGCTAGCGCGCCCCTCACGCTGCGCCTGTCGGCCAAGGCCGGACAGGGCATCGACCTGCTGCGCGCCGAGCTGCTGAAAATCGCCGGCTGGCAAGCCGGCCGCGAAAGCGTCTTCCTCGCCCGCGAGCGCCACCTCACCGCGCTGCGCCAGGCGCGCGAACACCTGGCCCTCGCCGCGGCGCACGCCGCGCAGAATGCCCAGGCGCTCGATTTGTTCGCCGAAGAATTACGCCTGGCGCAGGAGCAACTCAACGGCATCACCGGCGAATTCACTTCGGATGATTTGCTGGGCGTGATTTTCAGCCGGTTTTGTATCGGCAAATAACGCTCTTTTTTGCAGCGCGGCGCGCAAGGCGCCATACCGTTTTGGCATCGGCAGCACCGCCAAGGGCGACGAATCCGTCGGGCGGCGGTAAGATGGCAATAAAAAAGGAGCCCTCCGATGCGACTCTTTTTCGCCCTGTGGCCGAACGACGACTTGCGCGCCGCGCTGCACAATCTCGCGCGCGAGGCGCAAATCGAGTGCGGTGGGCGCGTGATGCGTGCCGAAACGTTGCATCTGACGTTGATTTTTCTGGGCGAGGTCAACCCCGCCGCACTGCCGGCGCTGCGTGAAATCCAGCGCAATACGCCGCTGCCGCCCTGCTCGCTGTCGCTCGATCTGCTTGGTTATTGGCCGAGCAATCGAATCGTCTGGAGCGGCGCGCGCACGGTGCCGGAGGAGTTGCGCGCGACGCGCTCGCGCCTGCTGCATCAATTGCGCGCGCATGGCCACCGCGTCAGCGGCGCGGGTTTTCATCCGCACGTGACGCTGCTGCGGCACGCCCGGCGCGCACCGACCGAGCTGGTGCGGCGCACGTTTGCCTGGCCTTGCTCGGATTATGTCCTGGTGCATTCGATCATCACGCCGCGCGGACCGATCTACCGATTGTTGCCCGACACCCTGCCGGTCACGCCCGTGACGAGTTGAGGTTTGCGCTATATTTGAAGCATCGCAGTTTTAAGGGAGAAGGCGCCATGCAAGTAGGCTCCATCGTCAAATCCAGTCATATCGCCGTGCCGCAGGGCGCGGTCGGCATCGTCACACGCATCCTCGGCAACATGGCGATGGTGCGCTGGTATGCCGGCCAGCCGGGCGCTTCGCGCGAACTGAACACCGAACCTTTTTTTCTCGAGGATCTCGAAGATACCGGCGACATTCTGCCGGCCGGCGCCAGCCTGACGCTGCAGTAAGTGCGTAACGAAACGGTCGTTACGTCCATCCGGTCCTTCCTTTTTCCGTCAACAACGGGCTCGGCGCGGCGTATCGCGCCGCCCGCCTGCAAAAAATTATTAGTGGTTTGATTCCAACCCGGGCGAGCGTCATCGGGCCACAATGTCGGCCTGGATAATTTGTGCCCGGTGACGGGCCCGTCGTTGGAGTTCCATCGCCCATGTCCGATGTAGCCATGCCCGCCGCCGGATCGTCGTCGGCCGCCTCGCCCGCCCGCCTGCAAGGTGGCGCGCTGGCGTTGCTGACCGTCGGCCTGGCACTGGGCACCTTCATGGAGGTACTCGACACGTCGATCGCCAACGTCGCCGTGCCGACCATCGCCGGCAGCCTGGGCGTGTCGAACAGCGAGGGGACCTGGGTCATCAGTTCGTATGCCGTGGCCGCCGCCATTGCCGTGCCGCTGACCGGCTGGCTGGCGCGCCGGGTGGGCGAGGTCAAACTGTTCGTATCGGCGGTGGCCCTGTTCACCATGGCCTCGATGCTGTGCGGCCTGGCGCCGAACATGCAGACCCTGGTGGCGTTTCGCCTGTTGCAGGGCCTGGTGTCGGGGCCGATGGTGCCGCTGTCGCAAACCATTTTGCTGCGCAGTTTTCCCGAGGACAAGCGCGGCCTGGCGCTGGGGCTGTGGGCGATGACGGTGATCGTCGCACCGATTTTCGGGCCGGTGGTCGGTGGCTGGATCACCGATAATTACACCTGGCCGTGGATCTTCTATATCAATGTGCCGGTCGGCATTTTTTCGTTCGGCACCTGCCTGGTGCTGCTGCGCGGCCAGGAGACGAAAACCGAGCGGCTGCCGATCGATCTGATCGGCATGGCGCTGTTGGCCGTCGGCGTCGGCGCGCTGCAAATGATGCTCGACAACGGCAAGGATCACGACTGGTTCAATTCCACTTTCATCGTCGTGCTCGCCGTGACCTCGGTGATCTGCCTGTCGGTACTGCTGATCTGGGAGCTCACCTCGGATAAGCCGGTCGTCGACCTGACGCTGTTCAAGGACCGCAATTTCGCGCTCGGTGTGATCGTCACGTCGTTCGGCTACATGACGTTCTTCGCGTCGGTGGTGATCTTCCCGCTCTGGCTGCAGACGGTAATGGAATACACGGCCGGCCAGGCTGGGCTGGCCACCGCGCCGGTGGGTCTGCTTGCCCTGATTCTGGCGCCCATCGTCGGCAAGAATATGGAACGGCTCGAGTTGCGCGCGGTCGCTTCGTTCGCTTTTGTGGTTTTTGCGGTGGTCTCGTTCTGGAACTCCGGCTTCGCGCTGAACATGACATTCGACCAGGTCATCATGCCGCGCCTGGTGCAAGGCATCGGCATTGCCTGCTTCTTCGTACCGATGACGACCATCACGCTGTCGAGCATCGACGACAATCACCTAGCCGCCGCGGCCGGCCTGTCCAACTTTTTCCGGGTGCTGTCGGGTGCGATCGGCACCGCCGTGAGTACCACGCTATGGGACGATCGCGCGATCTATCACCATGCGCGGCTGATCGAGTCGATCAACGTCTATTCGCAGCAAACCAACGCTTTTCTCGATACCTTGCAGCATCGCCTGGGATTGGCCGGCGGGCAGGATATCGGCCTGCTCAACCAGCTCGTCACGCAGCACGCGTACATGCTTGCCACCAACGATATCTTCCATATCTCCGGCTATGTGTTCGTGCTGCTGGCGATGCTGGTGTGGGTGACCAAGCCCAAAAAGGGCGCCAAGCCGGCGATGGGCCACTGAGGCCGCGAGCCGGATCATTCCGGCCGATTGTGCAACATTGCGTTGCGCCGGTGCGGTCGATCGGCGACGCTGCCCTTGCTATCATGTTCGCCATTCATCGAGAAAAAAGCGAGCGGGCATGTTAGTCAGTCTGATTGCCAGGTATGGGCTGATCCTGGTGTTCGTCAATATCCTCCTGCAAACCCTGGGTTTGCCGGTACCGGCATATCCGACGCTGCTGGTCACGGCCGCTGACGGCACTACTTTTGGCCCGGCGCTGATCGTGGCCGTGGCGGTGCTCGCCGCGCTCATCGGCGACACTGTGTGGTTTGCCGCGGGCCGGCGCTACGGGCACCATATCCTGCGGTTCCTGTGCCGGCTCTCGCTGTCGCAGGATACCTGCGTGCGCCGCACCGAGGGGTTCATCGAACGCTGGGGCATCAAGATCCTGATGTTCGCCAAGTTCATTCCCGGCCTGTCGACGCTGGCTCTGCCGATGGCCGCCGCGCTCGGCGTGCGCTGGCGAACCTTTTATCTGCTCGACACGATCGGCGCGATTCTGTGGTCGGGGGTTGCGGTGCTGCTCGGCCGGGGTTTCGCGCGCGAGATCGGACCGCTGGTGGTCGCCCTGAATTCGCTCGGGCAAGGCGCGCTGGGACTGCTGGCGATCGTCTTCGTGCTCTATCTGGGCAACCGCTGGCTCCAGCGCCATCGGCTGCTGCGCTCGCTGCGCATGGCGCGTATCAGCGTCGACGACCTCTACGCAATGATGGAAGAAGGCATCGAGCCGGTCATCATCGACGTGCGCATGCCGACGCGGCGCCAGC
Organism: Pandoraea sp.; assembly: GCF_004297875.1. Lineage (GTDB taxonomy): Bacteria > Pseudomonadota > Gammaproteobacteria > Burkholderiales > Burkholderiaceae > Pandoraea. The sequence goes on along the minus strand of NZ_SCSK01000045.1, from coordinate 34,516 downwards.
TCGATCCGTTCACGATTCCCGGCGCCCTGACCATCACGCCCGAGCGCCTGGCCGGCCAGCTCGACACCTTGCCGCGCGACAGCAAGATCATCCTGTTCTGCAATTGCCCCAACGAAGTCTCGGCGGCAATTGTCGCGCGCGAGCTGGCCAAACATGGCTTTGCCGACGTCCATCCATTGCTGGGCGGCCTGGACGCCTGGCGCGCCGCGGGCTTTTCGCTGCAGGCGGTAGCGTGAGCTCATGACCGCTCCGATCGTGCCGGCAACGCTGGCCTTTACCGCCGAAGGCTTTCCGTATTCACCGCTGTTCGACGACGTCTATCACAGTACCGACGGCGGTCTTGGACAGGCCGCGCATGTCTTTCTCGGCGGCAACGATCTGCCGGCCCGCTGGCAGGAGCGCACCCGCTTCACGATCGTCGAGACCGGCTTTGGGCTCGGCCTGAATTTCCTGGCGACGTGGGCGGCCTGGCGCGCCCATGTCGCCGCCCTGCCCGCACTGGCCGCGGCGCCACAACTGCATTTCGTCTCGGTCGAAAAACACCCGTTTACGCCGGACGATTTGCGGCGTGCCTACCAACACCTCTCGCTTCATCCGGAATGGGCGCCACTCGCGCCGTTGATCGATGCGCTGTGCACCGCCTGGCCGCTGCCCTTGCCTGGCCTGCATCGCCTGTCGCTCGGCGACGGGCTGTCGCTCACCGTTGCGTTCGGCGATCTGCTCGAGTGGCTGCCGAAACTGCGTGTCGGCGCCGATGCTTTTTATCTGGACGGCTTCTCGCCGGCGAAGAACCCGGCGATGTGGTCGCCGCCCGTATTCAAGGCGCTTGCGCGCATGGCACGCACCGACGCCACGGTAGCCACCTATACGGCTGCCGGCCTGGTTCGGCGCGGGCTGCTCGATGCCGGCTTCGAAGTCGGCAAGCGCCCGGGTTACGGGCGCAAGCGGGATATGCTGGCTGGCCGCTTTGCGCCGCGCTGGCGAGTGCGCCGGCACGAGCCGCCGGCTGTCGCGGCATGGCCCGAACGGCACGCGCTGGTGATCGGCGCCGGGCTGGCTGGCTGCGCACTGGCCTGCAATCTGACGGCCAACGGCTGGCGCGTCACGCTGCTCGAACGCCGCGACGCTCCGGCACGGGAAGCCTCGGGCAATCCGGCGGGCGTATTTCACCCGCAACTCTCGCGCGACGACAACGTTCTGGCGCGTCTGACCCGCGCCGGCTATCTGCATGCGCTGGCGCATTGGCAAGCCCTGGAGAAACACTACCCGTTGCGCTGGTCCCGCACCGGCTTGCTGCAATTGGCCGACGACGACGCGGCGAGCCACGCGCTGCCGGGCCTGCTCGACGCGCTTGGCTATCCGCCCGCCTATGTGCGCGCGGTCGACCGGCAAGAGGCGGCGCGCCTGGCTGGCATGCCGGTCGCCCAGGGCGGGCTATGGTTTGGCCAGGGCGGCTGGATCGATCCGGCCAGTCTGTGCCGGGCGCAGTTGATGGCCGCCGGCGATGCGGCAACCCTGGTGACCGGGGCGGCCGTCACCCGGCTCGAGCGGTGCGATACCGCCTGGCATGCGCTCGATGCGGAGGGCACCACGCTGGCACAGGCACCGGTAGCCATCCTCGCCAATGCCGGCCAGGCCGGGCAATTGCTGCAGCCGTATCTGGCACGCGGTGATTTGCCGCTCAAGTCGGTGCGTGGCCAATTGACCGGGCTGCCGCCGGGCGAACTCGCCGCTTTGCGCGCCGTGGTGTGCGGCGACGGCTACGTCGCCCCGCCCGCGGCCATGGACGGATGCGCGCTGACCGGCGCGACTTACGATTTCGACGACCATGACGACACCGTGCGCGTTGCCGACCATCAACGCAACCTCGACCGGCTGGCGGCCCTGCTGCCGGACTGGGCCGGGCGCGAGCGTTTGCGCCACCCGGCACACACCGGCGACGCGGGCTCGCATCTGGATGGGCGCGTCGCATTTCGCTGCACGACGACTGATCGCCTGCCGGTAGCCGGGGCAATCCCCGATATTGCCGCCATACAGGCTGGCATATTGGCAAACGATGGCGCCTACACGGGCGCTCATCTCGCGGATCTACCGCGACTGCCGGGCCTGTTCGGCGTGTTCGCGCTGGGCTCCCGGGGGCTCGTATGGGCCAGCCTGTGCGCCGCGCTGGTCACCAGTCAGCTCGAGGGTAATCCGTGGCCGGTCGAGGCCGCCCTGGCCGATGCAATCGATCCGGCGCGGGCGCTGCTGGGCGCGCTGCGGCGGGGCCGGAAGGTCGTTTAGGGCTTTTCCGATATGCGCCCGGCGCACCGGCAAGTAGCGCCGCCGCGCCGGGCCATTTCGGGCATTTTGTTTGAGCCCGAATCAATTGTGGCAGAATAGTTGGCAAACCGATTGGTTCGTCGCGCATTTCCTGTCATTTACATTTCTCCTCGCGCGGCTTTTTCATCCCTTCAATACTTTGATGCGCCTGCATTGGGCGCAAACGAGGCAATATGACGTCGGAATTGTCCCTTTTCCCGGGCTGGCCGCCGACGCCCGATCCTGTGTTTTGGACTGGTTTGCTGCTGATCGTGGCAGGCCTGTCCGGCGAAGTGTGTTACCGGCTCATGCGCCTGCCGCGCATCACCGGTTACGCCGTGGTCGGCATGGTAGGCGGCGCGATTGGATTTTCTGTTTTCAATGTCCAGACGGTGGCGGATTTCCGCCTGCTGATCGATCTGGCGCTGGGCCTGCTGCTGTTCGAGCTGGGCAGCCGCCTGAACCTGCGATGGATGCGCGCCAACCCGTGGCTGATCGTCACCAGCGCCTGCGAGGCGTTGCTGACCCTGCTGGCCTCGTTTGCCCTGCTGCGCGCCCTGAACGTCGCGCCGCTCACGGCGATGCTGATTTCGGCCATCGCCATGTCGACTGCGCCGGCGGTGATCATTCAGCTCAAGAACGAGTTGCGCTCGGAAGGGCAAGTCACCGAACGGCTGCTGGCGCTGACCGCGCTCAACAGCATTTACGCGGTGGTGGTCGTCAAGCTCGTCTATGGCTGGATGCACCAGGCCTATCACAGCAGCCTGCTGATCACGCTGCTGCACCCCCTGTACTTGCTGGCCGGTTCCTGCGTGCTGGCTTATTTGCTGGCAAGAGGCTGCAATCTGCTGTTCCGCAAGCTCGGTGGGCAGGACGAGCACGCGTTCGTGATGCTCATTGGGCTGATCATGCTTGCCGTGGCGCTGGTGCATATGCTGCGCCTGCCGAATTCGCTCACCTTGCTGCTGGCAGGCATCCTGTTCAAGAATCTCAATGAACGGCCGCAGCTATGGCCGGCTCACTTCGGCACCGCCGGCTGGCTGCTGACGGTCATCCTGTTCGTGGTGACCTCGATGGCGTTCCAGTGGCACGACCTGGTGCTCGGCGGCGTGGCCGCGCTCGCCCTGGTGTGCGTGCGGGCGCTGGCCAAGCTGGTCTGCGTGGTGCTGTTTTCCCGGCCGTCCGGCATCGATCTCAAGCAGGCGGTGGCGCTGGGCGTGTCCCTCACGCCAATGGCCAGCCTGGCGCTGGTGCTGGTCACCGATACCTACGATATCTATCCGCAATTCGACCCGCACCTGCGCGCCATCGTGTTCAGCGCCATTGCGCTGATGCAGCTGGTGGGGCCGCTGCTGATCTATTGGGGCCTGGCCCTGACTGGCGAACGAAAGGATTGATCATGTCTTTGGAGCAATTCAACCCGTCCGAGCCGTTCACCTTCGGTGTCGAGCTGGAAATGCAGATCGTCAACCGGCATGACTACGATCTGACCAAAGCCGCCACCGACGTGATGCGGCTGATCAAGAAAGAACAGTACCCGGGCGAGATCAAGCCGGAGATCACCGAGAGCATGATCGAGCTGTCGACCGATATCTGCCACCGGCACAGCGACGCGGTCGAACAGCTGCACCGGATCCGCGACGTACTGGTGGGCGCCGGCCGGCAACTGAACGTTGGCCTGTGCGGCGGCGGCACGCACGCTTTCCAGCGCTGGAACGAGCGCCAGATCTACGATTCGCCGCGCTTTCATTTTCTGTCGGAACTGTACGGTTACCTGGCCAAGCAGTTCACCGTATTCGGCCAGCACGTGCACATCGGCTGTCCGGACCCCGACAGCGCGCTTTATTTGCTGCACGCCATGTCGCGTTTTATTCCGCATTTCATCGCGCTGTCGGCTTCGTCACCCTATGTGCAGGGCGTCGATACCGGCTTTCACTCGGCGCGGCTCAATTCGGTGTTCGCGTTCCCGCTCTCCGGGCGCGCGCCCTTCGTATTGCGCTGGACCGAGTTCGAAGAGTATTTCGACAAGATGGTGCGCACCGGGGTGGTCGAAAGCATGAAAGATTTCTACTGGGACATTCGCCCCAAACCGGGCTTTGGGACGATCGAGGTCCGGGTAATGGATACCCCCTTGACTGTCGACCGCGCGGCCGCCATCGCCTGCTACATCCAATCCCTGGCCCGGTATCTGCTCACCGATCAGCCGTTCAATCTGAAAGAAGACGATTATCTGGTTTATACGTTCAACCGTTTCGAGGCTTGCCGGTTTGGCTTGCAAGGCGCCTATGTCGATCCCCAGAGCGGTGAGCGCACCACTTTGGGGCAACATATCCACCAAACCCTGGAGCGCATCAGGCCTCATGCGGCCAAGCTCGAAGCCGAAGTCGCCTGTGAGCAGATCGGTCAGATCGTCGCCTCGGGCATGAACGACGCGCAGTGGCTCCGCCAGGTCAATGCGCGCGAGAAGTCACTGCATGAAATGACACGCCAGCAATGCGTGGCGTGGAGCAGTTGAATGAACTCTCCTTATTGAATTGTCTGGACGGCCCCGCATTTGCGGGGTTTTTTTTGCCTGCCTTGGAATGCCGGAAGTCGGCATCGGATGGTGAGTGCTTGTACAGGTTTTCGCTCGCTGGTAGCTGGTATTTAAGGTTTTATAAGGTTTACTGTATGTAAACATAGTAGTAGTTAACAACGCCGGGTCGTTTCTGTGGATAACGCAAATTAACCCAAATAAAACAATCTTCTGCAGAACAAAAAAGTGCTCGGACAACCCGTCGGATTGATCCGGACAAAAAGGGACAACTTTTGCTTGCCTAACCGCACATGGGCAGTTATCCCGAAATCGTTCACAACAAAAGGAGCCTGTTATCCAAAAAGTTATCCACATGCAGTGAGGCAATTATTACTGTATGTCGGTGTAAGTGTTTACTTTGTCAAAAACGTATAAAAAATAAGGAAAACACGGCTACAATCGCACTCTCATAAAAAATCCGGACCATTTTGTCCCCAATTTCTCGCCGACAACGATGATTGTTTTGGCCACCTTGAATGCTCGCTACGCGCACGCTTCGTTAGGCTTGCGCAGCCTGTACGCCAATCTCGGTGAGTTGCAGCCAGCAGCGCACATTCAGGAATTCGTGATCGGCGCGAAGACGGAGGTCATTGCCGAGAAACTGCTGGCCAGCGGGCCACGCATCGTGGGTCTGGGGGTCTACATCTGGAACGTGGCCGAGACCGCGCGGCTGGTCGCTTTACTGAAAACGATTTCACCGCAAACGGTCATTGTGCTTGGCGGACCGGAGGTCAGCCACGAAACCGACGAGCAGGAAATCTGCCGCCGGGCCGATTACGTGATCACCGGCTGGGGCGATGTGACCTTCGCGCGATTGTGCCGCGATATTCTGGCCGGCAAGCGAATCCTGACCAAGGTGCACGTCGGCGAACAGCCGCCGCTGGCCGAACTGGCGATGCCTTACCGCCACTATGACGACGAGGACATCCGTCACCGGGTGCTTTATGTCGAAGCGTCGCGCGGGTGCCCGTTCAAATGCGAGTTTTGTCTGAGTGCGCTGGACAAGACCGCCTGGGCCTTCCCGCTCGATGCATTTCTCGACGAGATCGCCTCGCTTTATGCGCGTGGCGCGCGGCAATTCAAGTTCGTCGATCGCACCTTCAATCTCAACGTCAAGAACAGCCTGCGAATCCTGTCTTTTTTTCTGGAGAAGCTGGCCCAGGCGCCCCAGGACCCGGTATTCGTGCACTTCGAAGTGGTGCCCGATCATTTGCCCGATGCGCTCAAGGCCGCCATCGCCAAATTTCCGCCCGCCACGCTGCAGTTCGAGATCGGGCTGCAAACGCTTAATCCGCAGATACAGGAGCACATTTCGCGTCGGACCGACCTGGCGTTGGCCGAGGCGAATATCCGCTGGCTCAAACAGCATTCGCAGGCCCATTTGCACGTCGATCTGATCGCCGGCTTGCCGGGCGAGACGCTCGAGAGTTTCGGGGAAGGCTTCGACCGGTTGCTGGGCTGGCAGCCCGATGAAATTCAGCTCGGCGTGCTCAAGCGCTTGCGCGGTACGCCGATTATCCGGCACACCGAGGCGTTCGGCATGCGATACAACCCGGCGCCACCCTACAACGTGCTGGCCACTGCGGCCGTCGACTTTTCCTCCATGCAGCGTTTGTCCCGTTTTTCGCGTTATTGGGATCTGCTGGCCAACGCCGGGCGGTTTCGCCACACCTTGCCGTTAGTGCTGGGCGCGGCGCCATTTCACAATTTCATGGCCTTGTCGGACTGGTTATACGCGACCACTGGGGTCACGCACAGGCTCGAACTCGAACGCCTGTTTCGCCTGCTGCATGCGTGGCTCACGGCGCCTTCGACGCAGGCGCGACCCGACATGGCGGCCGACGAAGCACGCATTCTCGATTGTTTGCATTCCGATTATCAAGCCAGCGGAGCACGCGGCCGCTTACACTTTGTTACGGAGAAATCGCAAATTACATCAGTACAAGAACCGATACGCCGAACCCCCAATCCAGTAAGACAATTACGGCATGCATATCGATGAGCGATGACGGTCTAAGGGTTTATCCCGAGCCTGCGAGTCGCAGCTGTTTGATTTAAAGCACATTTTCGCAATTTATTTTTGACAAGCTTGTTTAACGACATATAGTTATTAGAAATCCTAATCATAAAATCATGGCTAACCAGACATCGCCCCAGGAAACACTCTCCAAGCGCATTACCGCCGGTATGCTGCGGCTTGGCACGGCCCTACGCAGTCACGCCTGGGAAGGCGCGGCCGCTGCAGGGTTAACACCGACGCAAGGCGAAATTCTGACGCTACTGCTGATGCGCAACGCGCCGATGCGCCTGGGTGACATCGCCCGCGACGCGGCGCTCACGTCGGCCACCGTCAGCGAGGCGGTCAGCACACTCGAGAACAAGGGTCTGCTGGAAAAGCGCCGCGACGCCAACGATGGCCGCGCCCTGGCGCTGAGACTGACCGCTCGCGGCAAGACCGCGGCGCGCAAGGCCTCGCAGTGGCCCGACTTTCTGGTGTCCGCGTGCGACGGGTTGAGCGACAAGGAGCAAGGCCAGATGTACCGGCTCCTGGTCAAGATGATTTACGGCATGCAGGTGCGCGGCGACATCCCCGCGCAACGCATGTGCGTGAGTTGCGCTCACTTCGACCCGGCCGCCCACGCGCGCGGCGCGGCGCCATATCACTGCGGCTATTTCGATATCGCGCTGGACGATGCGCACCTGCGCCTGGATTGCAATGCGCACGAGATCGCCGACGCGGCGACTCAACGCAAGACGTGGCGCATTTTCAGCAAGGGATGACGCAGCGTTTACCCGAAGAAATTCTCCTGTTCCCGACAGCCGATGCAATCCATCGGCTGTTTTGTTTTGTCCCCTCGACAAAACGGATGAGCCGGCAGTCCGGTGCAGGCGTCGCCGGCCGATGCGCGCCGACAAGCCGACATGAGGCTCCTGTACACTGCGGCTTTTCAGCCACTCTCAGGCCCGGTTTTCCGTTTTCATCGATTGGATCTCATGACCTCCCAGCGCAGAATCGTGGTACGCCAATCCGGCGTGCATGGCAAAGGCGTCTTCGCGACCCGGGCGATTGCCCGCGGCGAGCGCATCATCGAATACAAAGGGGAACGCATTTCGTGGCGCGAGGCGCTGCGCCGTCATCCACACGACCCCGATCATCCGCAGCACACCTTCTATTTCAGCCTGGACGATGGCCGCGTGATCGACGGCAAGGTGCAGGGCAACAATGCGCGCTGGATCAACCACGCGTGCGATCCGAACTGCGAGGCCCGCGAGGAAGGCGAGCGCGTGTTCATTTATGCCAGGCAGGACATCGCGCCGAACGAAGAACTGTTTTATGACTACGGCCTGGTCATCGACGCCCGCTATACCGCCAAGCTCAAACGTGAGTATGCTTGTCACTGCGGCAGCCCGCAGTGCCGTGGCACGATGCTGGCGCCCAAACGCTGAGCGGTTCGGCGGCTCGCGCAGCACTCGAGCCGCCTTGCCCACCGACTTTCCTCAGGCGAAACGCATGGCCGATATCACACTCACCGAATTGGAGGCAGCCATCAACTACTGGCGCAGCGTGTCGCCGGCTGCCGGAGAGGAAATGAAGTTATGCAGCGAAGCCAGCGCGCTGTCCCGGCCCTACGCGCTGATGATCGTCGGGCACGCCAGCAGCGTGCCGCTGGCCGCGCTCGACGACGCCGCGCGCTCCGCCTGGGAGGCGTACCAGCGGCGTCGAGGCTGAGCGTTCATTGGCCGGCAAAGGCTTCGATCGCGGCGGCCAGATCGACGTCGTGCCGGGTCAGGCCGTTGGCGTCGTGGGTCGACAGCGTGATTTCGACGCGATTCCACACATTGAACCATTCGGGATGGTGATTCATCTGTTCGGCTTTGAGCGCGATGCGCGTCATGAAGCCAAACGCTGCATTGAAATCGTCGAACACGAAGGTTTTGTGAATCGCGTCGCGGCCGGTCACCGGCAGCCAGCCGGGCAGTGTTTCCAGCAGGGCGGCACGTTCTTCGGAAGAGAGTCGGTTGGTCATTGCAGCATCCTCATAACGACACACGCGACAGCCCGCGCCGCACGGTGCGACGCGAACGCATCACGTATCTTGGATTGTTCCACAGGCGGCGGCGTCTTGCTGATGCGGCGCCGCAGCATGCTTTGTCTGCCGCATGCCCGGAAAAGTTCGGCGCGTGCCGGCGTCTATTGCGGCGCCGCGTCCGGATGGTGTACCAGCTTGCCGTAGACAAGGGACTGCAGCAGCGCGACCGTGCTGCCGGTCAGTACCTCGACCACGCGCAGTATCGCCATGTGCAGTTCCTCGTGCAAATTGCTGCCGCTGAATGCCGCCGACATCAGAATGATCACGGTGACCGGCGCCAGGCGCCAGTTGGCCGGATAGTTATGAATCAGCATCGCCACCAGCACCGCCAGCACCAGCGCGATCAACATCGACGGCAGGGTCGGGCCGAGCAGCACCAGCATCAGACAGGCAATGATCGCGCCGCTGAAAGTGTTGATGGTGCGCGCCTTGAAGTTCACCTTGGCCTGCGCAAAGTCCGGCTCGGTGACGATGATCAGTGAAATCATTGCCCAGTAGGGCTCCTTGAAACCAACGAAACGCAGGCCGTACCACACGATGAGCGAGCCGGTGAGGATCTTCACGGTGTAGACCAGCGCGTTCTTGCGCAGGCTGATGGCGAAAAGCTGCATGGCGATGCGGCGAGGATCGGAGGAATTTCCAGTATGACATAGGCGTCTGCCTGCACTGCCTCGCATGCCGGCGCGGCGCGGTAGAATCGCGCGGACATCGCGGCGCGGCATCGCGCCCAAGGGGGAGACATCAATGTGGCGGACCATCGAACGTTATCTCGCGGGTTGGCTGCTGGCCGCGGCCTGCACGCTGAGCGCGGCCCAGGGCCAGCCGCCGGTTGCCGCATCGGCGGCGGCCGACGCCGGCCCGCGCCTGACGATCTCGGCCGCCGCGCATGAGCGCAGTTGGACGCGCGCCGCGTTGCTGGCCGATCCGCGCCTCGCGCCGGTGAGGATCGACGACGACAATTTCAAGCGCCGCATGACGGTCTCGGCGATACCGATGGCCGTACTGTTCGCCGGCTTGTCGATATCGCCAGGCGCCACCGCGACACTGGTGGCCAGCGATGGCTACATTTCGCACATGCCGATGGCATTGCTGATCGCTCGCCGGCCCGATGCGCCGCGCGCCTATCTGGCGGTGGAAAACCCGGCCGCGCCGTGGCCGCCACTCGAAGGGCATGACATCGGGCCGTTCCGGCTGGTCTGGACCTTGCCCACAGGCGCGGCGCGCGGCGCGGGCACGCCGATCAACCAAAGTTACTGGACCTACAGCATCGAGCGCATCGAGGCGATCGCCTCCCCGGCCGAGCGCTTCCCGGCGATTCGACCGGCCGCCGACATGCCCGCGCACGGCGCGGTCATGCGCGGCTTCGCAGTGTTCGAGCGAGCCTGTTTTTCGTGTCACTCGCTCAACGGCGCCGGCGATTCCCACCTCGGCCCCGACCTGAACGTGCCCTTCAACCCGGTCGAGTATCTCGGCGATGCGCGCCTGGCCCGCTACATCCGCAATCCGCAGTCGCTGCGATGGTGGCCCAACGCGCGCATGCCAGGGATCGATCGCGCGACCGTCTCGGATGCGCAGTTGCGCGACCTGCTCGCCTATTTGCATCACATGGCCGGGCGCAAAATTCCCGCGCCGCCCCTGCCCGGTGGTTGATCCCGATCATCCTTTCGCATGAATGCCCGACATCGCGATATGGGAAGGCAAACGGCGACGATAACTCACGCTACACTGAATGGCATCAGTCACCGCGCCGGACATGTCAGGAGACTTGCCGATGATTACGCTGGATGCGCAGCAGACCGCGCAGGCATTGCCTTACCCCGAATTGGCCAACGCCATCGAGACGATGTTGACCGAAATGCGCAGCGGCAGTGCGCACGCTCCGGAGCGGCTGGTCTGCCATGTCGGCAATGGCGATGGCCGCGACGGCAGGCCGGGTGGCATCTTGCTGGTGATGCCGGCGAGCAACCGCGACATCGCCATGACCAAGCACGTCAATGTGCATGCCGGCAACGCGCGTCATGGGCTGCCGGCGATCCAGGGCGAAGTGCTCGTATATGACGCCAACAACGGCAAGCGGCTGATGCTGCTCGACGGCCCCGTGCTGACCAGCCGGCGCACCGCCGCCGTATCGTTGCTGGCGGCTCGCAAATTCGCGCCGCGCCCGCGCGGCCCGGTATTGATCGTCGGCGCGGGCGTCCAGGCGCGCGCTCACCTCGAAGCCTTCGCGGCCGGTTTGGAGAGCCGCCACTTCATGCTCTATTCGCGCACCCGCGCGAACGCCCAGGCCCTGGCCGATCATGCCCAGACGCTGGGTGTCGAGGCCACCGTGGTCGATTCGGTCGAAGGCGCGCTGCAGTCGGCCACCGTGGTCGTCGCCGCGACCACCAGCACCGCCCCGGTGCTGCCCGACAGCGGCGCGATGCGCTGGCGCGACGACATCTTTATCGCCGCCGTCGGCGCGTTTCGCCCGGACATGCAGGAGCTGCCGCCGCAGTTGTGTCGCGACGCCGCGGTGCGCGGCACGCTGGTGATCGACACGTGGGAAGTCAAGCACGAGGCCGGCGACTTGCTGCACGCCGGCATCAACTGGTCGCGCGCCGTGCCGCTGGTCGACGCCGTGCTCACCCCCGACCGCTTCCGCGCCGGCGGCCCGGTCCTGTTCAAGAGCGTGGGATGCGCGCTGTGGGATCTGGCGGCGGTGTTGTGCGCGCGGCGATTGGAGGGAAGTTCTTGACGCCGCCAGGGTCGAAGTACGCAGCGGTCTGGAGATGCCCGCTTGTTTCAGGCGTTCCCTCCAAGGGAGGCGGTGGCGCAATTTGCCGCGCATTTGTGCTCCTTTAATGCCGGATTTCGATAACTACTTTTTGCGCACTGAGTTGATCGAGCATTCTGTCGATTTCTTGGGTATTCCCTGGATCGAGATTGGCATCCCATTCATCCAGCAGGAGGTATTTTGTATCGGGGCGATCGGCGACCTCCCGCAATTGGGCCAACGTCCATTGACCAGTCGACAGGTGATGAAAACTGTCGCTCCAGCAAAGTTTTCCGTGGTGAGTGGGGATAAGATGCGCAGCGTCGGAAAAGCGCTTCTTGAGGGACAACAAAAGCGTTGATTTCCCGCTGCCGTTGCTTCCTTTAATCGTAAATCTACCCTGCCCTTTTTCGCTCAACATTGCAGCAGCCTGACCGAAATGACTTATCAGGCGCCCGTTCAGATAGATTTCTCCCCGTGGAAAAGCGGACGATGTCGTGACTTGAGACAATCGGCATATCGTGTCGGATAACATTCGCAACCGAGCATTCATGGACGACCATTCCAAGACCTGGTAGACCAGGGTGCTCAGTGAATTAAGAATATGGAAGATTCGCGTCAGGCTGACAAAAATAGCTGCGAGAAGCGCTGAGTCGGCGCTGTTATTGGCAACCGCGTGAGCCACCAGGTAGATCGTCGGGCCGAGGGCGGCGCCGGCCAGCGCCAGATTACTCAGCTGCTTTCGCCACATTAGTCGGTTAGACGCTTCATAGTAACGGCTGGCAAGGATTTGTCGCTTGTGTGTCCAAGACAGGAAGTTATAGCGATTGCCTAGCGTTGTGTTGTCCCAGATTCTCGACAACATATCGCTGTATGAAACAAAATCCGTTTCCACTGCGGTCGAGCGCGTTTGAATGGCTTTTCGCATTGAAAGAATGATGAGAGAGCAGAGCGCCACGCCGACGATATAGCCGATGAGTAAATTGCCGGGAAGTAACAGACCCAGAACCAGCATGCTCAACGCGCTGTTTAGAAGAAAGCCCACAAAGTCGTGGACGAAGAACAAATAGTCTTTGATAGTGATGAAAGAGTTTCTCGTTGCTATTGATTCGACGGCTTCCTGGAGGCGGGCATCTCGGGTTTTTTCCGTTACCCCGTAGGCAGCATTCGCCAAACGCTCCGTGAGGGCCCGATGCGCGTTATTGACCCAGGCCTGTAATGTGACGAATGACAGGCAACCGGGGATATAGGGGATCAACATCATCACGAGATAAGCAAGAAGAAACCCCTCGAATTTTTCTCCGCGCTGAAACAACTCAATTAAGCGCGTCAAGAAATAGGACGAGCCGGCGACGATGCTTTGATGGATTGAGACGAGGCCAAGCGTCCATAGTGCATGCCGATGCCTGAATATGTCGCGTAATTGATACTTTTCTGCTTGCATGAACTGCCTCGAAATCCTGGGCAACGCGGTTCGGATATGGGCCGCGTGAGATATCGTCGGCGTTTATGGACGAAACCATGCCATCAGGCACCTGGCCCGAGAGATCCTTTGCCTTGGCGAGAATTCCTGGGGCCGGAGGTTTTGACGTTTTCTGTTATGGCCAACTGGTTTGCAGGACCTGTTTCGCCGAAGAAACTGCAACGTTAAGCTGTTTGTTTGTCGTGGCGGATGACGGGAGAGCATGGAGACGCAGTCCACTCCGGCAATGCAAGTCACCAAGCCGATGACACGCCGACTTTGATGGACCGAAGGAAGGCCTGCTACTGGAGGTATCTGAAACGGCCGGTTGCTTGGTCGCAAAAGGCTTGCTTGGCGGCGCGAGGATTGCGCGGATGTCTGCGTGCCGTATTGAGTTTTTGAACGGAAAGCGGGCGGCGGAATGGGGCCGCCGCGTTTGTAGCTACGCGTCGATCGCGAGAGGCAGCGGCATTGCAGTCTACGTTCAAGCGCCGCTTGCCGCTCTACTCGAGCCGAATGCCGCGCACTGTTTGATCAGAGCGCTTTGTCGCGCCGCCACTGGATGAGATCCTCGATCGCAATGACGGGAAAGCCGTGCGCCAGAGCAAATCGACGGATGTCGTTTCCCTTGGCCATCGTGCCATCCGGGTTCATGAGCTCGCAGAGCACGGCAGCAGGCTTAAGTCCTGCGAGCCGAGCCAGATCGACGGCACCCTCGGTGTGCCCGCGTCTGCCCAACACACCGTCATCGTGAGCATACAATGGGAACACGTGGCCAGGGCGAGACGGATCGTCGGCGGTTGCGTTATCGCCAATGGCGGTCCTGATGGTGGTTACACGATCGGCAGCGGATACGCCGGTCGTGACCCCGTGGCGTGCCTCGATCGATACGGTAAATGCCGGGCCAAATCTGCTTTCATTGTGCGAGACCATGGGAGGTAGCCGAAGGCGCTCGGCGACATGCTTTGTCAGGCAGAGGCAAACAATTCCACTGCACTCCCGAATCAGAAGCGCCATGGTCGACACCGAGAGTTTCTCCGCGGCTACAATAAGATCGGCCTCGTTCTCCCGATCGGCATCGTCCATTAGAATGACCGGCCGCCCGGCACGCATCGTGTGAAGGGCGTCCTCCATTCGCTCATGGATGTCTGTTAGAGCAGGGGTATTGGATGGAAGTGATTGAACAAACATGAAACGCCCCTCGCAAAGAATAAAGTGGCGAAAAACGTTTCAGGGCAAACGTAAACACGCACCGTGGGCGCCAGTTGCCTGGCGCGGGTGTGCATTACATCTTCTCTCATCCGGACTGTAACCGTCGGCCTTGGCTTTGCACCAAGTCTGCTGACCTTGCGGAACCGCAAGCGCTCGCGGGCTTGTTCACGAATGAACTTACCGCCGGTGGGGAATTTCGCCCCGCCCTGAAGACGTGACGATAGGGTAGCAGGGGATGCTTGGTCTGGAAACCACCTCGTACATTTCCTTATGGCTCCAAAAAGCGTTCGACCAACCGCGCCCAGTACGCCGCGCCGATCGGCAGGTTCTTGTCGTTGAAATCGTAGCCGGGGTTGTGCACCATGCAGCCGTCTTCGCCCTCGCCGTTGCCCAGCCGCAGGAAGCAGCCGGGGCGCTGCTGCAGCATGTAGGCGAAATCCTCGCTGCCCATGAGCAGGCCGGTGTGGGGCACGACCTTGTCGGGGCCCACCAGCTCCTGCGCGACCTGAATCGCGAATTCGGTTTCGCGCTCGCTGTTGACCACCACCGGATAGCCCATGATGTACTCGATCTCGGCGCTCGCGCCATAGCTTTTGGCCTGATCGTGGACCAGCTCGGTGATGCGTTGCCTGAGCTTCTCGCGCACCGCCGGGCTGAACGAGCGCACGCTCAGCTCGAGCTTGGCGCTGTTTGAAATCACGTTGTTGGCGGTGCCCGCCTGCAGCACGCCGACCGTCACCACGGCCGGCTCGGTCGGATCGATGTTGCGCGCGACCACCGTTTGCAGGGCCATCACGACGCTGGCCGCGGCCACCACCGGATCGACGGTCAAATGCGGCCGCGCCGCATGCCCCCCGACCCCCTTGATGGTGATGAACACCTTGTCGCCGGCCGACATGAACGGGCCGTTGCGGAACAGGAAGGTACCCGGCGGCATGCCCGGATGGTTGTGCATGCCGAATACGGCGTCGCACGGGAAGCGCTCGAACAGGCCGTCCTCGATCATCGCCCGTGCGCCGCTGTTGACGCCGTGCTCTTCGGCCGGCTGGAAGTACAAATGAACCGTGCCGGAAAACCGGCGCGTATTCGCCAGGTACTGGGCTGCGCCCAGCAGCATCGTGGTGTGGCCGTCGTGGCCGCAGGCGTGCATTTTGCCGGGCTGCCGGCTGGCATAGGGCAAGCCGGTTTCCTCCACGATCGGCAGCGCGTCCATGTCGGCACGGATGCCGATGCTGCGCTTGCCGTGGCCGACCTTCAGCGTGCCGACCACGCCGGTCTTGCCCACCCCGGTGGTGACCGCATAACCCCATTCGCGCAGCTTGTGCGCGACCAGCGCGCCGGTTTCAACTTCTTCGTAAGCCAATTCGGGATGCTGATGAATCTGGTGACGGATCGCGCGCAGCGCTTCGGCGGCATCGGTCAGATCGTTGACTTCACAGTAGGATTTTTGAGCGTCCATGTCGATCGGGTCCTGGCAAGTTTCCAGCGATGGGGGAAAGCCGGCATACGCAACGGCGCTGCCCGGCATGGGGCAAGTCTAGAGATTGTCGCGTCGCTTGAGAAGCCAAAGCCCCTGGATGACCGATAAACGCTGGACATCGTGCCGATTGTGTTTTATTGTATACATTCGTGTGCAAACACAGCGCGGCGCTGCGGCACAGCCCAGCGACAGCGGCCACACCCATCAGGAGATCGACGTTGAATACCAAGCTCAGCAAGCCCCGGCGCGGGGGCGAAGGCAGCCCGTCGGCCGCCGGGCCGCTGGGGGAGTTCGTGTACGACCGGCTGCGCGCCGATATCCGCGAGCAGCGCCTGTTGCCGGGCACGCGTTTGCGTGAAGTCGAAATCGCCGAAAAATACGGGGTCAGTCGCACGCCCGTGCGCGAGGCGCTCAAGCGGCTGGCGGCCGAGGGTTTGCTGGCGCTGAGCGCGGCGCGCGGATTCGTCGTCACCGAGTTGTCCAACAGTCACGTCATGCAGCTTTATGCGATGCGCGAGGTACTCGAAGGCGCGGCGGCGCGTTTTGCCGCCGAGCAGGCCTCTCCGCTGGAAATCCAGTCACTGCAGCAACTCTGCGCGCAGCTCGGGCAGGCCACCACGCCCGCGCAAATGGCTGCCGGTAATCGGCGTTTGCACGACGCCATCGTCGCGGCCTCGCACAACGTTTATCTGCTGCAGGCCATGGGGGTGCTGCGCGATACGCTGGAGCTGCTGGGCACCACCACTTATTCGTCGCCGGGGCGCATGGCCACGGGGTGCCGCGAGAACGCCGAGATCGTCGAGCGTATCGCTGCGCGCGATGCGCAGGGCGCGGAACAGGCCGCGCGCCGGCATATTCACAACGCCAGCCTGCTGCGGCTGAAGATGTTGTTCGGACAGGCGCCAGGGGCGGATGCCGGCGGTGACGCGGTCGAGGCAAATTGATTGAAGCATCGCGTTCTTGGGAGCGTTCAGGGATGGTAGACGTACTGGTCATCGGCGGCGGTAACGCTGCCTTGTGCGCTGCGTTGATGGCGCGTGAGGCGGGCGCCTCGGTGTTGCTGCTGGAGGCCTCGCCGCGCGAGTGGCGCGGCGGCAATACGCAGCACACCCGCAATCTGCGTTGCATGCATGATGCGCCGCAAGACGTGCTGGTCGACGCCTATCCCGAAGAGGAGTACTGGCAGGACCTGCTCAAGGTCACCGGCGGGCAGACCGACGAGACGCTGGCGCGGCTGGTGATTCGGGCCTCGTCGAATTGCCGCGACTGGATGCGCCGCCACGGCGTGCACTTCCAGCCGCCGTTGTCGGGCGCGCTGCACGTGGCGCGCACCAACGCCTTTTTCATGGGCGGCGGCAAGGCGCTCGTCAATGCCTATTACCGCAGTGCCGAGGCGCTCGGCGTGCAGATTCGCTACAACGCACCGGTCGATGCGATCGAGCTCGACGGCGATCGTTTCGTGGCGGCCCGCCTCGGCGCCGAACGGATCGCCGCGCGCAGTTGCGTGCTGGCCGCCGGTGGCTTCGAATCGAACCGCGCATGGCTGCGCGAAGCCTGGGGCCAGGTCAACGGCGAATGGGTGGCCGACAATTTCCTGATTCGCGGCACGCGCTTCAATATGGGCGTGCTGCTCAAGTTCATGATCGAGGCCGGCGCCGATGCGATTGGCGATCCGTCGCAATCGCATTGCGTGGCGATCGACGCGCGCGCGCCGCTCTACGACGGCGGCATCTGCACGCGCGTCGACTGCGTGTCGCTGGGCGTCGTGCTCAATCGCAACGCCGAGCGCTTCTATGACGAGGGCGAAGACTTCTGGCCCAAGCGCTACGCGATCTGGGGCCGGCTGGTGGCCCAGCAACCCGGGCAGATCGGCTATTCGATCATCGATTCCAAGGCCGTCGGGCGCTTCATGCCGCCGGTGTTTCCGGGCATCCAGGCCAACACGCTGGCGGAGCTCGCGCAAGCCACCGGGCTCGACGTACCGACTTTCGTCAAGACGATCGAAACCTACAACGCCGCGTGCCGGGTCGGCACGTTCGACCACGCGGTGCTCGACGACTGTCACACCGAGGGCATTGCGCCGGCCAAGAGCCATTGGGCGCGGCCGATCGACACTCCGCCGTTTTACGCTTATGCGCTGCGCCCGGGCATCACGTTTACCTATCTGGGGCTCAAGACCAACGAACAGGCGGCAGTGCATTTCGACGGCAAACCCAGCCCGAACCTGTTCGTCGCCGGCGAGATGATGGCCGGCAACGTGCTGGGCAAGGGCTATACGGCCGGCGTGGGCATGTCCATCGGCACCGCGTTCGGGCGCATCGCCGGCACGCAGGCCGCGCGCGCGGCCGGCCAACCCGCTACAACCTCTCATGGAGTCAGTCATGCAGTCGCTTGAGGCGCTCACCCGCGAAGCCGCCGCCCTGGGCGCCAACCAGATGCCGGCCGCATCAAGCGCTGACGAGGCGGAAGTCGGCCGCATCATGCAGATCTGCAATGCATGCCGGTACTGCGAAGGTTTCTGCGCGGTATTTCCCGCCATGACGCACCGGCTGACATTCGCCAAAAACGACATTCATTTCCTGGCCAACCTTTGCCACAACTGCGGCGCCTGTCTGCATGCGTGCCAATATGCGCCGCCCCACGAATTCGCCGTCAATGTGCCTCAGGCGATGGCCAGGGTGCGTGTCGAAACTTACACCGACTATGCGTGGCCGGCGGCTCTGGGCGCTCTGTACAAACGCAATGGTTTGACGCTGGCGCTGGCCGCCGCGACCGGCCTGGCGCTGTTTCTGAGCCTGGTGGTGCTGATCCAGGGGCGATGGGCCAGCGGCCCGCTGGCCGCCGACTTCTACGCGATTTTTCCGCACGACACGCTCGCGCTCATGTTTGGCGCGGTGTTTTTGTTCGCCGTCGTCGCGCTGGGCATCGGCGTGCGCCGCTTCTGGCGCGATCAGGCGCCCGGCCCCGCGTCGGGCGGGGCTGCGGCCGAAGCCGCGCACGATGTGCTGCGGCTCAAATATCTCGATGGCGGGCACGGCCAGGGCTGCAATGAGCGCGACGACGCCTTCACACTGGCACGCCGACGTTTCCATCATTGGACCTTCTACGGTTTTCTGTCGTGCTTTGCCGCAACCTGCGTGGCGACGCTCTATCACTACCTGTTCGATTGGCAAGCCCCGTATGCGCTCACCAGCCTGCCGGTGGTGCTCGGCACGCTCGGCGGCATCGGCCTGGTGATCGGGCCGGCGGGGTTGCTGTGGCTGAACCTGCGGCGCCACCCACTGCACGGCGACGCGCGGCAAAAGCCGATGGACCGGGGCTTCATCGCCTTGCTGCTGCTGGTCAGCATCAGCGGACTGGCGCTGCTGGGCTGGCGCGAGAGTGCCGCGATGGGCGTCTTGCTGGCAATTCACCTGGGTGCGGTGATGGCGTTCTTCGCCACGCTGCCGTACGGCAAGTTCGCTCACGGCGTGTACCGCGGCGCCGCACTGCTCAAGTGGTCGATCGAGAAGCGCAATCCCCCGAAGCTGGGTATCGGCGGCGAATAGCAGGTGAGCAGGTGAGCGGGTGAGCGGTGAATTTTTGGCGAGGCGGCACCGCGCGGCGGTCGCCGCATTGTCGATAAGGCAGGCAGTGCGAACCCATTCGGCACGCACGAAGCATTTTTAACGGAGACATAAGATGCAACAGGCAACGGGTCATCCCACAGAGAAGCAGATCTACAAGGTCGCCTTGGCCAGTATTATCGGTTCGGTTATCGAACAATACGATTTCCTGGTGACCGGCATCATCGCCGCGACGGTCTGGGGCGACGTCTTTTTCAAACTGCCGGGACTGGCCGCGATTGCCGCTGCCATCGCGGTATACGGCATGGGTATCGTGATCCGCCCCCTTGGCGCATACATCTTCGGCAATCTTGCCGACCGCGTCGGGCGCAAGGACGCGATGGTCTATGCGCTGGTGCTGATGGGTGTGAGCACGCTGCTGATCGGGCTGACGCCCTCGTTCGACAGAATCGGCGTGATCGCGCCGGCCTTGCTGATCGTTTTCCGGCTGGTGCAGGGCATCAGCTTCGGCGCCGAGTTCGGCACTGCCGCGACGTGGGTCGTCGAGCAGGCGGCCCGCTCGAAGTACCGCGCCTTCTGGGGCGCGTGGGTCGGCTTTGCGATTCCGCTGGGGTTGCTGCTGGGCTTCGGTTCGGTCATCGTGGTCAAGTCGCTGATGACGCATGAACAGTTTCTCAGCTGGGGCTGGCGCATTTTCTTCGTGGTCGGATTCATCGTGGCCATCGTCGGCATCGTGATTCGTACCCGCACCGAAGACAGCTTCGTGTTCGAGGGCTACAAATCGAAGAGTGAACTCCTGGCTCATCCGGCCCGGCAGGTGTGGCGCGACATGCCGTTGCGCATCCTGCGTACGTCGCTGGTCAACGCCATGTTCAGCGGGGTCTTTTTCCTGAGCTTCGTGTTCGGCACCGGCTACATGAAATCGGTCGGCTTCACCGCCATGCAGGCCGAAACCATTGGCTTGATCGCCGCGGGCTTCATGCTGGTGTTCATGATCATCGGCTCGCTGCTGGCCGACAGGATCAATCGCCGCACGATCCTCCTGACCTCCGCCGTGGTGGCCTTCCTGTTCGCGATCCCCTACTTCTATCTGCTCAATTCCGGCAACTTCATGCTGGCGGCGATCGCCGAGATCATTGGCTTCGGCTTCGTGTTCGGTTTTGGCTATGGCGCGGTGCCGACCTTCTACACCGAAAATTTCCCGACCAAATATCGCGCGTCCGGCGCGAGCGCCGGGTATCAGGTCTCGCAGGTCTACGGCGGCGGACTGATTCCGATTCTGGCCGGCATGATGCTGCACAAATACGGTATTCATCACGCCTACCTTTACATCGGCATCATGGTGATGTGCTACGCGGTGCTGGCGATTTTCGCAATCCTGGCCACGCCCGATACCAAAGGGGCCAGTCTCGAGGCTTAGCGGTATGGCCCGCGACATGATCGCGCGGGCAGTTCAACGAGTATTTGCCCAGCCGCCAGCAATCGCGTCGATCGCTGGCGGCCTCTTTGCATCCCTGCCGCGCCAGACGCCCTGGTGCGCGCGGTGGCCGGATCCCCGTAGTTTTCACCCGGAAGCCGTAGTGTCGCTACGGAATTCGTGGGTATCGCACTGCATGCAAAAAACTACAATCGGAAGCACCATCCTGAAGACGCAGCGCAGTTAGCGAGGGCCGCAGCCGGACGCCGGGCACGATTCCTCGAGATGCGGCATCAGCGATGCAAACCCTCGCCACTGAGTTCAGGGGCCTCCTATGTGTGGAATCATTGCTTGCATCGGTGTGGCCGATCCGCTGCTCGGGCCGCGCATGCTCGACGCGATCGGCCATCGTGGGGAAGACGAGAGGAGAATCGAGCGCATCGGCGCGCAATGCCTGCTCGGCATCAGCCGGCTCAGCATTGTCGATGCGCGCGGCGGCAGCCAACCGCTGCACGATCCGACCGGGCGCCTGCACGTGGTGTGCAACGGCGAAATCTACAACCACCGGTCGTTGCGCGCGGATCTGTCGCACGAATTCGAGTTCGCCACCGATTCGGATACCGAGGTCATCCTTGCGCTGTTTCGCAAATACGGCCCGGCATGCGCTCGCCTGCTCGACGGCATGTTCGCCTTTGTCGTCTATGACGAGCTTACTGGCGACTTTCTCGCGTGCCGCGACCGTTACGGCATCAAGCCGCTGTATTACGCCAGGACTGCGCGCGCATGGTTCTTCGCCTCCGAGGCCAAGGCCTTTGCCGTGCTGGACGAAAATATCGAGGCGTTCGACCTGATCGAGCCGGGCGCCCAGGTGTATTGTTCGACGCTGCTGCGCTGGCACGAGCGGGGCGCGCCGCGCGCCAAATCGGTACCCAGCGCAGGCATGGTGCGCGCGTTGCTCGAGTCATCCGTCGCGAAGCATTTGATGGTCGACCCGCACATCGGGGTCGGCACCTTCCTGTCGGGCGGCATCGACTCGAGTATTGTCACGGCCCTGTGCGCGAAATATCGGCCCGACACGACGGCTTTTACGGTCGGCGTGCCCGGTTCGCCGGACATCGCGGCCGCCCGGCAGGTATGCGAGCACCTGGCGATTGCTCACGTGATCCGCTGGCTCGAACTGGATGAGGCGCGCGCCTTGCTGCCCGACGCGGTGCGCCATACCGAGTCGTTCAACCCGGCGCTGGTGCTCGAAGGCTTGATGACGATGCTGCTGGCCAAGGCGGCGCGCGAGGCCGGCGTCAAGGTGGTTCTGTGCGGCGAGGGCGCGGACGAAATATTCGGCGGGTATGGGGTGTTTCTGAACAAGAGCCCGGACGCGTTTGGCCGCTGCATGCGCCTGGCGCTGGACAATATCCACAACACCGAATGCCTGCGCCTGGATCGGGCGACGATGGCCTATTCGCTCGAAGCGCGCGTGCCGTTCCTGGACCCCGCCCTGGTCGAATACGTCACCAACCTGCCGATGACCAGCCTGTTGGGAGACCCGGCCGGACAGGCCGTCGAAAAAATGATCCTGCGGCAATCGTGTGAGGACCTGTTGCCGGGCGCGATCGTGTGGCGCAGCAAGATGGGTTTTTATCACGCCAGCGGCATTCTGCCCGTCATACAGGCCGTCGAGGCCGAAATTTCAGATCGAGACTTCGAAGCCTGCCGGCAGGCGTATCCGGCCGCGCGGCTGCGCGACAAATTTTCGATGTTCCTGTTCACGCATTGGCAAGCGCTGTTCGGCGCCTTTGCCGGCGAGCGCGCCTTCGAGAGGTTCGGCGCGTACCCGGTGCTGCAGGAAGTGTTCGACGATCGCGAGGCGATGTTCAGCGGTACCGGAGAAACCGAGCCGGCGCTGGCGTGAGGCCGGCTACAGCGGCAAGCTCGTGTCGAACTTGATCTCGCGCAGCACCACGCTGGTCTTGACCTGGGCGACCGCGGGCAGCCGGAACACGTGACTGTGCAGGAATTCGTCGTAGGCCTTGATGTCGGGCGCGACGATCTTGAGAATGTAGTCGGCCTCGCCGGTCGTGCTGTAGCACTCGGTGACCTCCGGGCAGGTGCTGATTTCCCGCTCGAATTGCTCGGTGCCGCCCTCGGTGTGGCGCGTGAGCTGGATGTGCGCCAGCGCGCAGATATGAAAGCCGAGCTTCTCGCGGTCGAGCAGCACCGTGTAGCGCTGGATGACGCCGCTTTGTTCCATGTCCTTGATGCGTCGCCAGCACGGCGTGGCCGACAATCCCACGTGTTCGGACAATTCCTGCGCCGAACGACGCGAGTCCGCCTGCAGCAGGCGCAGAATCTTGCGGGCGAAGCCATCGATAACGTTCATCTCGAAATTTGCCTTTTAGGAAAATGCTTATTTCTTATTGTGCTATTTTCTGAGTGAAAAAGTAAAAATTTTTCGCAACACCCCGCATACACTTTCCTCATCGACGCAGCCGGCCGAGGCACGGCCGTGGCTGCCAATGACAATATTTCGCCCGATCACCGGCGCGCTGACGCCGCCCAGGGTGAGGAGAGACTCCCATGAATGCCCCCATGCGCCCAGCGGCGCTTGCCGCCACATCCCTCAAGCATGGCGCTTACCAGCTATCCGACAATCTCGTCGCGACGCGCGGCCAGGTGTTTCTGACCGGCACGCAGGCGCTGGTGCGCATTGCGCTGATGCAGCGCGCACTCGATCAGGCGCGCGGCCTGAACACGGCCGGCTTCATCAGCGGCTATCGCGGCTCGCCGTTGGGCGGGGTCGACCAGCAGCTCTGGAAAGCCAAAAAGCTGCTCGAGGCGGCCAATGTGAAATTCCTGCCGGCCATCAACGAAGAGCTGGCCGGCACCGCCGTGATGGGCACGCAGCGTGTCGAGGCCGATACCCTGCGCACGGTCGATGGCGTGTTTGGCATGTGGTACGGCAAGGGGCCGGGGGTCGACCGCGCCGGCGACGCGCTCAAGCACGGCAATGCCTATGGCGCGTCCGAGCATGGCGGCGTGCTGGTGGTGGCGGGCGACGATCATGGCTGCGTTTCTTCGTCGATGCCGCACCAGAGCGACTTTACGATGATGTCGTGGAGCATGCCGGTGCTCAACCCGGCCGATATCGCCGAGATGCTCGAGTTCGGCCTGTATGGTTTTGCGCTGTCGCGCTTTTCCGGCGCGTGGGCGGGCTTCAAGGCAATCTCGGAAACCGTCGAGTCGCGCGCCACGGTCGATCTCGACGCGGTGCGCACCGAGTGGGCGCAGCCGGTGGACTTCCATGCGCCGCCCGGCGGCCTGCACAACCGCTGGCCCGATCTGCCGAGCCTGACCATCGAGGCGCGTCTGGCCGCCAAGCTCGACGCGGTGCGCCACTTCGCTCGCGTGAACAGCATCGACAAATGGATTGCACCGAGCCCGCAAGCCGATATCGGTATCGTCACCTGCGGCAAGGCTCACCTCGATCTGATGGAGGCCTTGCGGCGCCTGGGCCTGACGGTGGCCGACCTGGAGTCCGCCGGAGTGCGCGTCTACAAGGTCGGGCTGGCGTTTCCGCTCGAACTCTCGCGCATCGACGCCTTCGTCAACGGCCTGCGCGAAGTGCTGGTGATCGAGGAAAAGGGGCCGGTGGTCGAGCAGCAGATCAAGCAATATCTCTACAATCGGATCGAGCGCGCGCGCCCGCTGGTGCTGGGCAAGGCCGACGCCGAGGGCCGCCCGCTGCTCTCCGCGCTGGGCGAGTTGCGTCCGTCGCGCATTTTGCCGGTGTTCGCCGACTGGCTGGCGCGGCATAAGCCCGCGCTGGACCGGCGCCATCTGGTGGTCGATCTGGTGGCGCACGAGATTCTGTCGAACGAGGCCGACGGCGTGCGGCGCGTGCCGTATTTCTGCTCGGGCTGCCCGCACAACACCTCGACCAAGGTGCCGGAGGGCTCGATCGCGCAGGCCGGCATCGGCTGCCACTTCATGGCGTCATGGATGGAGCGCGACACCACCGGCCTGATCCAGATGGGTGGCGAGGGCGTCGATTGGGCGTCGCATTATCACTTCACCCAGCGCCCGCATGTGTTCCAGAACCTGGGCGACGGCACTTACTTCCACTCCGGTATCCTGGCGATTCGCCAGGCGGTGGCCTCCAAGGCGAACATCACCTACAAGATTCTCTACAACGACGCGGTGGCGATGACCGGCGGGCAGCCGGTGGACGGCAGCATTTCGGTGCCGCAGATCGCGCGGCAGGTCGAAGCGGAGGGCATCACCAAACTGGTGGTGGTCAGCGACGAGCCGGAGAAATATCAAGGCCACGAGGATCAGTTCCCGCGCGGCACCACGTTCCATCACCGCCGCGAACTCGACGACGTACAGCGCGCGTTGCGCGAGATGAGCGGCGTCACCGTGCTGATCTACGACCAGACGTGCGCGGCGGAAAAACGCCGGCGCCGCAAGAAAAACGAGTTTCCCAATCCCGACCGCCGCCTGTTTATCAACGAGGCGGTGTGCGAAGGTTGCGGCGACTGCGGCGTGCAGTCCAATTGCCTGTCGGTCGAGCCGGTCGAGACCCCGCTGGGCCGCAAGCGCCGCATCGATCAATCGTCGTGCAACAAGGATTTCTCGTGCGTGAACGGCTTTTGCCCGAGCTTCGTCTCGGTCAAGGGCGCGCAGCTCAAAAAGGCTGTCGGGGCCGCGTTCGATCCGCAGGTGCTCGAGGCCAAGGTGGGCGCCCTGCCGTTGCCGGCCATCGCGCTGGACGACGCGCCCTACGACATCATGGTCACCGGCGTGGGGGGCACCGGCGTGGTTACGGTCGGCGCGCTGATCACCATGGCCGCGCACCTCGAAGGCAAGCGCGCCTCGGTGCTCGACTTCATGGGCTTCGCGCAAAAGGGTGGCGCGGTGCTGTCGTTCGTGCGCTTTGCCAGCCGCCCGGAGTGGCTCAACCAGGTGCGTATCGATACGCAGCAGGCCGATGTGCTGCTGGCATGCGACATGGTGGTGGGCGCCAGCGCCGACGCGCTGCAAACCGTGCGGCGCGAGCGCACGCGTATCGTCGTCAATACGCACGCGATTCCCAATGCGGATTTCGTGCGCAATCCCGATGCGCAATTGCACGCGGATGCGTTGCTGGCGAAAATGCGTCACGCCTCGGGCAGCAAGCCGCTCGATACGTGCGACGCGCAGGCGCTGGCCAAGCGCTTTCTGGGCGACACCATGGGCTCGAACATCGTGATGCTCGGCTTTGCCTGGCAGTTGGGCCTGGTGCCGGTATCGCTCGCGGCGCTCATGCGCGCGCTCGAACTCAATGGCGTGGCGGTGGCGATGAATCAACTGGCGTTCGACCTCGGCCGCCTGGCCGCCGGCGACCCGGCGGCGCTGGAGGCCCTGATCGCGGCGCCGCGCGAGGCCGGCGAAGATTCGCTCGAGGCAATCGTCGCGCATCGGCGCGCGTTGCTCACGGCCTATCAGAATGCCGCCTATGCGCAGCGTTACAGCGCGCTGGTCGACAAGGTGCGCGCGGCCGAGACCCGCGTGGCCGGTGCCGGCGCCGAGCGGCTGGCGCGGGCGGTGGCCCGGCAGTATGCGAAGCTGCTGGCCTACAAGGACGAATACGAAGTTGCCCGGCTCTATACCGACGGCACGTTCCGTCAGGCGCTGGCCGGCGAGTTCGAAGGCCAGGCCGGGCGCGATTTCCGCATTGAGTTCCATATGGCGCCCCCGCTCATCGCCAAGCCCGGCAAGCAAGGCGGCGCACCGCGCAAAGTGACATTCGGCCCGTGGCTGTGGCCGGTGCTCGGCACGATGGCCAAACTGCGCGGTCTGCGCGGCAGCGCGCTCGACCCGTTCGGCCGCACGCTCGAGCGTCGCATGGAGCGCGAGTTGGCGGCCGACTATGCGGTGACGATCGAGCGCATGCTGGGCGTGCTGAGTTCAGGCAACCTCGACGCCGCGCTGGCGCTGGCCGAGGCGCCCGCCAGGATTCGCGGATACGGTCACGTCAAACTGGCCAATCTGGCCGCTGCCAAGCGCGTCGAAGCGGCGCTGGCCAAGCAACTGGGCATCGATGCCGCGCGCGGCCCGGCGGTGGCCGCCGCGCTCGCGCACGCGGCGCAGGGCGGCCTGGCCCTCAAGGGCATTCCGGTGGTGGCCTCGCGCTAGGCGGCGCGCAACCCGGTGCGCCGTCAGCGTTTGCCGACCATGCCAACCATGTCGGCCGGGCGTACCCAGGCTTCGAACTGCTCGGCGCTGAGATAGCCCAGCGCCAGCGCCGCTTGTTTGAGCGTGGTGCCCTCCTTGTGCGCCTTCTTGGCGATTTGCGCGGCCTTGTCGTAACCGATGTGCGGGTTGAGCGCGGTCACCAGCATCAGCGACTGCTGCAGCAAGGCGTCGATGCGCGCGCGGTTGGGCTCGATGCCGATCGCGCAGTGATCGTTGAAGCTGGTCGCGCCGTCGGCCAGCAGGCGCACGCTTTGCAGGAAATTGTGGATCAGCAGCGGCTTGAACACATTCAGTTCGAAGTTGCCCATCGCGCCGCCGGCATTGATCGCCACGTCGTTGCCGAGCACCTGGCAGCACAGCATGGTCATTGCTTCGCACTGCGTCGGATTGACTTTGCCGGGCATGATCGAGCTGCCAGGTTCATTTTCCGGGATATGCAGCTCGCCGATGCCGCAGCGCGGGCCGCTGGCCAGCCAGCGCACGTCGTTGGCGATTTTCATCAGGCTCGCGGCGAGCGTCTTGAGCGCGCCGTGCGCATGCACCAGCGCGTCGTTGGCCGCCAGCGCCTCGAATTTGTTGGGGGCGGTGACGAACGGCAGGCCGAGCGCGCGCGCGAGCTCGGCCGCCACCCGCACGGCGAATTCGGGGTGCGCGTTCAGGCCGGTGCCCACCGCGGTGCCGCCCAGCGCCAGTTCGCATAAATGCGGCAGGGCGGCCTCGACGTGGCGCAAGCCGTGGTCGAGCTGCGCGACCCAGCCGGAGATTTCCTGGCCGAGGGTGAGCGGCGTGGCATCCTGCAAATGGGTACGGCCGATCTTGACGATGTCGTCATAGCGCCGGGCCTTGGCCGCCAGGGTATCGCGCAGTTGTCCGATGGCCGGCTGCAGCCGGCTGACCAGCGCGCCGGCGGCGGCCACGCTCATCGCCGTGGGGAACACATCGTTGGACGATTGCCCCTTGTTGACGTCGTCGTTGGGGTGAATCAGCCGGGCCTCGCCGCGCACGCCGCCCAGCAGCTCGCTGGCGCGATTGGCGAGCACCTCGTTCATGTTCATATTGGTCTGCGTGCCCGAGCCGGTCTGCCATATGGCCAGCGGGAACTCGTCGTCGTGACGGCCCTCGATGACCTCGTCGGCGGCCGCGATAATGGCTTCGGCCTTGCGCTCGTCGAGCACGCCCAGCGCGCGGTTGACGCCTGCCGCGGCGCGCTTGACGTGCGCCAGCGCGTGCATCAGTTCGCGCGGCATTTTCTCGGTGGATATCTTGAAATTCTCCAGCGAGCGCTGCGTTTGCGCGCCCCAGAGATGTTCGTCGGGTACGGCGATTTCGCCGAAGGTGTCGCGCTCCATCCTGGTAGACATGGCAAGCTCCTGTCGGAATCTTTCCAGTGTAGCAAGCCCATGCCGGGTGTGCCGGCCGCGCATGCTCAGCCGTGCCAGACCGTCTCGATCAGCGCGAGCGCCGCGGCGATCGCCGGCTCGCTGCGGCGGCTGGCCAGCGTGATGAAACTCAATTCGGTCGGCACGCTGACGCCGTCGGCGATCACCATGCCGTGCGCATGGGCTTCGCGCAGGGCAATCGAGTCGCGCATCAACGACAGGCCCACGCCCGACTTGACCAGATCGAGCATCGACTGCTCCTGATCGACTACCGCAACGGTCGGCGGACTCACCCCGAGCGGCGCGAACAGCGCCGTGAGCAACCGGTGATGCGCCGATTCGGGCGGCGTCCAGATCCACGGCAGCGCGGCCAGCTCTTTCCAGCCGCGCCGCGCGATCCGCTCTTTCCAGCCGGGCGGCCCGACTACCTGGTAATTGAATGGCGTCAGGGTCACCGTGTGGAACAGGTCGGAGGGCTTGCCGATATAAAAGCCGACGTCGAGTTCGCCGCGCTGGATCTGTTGCAGCACGGTGCCCGACATGCCGTGCCGCAACTCCGTCTCGATCTGCGGGTAGGACTCCACCAGGCGCTTGAGAAAGGCGCCCAGGCGGGTGAACTCGGGGTCGAGAATCGTGCCGATGCGCAGTTTGCCGCGCACCGTCTCGCGCAATGCCGCGGCAGCCTGGTGCAGCGCGCCCAGGTCGCCCAGCAGGCGCTCGGCCAGCGGCAGCAGTGCCTGGCCGTCGCGCGTCAGGCTCATGCCCTGGGCGGTGCGGGTAAACAGGGTCAGGTGCAGGGCTTCCTGCAAGGCCTTGATTTGCAGGCTGACGGCCGGCTGCGTGAGATGCAGGCGCGCGGCGGCGCGGGTGAGGTTGCCCTCGTGCGCCACCGTGACGAATGCGCGCAATTGATTGAATTCCATGGCAGCGCCAACCCAGAGGAGATATAAGAGGTACTTATATTGTTCTTCAGCATAAATCATTGGATTTGCCGGCGCCAGTGGGGCTAGGCTTTAGCCATGAAAAAAGCGACGGCACCTTGGCCGCTTCGCTCTGGATTGCGCGCCGCGATGGGCGCGAACGCACCGAGGTCGATATGAGTAACGCTGATATTCCTGTGATCAACCACTACATCGGCGGCCAGCTGCGCGCCGGTCAAAGCGGCCGCCTGGCGGACGTTTTCAACCCCGCCGAGGGCGCCGTGAGCGCACGCGTGGCATTGGCCAGCGAGGCCGAGGTCGAGGCCGCCGTGGCCGCCGCGCGCGCCGCATGGCCGGCCTGGGCCGCGACCGCTCCGCTCAAGCGGGCCCGCATCCTGTTCAATTTCAAGGCGCTGCTCGAGCAGCACCATGACGAGCTGGCGCGGCTGATTACCAGCGAGCACGGCAAGGTCTTTTCCGACGCCAAGGGCGAGGTCACGCGCGGCATCGAGGTGGTCGAGTTTGCCTGCGGCGCGCCGCACCTGCTCAATGGCCAGCACAGCGACAACATCGGCGGCGGCATCGACAACTGGAGCCTGCGCCAGCCGATCGGCGTGTGCGCGGGCATCACGCCGTTCAACTTCCCGGTCATGGTGCCGATGTGGATGTTCCCGATTGCGCTGGCGTGCGGCAATACGTTCGTGCTCAAGCCGTCCGAACGTGATCCGTCGGCCAGCCTGCTGATGGCGGACCTGCTGCGCCAGGCCGGCCTGCCCGATGGCGTATTCAACGTGGTGCAGGGTGACAAGGTGGCAGTCGACGCGCTGCTCGCGCACCCCGATGTCGAGGCCGTGTCGTTTGTCGGCTCCACGCCGATTGCCCAGTACATTTACAGCGAGGGCACGCGGCGCGGCAAGCGCGTGCAAGCGCTGGGCGGCGCCAAGAATCACCTGGTGGTGATGCCGGATGCCGACCTCGACCAGGCGGTCGATGCACTCATGGGCGCGGCCTACGGCTCGGCCGGCGAGCGCTGCATGGCCATCTCGGTGGCCGTGGCCGTCGGGCACGTGGCCGATGCGCTGGTCGAGCGGCTGGTGCCGCGTGTCAAGGCGTTGTGCGTGGCACCCGGCACCGATGCGCGCGCCGAAATGGGCCCGCTGGTCACCGGCGCCCATAAAGCCAAGGTCGAGGGCTATATCGCCAAGGGCGTCGAAGAAGGCGCCAAGCTGCTGGTCGATGGCCGGGGCCTGCGCGTGGCCGGGCACGAGCAAGGTTTCTTCGTCGGCGGCACGCTGTTCGACGACGTGCGCACCGACATGACGATTTATCGCGAGGAGATTTTCGGCCCCGTGCTGTGCGTGGTGCGCGTGCCCGATTTCGCCGCCGCGGTCGAACTGATCAATGCGCACGAGTTCGGCAACGGGGTCTCCTGCTACACATCCGACGGCGGCGTGGCGCGCACTTTCGCGCGGCAGATCCAGATCGGCATGGTCGGCATCAATGTGCCGATTCCGGTGCCGATGGCCTGGCACTCGTTCGGCGGCTGGAAAAAGTCGCTGTTCGGCGATCACCATGCCTACGGCGAGGAAGGCGTGCGTTTCTATACCCGCTACAAGAGCGTGATGCAGCGCTGGCCCGACAGCATCGGCAAGGGCGCCGAGTTCACCATGCCGGTGGCCAAGTAAGCACGCCGGCGCCTGCGGCGGTAAGCCGGCGGGCGCGCTCATTGAAGTTCTGAAGCCGTCAGCGGATCGGGAGGAGACATGCCCAAGCATCAGGGCGCTTACGACTACATCATCGTCGGTGCCGGCACCGCCGGCTGCCTGCTGGCCAATCGACTGACGCAGGACGCCGACGTGACGGTGCTGCTGATCGAGGCCGGCGGCAAGGACGATTATCACTGGATACACATTCCGGTCGGTTATCTGTATTGCATCGGCAATCCGCGCACCGACTGGCTGTATCGCACGCAGAACGAAGCCGGCCTGAACGGGCGCGCGCTGGCGTATCCGCGCGGACGCGTGCTGGGCGGCAGCTCGTCGATCAACGGCATGATTTATATGCGTGGCCAGCGCGAGGATTACGACGGTTGGGCCGCCATCGCCGATGATGCGAGCTGGCGCTGGGACGCGGTGCTGCCGTACTTCATGCGCGTCGAGGATCACCACAAGGGTGCCAGCGAATTTCACGGCGGCGGCGGCGAGTGGCGTGTCGAAGCGCAGCGTCTGTCGTGGCGGGTACTCGATACCTTTGTCGAAGCCGCCGCGCAAAGCGGCATTCCCGCCACCGACGATTTCAACCGGGGCGATAATTTCGGCGTCGGCTACTTCGAGGTGAATCAGCGGCGTGGTGTGCGCTGGAATGCTTCGAAGGCGTTTTTGCGGCCCGCGCGCGGGCGTCCGAACCTGACCATCCTGACCGGCGCGCAGGTCACGCGCCTGGTATTCGCCGGCAAGCGTTGCGTCGGCCTGAACTATCGGCATGACGGGCAGGAATGCGGCGTCGAAGCACGTCTCGAAGTGCTGCTGGCCTCCGGCGCGGTCAACTCGCCGCAATTGCTGGAGGTCTCCGGCGTGGGGCGGGGCGCGTTGCTGCAGCAACACGGGGTGGCGGTCGTGCACGATCTGCCCGGGGTGGGCGAGAATCTGCAAGATCATCTGCAATTGCGCACGATCTACCGGGTCGATGGCGTGAAGACCCTCAACACGCTTGCCAGCCACTGGTGGGGCAAGTTGCGCATCGGCCTGCAGTATGCGCTCACGCAAGGCGGGCCGATGAGCATGGCGCCGTCGCAGTTGGGCGCCTTTGCCGAGAGCGACGAGTTCCAGGCGCGTGCCAATCTGCAATATCACGTGCAGCCGTTGTCGCTCGACAAGTTCGGCGATCCGCTGCATACCTTCAACGCGTTTACCGCATCGGTGTGCAATTTGCGGCCGACTTCGCGCGGCAGCATCCATTTGAGCGGTCCGCACGCACAGCAGCCGCCGACGATCGCGCCGAATTATTTGCAAACGCCCGAAGACCGCGCGGTGGCCGCCGACGCCTTGCGCCTGACCCGCCGTATTCTTGCCGCACCGGCGTTCGCGCGTTATGCACCGCGCGAGTATCTGCCCGGCCCGGCTTATCAGAGCGACGAGGAATTGGCGCGCGCGGCGGGCGATATCGGCACCACCATTTTTCATCCGGTCGGCACCTGCCGCATGGGGCGTGCCGACGACGCCGGCGCGGTGGTCGACAGCCGCCTGCGAGTGCGCGGGCTGGCGGGCTTGCGCGTGGTCGATGCATCGGTGATGCCGACCATAACGTCGGGCAATACCAATTCGCCGACCCTGATGATCGCCGAGAAGGCCAGCGAGATGATTCGCGCCGATCGCATCGCCGCACGCAAATAAATTCGTTGCACAAAACAGGAGACCGAACGCGTCGAACCTTAGGATTTCTGATTGGCTTCGGGCAGTTGCAAATTTCCTGCCTCTCCTAGTGGAAATCCCGATGATTGCGATGCAACATTTGGAACACAATAGCCCTTCGCTGGCAAGGTTCGAGCAAGAGTCGCACCGTGCTGCAGCGCTCGTGGCCGTCAGGGTGCTGTCCCGATAACGGTCGCGGGAGTGTCCACAAAGTAGCTGGCGGACAGCACGCGTTGTCCGCCGAGCGCGATAAACCTATCACGTGGCTGGAGACATGACAGCAAACGACTTCATTTTGGAGACCCGAGGCCTGAGCAAGGGCTTCCGCGGTTTTACGGCTGTCAACGGGGTGGACCTGCGGGTGGCGCGTGGCACGATCCATGCGTTGATCGGGCCCAACGGGGCGGGCAAGACGACGTGCTTCAACCTGCTCACCAAATTTCTGGAGCCCAGCGCGGGGCAGATCCTGTTCAACGGCGAGGACATCACGCGCGAGCGTCCGGCGCAGATCGCGCGGCGCGGCATCATCCGTTCGTTTCAGATCTCGGCGGTGTTCGCGCACCTGAGCGTGCTGGAGAACGTTCGGGTGGGGCTGCAGCGGCGCCTGGGCACGGCGTTTCATTTCTGGCGCGGCGGGGCCTCGCTGGCGGTGCTCGACGAGCAGGCGCTGGCGCTGCTGGGCGAGGTGGGGCTGGCCGAGTACGCGCACACGCCGGCCGTGGAGCTGCCGTACGGGCGCAAGCGGGCGCTGGAGATTGCCACGACGCTGGCGATGGAGCCGGAGCTGATGCTGCTCGACGAGCCCACGCAGGGCATGGGTCACGAGGACGTGGACCGGGTCACGGCGCTGATCAAGAAGGTCTCGGCCGGGCGCACGATTCTGATGGTCGAGCACAACATGAGCGTGATCGCGGGTATTTCGGACACCATCACAGTATTGCAGCGCGGGGAGATCCTGGCGGAGGGGAGTTATGCCGAGGTGTCGAAGAACCCGCAGGTGATGCAGGCATACATGGGCACGGTCGAGGCCGAGCTGGAGGGGGCGCACGGGTGAGCAAGGCAAGCGAGGGCAAGGCGGGCGGCACGGGTGCGCCGGCGCTGGAGCTGGAGGGCGTGCAGGCGTGGTACGGGGAGTCGCACATCCTGCACGGGGTGGACCTGTCGGTGAGCCACGGGGAGGTGGTCACGCTGCTCGGGCGCAACGGCGCGGGGCGCACCACGGCGCTGCGCGCGATCATGGGGCTGACGGGGCGGCGCCAGGGCTCGATCCGGGTCGACGGGGCGGAGACGATTCAGCTGTCGACGCACCAGGTGGCGCACCGCGGGATCGGGTACTGCCCGGAGGAGCGCGGGATTTTTGCGGCGCTCTCGTGCGAGGAGAACCTGCTGCTGCCGCCGCTGGTGGGCGCGCGCGCGCAGGCGATGTCGCTCGAGGAGATCTACGCGATGTTCCCGAACCTGTACGAGCGGCGCCACAGCCAGGGCACGCGGCTGTCGGGCGGGGAGCAGCAGATGCTGGCGGTGGCGCGGATCCTGCGCACGGGGGCGCGGCTGCTGCTGCTCGACGAGATTTCGGAGGGTCTGGCGCCGGTGATCGTGCAGGCGCTCGCGCGCATGATCGTCACGCTCAAGGCCAAGGGGTACACGATCGTGATGGTGGAACAGAATTTCCGGTTTGCCGCGCCGTTGGCGGACCGGTTCTATGTCATGGAACACGGCA
>NZ_SCSK01000044.1 GCF_004297875.1 Pandoraea sp. | reverse complement strand
TCTGAAGGGCATTCCCTTCGAGGACGGAACGCCGGTGATTGAAAGCACACCGGCTCCTCAAGCGCTGGCCGCCTGATCATGTCGACCGACCCGCATACACCACTCTTGACGATTGCTCCGCGGGAATCCGCGCGACCCGAGCGAGCCATGGTCTGCCGCCCTGGTTGCGGTGCATGCTGCATCGCGCCTTCCATCACCTCTGCGATTCCGGGCATGCCCAACGGCAAGCCCGCCGGCGTGCGCTGCGTCCAACTAACCGACGACATGCGCTGCGCCATTTTTGGGCGGCCCGAGCGGCCCCAGTGCTGTGGCGGCCTGCAACCCGAGCCCGCCATGTGCGGCCAGACGCGCGCGCACGCATTGACGTGGCTCGCGCGGCTCGAGGCCGAAACCCGGCCGCACGACGACGGTGCTTGAGGCGCCCGGCCGGGCGGGTCAGTCAGCGCGTTTGCGAAACACCAGATCCCACACGCCGTGCCCGAGCCGCACGCCGCGCTGCTCGAACTTGGTCACCGGGCGGTAGGCGGGGCGCTCGGCGTAGCCTGCCGCGGTGTTTTGCAAGGCGGGTTCCGCGCTCAGCACTTCCAGCATCTGTTCGGCGTATTCCTGCCAGTCGGTCGCGCAGTGCAGATAGCCGCCCGGCTTCAGGCGCGAGGCCAGCAGCGCGACGAACGGCGCCTGAATCAGGCGCCGCTTGTGATGACGCTTCTTGTGCCATGGGTCGGGGAAAAAGATGTGCACGCCATCCAGGCTGGCCGGCGCCAGCATATGCTCGACCACCTCGACCGCGTCATGCTGGATGACGCGCAGATTGGTCAGCGACTGTTCGCCGATGCGCTTCAGTAGCGCGCCGACCCCGGGTTCGTGCACTTCCACACCGAGGAAATCGTCGCCCGGGCGCAGCCCGGCGATATGGGCCGTGGTCTCGCCCATGCCGCAGCCGATCTCCAGAATCCGCGGCGCCGCGCGGCCGAACACCGCGGCCCAATCGAGTGGCGCGGCCGCATATGGCAACAGAAAGCGCGGCCCCTGTGTTTCGAAAGCCCGTCGTTGCGCGTCGGAGGTGCGGCCCGCGCGCCGCACGAAACTGCGAATCCGGCGTGGGTGGGCGACCTCGGCCCCGGCGGATTCAACGGATGCCGCGCCGTCGTCGCGAACGGACGCGTCATCGTCCTCGTCCTCCTCCTCGTGCGGCAGGGGCGGTTGTGAGTTGGTCATGAAAATAAAAAGCCGTCCAATAGACGGCTGATTGCGATGGGGCTGGTGGAGCGGGCGATGGGAATCGAACCCACGGCTCTAGCTTGGGAAGCTAGGGTATTACCATTATACGACGCCCGCTTTGAAGCGCTGAGGACGGGATTTTAGCATAGCTTGTGCGGGCGGATGAAGGGCCGGTGGAGGTGTTTTGCGCCGACCCCGATGCGATCCGCACCGAAGCGGCTCCTTAGCCGGCCGAGACCTCAATCGCGTGGCGGCCGCTGGCTTTGGCCGCATAAAGCGACTTGTCGGCACGCACCAAAAGGGAACGCAGCGTGTCTTCCGGCAGGGCTTGTGCGATGCCCGCGGAAAAAGTGAACGAGAAATCCAGCTGGCGCGCATCGTGGCGAACATGCAGCGGCGCGCGATGGAGCCGGCGCAGGATCTCGAGGGCGAACTCCAGCGGTGTATGGGGCCAGATAATCACGAACTCCTCGCCGCCGACACGGGCGACGGTATCGCCGGCACGCAACTCGGCGCGGCACATGTCGGCGAATTTGCGCAGCGCGGCGTCGCCCGCCTCATGGCCATGTTGCTCGTTGATGCGTCTGAAATGATCGAGGTCGAGCAGCGCAATCGTTAGCGGCTCCCGATAGACATGCGCGTTATCCAACGCCCGCTTGAGGAACTGAAAGCCATAGCGCCGATTGGGCAGCTTGGTCAGATAATCGGTTTGCGAGGCCTTGAGTGCGACGTCACGCGCATTGCGAAGCGCTGCTTCGCTTTGCTTGAGAACGGTGATGTCGGTGGCCACGCACAGCAGCCAGCCGTCGGGCAGCAAGGTCTCCGTCAGCCACAATCGCCGGCCGTCGATCAAATCGAGCTGAAACGCGCAATACGGGCGCGATCGACGTCGCGTGAGAGCTCGGCGAATGTAGGTTTCGATATCGATGGCGCCGACGCTGGCGCCGGTTCCGGCGCTGTGATTGCTGCGCAGCAGCGTTGCGAAATCGATCGGATCGGGCTGCTCTCGCATGAACGCATTGCGAAAAGCGACGTTCGCGTATCGAATCACGTCGTCTTGATCGTAGAGGGCAATGAAAAGCCCGCCGTCATGGAGACTTTCGAGCAGCCGTAGCGCTGCAGTCTCGTCCAAACTCGACGTGATGTTCAATGTGTCTCCCTCGCTGTTTTTATGTTTTAACGGGGCGCCTTACTCGTTCGCTCTGTCGCGCCGCAATAAGGGTAGCGCCAGGGTGACGCCAAGCCAAATAAAGATAAAGCGCCCTTCCGAAAACGTCGAGAAGTGCGAGCTGAAGAGACTGCTCGCGCACCAAGCGCACAGTACCCCGAGCCCCAGCGTGCGGAACGTCGAATCGACGCGTTGGCGGAACGCCGACGCGAGGAACGTGAGGAACGCGGCTAGCCCGAGCAGCCCCTGCTCTGCTGCGATTTTCAGGAACTGATTGTGCGGATCGTTCGTTCCCACGGCTTCCCAGCCTTGCTTGCCCGCGACCTGTTGCTGGTAGGCCACGCGAAAACCGCCGGTGCCGACGCCGAACCACGGATTAGCGCGAATGATAGCCAGGGTATGCTTGAGGAACACGATGCGAATGCCGATCGAGGTCAAATGGCTGGCATCTTGATAAGTATCGGCTTCGTGGAAACCTTGATCGATTCGCTCGCGTGCGATGGGGGACATAAATAGCGCGGCGGTGGCTACCGCGACACCCACGGCCACCAAAACGAGCCGGCGCGGGGCCAGCATGCGCCCGCCAAGGCCGGGAAGAGTCAGTAGATAGACGGCAAATAGAACCATCAAAGCGAGGTAGCCACTGCGCCCGCTCGTGACAAACACCGTATTGACTACCAAAAGGAAGACACTTGCGAGCAATGCTGCCTGTACGCCACGGCGAGACGCAACCCCTGCGCGCAGCTCTGCTCGCAGCAGGATCGCCGCGGCGAATGCCGCAACCGAAAACAGCAGGCCCTGCGTGGCGTGATTGCGTACCGTAATGCCCAATTCATAGTGATAGATCGGCCGATGCGCAAAAAAGAGCGCGAACGAGACGACCGCGCACGCCACCGCCACGGCGATGAACGTCATCAGCAGGCGCCGTTTCGATTGCTCGTCGTCGAACACCGCGCAGGCGATCGGCAGCATCAGCAGGCGGCGCCAGCCGGTGAGCATGCTCCACGCTTCGGCCCGGGGCGCGTTGCCATAGAACATGCCGATGATCAGGAACGCCGCGAACAGGCCAAGGCCCATGACCATCGGTTGCCTCAGTGCCGCCTTCACGCGTTGCCGAAGTGTTGGGGACAGCAGCACCAGCAGGTAGAGCAGACCTTCCGCGATATTGGTCAGCGGCGGCGAGAACATCAGGAAAACCAGTTGGGCAATCAGCAGGCCGCGGGCGGTCGTCACTGCGTCCCGATACCAGGGCAAACTCGGTTGTTGCATGATGGATGAGTGTGAGGATTGATGAAATGTGCCGGGCCGCGCATGCCGGTCTAGCCGCCCAGACGCGCGCGCAGCTTGACCCAGCAGCCGCGCAATCGCCGCCGACGAATCTTGTTCCAGTGATAGCGCAGCCAATTATAGACGGTCGAGTGTTTCAGGCGGTTGCGATCCAGTTTGCTGGTGAACAGCCCGAAAACACTCCCCTGCTCGACCACCGGGGAGCGCAGCCAATATTGCGGGATACCGCAAGCCTCGTCGATCTGGTTGATCAGGTGATCGGCCGGCAGGTCGGCCTGGTTGGCATCGAGCCAGGCAACGCGGCGCGCCATCGCTGCGGCGTCGGTGAGGTAGCCCTCGGCGGTCGGCAGCGGTAACGGGAAAAGCGGCGTTTCCGACAGAAAGAAGGCATCCGGCACCTTGGTGTCGGCGCCGCCCAGGAAAATCAGCCAGCCGTCGCGCAGCTCGCGCCCAGCCGCCAGTGCGGTGGCCAGCCCGACGCGAAAATTCCGGTTAAGCAGCACGTCGTCTTCCAGCACGAGGATCGTTCGCTGTCCGCGCGATAATGCGCGACGCCAGGCTTCGGCATGCTTGAGCACCAGCGAGCAATGCGCGCGCGAGAGCTGGGTGTCTGGCGGAAACTGGCGTGCCAATACGGTCGGTTCCAATTCCGCTGCATCGTGGTCGAACACGAACTCGAAGTCCAGGCGCTGGGCGCCCAGCTCCCTGCGGATATGCGCGATGCGGTCGGCAAACGACTTGACGCTCAGCACGTAAATGCCGTCGAGACCTGGCACCGGCAGCGTGTCGCCGGGGGTAAGCGGGGGCGGATCCGAAGCGAGCATGTCTGTGGTTGGTCGAAAAAGCGTGGTTGGGCCGCAAGCATCATGCGGTCGCGCCAAGGGCGCGATGCGGGCCAGCCGTCCTGGCGCGTCGGCATTATACGATGGCCGCCGCCAGGCGCGGCCGCAAGAGGACGTGCCGTCAACCTGGCAGGCCGGGGCGGGGCGCCCGCCTCGACAATCGAAGCGCGCTCGCGCCCGAGGGCGACCACCGCAGCTGCCCGGTCGCCCCTAGTGATGAAGTATCTGGCTCAGAAACGTCCTGAGCCGGTCGGTGCGCGGCGCCTCGAAAATCTCGCTCGGGGTGCCCGCTTCGACGATTGAACCGTTATCCATGAATACGACCCGATCGGCGATCTGCTTGGCGAAGTTCATTTCGTGCGTCACGCACAGCATGGTCATGCCCAGTTCGGTCAGTTCGATCATCGTATCCAGCACTTCCTTGACCATCTCCGGATCCAGGGCCGAGGTCGGTTCGTCGAACAGCATGATTTTGGGCTGCATGCACAGTGCCCTGGCGATCGCCACGCGCTGCTGCTGCCCGCCGGATAGCTGGGCCGGGTATTTATGGGCCTGATCCTGGATTTTCACGCGTGCCATGAGGCTCATGGCGAGCTCCTCGGCTTGTTGCTTCTTCATGCCGCGCACATGGATGGGCGCGAGCGTGCAATTGTCCAGAATGGTCATGTGCGGGAACAGATTGAACGACTGAAACACCATGCCGGCGTTGCCGCGCACGTGGTCCAGCGAATTCAGCTCGTCCGACAGTTCGACACCGCCGACCACGATCTTGCCCTGCTGGTGTTCCTCGAGGCCGTTGATGCAGCGGATCATGGTGGACTTGCCCGAGCCCGACGGCCCGCAAATGACGACTTTCTCCTGGTCTCTGATGCTGAGGTTGATGTCCTTGAGCACATGATGCTTGCCGAACCATTTGTTCACGTTTTCCATCGTGATCGCATACTTGATCTCGCCCTGCATTTGCATATCCCCTTGATGACCAGGCGGTTCGCTCGCTGCCATGCGAGCGGACCCGTTCAGGCAGCGCGGCTGTAGCGGCGCTCGATCCGGCCCTGCACGACTTCCAGGCCGATCGACATCAGCCAGTAGATGGCCGCCGCCGTGATCAGCATCTCCATGTTGCGGAAGTCGCGATTGCCCACCGTGCTGGCGACGTAGGTCAACTCCCATACCCCCACCACGGAGACCAGCGAGCTGTCCTTGAGCATGGCGATGAAGTGATTGCCGGTGGGCGGAATGATGATCTTCAGCGCCTGCGGCAGAATCACCAGCCGCATGATTTTGCGTTTGTGAAGACCCAGTGCGCGCGAAGCTTCCCACTGGCCGGGCGGAATGCTTTGGATGCCGGCGCGGAACACTTCGCTCATATAGGCGCCGTAGCACAGCGACAGTGCGGCGATGCCGGCCGGTATCGGGTTGATCACGAAGCCAAGCTCGGGAAAGCCCATATACAGAATGAAGATCTGTATGAGCAGCGGAATCCCGCGAAAGAACGACGTATAGAAACGCGCGATGCCGACCGCCACGCCGCTCGACGAGAGCCGGGCAATGGCCGTGACCAGGGCGATGCAAAAGGCGATGACGATCGAGATCGCCGAGACGTAGAGCGTCGTGAACGCGCCCTGGGTAATCAGGTAACCGACATTCGCCTCGATGAATTTCGGGCTCAGGCGGAATGTCGTCATGAACAGCGCGAGCAGCAGGAACAGTTCGACCGCCGTCACGCAGATCTGCAACTGCTTGGGCGTCTTTCCGAGTAGCCAATAGTTGACGACGAACAGGGCAACGCCCGCGGCCCATCGGGCGCCGTGCAGATACGAGATGGTCTGCGGCTTTCCCGTAACGTGCGCGGTGATCAGGCGCATCAGCCAGCCGTCGTCGGCAAACAGGAAATAATAATAAGTGCCGACTAAAAGCGCCAGAACGAGCAGAACGAGACCGGTCGTCGATCCCTTGTATT
The DNA here is from genome assembly GCF_004297875.1 of Pandoraea sp. Classification (GTDB taxonomy): domain Bacteria; phylum Pseudomonadota; class Gammaproteobacteria; order Burkholderiales; family Burkholderiaceae; genus Pandoraea. Next base: position 75,873 of record NZ_SCSK01000044.1, on the reverse strand, counting down.
TCTTTTGATTGGTCAGCGGCATAACTCGATTCTCCAACCCTAATCGTGGACCCGCGATTTGCGCTCTTGCAGAAAGTCGTTGAGCTGGTAGCGCCAGTAGGTCAATTGCACCGCCGCGGCGCCCAATGGCCCGCCGGTCCAGGTCAGCCCGAATGGGCTGAAAAGCTTATAGCGTGCCGAGGCGCCGAGCATCGCCTCGGCAATGACGGTGCCGCCGATAGCGGTGGTATTCATGCCATGGCCGCCGAAGCTCGTGCAGTACCACAGGCCGCCGCCCAGTGTGCCGATTTGCGGCATCAGATGCCGGGCGTAGGCCATGCGGCCGGACCACGCGCGCTCGATCTCGAGCTCGGCCAACTGCGGATACGTATCGACAATGCGCTGCTTGAGCAGGGCGCCCAGTTGGGCAGGCTCGGCCTGGCGGGTGGTGATCATGCCGCCCCACAACAGGCGCCGGCCGCCGTCGACGAGCCGGTAGTAGTCGCTCGAGCGGCGGCTGTCTCCAATCGAGGCGCGCGTTCGAATCGCGGTGGCGAGCAGCGCCTGGGCCGGCCGCGAGACCACCATGTAGGTCAGGATCGGTATATAGCTGCGCGCCAGCGCGGGAACGAGCCGATCGGTATAGCCGCCGCAGGCGATCAACACGTCTTTGGCGCGCACCGAGCCTGCCCGGGTCGTCACCTGCTTGACGGTTGCCCTGTGCTCGATGCCGAGCGCGCGCGAGTCCTCGAAGATCAGGCCACCCAGCCGGGTGAATTCCTGCGCCAGCCCGATCGCGTAGTTAAGCGGATGGAAATGAAACGCGCCGGGGTTGTAGATCGCGTTGAAGTATTTCCTGGACGCCAGCAGCGCGCGAATTTCGTCCTTGGGGTGAAATTGCAGCGGATAGTCGAACGTGCGCTCGACCCAGGCGATGTATTTTCTGACTTCGTCCGAGTTGTCGAAGCGCCCGACCCGCAGCACTCCGTTGATCGGATCCGCGCCCTGGATGCCCAGCCGGCCGATGTTATTTCTGACGATCTCGACGCCTTCGATCGAAAGCCGGTGCAGCTGCCTGGCGGCTTCGTCTCCGGCCCGTTTTGCGATCGCATCGAAACTGGTCGCATAGCCCGGGCTCACGACCCCGCCGTTGCGGCCCGATGCTCCCCACGCAATTCTCTCGGCGTCGAGCAGGATTACCCGCTTGCCGGCGCGGGCCAGCGTCAGCGCCGCCGTCAGGCCCGCGAGCCCGGCGCCGACCACGCATACGTCGGCTTCCTCGGCCCGGGCGAGGCTAGGGTACCGGGCGGTCGAAGAAGCGGTTTGGGTGTAATAGTTATCGGAGTATTCAGGCACGTTGTGTGCAGGCGGGGATGTCTCCCCGCCGTTCAGGGGTTGGCCGAAGCCGGCAACGTTTGCCGGGCGTCTAGTTGGCGTTGATGGTGGTGTAATCCGCGCCGAACCATTTCTCGCTGATCTTCTTCAGCGTGCCGTCCTTTTTCATGTCGGCGATGATCGAGGCGATTTTCTGATCGAACGCAGGGTCGCCCTTGTCGGCGGCGATGCCCACCGGCTCCCAATACGCGATGTCGTTGGGAATGATCTTGACCGGATAACCATGCTTGATGGCCGCCATCGCGGTTTCCTTCTCGGCGATGATCGCGCCCAGGCGCACGTTGTTACCCAGGCGCAGATCCTCGAACGGCAGCAGCGAGGTCTTGTAGGTTCTCAGGGTCGGCGTGAAGTCCAGATAGTGGAACGGCGGCAGGCTCTTGGCATCGATTTGCAGCGCATGATGCATATAGTCGTCCGCCGTGGTGCCGCCCTCGACGCCGAACACGACGTTCTTGAGGTCCTCGCGGGTCTTGGCCGTGGAATCCTTATGGACGACGAAGACATAGGCGCTGTAATAGTAGATCGCCGGGAAATCCAGCACCCGGGCCCGTGCGATGGTCGGTGTAATGCCAAATACGGCCAGATCCCAGCGGCCGTGCCAATGCCCACCGGTCACCAGGTTGAAATCCGGTGTGTCGAACTTGACCTTCACGCCAAGGCGCTTGGCGATCTCGTTGCTGACGTCGATGTCGTAGCCTTCGAGCTGGTGGTGGCTGTCGAGGAAAGCATGCGGCGGCCACTTGGCGCTTACCGCGATGACGATCTGCTTGCTGGTCTCGACGCGATCCAGCGTGGTGCCGGCAAATGCTGCGGCCGCACCAAGCGATACGGTGGCGCCGAGCAAAAGCCCAGCGAAAAATTTGGTCAACGATTTTTTTGTCATAGGGTGTCTCCGGTAAAAGTCTGCTTCAGGGATGCCGCCTGCTCGCGCTTTTCGACTTGACACGACGGACGAGGCAGCCGCGGGCGTTGATCGTTCATCGCCGCGACGACTGGCCTTCCTTATCGAGACGGACTTGAGTCGCTTTTGGACGAATGTCTATTGCGTTTTGCTTTAACCGCCACCAAAATCCGTTTTCAGAGATTAATCACAAAAGTTGTGCTGGAAAACTGAGATTTGGTTGCGTTGTTATGAATTTATGGAATGATCACGGCGCGCCTGGCGAGTGAATCTGTGCAGCCGGCCAAAATCGGCGGCGCTTCGATCCGCAGGGCAGATGCGTCTGGCCGAGTGCTCGCGTCAAGGAGGGCAATAGATGAGGAAGGCAATCCCGAGTCTGACGGCGTTGGAGATCTTCGAGTGCGTCGCCAGGCATCAGAGTCTGACCCGCGCGGCCGAAGAGCTGCATCTGACGCAAAGCGCGGTCAGCAAGCAGATCACCGGACTCGAGCACCGCTTGGGCGTGGTGTTGTTCAAGCGGGTGAAGAAAAGAATCGAGCTGACCCATTATGGTTCGAGCTATGCGCTGAAAATCAAAAAATGTCTCGACCGCATCGAACGCAATACGCTCGATCTGATCGATCAGCGCGAGGAAGGCGCATCGCTCGATCTGGCCGTCAGCGCGACATTCGCCACGCAGTGGCTGATCCCCAAGCTGCGCGACTTCAGGGGTAAATATCCTGGCATCAACGTCAATATCACCGCGCGATCCGACCCATTTATTTTGAATAACACGCAATTCGATGCGGCGATCTATTACGGCAGCGACGTGTGGCAGGGAACCCGCGGCGAGCAACTGTTGCCAGAAGGGCGAGTGATCCCGGTGTGTCATCCTGAACTGGTCAACCCGAAACGCGGCGTCTCGGTCGAAATGATTGCGCAATTGCCGCTGCTGCATCTGTCCTCGCGTGAGGACGCATGGCCGCAGTGGTTTGCCAGCGCCGGCCTGGACGACGTCTACAAACCGTTGCGCGGTTGCCGGTTCGAGCTGTTTACCATGTTGACCAGCGCGGCGATGTCCGGACTGGGGGTCGCCCTGGTGCCGGAGATATTCATCCCCACGGAATTGGCTAGCAATAGGCTGACCGTCCCGTCCACGCATTTCATTCGCAATGAATGCGGCTATTTCATTTCCTACAACGACGACCCGATCAACGTTGAGGCGCTGGACGTCTTCAGCAATTGGCTGCACGGCGTCGCACGCCTGGGCGACCTGGCGGCTTTGTGAAAAATAGTGAAGTGAGATAATATTTAGTTCGTTATACACATAAATATATATAAAAATCCAATAATCCGGGGAACTGTCATAGTGGCCTCTGACGCATCGCGCCTTGTCAACAAACTGAGTCTCTCGCCGGGTCTTGCGGTCGCGCGGCCGGCGCCGCGCGTTCGCGTGAAATGGAACGCCACGCTTCGTCTCGAGAACAGGGAGATTCCCGTGCGCGTGTGGGACGTCTCCAGGGAAGGACTGAGTTTCATCACGGACGAGACGATCCCGCTCGGCACGGGGGTGTGCCTGTTGCTGCACATGCGTGGCCTGGACGATATGGCCCAGCGGCTTGCAGCGCCGATCCATGCCGAGGTCCGCAACAGCATCCTCACGCGTGACGGGTTTCGGCTGGGCGCGCATATCCGGAAAATCGACGTCGAACACCAGCATGTGCTGGGCGGATGGGTCGAGCGGCTGGCTGCGCGGAGCAGTTAGCCGGGCTCGCGTACCGGCGTCGCATCGATCTGGCGCCTCTCCTAACGGTGACCTAAGTGTCGCATCGCACACTGGCGGCATGGCTTTTTTTCAAGCCATTCACGTTAAGGAGATGGTATGAACGCCGCCCTCCCTCCGGGGAGATTCAGGCGCAGAAATCTGGAGCGAGCTTTTTTGGCCATAAGGGTCCCTCCAGAACCGAACGGCATCGATGTGCCAAAGTGGAGTTGTTGCGACCACTTGAGGAACGGAGGGACCAAATGAATCCTACGACATACGGCCTGGATATTGCAAAACGCGTTTTCCAGATGTACTGGGTGGAAGGCGAAGGCGGCGAGATCGTCAACCGGCGGTTTAGCAAGCAGGAGCTGATTGAGTTTCTTGGCCAGCGGTCGGCGGGTCGCGTTGCCTTGGAGGCGTGTGGGAGCGCGCATTGGTGGGCACGCAAAATCAAGGCACTGGGCCATGAGGTGGTGCTGTTGCATGCGAAGTTCATTCGCCCGTTCGTGCAAAACAACAAGACGGACGCGGCCGATGCGCGAGCGATCTGGACTGCTGTGCAACAACCCGGCACACGCAAGGTCGCGCCGAAGACAGAAGACCAACAGGCCATGCTGGGACTGCATCGTATGCGAGCGCTGCTGGTCAAGTCGCGGACCATGCAGATTAACCAGCTGCGCGGTCTGATGTATGAGTTTGGTGTGACCTTCAAGGCGGGGCGAAGGGCCGGCCTGGCGGAGATCCGTCAGAGGATCGACGAAGTCGAGCAAGCGGTACCGGGGGTGCTGTTCGACGCACTGCGTGATCAGCTTCAACACATTGGGCAACTCGATAGCGAGATCAGCAAACTTGAGAAGCGGCTGGCAACGTGGCAGCGTCAAGAAGTAGCTTGTCGGACGGTTGCGGAAATCCCGGGTATCGGCCCGCTGACTGCCACAGCGCTGGTGGCGACGATTGGCGATCCGACAGCATTCAAATCTGGGCGTGAACTGGCTGCCTTTCTTGGTCTGGTACCGCGACAGAGCGGCACTGGCGGCAAGGTACGGCTGGGCGGAATCAGCAAGCGAGGCGACACGTATCTGCGTACGCTGCTGATTCACGGCGCAAGAATGGTGTTGTTCAGAGCCAAAGACAAGGGCAAGTGGTGTGAAGACATCGCGCAGCGCCGACCAGCGAACGTGGCGGCCGTCGCGCTGGCTAACAAAATGGCGCGAACCGCCTGGGCACTGTTGGCACGTGGTGGCACCTATCAGAAGGACTATGTGGGCGCAAAACCCGCGTAGAGAAACGGCGATAGCTTTACCGCAGAACACGCTGGAAGGTTGCGAAGGTAGGTGAAGATATGATGGCAAGACAGGTTGGACCGCAAGAACGTAAACCTGACCATTGCTCTGCGCTTCGAGCGCGCTGTGGGAGATGAGGTCGTTCTTGGCGAATTCCATCAGGGCGGGCAGGCTCGGCCTGCAACATGCCGGATATAAGCCTGCAGCCAATTCCTCGTCGAGCATCATAGCGGCATCACCTTGCAAGCCGGGCGGCGTTCATATAAGCAATGGATATGAGAAAGACGGTATACGTGCTGGCGATGGCGAGTTTGTCGGCGTTGGCGGTTTCTGCCCACGCATACTCCGGGCAGCAGTATGCAAATGAGGCCAAAGTCAGCCTCGACAATGCCCGCGCTACCGCGCTGCAAGCGCGCCCAGGCAAGGTAACCGACGAGGAGTTGGAGAAGGAGTCCGGCGGCAGTGGCTTGCGTTACTCGTTCGATATCAGGGCGGGCGCCAAAACCTATGAGGTTGGCGTCGATGCGCAGACCGGCCAGGTGCTGGAAAACAAGGCGGAAGGGCCCCATCCCGATTGATCGATAACCCGGGAATTGCCTTGTCGATGTCCGAATAAAAGAAAACCGGCACCACGGGTGCCGGTTTGCACATCGGGCGTATATTTTCAGGCCCGCTTGATGAGGCGAATGACGAACAGCAGGATGACCGCGCCGATCACCGCGATGATGATCGAGCCGATGAACCCGCTGCCCAGGCTGATGCCGAGCAGGCTGGCGAGCCATCCGCCGATGAAGGCGCCGACGATCCCGACGATGATGTCGACGATCAGGCCGAAGCCGCCACCCTTGACCAGAATACCGGCCAGCCACCCGGCGATGGCGCCGATGATCAACCACGCAATGAAACCGTGTTCCATGGCAATTCTCCTTTTCTCGTTGTCCCAATGATGCGGTTACGGCGTGTTCACCCTAAAACCGGGTACTGCGTACGACAAAAAGACTAACCGGAAAACATGACTTGCAGTATGGCGGCGATCGGTATTTAACAAAAAGTAACAATTTCACCGGGCGATGCTAGATGCCGCCAAACAGGCCGCTGGCGATGGCGCATCCGAGCACCACCAGCCACGGCGGCAAGCGCCAGAACATCAACGCGACGAGCGCGACGAGCGCCAGCGCGAAATCCATCGGGCCGTGGATTGCGCTGGTCCACACCGGGTGGTAAAGCGCCGCCAGCAACAGGCCGACCACCGCGGCGTTCACGCCGGCGAACGCTGCCTGGGTGTGCAGGCTGTGCCGCAACCGCTCCCAGAACGGCAGGGCGCCGGCCACCAGCAGAAACGACGGCGCGAAGATGGCGACCAGGCATAATGCGGCGCCGGCCCAGTCGTTGGGCGCCGCATGCATCGATGCGCCCAGGAAAGCCGAGAAGGTGAACAGCGGGCCGGGCACGGCCTGCGCGGCGCCGTAGCCGGCGAGAAATGTCTCGTTGGACACCCAGCCGGTGGGTACGACGGCGGTCTGCAGCAGCGGCAGTACGACGTGGCCGCCGCCGAATACGAGTGCGCCGGCACGGTAGAAAGCGTTGAACAGCGCCAGCGGCTGGCTGGGCCACAGCGCCAGGGCAACCGGCAAGCCGATCAGCAAGACGAAGAACACGGTAAGCAGCGCGAACCCGGTGCGCCGCGCCACGGCGATCGGCAGAGGGTCGTGCGCGGGCGCCTCGGAGGGCTTGAAGAGCCGCATGCCTACTGCCGCAGCGACCGCGATCACGGCCACCTGGGCCCAGGCGGTGGGCCACGACAGCACGACGCAGGCGGCAATCGCCGCCATGGTGACGCGCGCCGTGCCAGTGCACAGGTTGCGCGCCATGCCCCATACCGCTTGTGCGACCACCGCGACGGCGACGATTTTCAAGCCATGCAGAACGCTGGCGGGAACGGCGCTGCCCCAGGTCGACATGCCCAGCGCAAACAGGCACAGGAGAATGGCCGACGGCAGCGTGAAGCCGGTCCATGCCGCCAGGGCGCCCCGAAACCCGCCACGCGACAGCCCCAGTGCCATGCCGACCTGACTGCTCGCCGGCCCCGGCAGGAACTGGCACAGCGCTACCAGATCGGCGTAGCTGCGCTCGCCGAGCCAGCGGCGGCGGGTAACGAATTCATTACGGAAATAACCCAGGTGGGCGACCGGCCCGCCGAACGACGTGAGCCCCAGGCGCAGGAATATCAGGAAGATCGTCCAGGTCGATTCCGGCGTGGTGTCGTGGTCTGTCTCGATGGTCGGCATCGGCGGCGCCCGGGAGGAGGAGGTCGCGCAAATGATAGCCGAAGCCGGCCCTGCCGGCGCGTGATGCGGCAGCCCGTTGCGCCGCCTATTGCTCGGTCTCCCAGTTCTCCACGCTGGCGCCCGCGAGCGAACGCACGCGGGCCTCGTCGCTGCCGAACTCCTTGGCCGAGCCCTGGTACACCACACGACCGTCGTCGAGCACACAGGCGGTGTCGGCGATTTCCACGGCGGCGCGCACATTCTGTTCGACCAGCAGGACCGACATGCCTTCGCGACGCACCGCGACGATGACGTCGAACACTTCCTGGACGATCAGCGGCGCGAGTCCTTGCGAGGGCTCGTCGAGCAGCAGGATCTTGGGGTTGAGCATCAGCGCGCGCGAGATGGCGAGCATTTCCTGCTCGCCGCCCGAGAGCTGCCGGCCTTTGTTCATGCGCCGTTCCTTGAGCCGCGGAAACAGGCCATAGATGCGTTCGATATTCCACGGCCCGGGGCGCTCGAGCGGCACCATCAGGTTCTCTTCGACGGTCAGATTGCCGAACACGCGCCGCCCCTCCGGCACGTAGCCCACGCCGAGCGCGGCAATCCGGAACGGCGGCAGTGCGGTGGTGTTGGTGCCCAGGATGTTGACCGTGCCCTCGCGCGCGCGCGTCAGGCCTACCAGGCTGCGCAGCGTGGTGGTCTTGCCGGCGCCATTGCGGCCCAGCAGCGTGACGATCTCGCCCTCGGCAACCTGGAAGGACACGCCATGCAGGATGTGGCTCTTGCCGTAATAGGTGTGCAGGCCTTCGGCTTCCAGGACATTCATTTCGCTTTCCCCAGATAGGCCGCTTGCACTTCCTCGTTGGCGGCGATGTCGGCGGGCGTGCCCTCGGCCAGCACTTGTCCCTCGGCCAGCACCATGATGCGCTTGGCCAGCTGAAAGATCACTCGCATATCGTGCTCGATGAGCACCATCGACAGACCCTGGCGCCGGTTCAGGTCGCGAATCAGCTGGGTGACGTCATAGGTTTCCTGGTCGCCCATGCCGGCCGTCGGCTCGTCGAGCAGCAGCAGGCGCGGCTTGAGCGCCAGCGACATGACGATCTCGGTCGAGCGCTGGTCGCCCAGCGGCAATTCGCCCGCCACATGATTCGCCTTGGCCGTCAGACCGCCCATTTCGAGCAATTCGTCGACACGCTCGCGCACGCGGGCCCGGGCCGCGCGCGACTGCCACGGGCTGAGCCGGTAGCCGGCCTCGACCTCGACCGGAATGCGCACGTTATCGCGTACCGTGAGCTCCGGAAAGATTTCCGTGATCTGGAACGTGCGCGCCATGCCGAGGGTGACGCGCTGATGCGAGCCCATCGAAGTGATGTCTTGCCCGTCGAACAGGATGCGCCCCGACGACGGGGGAAAAAAACCGCTGATCAGATTGAAGAAGGTGGTTTTGCCCGCGCCGTTGGGGCCGATTACCGCGCGCAGCTCGCCCGGCTCGACCGTCAGCGAAACTTCATTGACCGCCCGCAGGCTGCCGAAATAGCGAGAGACGTTCTCGACGACCAGTAAGCTCATGAGTTCGCCTTTCTGCGGATGATGCCCAGCACGCCACGCGGGAAGAACAGCACGATCAGGATAAAGAACAGGCCGATGAACGACATCCAGTTCTCGGTGCGGCTCGAGATGAAGTCCTGCACGAACACGAAGATCGCCGCGCCGATCAGCGGACCCCAGAACGATCGCATGCCGCCGAGCACCGCCATGATGACGAAGTCGCCCGACTGGCTCCAGTGCAGGCCGTGCGGGTCGGAGAAGTTGTTGAGCAGCGCATAGAGCGTGCCGGCGAGGCTGACGAACACGCAGGAAATCACGAAAGACAGCCAGATGTGAAATTCGATCGGGATGCCAAGAAAGCGCGCCCGTCTTTCGTTTTCCCGAATCGCCAGCAGCGTGCGGCCGAACGGCGAGCGCAGCAGCGCGCCCATGATTAGCACGGCCACCGCGAAGCAGGCCAGCGCGAAGTAATAGAAGGTCGTCTCGCTGCTTGCGATGTCGAGCGTGCGAAAACCCAGATTGATCGGGATTCTGTGCCACCCCGACAGGCCGTCGTCGCCGCCGGTGAGCGAGTTCCAGCGAAACGCGATGAAGTAGAACACCTGGCCGAAGGCGATCGTCGCCATGGCGAAATAGACCCCGCGCAGGCGTACGATCAGCGCCCCGATGACGGCTGCGGCGAGGGTGCCCACGACGATCCCGATGACGATGCCCAGCGGGGTGCTCGGCACCAGGTATTTGATGGTCATGCCCACCCCGTACGCGCCCAATCCGAAGTATGCCGCATGGCCGAACGAGAGCACGCCGGTATAGCCGAGCAGGAAATTCAGCGACATCGCCGCCAACCCCATCACGACGATACGGCTGCCCAGCGCGGTGTAGCCGCCGATCAGGTTGATCCAGAACGGCATGGTCAGCAGGGCCACCCACACCAGAAGGTGCCCGCCGCGTTTGTATTGTTCGCTCACTGCACTCTCCCTTCTTCACCCAACAGGCCGCGCGGCCGGATCAGCAGCACCAGCGCCATCATCACGTACATCACCGCCTCGGTGGCCGAGGGGAAGAACACCGAGGTCACGCTCGACGCCACCCCGATCAGGATGCCGCCCAGCAGCGTGCCGGGCAGGCTGCCCAGGCCGCCGACGATGATGGCCACGAAGCTGGGCATGATCAGCGAGTCGCCGATGGTTGGCTGCAGTCCGAGCTGGCCCGCCGCCAGAATGCCCGCGAGCCCCGCCAGATAAATGCCGAGTCCGAAATTCAGGTTGCGCAGCACGCGCACATTCACGCCCAGCACCGAGACCGTATCGAGGTCGGCGGTACCGGCGCGAATGCGCATGCCCAGGCGGGTGCGGTTCAGGATCAGGAACAGGCCGGCCACGGCCACCACCGCCAGCGCCATCATCAGCAGGCGATAGCCGGTCAGGAAGAAGAAGGTATCGCTCAACGGCGTGGTGAGCGACGGCGGGACCTGGAACGGCAGCGTTTGCGGGCCCCAGGTGTAGCGCGTGCCGTCCTGCAGCATGAACGCCAGCCCGAAGGTGAGCAACAGGCTGTACAGCGGATCGCGCCCATATAGCGGGCGAATCAGCACGCGCTCGACCGCCAGGCCCAGCAGGGCGGTCAGCAACGGCGCTATCACCAGGGCGAGCCAGAAGCCCGTGTAGGGCATCATCGTGTAGGCCAGGTACGCGCCCACCGCCAGAAAGCCGCCGTGCGCGAAATTGATGACGCCGCTGAGGTTGAGGATGAGAGAAAGACCCAGTGCCATGAGCGCATAGAACGCGCCGATGATCACCCCGTTGAAGACATTGAAAAGAATGAGCTGTGTCATGCTACCGTCGATATATTCCGGTGGCGGCCCGCGCGTTCATGGCGCCCGGGCCCCGATTGTGGTTCGGCGATTGCGTCTTGTGGCGTATCGATGTCGTAAATGAATGGCTTGGCCGGATTATTGATTTTATGGAATCAACCGGCCGCCGCGGCGGCCGGCAACAGCCCACTTACGACCACTTCATCTTGCAGCCCGTTTCGGCCACCGGCAGTGCGACGTCGACACCCTTGACGACGGTATCGACGTGGAACAGGTCTTCCGGCACCGGCCCCTGCGACACGGCATGGCCGACGTAGAGGTTGGGCATCAGTTGATGATCGCCGGCCCGGTAGAACGGCGTATCCGGCATCAGGGCTATTTCGGGCGGCAGTTTGAAGCCTTCGAGTGCCTTGGCGAGCTTGACGGCGTCGAGCGACTTTTCCTGGTTGGCCACCAGCGCCGCGGTCCAGGTCGCGACATAGCCGAACCAGTGCCGGGCGGTGGGCACGCGGCCGGCCTTCTTTTTGATGGCCGCGACGAAGTCGTCGATGTGAGGCACGTTTTTCTGGCGCCAATACCATTCGAATACCCAGGTACCGATGCGCGCCTCGGGCGGCAAGCCTTCGAGCACCTCCAGTTCCTGTTGGGCGCCGGCAATGTGGAAGCGCTTGTTCAGGCCGAATTGCACCGCCTGCTTGAGCGAATTCACCGCGTCGTCGCCGGCCGTCAAAAAGATGATGACGTCGGGTTTGGCCGCCTCGGCCTTGATCAGGTACGAGGAATAGTCACTGGTGCCCAGCGGGGTCAGAGCGACGCCCACCTCGGTGCCGCCGAACTGCTTGAGGCTGGCCTCGAAGCCTTGCTGCAGCGTGTGTCCGAACGCGTAGTCGGGCGTGATGAAGAACCACTTCTTGCCGTACTTTTCGAACAGCAGTTTCGAAACCGAATTGGTTTCCATGCGGGTCGTGTTGCAGACCCGGAACACGTTCCAGTGACAGTCGGTGCCGGTGACGGCATCGGTGTGTCCGCCGGTAACGATCAGCAGCGTTTTGAGTTCGTTGGCCACTTGCCCCATGGCCAGGGCCATTGCCGAATTGACGTTGCCGAGCAGGAAATTCACCTTGTCGCGGCTGATTAGCTTGCGAGCCTTCTGCACGGCCGTGCCGGTGTCGGCACTGGTCGAGTCCTCGACCAGCAGCTCCGCCGGCCGCCCCAGTACGCCCCCCTTGGCGTTGATTTGCTCGATCGCGAGTTCACAGCCGACTCGTTCGTTTTTACCGAGTTCGGCGTATGTGCCGGTCAGCGGGTTATCCAGCCCGAAGCGCACCGGCACTTCGCCGCGAGCCTTGATGATGAAAGGTGCCGCGACTTGCAAGGCACCCGCGGCTGCGGCGGCCTTCAGGACGGTTCTGCGTTTTTGGTTCCCGGAAGAGGTGTGATCGCCCATCTGTATTTCTCCTTGTATGGTCAACGCTCTCGGCGCTTGCAATGTGACCCTACGCGACGAGACCGCGTTGCGTGTCTCCTGGAGGCCTACGATCGTCTTGGAATGATCCCCGGGGCGGCGTGGCCGTTCTTTCGAATGCGCTAGTACACCGACATTTTTACGAGTTGACGGGACACTGCCTGTCAAGCAGTCCTATCGCATCGCTGATAACAATATACGACAGGATCCGATTAATCCGTCAGGATTAAATCTTAGGGGTTTTCACGCAGATGTCGTGCGACCCTGGGGAGCGCGACCCTTGGCAAGGCTCGCCAGTCCGGGCCTTGGGGCGGGGGTCGCGACCCGACAATGCGCGCCGGGCCACGGGTTAACACTGAGTGGGCCGCGGTACGACTTTATCGGGAGGACGTGTCGCCATCGAACGGGCGCAGAACGTTGTACAGGCCCTGCTGGCCGAGCGGTCGGGAAAACCAGAAGCCTTGCGCTTCGTCGCAACCGAGTTCGGTCAGTCGAGCGGCATGCGCCGCACTCTCCACGCCTTCGGCCGTCACGCGCAACTTCAGTGCGTGGGCCATGGCGATGACCGCCTCGACGATCGCGTGACACTGCGGATCGCTCAGCATCCGGCGAATGAACGACTGATCGATCTTCAGTCGATCGACCGGCAGGCGCGTCAGGTAGGCCAGGCTCGAATAGCCGGTGCCGAAATCGTCCACCGCGATTTCGACCCCGAGCCGGCGCAGCGCCTGAATCGTCTCGAGCGCCGTGTCGGTATGCTCGAGCAGCACGCCTTCGGTGATTTCCACTTCGAGGTATCGGGCCTCGAGCGCGTTGTCTTCCAGCGCGCGCGTGACGATACCCAGCACGTCCTGGCGCTGCAGTTGCTGCGGCGAGACGTTGACGGAAATCCGCGGCATATTGCGCACGCGGCGCAACAGCTGGCTCGCCTCGCGGCACGCATTGCGAATGACCCACTCGCCCAACTGATCGATCAAACCCGATTTTTCCGCCACCGGAATGAATTCGGCAGGACTGATCGCGCCACGAGTCGGATGGCGCCAGCGCAGCAGCGTCTCGGCCAGGGCCAGCTCGCCGGTGGCCAGCGTGATTTGCGGTTGATACACCAGATGCAGTTGCCGGTTGTCGATGGCGCCGCGCAGCAGGGTCTCGAGTTCCAGCTGGCGCGTCGACTCCGCCTCCATCGCCGGGCAAAAAAAACGCGAATTACCGCTGCCGGCGCGCTTGGCCTCGGCCAGCGCGACATTGGCGCGCCGCATCAGCAGGCCCGCGGTCGCGCCATGCTCGGGAAAGCTCACGCCGCCGATGCTGGCGGCCAGCGAGACCGGCATCTGGGTGAATTCCGGCCACTCGGCCAGGCGCGCGCGGATCAGCTCGACCAGCGCACTGGTTTGTGCGCCGGTGGCTTGCGCGACCAGGACGAACTGCGTACCGCCCACGCAGGCGATCGTGTCGTCGGGACCGATCACGCCGCGCAGGCGCTCGGCGGCGATTTGCAGCGCCAGTTCGGCGGCCGGCTGCCCGAGGGCATTGCCGACCTTGCGCAGTTGGTCGAGTTCGATGATGAGCAGCGTGAATCCGTCGCCATGTCGGGTGCAACGGCTGATCGCCAGTTCCAGGCGCTCGGAGAGCAGTGTCTGGTTCGGCAACCGCGTCACATGGTCATGATGCGTCACATACCATAGCCGCGCCTGGTATTGGGCGTGCTGCTTCAGGTCGAACGCGATGCCGACGTAGCGCTGCGTGCCATGCGCCGTGGCGCCGATGCGCGACACCGCCAGATGCACCGGCACGCGGGTGCGGGAACGATGCAGGCACACGCATTCGCCGTCGAATTCGATATTGCCGGCCGCGGTGGTCTCCGCTCGCGATGGTTGGGGGATCGCATTGGTCAGGTCGTGCAACGACTTGAACGTGCGATGGCCGATGAGCGCCTCGCGGGAATACCCGGTGAGCTGCTCGTAGGCGGCGTTGACCAGTTCGAACGTGCCGCTCGCGTCGCATACGAACATGCCGTACGGGGCGCCTTCGACGGCCGCCAGGGCGTCGTGCGGATCGAGCCAGGCCGCGTCGGCCATGGCGTTGCTGGGCATCATCGGGGCACCGCCGCGTACGCGTCTCGGCACAGGCCTGCAATTTGCCCGCGCCACGCAAACCGTTGCGTGTTCATTCCACACCTCCCTGTCGTTTTGTCAGCGGCGCCCGATCTGAGCCGGACTTCGCCCGATATTCTGCCATAGCGCTTCGCACAGGGGCGTGGGCATGCGCCGACGGCGTCTGTTAAGGTATCGCCTGGTACCGGCTAGGAAATGGGTTGATGGGCAAACTGGGTAATTCGCTCAAAGTTTTGGGTAACCGGATCGAACGCACCGTGCATGCGCTGGCGCCGCACTGGTACCTGGGGGCGCTGCTGCTGGTCAATGGGTTGATGCTGCTGCAGCCGGTGCTCGAGCGCGCGCGCCAGCATCATCACGGCGGCGGGTTGTTCGGCAATTGGCTGGACCTGATCAGCTCGCTCGGCCTGCTGGCGTTCCCTCAGGTGGTGATCGCCGCCGGGCTGATCTGGATGAGCATCGGGATCGTGCTGCGCGCCCGCGTCGCCTGGGTGTTCTCGCTGCTGCTGCTGATCGGCGCCGGGATTATCAGCCTGTGGGGCGATTATCGCAACGTGACGATATTTGGCTACACGCTGGCGCTGGCGCTCGTGCTGGTGTACTACTGGAAGCGCTTCGACCGGACCAGCCTGGCCGCCAGCAGCCTGTTCGCGATACTCAGCGTCGCCTCGCTGGTGGTGTATGCGGTGTTCGGCTCGCTATATCTGGGGGCCGATTTTTCGCCGCCGATTCGCGATATCGGCACCGCCTTCTATTTTTCGATCGTGTCGATGTCCACGGTGGGTTACGGCGATATCGTGCCGCACAGCCAGACCGCGCGTTTTTTCACGGCTTCGATCATCGTGCTCGGCATTACCGTATTCGCGACTTCGATCGGCGCGGTGATCGGGCCGCTGGTCGGCGGCAATCTGAAACGTATCGTCAGGGGAGGGATTTCCAGCGTGACGCGCAAAAATCATTATGTGATCGTCGGGACGTCGTCGATCGCCTACAGCGTTTATCAGGGGCTGAAAAAGCGCGGTTGCGCGCTGACCATGATCGTGGCGCCCAATGTCGAGCATAACTACCCGGAGAATGCCGACGTGGTGATCGGCGACCCGAGCGATTCCCAGACACTGCACCGGGCCGGCATCGCCACGGCGCGCGTGGCGCTCGCGCTGCGCAACGAGGACGCGGAGAACGCCTTCGTGATTCTCGCCATCAAGGAGGAAGCGCCGCAGGTCAAGACCGTGGCGCTGGTCAACGACGCCAAGAACTTGCAGCGCATCAAGCGGCTCCAGTCGGACATGGTTTTTTCGCCGCAACTGCTGGCTGGCGAATTGCTCGCGCGCACGCTGAACCAGGAAACGATCGACAGCGACCTGATCGCCAGCCTGCTGTTCGATTCGCACAACGGGGTCGGCCTGTGATCCGTCGACCGTGCCATGGCGGCTCGGAGCCGGGCGGTTTCGGGCACAATCACGGCTTGCTTCGCTATCGGTATCCCTGATGAAACTCTTTTGTTTGACGATCTCGCGAGCGGCGGCGTGCGCCGCGCTGGCGGTTGCGCTCGCGCCGTCGAGCGCGGCGGCGTGGGCGGACGGCCATTGGGTCGGCACGTGGGCCGCGGCGCCGCAGGCAGTCGCGCAAAATCGCGCGGCGCCCTCCTACGATCGCGCGCCGGCGGTCACCGGCCGCACCGTGCGGCAAATCGTTTACTCGCGTCTGGCGGGACAGCGCGTGCGCGTCACCTTCAGCAATACCTTCGGCACGCAGCCGCTGGCCATCTCGGAGGCGACCGTGGCGCTGTCGGCCGGCGACGCGGCATTGCGGCCCAATACCGAACGGCTGCTGAGCTTCCGCGGCCGGCGCGCCGCTGTGATTGCGCCTGGCGCCGAGCTCACCAGCGATCCGGTCTCGCTCGATGTGCCGGCCGGCGCGGCGCTGGCGGTGAGCCTTTACAGCACGCAGCCGGGCGCCCCGACCACCTGGCACAAGGTCGCCAGCCAGGTCAATTACATCTCGACGCCGGGCAATTACGCCGAGGACTTCGACGGCAAGGCGTATCGCGGCCGGACGACGGCCTACCTGTGGCTGGCCGGCGTGGCGCTCGACACGCGTTCCAGCGCCTTCGCGGTAGCCGCCATCGGCGATTCGATCACCGATGGCCTGCATTCCTCGCTGAACCAGAACCGGCGCTGGCCCGACGCGCTCGCGCGGCGCCTGCAAGGCACCGAAGCGCGGCATGTCGCGATCTTGAACCTCGGCATCAGCGGCAATCGCCTGTTGAACGATTCCGCGTGCTACGGGCAGCGACTGGAGGCGCGCTTCGCACGCGATGCGCTGGCGCAGCCGGGCGTGCGAGCCGTGATCCTGCAGGTCGGCATCAACGATATCAATTTCGGCGCCACACCGCCGCGCCGCGGGCTCGACTGCGATGCGCCGCACGTGGTGGTCCAGGCCAAGGACCTGATTGCCGGATATCGCCGGGTGATCGCGCAGGCCCACGCGCGCGGCATCCGAATTCTGGGCGGCACGCTGTTGCCCGCCTCGCTGCCGCCCGAGCGCGAACAGGTGCGGCTGGCCGTGAACCACTGGATTCGCACCAGCGGCGCATTCGACGGCGTGATTGATTTCGATGCGGCGTTGCGCGATCCGACGATGCCGGATCGGCTGTTGCCGCGTTTCGACTGCGGCGACCATGTGCATCCGAGCGATGCCGGCTATGCCGCGATGGCCGCCGCGGTTCCGCTCGGACTGCTGGTGGCGCCGGCCCAGGTGGCCCAGCGCGGCGCGCCGACCTCGCCGCTCGAATAAGCAAGCCGCGGCGCGGCGGCTGCCGCTGCCGCTCGCTTAAGCGCCGGGATATAGCCCGCGTACGCGCGCGTGCAGGCGTGCCAATCCGAATAGTGCGTCGGTGCAGGGCGTGGCTACGCCGACCTGCCGACCGATCTCGATGACCGCGGCGACCATCGCATCGAGCTCGACCGGCTTGCCGGCTTCCACGTCCTGCAGCATCGATGTTCTGAATGCGCCGAGCTTGCGCGTGAGCCCATGGCGCTCTTCCGGATCGATGTCGATCGGCACGCCGATGCGCCGGCCGATGTCGGCGGCTTCGCGCATGATGGCCGTCATGAAGTGGCGTACGTTGTCGTCGTCGAGAATCCGGTCGCCGGTCGCGCCGGTGATCGCCGAAATCGGGTTGACCGTCATGTTGCCCCACAGCTTGAACCAGATCTCCTGCTGAATGCGCTCGCTGGCCGTGGCGTCGAAACCCGCGGCGGCCAGCATGTCGCGAATCGCCTGCACGCGCGGGGCGAGCTTGCCGTCGGGGGCGCCGACGATCAGCCGATTGTCGGCTACGTGCCGGATCACGCCGGGCATCTCGGCGATGGCCGCGAGATGCACCACGCAGCCGAGGACCTGTTGGGGCGGTATCGCGCGCGAGATGGCGCCGGCCGGATCGACCGATTCCAGCCGCATCGATGGCGGCGCGCCCGTCAGGCGATGGAAAAACCACCAGGGAATGCCATTCATCGCCGACAGCACCATGGTGTCCGGCCCGAGCAGCGGTTCGATGTCGCGGGCGACCGCCGGCAGTGCGGTGGTCTTGACCGCCACGATGACCAGATCCTGCACACCCAGCTCGGCCGGGCGCTCGGACGCTTCGATCGGCAGCACCGTGCTCCGCCGTTGCCCGGTGGCGTCGGTATCGATCAGCGTCAAGCCCTCGCGGCGCAGCGCCTCGAGCGTTGCGCCGCGAGCGACGGCGCGCACCGGATTGCCTGCCTTGACGAGTTTGGCCGCCATCAGGCCGCCGATGGCACCGAGGCCGTATACGCAGATTTTCATGAGTGTCCTGTCGGGTTGGCGTTACCGTGACACGGCATCGCGTTGCTATTGTCGATAGGATGCGTCGAGGCGGTCGACCTGACGCTGCAGTGCGGCGAATACGTCGGCGCCTGCGCCATAGCGCGGGTCGAACTGCAGTGAGTCGGCGCTCGCCCGACGCTGGATCGATTCGGCGATGGGGATGGTCGGCCCCAGCGCGGCGCCAGCCATCTGGATTTCGCAGGCGCGCTGCAGCGTCCACAAATAGGCGAAGGCCTGCGGGACCGTCGTGCCCCACGACAACAGCCCGTGGTTGCGCAGGATGACGGCTTGCGCGGTGCCGATCGAGCGTACTACGCGCGGCCCTTCCTCGGCGTGCACGGTAATGCCCTCGAAGTCGTGATAGGCCAGGCGGCCGTACAACTGCGCGGAATAGAAATTGTCCATCGACAGGCCGGCAGCGCTGCAGGCCACCGCGCAGCCGGCAGTGGTATGCGTGTGCATCACGCAGTGCGCGTCGGCAATGCCGGCGTGGATTGCCGAGTGCAGCGTGAAGCCGGCCGGATTGACCGGCCAGTCGGAGGCGCCCACGATATTGCCCTGCAGGTCGATCTTCACCAGATTGGATGCCGTGACTTCGCTGTAATGCAGGCCGAACGGATTGATCAGGAAGTGGCGTTGCGGACCCGGTATGCGCACGGTGATGTGGTTGTAGATCAGCTCGGTCCAGCCCAGCATCGCGAAGATGCGGTAGCACGCGGCCAGCTCGATGCGCAGGGCCGATTCGCTGAGATCCTGGCGGGGTGAAGTCATATCGTTGATCCTGACGGAACGTGCGAGGGTGGTGGAAGCGATGCTAATCCTGCTGCGCATCGGCGATCAAGCTGCTTACGCGTTGCTCGTCGCCTATGGCCTGAGCCATCAGCAGCGCCAGCTTGACCAGGAACAGCTCGCGCTGCTCCGGCGCGGTGGCGTCGATGGCCAGCGCCAGCGTGTCGTAAATATTCTCCAGTCCGGCGGTACTCGGGTTCATGCGTGAGGCTCCTGGTTCAAGCGGGTCGTGGCGGTGTCGAGCGCCTGGCGCAGGCGCGCCGCGGTGAGGGTACGCCAGCGTGCGCAGACATGGTGATCGGGACGCAGCAAATACGCGGTGCCGGGCGCGGCGCCGTATTTGGCGTGCAGATGCGCGGCGGCGTCGCGCAGCGTTTCGTCGGCACCCGGCACTGCCCGGTCGCCGGCCGCCACGGCAAGCACGCGCAGCGGCACGCCACGCGCGCGCCACGCTTCGACCTCGGCGGCGCAAGCCGCATCGAGCGCGCTGCCGTCGCTGAACCACAGCAAATGGAACGCCGTGCCCAGGTGATCGTAGAGAAAGTCGTCCGCACCGAGGCGGGCGTTGGGCAGCGGCGCGCCATCGACCGGGCCGGCGTGCATCGCGGCGTTGTCGTCATCCCGGCTGTTGAGTGGCGAATGCAGATAGTCGTGCGCGCGCGACGTGCGCCAGTGAAACAGCGGACGCACGAATTCGTGGCGCAGCGACAATGCCAGCGTCGCGTCGCGCAGCAGGCGAAATCCATGCGAAGGCGGTGTCATGAAGCGGGTGCTCTTGCCGGCTTCGGCGATGATCTCCCGCGCCGCGCCGACGCGATCTGCGGAATAGGCGGCCAGCAAGGTGGCCGGCGCCCAGCCCTTGACGACCCCGGCCAGTTTCCAGGCCAGATCGAGTGCATCCTGAAAACCCGTATTGGCGCCGCGCACGCCGAAAATCGGCAACAGGTGCGCGGCGTCACCGACGAACGCGACGCGGTTGTGCACGAACTCGGGCAAGGTCATGGCGCGGGCCGAATACACCGAACACCAGTCGAGCTGCCAGGGCGTGCCGGCGCGGCCGATCATCGCCAGTTGGGCGTCGATGCGCTGCTTGAGCGCTTCGGGGCGCAGCGCGACTTCGGGGCTTTCGCCGGCGGGCAGTTGATAGTCGATGCGCCAGATATTGTCCGGCTCGCGGTGCATCAGTACGGTATTGCCCGGATTCCAGTCGGGCGCGAAGAACGCCAGGCGCTCGGTCGGCAGGTCGAGATCGATCAGGATGTCGGCGATCACGAAACGCCCTTCATAGCTGTCGCCGACCAGGCGCAGATTCATCGCCTGACGAATGGTCGAGCGCGCGCCATCGGCGGCGACCAGCCAGTCGCTGCGATGCGTGTAGGGACCCTCCGGCGTATCGACCTGCAGGGTGACGCCGCGCTCGTCCTGGCTGAGCGATTCGACCCGATTGCCCCAGCGCAATTCGATCAGCGGCTCCTGGGCGATGGCCTCGACCAGGTACCCCTCCAGGATGTTCTGCTGCAGATTGATGAGCGGTCCGAAGCGATCGTCGTCGTCGCTGGGTGCCTCCATGCGAAACACACGCTGGCCGCGATAGAACGAGTTGCCGCTGCGCCACGGCAGCCCCTTGGCAAGCACCCGGTCGGCAACGCCGACCTGTTGCAGCACCTCCAGCGAGCGGCGCGTGAAGACGATCGCACGACTGCCCTCCGAGACTTGCTGCTCGGCTTGCAGCACCACGGTGCGAACCCCATGCCGGGCTAGCAGCAAAGCCGTGGACAGGCCGATCGGGCCGCCGCCGACAATGGTCACGGGCGTTGAAGGCTCCGTGCTCCCGGCGCGTGGCGGTCGGGCGTATGGATGAACCTGATACTGGTAATACAGCGAGCTGCGCGGTTGGATATCGGGCTGATGCATGGTTTGGGCAGGCGATGAAGGGGCATGGTCGGCTGAGCGGTGGGCACTTGCCGGCCATGCCGATTTAGTTGCGTTAGCAACGATATTAATGTGATATGGTTGCGTTAGCAACTAAATTTGGCCGAACTCAGGGAAACCACTTAATGCAACCCAAGCAACGAAGTCTCGAAGCGTTTCTGACTTACAAGATGCACCGGCTGATGAAGCAGCACGACCGGCGCATGGGGGCGCGCTACACGGAGCTATCCGGCCTGTCGCTGAGCGAGGGGCGCGCGCTGGTGACGATTGGCTCGGCGGGTTCGTTATCGATTCAGGAATTGGCGCGCCGTGCCAACCTGGACAAAAGCCAGGCCAGTCGCGGCGCCGAAGGGCTGGTGCAGCGCGGCCTGGTGGCGCGGGTGCCGGACGAGCACGACGGTCGCGCCGTCAAGGTCACGCTGACGCCGGCCGGCAAGGCCGCCTACAGGCATGCATTCGCCGAGGCCCGCGCTTACTACGAGGGGTTGTTCGCGTGTTTGAGCGAAGACGAGCACGACACGTTTGATCGGCTGCTCGACAAGTTGCTGGTGCAGTCGGAGCGTTTAGGGTGAGGCAAGAGTCTTGATTCGATGCGGCCGTGCAAGAGGGACGTTTGATTGATATCGAAACTGATGGGTCGACGGAGTCGGCGGTGAGCGCTACAGGTTTTGTGTTAATTAATTATTACGATAATCATTAAGAATTTCTAATTATAAGAAAATAACAAATAAATAAAACGCCTGAACCTTGCGGAGCGGGGGCACTTTCTCGTATGATCCGGTCATCAGAAATGTGGGAGTTTTCTGAGGTTTTTTGTTAGGGCTCAAAGAAAATTTCTTGAGCGGGGAAAGTTTAGGCCGGGGTTGTAAATATGAATCAGTCAGGGGCGGCAACAGATTTCAGCGACGATACGATTGACCTCATGCAGCTACTTTCGCGCCTATGGCGAAGGCGACTGCTTGTGATAGTTTTGTCTGTCATTTTTGCTGCAGCAGTATTTGCATTGATTTTTATAAAGAAATGCCAGTATCAAAGCAGTGGCTTTCTGCAATTGCCGATGCAGTTGACAGAATATAACGCCGCAAAAGCCGCGCTTGTCGACAACAGGACTTTTCAGCGTTTCCTGGTGGCCAATAAGCTCGAGCACGACCGCGACGCGGTTTATTTGAGCAACGAGTTGAGTGAACAATTTCTGCAAAAAAATGCGTCAGCGATTTTCCCGTATTCCAAGGACGACTTGCGGTACCTGAACGGTATCAAGACGCCCCTGGATCCCAACCTGCTGGGCTTTTCGATTTCGTTGACCAGCGAGTTGCCGGCGAGCGCACAGGCGCGAGTCAAGATCCTGGGCGATTTCATCAAAGATACGCTGCTGCAGCAGGCCCTCATGAGCACGGTGCGCGACAAGGCCGGCGCCGCGCTGCAGCGCAAGCAGGAAATCGATAACCAACTGATCCAGCAAAAACTGAAGCTCTCGGTGGCGCTGGAGAAACAAAAAGCACTTCAGCAAATCGCCGCGCAATATCCGCAGGCATCCAAGGGCGATGCCAGGCAACTGCTGTCCAACGCCGCCGACGGTGCCCGCTATTTGTCGCCGGTGGTGCAACTCGTGGGCGTGGCCTCGGGCATTGCCGACATCAAGGCGCGCATTCACACGCTGGAGCGGGATGCGGCGCAAAATGCCTTGAGCTATGCGTTTTATGCGCGGGTCGAGGCGATCAGCCGGCAGCCGCTGACTGGTGCCGCGATGCTGGCTGCCTTTCTGGCCGATCAAAAGGACACATTCAAAACGCAGGATCTGACCAACGATCAGGTTCGCGAGGTTTTTAACGATATTTCGCTGACGGCCGATCGGATGAAGGCCATGTATTTGCAGAAGGCCCGTTTTATTTCCGGCCCGACGCTGCCGGATCATCGCTCCGGACCGGGCATGCCGGTACTGCTTGTGCTGTCCCTGATGCTCGGCGGCGCGGCAGCGTGCGTGGTGGTGCTGCTGCTCGATGCGTTGATGCAATCGGCCGAATACAATGCGCCGGCCCGGCATCTGACCCGGGTCGCGGCCTGAATTCCTTCCTGCGCCCGGCAATCTGCCGGGCGCGCCCGGGCCTGCTCCGACGCGAGCGGCGAACCCCCTGATTTTCCCGCTTCCGCAAGGTTGTCGCCGATAGGCTGCTGAGTGCCTGAACCGCGCCCTGCTCTGGTCTGCGGATGGCTGCATGCGCCGCGCCGGCACGCGGATAGCGGCGATCCGTTATATGCTGTCGGGGTTATCGACGCGGGTATGACCCGCTACACGGGTATTTGCGCCGCAGAGGGTGCGCCCGCCGACTGAATCAGTGACCGACTGCCAGGAACAGAACACCATGAAGGCAATGCTGAGACCCGACGTTTCCATCGACTTCCTGCACCACCGCCAGCAGGGGTCGTTGCCCGACTGGCTCGGCTTGCAGATTACCGACCTCGCCGAAGGCCGCTTGAGCGCCAGGATGCAGGTGCGGCGCGAATTGCTGGCGCCCAACGGTTATCTGCATGCCGCCAGCGTGATCGGACTGGCCGATTCCAGTTGCGGGTACGCCTGCCTGGCGCATTTGCCGCCGGAGGCGAAGAATTTCACCACCATCGAGCTGAAAAGCAATTTTCTGGGCACCTGCACACAGGGCTGGTTGACGTCCGAGGCCGTGGCCGTGCATTTGGGCCGCAGCACGCAAATCTGGGATGCCACGGTGCGCGATCCGGACGGCCGAACGATCGCGCTGTTCCGATGTACCCAAATGGTGCTTTACTAGCGGGACGGCAGGGCGCGGGGCGCCCTGCACCGCGTATCTTTGTCGACCTATCTTTTTTCTCATCATGCAAACATGCTTTACGCCCGAAGCGCCGACGCCGGCCGGTCATTACAGCCAGGCCGTGGTGGCCAACGGTTTCGTATTCGTCGCGGGCCAATTGCCGTTCATTCCCGGGCAAGGGCGTAACCCGCCGCAGGGCGCCGATGCACAGACTCGGCAGGTCATGGCCAATGTCGAGCGGATTCTGCGCGCCGCCGGCTCCGCGCTCGAGCGTATCGTCAACGTGACGGTGTATCTGACCGACATGAGTCATTGGGCCGAGGTCAATCTGGCGTACGCTCAGGTCATGGGCGAACACAAGCCCGCGCGGACGGTGACGGTGTCGCCGCAGTTGGCGCCCGGTTGCCTGCTGGAAGTGCAGGTGACGGCGCTGGCATAGCGGACGCCGTGAAATCGGTCTGGCCGGCCGAGGCGGCCGGAACGCGTGCTGCGCTATGATCGTTGGCTGGACCACAAGTTGAAGGAAGTGCAATGCGTATTCTGATATTGGGCGCAGGTGGCACGGGCGGATATTTTGGCGGGCGCCTGGCGCAGGCGGGCGCGGACGTGACGTTTCTGGTGCGCCCCGGGCGGGCTGCCGAACTCGCCGCCCACGGGCTGGTGATCCGGAGTGCGCGCGGCGATATGCAAATGCCGGTGCGGTACACCACGGCCGAAGGGCTTGCGCCATTCGATCTGGTTTTGCTCAGTTGCAAGGCCTACGACCTGGACAGTGCGATCGAGGCGATCGCGCCGGCGGTGGGACCGGACACGACTGTCCTGCCGATTCTCAACGGCCTGCGGCACTACGACCGGCTCGACGCGGCGTTCGGGCGCGATCGGGTGTTGGGCGGGTTGTGCCTGATCAGCGTGGTCAAGGGCCCGGAGGGCGAAATTCGCCATCTCAGCGACTTTCACACGCTGGTGTTCGGCGAGCGCGACGCGCAGGCGCCCGCGGGCCGCTGCCGGGCGATCGCCGAATGTTTCGCCGCCGCCAATTTCGACACGCGCCAGAGCGACGAAGTGATGCAGGACGTGTGGGAGAAATACGTGTTTCTCACCGCGCTGGCGGCTTCGACCTGCCTGATGCGCGCCAGCATCGGCGCGATCATCGCGACCGACGAGGGCCGCTGGATCATGGAGACGATCTACGCCGAGTGCGAGGCGGTGGCGCGCGCCGGCGGTTACGCGATGCGCGAGGCGGCGCGCAAGGCCGCGCTGAAGACACTCACGGCGCCCGGCTCGCCGATGACCGCATCGATGCTGCGCGATCTCGAAGCGGGCTATCGCATCGAGGGCGAGCACATCGTTGGCGACATGATCCGCCGCGGCCAGCTGGCGGGCGTCGAGATGCCGGTGTTGCGCGTGGCGTGGTGCCACCTGCAGGCTTACCTGGTGCGTCGCGACAGTGCCGCTTGAGGCCCGCCGACCGGCGAGCCGCGAGGCATCGCCGCTTACTCTGAGGAATCCGACCTAATCCGCGTTAAGATAGCCGGGAATCTGTTTTGTGCTGCGCGGGGAACCCCATGTCTGGAAAATGGCTGCGGTCGTTGATGTTGCTGCTTCTGTGCGGCGGCGTGGCGATGCTGGCGCGCGGACAAGGCGTCTTGTCGGTGCGCCGCCCGGACGGGCGCCAGGCCAGGCTGGCGGTCTATGCGCCGAGCGGGCAAGCCTGTGCGCCGCTGGCGGTGCTCTCGCCCGGAAGCGGCGACGACCGCGGCGGCTTGACCTACCTGGCCACCGCCTTGCAGCGGCATGGCTGGCGCGCGGTGATGCTGCTGCACCGCGAGCGTGATCCCGAATCACTGCGCGATCGTCTGCGCAATGGACGTTTTCGGCACGATTTGTTTTCGTTATCGACCACCCCGGACGATTACCGGGATCGCCTCGACGATGTAGCCGCGGCTTTGGCCTGGGCTCGCGCGCAGTGCCGCGCGCCGGTGGCGGTGCTGATCGGCCATGCGATGGGGGCCGTGACGGCGATGCTCGAGGCCGGCGCCGAAAATCGGCTTGGACTCCAGGGGCGTGATCGTTTCGATGCCTATGTGGCTCTCTCGCCGGAGGGGCGCGGACCGATTTTTCCCGCCGATGCCTGGCACCATTTGAGCAAGCCCCTGTTGCTGCTGACCGGCACGCTCGACGATGCGCCGAATGGTTCGTGGCGAGTGCGCACGCAAGCGTTTGCCGATCTGCCCGCCGGTTGCCACTGGTTGGGCGTGATCGACCACGCCACTCATATGAATCTGGCCGGCTTCGGCTACGGCAATGGAGCCATCGAGAAAATCATCGTGCCGACGGTGGAGGCGTTTGTCGATGGCGTACGCGCGCACCGTTGCGAAGCGTTGCCGAACCAGCCCGGACTGCGTCTGACGCGCCAATAGGCGGCGGGCGGCAGTCCCCGGCGCGCAAGTTACGCATTGTTACTGCGGGAAATCCCGCAGACGCGTAAAATCGCTGCTTTGGCGCAATCTTTTTCGTCGCCGATCGTAATAAGAGCAATACATGCTGATGACATTTCTGCTGGCCATGAATCCGTTCAAGCGGATACCTGGCGCGGTCAAACGCGCGCATGACACAGGCCGACTGGCATTTTTCGCAGCCGGGGCCGCGCTGGCGCTGGCAGGTTGGGCGGCTGCGCCGAGCGCCCACGCGTTCGGTTTCAGCGATGTGGCGTGGCGCGCCCAGACGATGGCGGCTGCTCCCTACAAGGCGCAGCCTTCGAACTTGCCCAAAGCGCTGCGCGATCTCAGCTACCAGCAATATCGCGAGATCCGCCTCAAGCCGAGAGACACCTATTGGCGCGGCACCAAGCTGCCCTTCGAGCTCGGCTTTTTTCATGAGGGCTCTTTCTACGACCACCCCGTCCAGATCAATGAAGTCAACGACGGGCGCGTGCTGCCGATCCGCTTCAACCCCGACATGTTCGACTACGGCGCGAACAAGCTCGATCCGAAGCAGTTGAGCAAGCTGGGCTTTGCTGGCTTTCGCGTGCACTATGCGCTCAATACGCCCAAGCACAAGGACGAGGTATTGGTGTTTCTCGGCGCGAGTTACTTTCGGGCGGTCGGCAAGGGGCAGGTCTATGGCCTGTCGGCGCGCGGGCTGGCAATCGATACGGCACTGAGTTCGGGCGAGGAATTTCCGCGGTTCGTCGATTTTTGGATCGTGCGCCCGGCCCCCGGCGCGAAAGAGCTGACGATTTACGCACTGCTCGACTCTCCGAGCGTAACCGGCGCCTATCGCTTCATTTTGCGCCCCGGCACGCACACCGAGATGGATGTCAAGGCGCGCATCTTCATGCGCGCGAATGTCAGCAAGCTTGGCATCGCGCCGCTGACCAGCATGTACCTGTACGGCGAGAATCAACCCTCCGCGGTGCCCAGTATCCGGCCGGAGGTACACGATTCGGACGGTTTGTCGATTCACTCGGGCACCGGCGAGTGGATCTGGCGGCCGCTGGTCAACCCCAAGCGACTGCTGGTGTCTTCATACGCCTTGAGCAACCCGGCGGGTTTTGGCCTGATGCAGCGCGACCAGGATTTCTCCAGCTACGAAGACCTCGATAACCGCTACGATTTGCGCCCGAGCGCCTGGGTCGAGCCGCGCGGCAAGTGGGGGGCGGGGCGGGTCGAACTGGTGCAGATTCCCACGCCGGACGAGACCAATGACAATATCGTGGCCTATTGGGTACCTGATAAGTCGCCTCACCCCAAGCAGCCGTATGATTTCGAGTATCGCTTGCTGTGGGGTAAGGATGCGGCCGACCGTCCGCAGACCTCTTGGGTCATGCAAACGCGACGCGGACAGGGCGCGCAAGGCAAACCCGACGGGAGCATCCTTTTCGCCCTGGATTTCGAGGGGCCGGCGCTCGCCAAGCTGCCTGCCAGCGCCAAAGTGGAAGGAAACGTTTCGGCTGACGGCAATGGCAAGATTCTCGAGGCGTCCACGCAGCACAACGATGTGACGGGAGGCTGGCGCCTGTTGGTGCGCATGCGCCGCCTCGACAACGAAAAACCAGTCGAGCTGCGCGCTTACCTGCACAGCGGAAACACTACTTTGTCCGAAACGTGGAGCTACCTGTTACCCCCAGAATAAACCGCCGCGAGGATGTCCCGGCGAGCGAGCGCTATGCCGATCAGTTGCCGCTGAGCGCTGAGGATCGCCTGGCGCTGCTCGAGCGGGTTGGCGAGTGCGAAGGCGGAGATGCCCAGGCGCTGGTGCGCTTGCATCGCGCCTTGGCCGGGGATGCGCCGCAGGTGCCGGACGAGCCTGCCTACGGGTCGGTATTCAGGCGGCTCGAGCTGGCCTACGGGGCGCCGCAGGCCGACGCGACGCCGGTTATCGCGCAGCACGGCCGCGGCGATGGGGTACAGATCGTGAGTGCGCCGACAGTGGCGCGCACGCCCATCGGTCCTCACCCCTGGTCGCTCAACCCACTGTCGCGCTGGCTCGGTGGCCTGTTCGGCGGGCGCGCTCACGCGCCGGCCCCGGATTCGCCCGACCCGCGGGGGCGATGGCGTCATGCCGGTCGTGTCCGGCGCATGATGCTGCTGGTTCTCACGCTGGCGCAAACGGCGCTGGCCACCCACTTCATGAGCACCGTGCTGCCCTATCAGGGACGCGATCCGCTGGAGATCGTTGCGCTGGTCCTGTTCGCGATACTGTTCTGCTGGGTATCGGCCGGCTTCTGGACGGCCATCATGGGGTTTTTCGTGCTGCTGTTCGGCCGCGACCGCTACGTCATTTCGCGCACTGCGGTCGGCCAGGAGCCGCTTGGCGAGGGCGCGCGAACCGCGGTGGTCATGCCGATCTGCAACGAGAGCGTGCCGCGTGTGTTCGCGGGCCTGCGAGCGACTTACGAATCGTTGGCCAAAACCGACGATTTGGCGGCCTTCGACTTTTTCGTGTTGAGCGACAGCAACGATCCCGACGTATGCGTGGCCGAAACCGATGCATGGTTGTCGCTGTGCCGGGCGGTCGACGGCTTCGGCCGCATCTTCTATCGCCGGCGGCAGCGCCGGGTCAAGCGCAAGAGCGGCAATATCGACGACTTTTGTCGGCGCTGGGGCGGCAACTATCGCTACATGATCGTGCTCGACGCCGACAGCATCATGAGCGGCGAGTGTCTGGGCAAGCTGGCGCGCATGATGGAGGCCAACCCGGGCGCCGGCATCATCCAGACCGCGCCGCTGGCGGCCGGGCGCGAAACGTTCTACGCACGGCTGCAGCAATTCGCTTCGCGCGTTTATGGCCCGCTGTTTACCGCCGGGCTGCACTACTGGCAGTTGGGCGAATCGCACTACTGGGGCCATAACGCGATTATCCGCCTGGCGCCGTTCATGAAGCACTGCGCGTTGGCGCCGTTGCCGGGCAGCGGGGTGCTGACCGGCGAGATTCTGTCGCACGATTTCGTCGAAGCCGCATTGATGCGGCGCGCCGGCTGGGGCGTCTGGATCGCCTACGATTTGCCGGGCAGCTACGAGGAAATGCCGCCCAACCTGCTCGATGAGCTCAAGCGCGATCGACGCTGGTGTCAGGGGAATCTGATGAATTTTCGGCTGTTTCTGGCCGAGCGCATTCATGGCGTGCACCGTGCCGTTTTTGTCACCGGCGTCATGGCTTATCTGTCGTCGCCACTATGGTTTCTTTTTCTGCTGCTCTCCACCGTGATGCTGGCCAAGCACACGCTGGTGGCGCCGCAGTATTTTGTCGAGCCGCGCCAGTTGTTTCCGTTGTGGCCGCAATGGCACCCCGAACGGGCCATCGCGCTGTTCAGCGCGACCGCGACACTGTTGTTCCTGCCGAAGGTTCTGAGTGTGATCCTGCTGTGGTTCAAGGACTCGACGCGTTTTGGCGGGGCCTTCAACCTGACGCTGGGCCTGGCCATCGAAATGGTGCTGTCCGCCTTGCTGGCGCCGATACGCATGCTGTTTCATACCCAGTTCGTGGTGGCGGCGTTCACCGGGTGGTCGATCCAGTGGAAGTCGCCGCCGCGCGAGGACGCCGAGACGACCTGGGGCGAGGCGTTGCGCCGGCACGGGTGGCATTCGCTGCTGGGCATCGTTTGGGCTGTGGGTGTCTACTGGCTCAATCCGGCTTACCTGCTTTGGCTGCTGCCGATCGTCGGCGCGCTGGCGCTGTCGGTGCCGCTTTCGGTGTTCTCGAGCCGGGTATCGCTGGGGCGACGCTTGCGCCGCATGCGGCTGTTTCTGATCCCGGAGGAGTCGTGGCCGCCGAAAGAATTGCGCTGGGCGCAGAAGTATACCGAGACGGCTTCGCCGGGGCCGGACTTCGTCAAGGCGGTGGTCGATCCAGTGGTCAACGCGCTCGCATGCGCCAGTGCGAGGCTACGGCCGCCGCGCAGTAATGATGTGGCGAGGCGTGCCGAAATGGTGCGCGAGGCGCTGGCCAATGGACCCGATGATTTGCCCGACAAGCAGAAAAGCCGGTTGCTGAGCGATCCTTTGGCTTTGTCCGCGCTGCATCTGGCGGTGTGGACGCAAGCCGACGCGCACCCGGGCTGGCGTGCCGCCCTGGCGGGCGGGTTGCAGCAAGGTTATTTGCTGTCTCCCTAGCGCCCGCCCCACAAGCGGCGCCAGGGCCGCCAGGTCAGCGTCTAGCGGCTGGGCAGGTAGCGTAGCGGATCGAGCGGCTTGCCCTCCTGGCGCAATTCGAAGTGCAACTGGACGCGTTGGCTGTCGGTGCTGCCCATCTCCGCGATTTGCTGGCCCTGCGCAACATATTGTCCCTCCTTGACCAGGATGACCCGGTTGTGGGCATAGGCGGTCAGGAAGCCGCCGCTGTGCTTGAGCATGACCAGATTGCCGTAGCCGCGCAGACCATTGCCGGCATAGACGACCTTGCCGGCGGCCGCTGCGACCACCGGCTGGCCGAGTTGCCCGCCGATGTCGATCCCCTTGTTGCTGGTGCCATTAAAGCGTGCGATGACCGGGCCCTGAACCGGCCAGCGCAGCGCAATGCTGCTCGCCGGCAGCGCATTGTCGCTGGCCGCCGGTGGGACGGTTTGACTGCTGGCGGCCTCGCCCGCGCCGGCCGGCGGCGCTACACGCAGCACCTGGCCGACGTCGATTCGATTGGGGTTGGAGAGATTGTTCCAGCGTGCCAGGCTCGTGACGCTCTGACGATAGGTTTGCGCGATCTTGCCGAGCGTGTCGCCGGAGCGAACCCGGTAGTAACCGTCCCCGACCGGGCCGCCCGAGGGGGCCGACGCGCACGCGGCGAGCAATGCCGGAAGCAGCAACAATGCGAGTCGCCGGCGGGGGCGTGAAGGGGTGGCTCGAGTGGGCAAGGGAGCTGCGCTGATCATCCTGTGTGTCGGTTTGACGAATCCGGAAGGGACTCGCGGTGGTTGGCAAAAGTGGGGATTGTAAAGGCAAGCGCGGCCAGGCGCCGCAGCGACAACTAAAAAACGACCGGGTGCGCGGGCAGTGCCGACGGGCCGGTAAATAAATTGTTTGACACGATTTTAAATCCGGCGTATAAAGGCCCACGCAGATTGTCAAGTGCGAAGTTGTTGCTCATTGTTGTTCTCCAGCGTTCGCCGGTACTTCAGTTCTTCATTTCCTCCCCTTGATTTTCGTGCGTTCGCGGGATGATTTTCATCTCGATTGTTTGATTTTTATCTTTTGGAAAGAAACATGGATACTGGTATCGTCAAATGGTTCAACGACGCTAAAGGCTTCGGCTTCATCACCCCGGATGCTGGCGGCGAAGATCTGTTTGCTCATTTTTCGGAAATCAAGACCGAAGGCTTCAAGTCGCTGCAGGAAAACCAGCGCGTGTCGTTCGAAGTTAAGACCGGCCCGAAGGGCAAGCAAGCCGCCAACATCAAGCCGCTCTAAGCATCGCTGAACGCGGCGTTGCGCCCTGACCGGGAGCGGTGCCCGTAAAACGATACGGATGGCGGGTGGACAGCAATTCAGAGCTGTCCACCCGCCATTTTTTTTCGGTATTTTCCCTCGGTATTTATCCTGTACCACGGAGGGTCCGCGGCGTATCATGAACCTTGCGTGAGCAGCCGGCGGGGCATTGGCGAAGTACTCCAACCGAATTCTGAATCGGCGGCTGGTTTTGCGTGGATCGCTTCGTCCACGAGATGGCGGCGCGTCCGACAAGGAGAAGGTTATGGTCTCAAACGGCTCTGTGCTCGACGCACTGCGCCACGTGCAGTTGCGCAAGGTTCCCTGGTACAAGCGCTCGACGCTTTTCGACTATCTGCGCTCGCTCGGCCTGATCGAGTCGACACGCAGCGACTACGAAGTCAGCGGTGTTCGCTATCCGCTGGTCATCGCGCTATTGACCAAGGCCGGGCAGGACGAGATTCGGCGTCTGGCCAGCCTGGAACAGGTCGCCGACTGGGAGAGCATTCGGCTCGAACATTACAACCATCCCCACGTTCACTGACGAACTGCGCTACGATACCGGTCTGGGTCGAGGCGGTCGCCGACTGCGCCGACCGTGTTCGATACGAACGTATTCCGGGTGACACATGAGCTTGCAGACGTGGTGGTTGTACGTTGTGACGGTTTTCCTCATCTCCGCTACGCCGGGGCCCAACATGCTGCTGGTGATGACGCACGGGGCACGGCATGGCCTGCGGCCGTCGGTCGCCACGATGGCCGGTTGCATGAGTGCGCTGTTGCTGATGATGTCGATCTCCGCGGCCGGACTCGGTGCAGTTCTCAAAACCTGGCCGGTGGTGTTCGATACGCTGCGCTACGTTGGCGCCGCCTACCTGGTCTATCTCGGCTTCAAGAGCTGGCGTGCGCCGGTGAGCAAACCGGTCGACGAAGCGACTGAAGCACCGGTCAAGGCAACGCGCCGTTCGCTGTTCAAGAGCGGGTTCCTGG
This sequence comes from Pandoraea sp., assembly GCF_004297875.1. Classification (GTDB taxonomy): domain Bacteria; phylum Pseudomonadota; class Gammaproteobacteria; order Burkholderiales; family Burkholderiaceae; genus Pandoraea. The sequence continues at coordinate 43,090 of NZ_SCSK01000044.1, read as the reverse complement.
TGGCCAGCAGCAACCCCAAGGCAATTCTCTTCGCCGCGGCATTCTTGCCGCAGTTCATTGATCCTGCCGCGCCCAAGCTGCCGCAATTCGCGATTTTGCTGGCAACCTTCGCGGTGATCGAAGTCAGCTGGTACGCGGTCTACGCGACGAGCGGCTTGCGCGTTGCGCCATATCTTAAGCAGACGCGCGTGCTGAAGGCTTTCAATCGGCTCAGTGGCGGCGTTTTCATGGGATTCGGCGCCTTGATGGCGGCGGTCCACCGCTAGGCAGCCGTTAAGCCGGCCCGGCTACGCCGCACGGTCTTCTCCTGACCGGACGGGAGGTGACGACGGGGCTGACCCGTTCTGCGGGCTGCTTATTGATCCTGCCGGGCCCAACTGGCGTTGGCAAACGCGTCGCTCAGAAAGTCGACCAGTACTCGGGCCTTGGCAGTCAGATGCTTGCGAGTCGGGTAGACCGCGTAGATGCCGATACCGGCGGCGCTATAGTCCGGAAACAAGCGGACCAATTGCCCCTCACGCAGGCTTTGCGCCACCAGAAACGCAGGTTGTAGGACGATGCCCGCACCGGCGCGCGCCACCGTCAGGCATGTATCGCCGTTATTCGCATAGAAGCATGGCCGGGTCTTGACCGAAACCGAGCCGTCCGGCCCCTTGAAACGCCACTCGTCCTTGTGCGACGCGTAGCTGTAACTGATCGTTTGATGCGAGACCAGCTCGGCCGGATGCGCGGGTGTGCCGTGCGCGGCCAGGTAAGCGGGCGAGGCGCAGGCGATGACCTCCGTGTGAGCCAGCTTGCGGTGAACCAGCGACGAGTCGGGCAGACGGGCGATGCGGATGCCCAGGTCGTATCCTTCCTCGACGATATTCACCAGTCGGTCCGACAGTTCGATATCGAGCGTAATGTCCGGATACTCGCGCATGAAGAGCGGCCATAGCGGCGCCAGATGCCGCACGCCGAATGCCAGCGGCGCGTTGATGCGCAGCAGTCCGGCCGGCTTGATGGTGTGCGCGCCGGCCAGCGTGTCGGCTTGATCGAGTTCCGCCAGAATCTGCCGACAGCGTTCGAAATACTCCTGCCCCGATTCAGTCAGCGACAGCTTGCGGGTCGTCCGCTGCAACAGCCGCGTGCCGAGTCGCGCCTCGAGATCGGCCACATGGCGCGAGACGGCCGTCTTGGAGGCGTCGATGATTTCTGCTGCCTTGATAAAACTGCCGGCCTCGACAACCGCAATGAAGCATTCGATCTCGCGTAATTTGTTCATCGGCGCTCGCGCGGTTCAGGCGACGAGCGCCTCGATATCGCGCAGTGCGGCGGCTGCGGACCCGAACGCGAAGGCATCCATGCGCAGAACATCGTAGGTGGTGCCGGTATCGAAATGCGCCTGCTGTGTCCAGTCGTCGCTCGCACCCATGGCGATGAACAGCGGCAGCAGGTGATCGTCGTCGGGATGCGCGCGCACCGCGTGGGGCGCGTGGGCGCGGTAGTCGAGCAGCGCGGACAGATCGCCCGCCACCATACGCTCGGCGAACCATTGCGCGAATTCGTCGACATAGCGCGCGCCGGGCATCCGGTCCTGCTGCAAGCGCAATTCGCGCAGATTATGGGTGAACGAGCCGGAGCCGATGACCAGCACGCCGTCGCGTGCCAGCGGCGACAGGGCTTGCCCGATCCGGTAGTGGTAATCGGGCGCTTGATGCGGCTGCAAGGAGAGTTGGGTTACGGGGACATCCGCCTCCGGGAACAGATAGCGCAGCGGCACCCAGGCACCGTGATCGAGCCCGCGCTGCGAATCGATGGTCGCGGCAATGCCGGCCTCCCGCAGCGCGTCGACAGTACGGTGCGCCAACGCTGGCGAGCCCTGGGCTGGATAGTCGAGCCGATAGAGTTCACGCGGGAAGCCGCTGAAATCGTGCATGACTGTCGGTGTGATCAGACTGCCGACACTCGGCTGCTGCGTAGCCCAGTGGGGCGAGATCAGCAGAATGGCCTCGGGTCGCGGCAAGCGCTGGCCGAGCAGGCTCAGCAGCGCGCCGGTGCGGCCCGGCTCGATCGCCAGGGTCGGCGCGCCATGTGAGACGAATAGTGTCGGCAGGGGTGACATACGCAACTCTCCTGAGTACATCGAATAGATCGAGAACGAGCCGGCGTGAGCCCGCCCAGGGTCAGCGCTTCTTGATCGCGTAAGCGCCGTCGCCCAGCAGGAACAGCACGATCAGCGCGACCATCCAGAATGCCGGATACTCCCAACCGCCGCCTTTATTCGTGAAAAGCCAGCCGTTGGCGCCATGTACCATGATAATCGCGCCGAGCAAGTCTGCCGCCAGCGGAATCGCGAAGTACGAGGCGTAGTAGCCGATGATCAATGCAATGCCGCCCACGACTTCCAGCACTATCACAGGATAGGCCATGGCGCCCGGCAAACCAATCGAATGAAAAAAGCCCACGGTCCCGGGCAGGGTAAAGACGAAAATTTTCAGGCCGGCATGTGCCAGAAACATAATGCCCAGACTCACGCGTAGCAGCAGCGCGGCGTAGGGCGCGGTTTTTTGTTGAATCACGGTTTCTCCTGACAAAATGAAAGATTGGTAGACACGCGGGGCGGCTACGCCGCTTTGAAGTCCCGGGTTTTCCTGCGATCATTCTAGGTGAGTCCGGAGAGTGAATAAATCGGGCTAAATGAAATTAATTATCCCGTAATTCGGGTCAATAGAGCGATTCGAGCAACACCGGCGGGTCGCGGATAAAGGCATCCGGGCGGAGGACGAATGGAGCAGATCGATTGCGTAGTGATCGGTGCTGGCGTGGTGGGATTGGCGACGGCGCGCGCGCTGGCGGCGCAAGGGCGCGAGGTGGTCGTGCTGGAGGCCGAAACCGGGATCGGCATGGGCAGCAGCTCGCGCAACAGCGAGGTCATTCACGCGGGGATCTACTATCCGCAGGGTTCTCTCAAGGCGCGCCTGTGCGTCGCGGGAAAAGCGATGCTGTACGCTTTCTGCGAGGAGCGCGGCATTGCCCACCGGCGTTGCGGCAAACTGATCGTCGCGACACGGCAAGCGCAGTGCGCGGCGCTGCAGGAGATTCGGCAGCACGCCGCGGCCAACGGCGTGGACGACCTGCGCATGCTCACGGGCACCGAGGCCCGACGCCTCGAACCGGACTTGTCATGCGAAGCCGCGCTGCTCTCGCCCAGCACCGGCATTATCGATAGCCATGCTTACCTTTTGGCGTTGCAGGGTGATGCCGAGGCGTGCGGCGCTCTGTTTGCGTTTGGCTCCCCGGTGCTCGGCGTCGAGCTCACCGCCGATGGCCCGGTGCTGGAGGTCGGGGGCGCACAACCGAGCACCTGGCTGGCCCGCACGGTGATCAATTGCGCGGGCCTGGCGGCGCCGGCCCTGGCCGCGGCGATTCGTGGTTTGCCGGCATCCCATGTGCCGCGCGCTTACTACGCCAAGGGCAACTATTTTGGCCTGAGCGGGCGTGCCCCTTTTTCCCGCCTGATTTACCCGGTCCCGGAGCCCGGCGGGCTGGGCGTGCATCTGACGCTCGATCTGGGCGGCCGGGCCCGCTTCGGTCCCGACGTCGAGTGGGTGGCGGCCATCGACTATCGCGTCGATCCCGCCCGCGCGGAGCGTTTTTACGACGCAATTCGGGCGTATTGGCCGGCCCTGGAAGCGGGCATGCTGCATGCGGACTACGCAGGGATCCGACCGAAGATCGCCGGGCCAGGAGAGCCGGCTGCGGATTTTCGCATCGAAGGGCCACAGGCTCATGGCGTGAGAGGCCTCGTCAACCTGTTCGGCATCGAGTCGCCCGGACTGACCGCCGCGCTGGCCATTGCCGATCATGTGGCGGCGCTCACGCAAGAGCGCGCATGACGTCGCCGTTGCCGGCAAGGGCGGCCGTGGCGTGAGAGGGCATGAGAAGGCCTCGCGCCCGGGCGCGGCACTTGCGCCGTGGCGAGAAAATTGGCAGGGAAAGGCAAACGCGCTATCAAAATGCGCAGTCGGATGTGCGGCCCGAAGCTCGCGGCCCGCGGCGAATGGCCATCAAAGCAAAAAGCCCACTGAGAAGTGGGCTTTTTGCTTGAATTTGTTTGGCTCCCCGACCTGGGCTCGAACCAGGGACCTGCGGATTAACAGTCCGTCGCTCTACCGACTGAGCTATCGGGGATCAAAAGAGAAAGCGATTATAGTGGCCTTGTTGATGCCGTGTCAACAACTCGTCGGCTCAATCTGAGCGGATCAGCGCTCGAGCAGTTTGAGCTTGTCGGTGACGTCTTTCCAATCGTCTGCGTCGGGCAGCGGCGCCTTGGTCTTGGTGATGCTGGGCCAGGCCTTTGCCAGTTCGGCGTTCAGGCCGACGAACTCCTGCTGATCGCCCGGCACGTCTTCTTCGGCGTAGATCGCGTTGACCGGGCATTCCGCCACGCATACGGCGCAATCGATGCACTCGTCGGGGTCGATGGCGAGGAAATTGGGGCCTTCGCGGAAGCAGTCGACCGGGCAGACGTCAACGCAGTCGGTGTAGCGGCACTTGATGCAGTTTTCTGTGACAACGTGGGTCATCGTAATTCCTGGGAGCTCGAGCGGCTGCGGATGGCCGCGTAAAGCCAATATTGTAGCGCAGCCGTTCGGGGCGATGAACACTCGTGTGGTTTGCGGTACCATCGGCCGGGAGACCGCGCGGCGGGTCTGCCGAGCGGGTCCGGCAGGTGGTGCGGCGAATGGATTCGCCGCCCGGCGATGCGGGGCCGGGCCGATTTATTTAGCGACAACATCCAGAGCAGGCACGACGGGGCGCCATGATTATCACTTCGCTGTTGGACACCGATCTGTACAAGTTCACCATGATGCAGGTGGTGCTGCATCACTTCCCTGCGGCCCAGGTGGAGTATCGCTTCAAATGCCGCACGGAGGGCGTCGACCTGGTGCCCTACATCGACGAAATTCGCGACGAAATCAGGCAGCTATGCGGATTGCGCTTTAGCGATTCGGAACTGGAATACCTGCGCCAGATGCGCTTTATAAAAAGCGATTTCATCGATTTCCTCGATCTGTTTCATCTCAACGAAAAGTACGTCCAGATAATGCCGTCGTCCAAGGGCAACGGCGAGATCGAGATCGTCTTTCGCGGCCCCTGGCTGTATACGATTCTGTTCGAGATCCCGGTGCTGGCGATCGTCAACGAAGTGTATTTCCGCAATACCCAGCGGCAACCGGCCTATGACGAGGGGCGCGAGCGGCTGCGCGAAAAAATCGGACTGCTGTCGGGGCGGCAGGGTTTCGAGGATTGCAAGATCGCCGATTACGGCACGCGGCGGCGCTTTTCGCGCGAGTGGCACGAGGAGGTCATCCTCACCCTCAAGCGCCAGCTTGGCGAGCAGTTCGCCGGCACCAGCAACGTGTATTACGCGCTCAAGCACGGATTGACGCCGTTGGGCACGATGGCGCACGAGTATCTGCAGGCCTGCCAGGCGCTGGGCCCGCGCTTGCGAGACTCGCAGATCTTCGGCTTCGAGATGTGGGCCAAGGAATACCGGGGCGACCTGGGGATTGCGCTGTCCGACGTGTACGGCATGAAAGCGTTTTTGCGCGACTTCGATATGTATTTCTGCAAGCTGTTCGACGGCGCGCGGCATGACTCGGGCGATCCGTTCGAATGGGGCGAGCGGCTGCTCCAGCATTATCAGGACAACCGCGTGGATGCGCGCACCAAGACCATGATTTTCAGCGACGGTCTCGACATTCCCAAGGTGATCCAGCTCTACGAACGCTTTCGTGACCGTTGCCGGCTGGCGTTCGGAGTCGGCACGAATTTGACCAACGATCTTGGCTATCAGCCCCTGCAGATCGTCATCAAGATGGTTCGCTGCAATGGGCAGCCGGTGGCCAAGCTGACCGACTCGCCGGGCAAGAACATGTGCGAGGACGAGGCTTACCTGGCCTACCTGCGGCAAGTCTTCGAGATTGCGCCGGCACCGGCGCAATGACGCTGGCCCGCGATTTGCCGGGGCCCGCGGGCCGCTATAATCGGGTCTCAAGCCCGCGATACTTCAGGAAGGACATATGGACACTTCGGCTGCTCGCCAACGCATTCTTGCCCGCATTCGCAGCGCTCAGCAGCGCCCCGCCGAGGTGACCCAGGCCGAAAGAGACGCGGCCGAGGATTATCTGCAGCGCCACCCGGAAGGCCCGCGCCCCGCGCTGCCGGTCGAGCGCGTGGGTCGCTTCGTCGAGCAGGCGCAGGCGCTGTCGACCACGGTACAAGCACTGGGCGCCATGGCGGAAGTACCGTCGGCCGTGGTCGCCTATTTGCGCGAACTGAATTTGCCGGCGCAGGCGATTGCGTGGAATACGCTGCGCGATCTGTCGTGGCAGGCCGCCGGCTGCCAGGTCGAATTTCGCCCGCCGCGCGACGCCGATCTGGTCGGCATCACGGGCTGCTTTTGCGCAGTCGCCGAGACCGGCGCACTGGTGCTGGCTTCCGGCCCCGATACGTTCGCCTCGGCGGGGTTGCTGCCCGAAACGCATATCGCCATCGTGCCCGTATCGCGCATCGTCGACGCGCACGAGGATGCCTTCAACCTGGTGCGCCGCGAACTTGGGCAATTGCCCAGAGCGCTCAATATCATTGCCGGACCGTCGCGCACGGGCGATATCGAGCAGACGATCATTCTGGGCGCGCATGGTCCTTATCGGGTGCACGTGTTGCTGGTCAATGACGCCTGAGTGCTGAGTGCTGAGTGACGTCTGATTTGCGCGGAGGGCGGGCACTTTGCCTGGCCGCGCGGATCGAATAGCCCCGTCGTCACAAAAACCGATACAGGGACTGCATGAATAAGATCGCGCTGCGAGCATTTTTCGGACTTTTCTTATTTCTTCCGGTGGTCGCTCGTGCTGCCGATTTCGATGCGGCGGCGCTTTCCGCCTGGTGGGGCATTCCCTTTGCGGGCATCCTGCTGTCGATTGCCCTGTTTCCGCTGCTCGCTCCGGCATTCTGGCATCACCATTTCGGCAAGATCTCGGCGGTTTGGGCGCTGGCGTTTTTGCTGCCGTTCGCCGCGGTTCACGGTGTTGGCGCCGCATGGCATGGCCTGGTGCACGCGCTGGTTGCCGAATATATTCCGTTCATTGTGCTGCTGGCGTCGCTGTTTACCGTGGCCGGTGGAATCTGCGTGCGCGGCAATCTGCACGGCACGCCGCGCCTGAACACAGGGCTGCTGGCACTGGGCACCGTACTGGCCAGCATCATGGGAACCACCGGCGCGGCAATGCTGCTGATCCGTCCGTTGCTGCGGGCCAACGACAACCGCAAGCATGTCGTGCATGTCGTGGTGTTCTTCATTTTTTTGGTCGCCAATGCCGGCGGGTCGCTCACACCGCTGGGTGATCCGCCGCTATTTCTCGGATTCCTCCAGGGCGTGGACTTCTTCTGGACTGCGATTCATCTGTGGCCGGAAACACTGTTTATCTGCTGCGTGCTCCTGGTGACCTTCTTTTTGCTCGACAGCTATTTTTATCACACCAAGGAAGAGGAGCGCCCGCCGGTGCTCGACCCGACGCCGGATAGCGGGCGCGTCTGGCTCGAAGGCAAGGTCAATTTCCTGCTGCTGGCGGCGGTCGTTGCGCTGGTACTGCTCAGCGGCGTGTGGCGCCCGGGCGTCGAGTTCGATGTGTTCGGCACGCCGGCCGCCCTGCAAAATGTCGTGCGCGACCTGGGGCTGATCGGGGTGATGCTGGTGTCGCTGGCGATCACGCCGCGCAGTGCGCGCGCCGGCAACGATTTCAATTGGGAGCCGATCAAGGAGGTCGCCAAACTGTTTGCCGGCATCTTCCTGACGATCATTCCGGTCATCGCGATATTGCGGGCCGGCGAACACGGCGCATTCGGCGCCGTGGTGCGTCTGGTAAGCGACGCGCAGGGGCAGCCGGACAATCTGATGTATTTCTGGGCCACCGGCCTGTTGTCGTCGTTTCTCGATAACGCGCCGACCTATCTGGTGTTTTTCAACACCGCCGGCGGCGATGCGCACGTGCTGATGGGCGAGGTCATGACGCTCGCGGCAATCTCGGCAGGCGCGGTTTTCATGGGCGCGAACACCTATATCGGGAACGCCCCGAATTTCATGGTCAAGGCGATCGCCGAGCAGCGTGGCGTCAGGATGCCGACGTTTTTCGGCTATATGCTGTGGTCCGTAGCGATTTTGATGCCGTTGTTCATCGTGACCAGCTTCCTGTTCTTTGGAGCCTGATGTGAAACCTAAAGTGTTGGTCGCGCGAGCGGTGTTCCCCGAGGTGGTGGAGCGGCTTGCGCAGTATTTCGAGGTCGAGAGCAATCCGCGTGACGAGATCTGGAGTCCGGCGGAGCTCGTCGCGCGCCTGCACGACAAGCAGGGTGTCATGACCACCGCCAGCGAGCGTATCGATGCCGAGGTATTGGCCGGCGCCCCCAACCTGCGGGCTGCCTGCAACATGGCGGTGGGGTACAACAATTTCGATATTCCGGCGATGAGCACTGCGGGCGTGATGGCTACGAACACACCCGATGTACTCAACGAGACCACTGCGGATTTCGGCTGGGCACTGCTGATGGCGACCGCGCGCCGCATCACCGAGAGCGAGCGCTGGCTGCGCGCGGGGCACTGGCGGAAGTGGGCCTACGATATGTTTCTGGGGGCCGATATTCACGGCGCCACACTGGGCATCATCGGCATGGGACGCATCGGGCAGGCGTTGGCCCGGCGCGCTTCGGGTTTCGACATGCAGGTGCTCTACCACAACCGCTCGAGGGTGCCGGAGAGCATCGAGCAGGCGTGCAAGGCTCGCTACGTCGGCAAGGAAGAGCTGTTGCGCCAGGCTGATCACGTGATTCTCGTCTTGCCCTATACGGCGGCCAGTCACCACACTATCGGCGAGGCCGAACTGGCCATGATGAAGCCGACCGCCACGCTCGTGAATCTGGCGCGCGGCGGGATCGTCGACGACGCGGCGCTGGCGCGTGCGTTGCGCGACAAGCGCATCGCGGCGGCCGGTCTCGATGTATTCGAAGGAGAGCCGGCCGTGCATCCGGCATTGCTGGAGGTGCCCAACGTCGTGCTCACGCCGCACATCGCCAGCGCCAGCGAAGCGACGCGGCGTGCCATGGCCGACCTGGCGGCCGACAACCTAATCGCGGCGCTGGGTTTTGGACCGGATGCCGGCAAGCCGCCGTGCCTCTTGAACCCGCAAGTCAAACAGAAATAATTCCGTTATGGCTAATTCGATGGTGACTACGATACTGCTGGTGGCGATCCTGCTTGGTCTGGCGTTGCTGGGGATGCTGGTGGCACGACGCGGAAACGGGGCGGAGGGCTTGCGCGCGATGCACGAGGATCTGTTGCGCGCCGGCGAGCGAAGCGAACGGGCGCTGCGCCAGGAGCTGAGCGACGCGGCGCGCGCCGGGCGTACCGAGCAGGGCGCCCAGTTGTCGCAATTCCAGCAGGCCCTGGCCGCGCAGATGACGAGCGTGGCCACCGTGCAGAACAATCAGATCGACGGATTTGCCCAGCAGCTCGCCAAGCTCACCGAGAGCAATGCCGCGCAACTCGAAGCGGTACGGCAAAGCCTGATGCAGCAAGGCCAGCAGATGCGCGAGGAGCAGGGCGCGGCATTGCGGCGCTTCGGCGAGGCGCAGCAACAACAACTGACGCAACTGACCGAGAGCAACGAACGGCGGCTGGTTGAGATTCGGGCCACGCTGGAGCAGAAGCTCAAGGATATCGAGACCCAGAATGCCGCCAAGCTCGAGGAGATGCGCCGCACCGTCGACGAGAAGCTGCACGCCACCCTGGAGCAGCGCCTGGGCGAGTCGTTCAAGCTCGTGTCGGACCGTCTCGAGCAGGTGCACCGCGGCCTGGGCGAAATGCAAACGCTGGCCGCCGGCGTGGGCGATCTCAAGCGGGTGCTGACCAACGTCAAGACCCGCGGCACCTGGGGCGAAGTGCAGCTCGAGGCACTGCTCGAACAACTGCTGACGGCCGACCAGTACCAAAAGAACGTCGCAACGGTGCCCAGGAGCAGCGATCGCGTCGAATTCGCGATCGCGCTGCCGGGGCGGGACGGGGATACGGGCGAGCCGGTATGGCTGCCGATCGACGCGAAATTTCCGCGTGAAGACTACGAGCGGCTGATCGATGCGCAGGAGCGTGCCGATCCCGGTGCGGTCGAGGAAGCCGCCAAGGCGCTCGAGAATCGGATTCGCCAGGAGGCGCGCACGATTTCAGAGAAATATCTCTCGCCGCCGCACACGACCGACTTCGCCCTGCTGTTTCTGCCCACCGAAGGCTTGTACGCCGAGGTGCTTCGGCGTCCCGGATTGAGCGATGCGCTGCAGCGTGATTTCCGCGTGAGCGTGGCCGGACCGACCACGCTCACGGCGCTGCTCAACAGCCTGCAAATGGGATTTCGCACGCTTGCGATCGAGCGACGCTCGAGCGAGGTCTGGCAAGTGCTGGGCGCCGTCAAGACCGAGTTTGGCAAGTTTGGCGATGTACTGGCGCGAACCAAATCTCAACTGGAGACCGTCACCCGTTCGATCGATCAGGCCGAGGTGCGAACCCGCCAGATGGCGCGCAAACTCAAGACCGTCGAGGCGCTGTCCGGTGACGAGGCGATTGCCCTGTTGGGCGGCGACGTGACGATCGAAGAAGATTGACGACGTCTGCCAAAGGCGCTATCCGAGCAGTTGATGCTTGGGAACGGACGCTGCAAAGCGTTGCAGCGCTTCGCCGGTCATACGTACCACGCGCCACTCGGGCAATACGTCGGCGCCCTGGGCTTCGTAAAAATCGATCGCCGGCCGATTCCAGTCGAGCACCGTCCACTCGAAGCGGCCGCAGTTGCGTTGCACGGCAAGGCGCGCCAGTGCGTGCAGCAGGGCCTGTCCGAGGCCATGGCCGCGTGCCGACGGTTTGACGTAGACGTCCTCGAGGTACAGGCCGCGCCGGCCCAGGAAGGTCGAGTAGTTATGGAAAAAGAGCGCGTAGCCGACCACTTCCTCACTGATTTCCGCCAGCAGGCATTCAATGACCGGCTGCGGCCCGAATAACGCATCGCGCAGATCATCTTCGGTCGCCACGAGCATGTCGGTCAGTCGCTCATAGGCTGCCAGCTCGCGCACCAGCGAATGAATCGCCGCGACGTCGCCGGGTCGAGCCGGTCGCAAGTGGGCCATCATCGGCTTTCTTCGGCGATATCGGTCAGGACGATTTCGATGCCCCCGAACCGTGCGGCCACCCAATTGTAGGCGTGGCAAGCGATCCAGAGCAGGGCGAAACCGATGACCGCGTTGAGCAACAGGGCCGAGAAGACGGCGAATCCGGGCAGTTCCCCGTAGCGTATGAAGGCGGCCAACAAGGCAATAAGAACGATTGGAACGCTGAAGGTGAGGTAGATCAGCACAAGCGCTTTCGACGTCTGTACGGGCGCGATATAGGAGATTTGTTTTTTCATGGGTTGTTTTTCGATTTGGCGTTGTAGCGTTTGGTCAGATCAGTCCCTCGAAAAGCAGAATATCGACTTCGTCGCCGGCGGCAACGTTGCCTTGGGCGTGAGGCAGCACGACGAAGCAATTGGCCTCGCTCATCGAATGCAGCATGCCCGAGCCTTGCGCGCCGGTGACCGACACTTCGACCGGGCCGGCCGAGCCGGAGCTGACAATGCCGCGCAGGAATTCAGTCCGACCCGGACGCTTGGCGATGGCCCCCGCGCTGCGTGCCCGCATCAGCGGAAGGGCCTGGGAATTGGCGCCCATCGTCGCGAGCAGCGCGTCCCTGACGAAAAGATAGAACGTCGCCATGACGGCCACCGGATTGCCGGGCAGGCCGAACAGCAGTGCGTCGTGTCCGGCACTGGCAAGGCGGCCAAACGCCAGCGGCCGGCCGGGGCGCATCGCGACTTTCCAGAAGGCGACTTCGCCGAGGCGGGCCATCATCGGTTTGGTGAAATCGGCGTCGCCCACCGAGACACCGCCTGAGGTGATGACGATATCGGCATTTTCGCAGGCATGACGAAAGGCGGCCTCCAGCGCGACGGGGTCGTCCCGCACGACGCCCAGATCGAGGACGTCGGCGCCGAGGCGATGCAGCATGCCGAACAGGGTATAGCGGTTGCTGTCATAGACGCAGCCCGGGTCGAGCATCTGACCCGCCGAACGCAGTTCGTCGCCGGTGGAGAAAAATGCGACTCGCACACGGCGAAATACCGGGACTTCGACGATCCCCAGCGATGCGATCAAGCCCAGGTCGGCGGGGCGCAGCCATTTGCCGGCGCGCAGCGCCGGCTTGCCGGCGGCCAGGTCCTCGCCGGCGCGGCGACGATGCTGGCCCGCGCGCACGGCATCGGGGGCGAAACGCACGTAAGTATCGTCCGCATCAACCAATTCCTGGGGAATCACCGTATCGCAGCCGGACGGCATCAACGCACCGGTCATGATGCGCACGCATTGGCCGGCCGTCACCGTCCCGATGTACGGGCGCCCGGCCAGCGCGGTTCCAACGACCTCAAGCCGCGGCGAGCCGCCACCGAGGGCTGAGCTGTCGAAGGCATAGCCATCCATGGCCGAGTTGTCATTGGCGGGGACATTGATCGGGGAGATAAGGTCGTTGGCCAGGACGCGGTCGAGCGCGGTGCGTACGGCAACATACTGCACGCCATTGACCGGGACGACGCACTCGCGAATGATGTGCCGAGCCTGTTCGACAGCGAGGGCCTCGGGGTCGTAGTCGGACATGCAACCGATGACGGTATTCAGTGTGTTCATGCAAATGGGGCGCTATCCAGAACAAGCCGCAGGAAGCGGAACGGGCCGTCGGCACCGGTGCGAGCGGCATATGGGCGGCGAGCCGGCTTAGCGCCGCTCGATATCGTTGAGCTCTTCTAGCGTGTTGATATTGTAAAACGGGCGCTCATCGTCAAAAGGAACTTGTGCGATGGTGTGGCGTGCTAACCACGTTTGTATTTTTCGCTCTCCGGCGCCCAAATAGTCTGCCAGGTCGTCGGCCAGCGTGCGCGGGACCATCATGAACGCCGGCTGCACGCGCCATTGACCGGCATGCGGGGTGACGGCGACCGCCACTTCGGCCCCTGGCCGATCCTGCAATCCTGCGGCCAGGCGCGCCACAAGGTCGGTCGGCAGCAAAGGTGAATCGCACGGCGCGGTGACGACGAATTCCGTGGTCGCCGCCCTTAGCCCGGCAAGTATGCCGGCCAGCGGTCCGGCAAAATCGGGGAGATCGTCGCAAACCACGGTCGCGCTGAGCGCGCGGTACCGCTCCAGATTGCGATTGGCGCTGATCAACAGGGTCGCCACCTGCGGCGACAGCCGCCGCATGACATGCGTCACCAGGGGCATGCCGCGCAACGCCTGCAATCCTTTGTCGGCGCCGCCCATGCGGGCGCCGCGCCCGCCGGCGAGGATCAGGCCGGTTATCGCGTTCGGCACGGGGATTCCGGAACGTGGCGCCATGTCGGTGCCCCTGTCAATTGGCAGGCGGCCGGGCGTTCAGGGACGCGCCGCCCGGCTCATTGCATTGGCGGCCCGGCGGCAATCTGCTATCCACCGATGTAGGACATCTCGACCTTGTCCCGGGGAGGGGACGTCGGGCCGGTGCGGCTCGCGCGTTGCGCCGAATAGCGATCGGCGCGCCCGTGCCATATGTGCCCGATGGCGGCGGCGATCTCTTCGTCGCTGTGGCCGCTGCGCAGCAATGTGCGAAGATCGAATCCGCTGTCGGCGAACAGGCAAAGATAGAGCTTGCCTTCGGTGGACAGCCGTGCGCGCGTGCAGGTGCTGCAAAACGCGCGCGTGACACTGGAAATCACGCCGATTTCTCCGCCGCCATCTGCGTAGCGCCAGCGCTGCGCGGTTTCGCCAGGATAGTTCGGCTCCAGCGCAACAAGCGGCAATTCGGCGTGAATGCGCTCGATGACCTCGCTCGACGGCAGGACTTCGTCCATGCGCCAGCCGTTGGACGTGCCGACATCCATGAATTCTATGAAGCGCACGATGATGTCGCTGCCGTGGAAATGGCGTGCCATCGGCACAATCTCGCGATCATTGGTGCCGCGCTTGACGACCATGTTGACCTTGATCGGGCCGAGGCCAACTTGCCGGGCGATCTCGATGCCGTCGAGCACATCGGCGACCGGAAAGTCGACATCGTTCATGCGCCGGAAAATGGCGTCGTCCATGCCGTCGAGGCTGACCGTGACACGGCGCAGCCCGGCATCCTTCAGGCTTTGCGCTTTGCGGGCCAGCAGCGCGCCGTTGGTCGTCAGTGTCAAGTCGAGCGGCTGGCCGGTGCGGGTGCGCAGGCCAGCCAGCATTTCGATGAGCTTCTCGACGTTCTTGCGCAGCAGCGGCTCTCCGCCGGTCAAGCGGATCTTTTCGACCCCGTGCGCGATGAACAATCGGGCGAGCCGTTCGATTTCCTCGAAACTCAGTAGCGAAGAGTGCGGCAAAAAGGGGTAGTCCTTGCCAAACACGTCTTTGGGCATACAGTAGACGCAGCGGAAATTGCAGCGATCCGTCACGGAAATACGCAGGTCATGCAGCGGACGCGCCAAGGTGTCGACCAACCGCCCGTTGGCGGGCAGAAGTTGCTTGGGGATGACCGGCACGTGTGTTGGGTAGCGCAGGTCGGTCAGGAGGATCGTTTTTTCTGTCATGGCTGCGAATGCAACATTTCCGTTCCATTCTAATGGAATACGCTGCATGGGGCGCCATAACCCTTTGGTGGACGTGCCCGGCGACGCCAAAACAAAAAAACAGGGGGCTTGCGCCCCCTGGTCATGCGATCGCTCAGTCGGTCAGATGTGGGTTGAGCCCGTCGTTGCCACCGGTGCCGAGGTGGCTGCCGATTGCGTTTCGACCTGGATCATCGGACCTTCGACCTGCGGCGGCAACGGCTTGCGCTCGCGCGGCGCACGGGGCGGAACAACGATTTTCGCCATGGCTTCCTGTGCCTGGCGCTGCTTTTCCACATCGGTGTGGACCCACACCAGACCGGCAGCGGCGAGCGTGGATTCCAGCGCGTCGCGCGAGACCGATCCCCGCGGTGCGACGCTGGCGGTCGGCGCAGCGACCGCTGACGCCTCGACCGGCGGTTGCGCAGGGGCAAGCGCCTCGGCTACCTCGCTCGGCGCCGCGGGGGCGGCCGGCATCTCCGGTGCTACCTCGGCTTCGGTCGGCAGTGCTTGGGTCGCGGGCAGCGGTGCGACAGTTTCCACCGGTTGGGGTGCTGCTTGTTCGGCGGGCAGCGGCGCGAGCGCATGCGGGGCGATGGCCGGAGCCGCCTCGACGCTTGCCGGCGTCGGTGCGGTTTCGATCGGTTGTCGGTCGGCCGCGGCTTCCGGGGTCGCAACGATCGCCTCGGCGGCGGGCGCCGCCGTAACTGCCTCAGCCGGCGACGTCTCTGCGGCAGCGGGTGTCGGCGGGATGGGCTCGCTCGCAACGGCGGCGACCGCCGGCGCGACGACGGCAGCGACTGCCGCAGCCTCGTCGACAACCTCTGCCGGCGCATGCGCGACCGGTGTCGGTGTCACCGTTTGGGCAGGCACTTCATCGACCGCGGTCGGTGCCGCCACCGGGGCCGCGGTTTCGGCGGCCAGATCGGTATTGGGAACAGCGCCAGTCTGTTCACCGGGTTCCCGCTCACGGCGGCCGCCGCGGCGGCCGCGACGACGGCGGCGGCGCTCTTCTCCTGCGGCTTCCGACGCCTCGTCGATAATTGGCGCCGGCGCCGCCACTATTGCTTCCACCTCAGGCTCACTGACAGGCGCTTGTGCGGGTTGACGCGGCCGTTGCTCCTGCTCGGTATCCAGCGGCTTGCGTTCACGCCGATCCGGCCGGCGGCCGCGACCCTCGCGGGTTTGCTCGCGTTGTACGCCTTCGTTGGCGGATTCCTGCGCCGGCGCGGCACCGCGATTTTCGTCGCGCTCGCGCGGCTGGCGATTCTCGCTGCGCGGCTCTCTCGGTTCGCGCGGCGGGCGTGTGGCGTCCTTGCCATTGCCGCCCGGCTGCTCGCCACGGTTATTGCGGCGATGACGGCCTTGCGGCGCGCGATCCTGGCGTTCCCGGGCCGGGCGCGGTGCCGCTGCCGGCTGAGCTTCCTCGACTGGCGCCTTGGCGGCAGGCTCGAATCCCAGCAGGCGTTTGACCCAGCCGATGAAGCCGCCACCGGCGGGTTCGAGCGGTGCCGGGGTGCGTGGCGGGCGCGGTTGCGACACCGGTGCCGGCTGATCTGGAGTGATGCCCTTGACGGCCGCCTCCTGGCGCGGCTTTGCCTCGTCCTTGCGCTTGCTGTAGCCCGGCTCTTCGGCCTCGAGCTCGCGCGCGGCATCCTCGGCCAGGATGTAGCTGGCTTTCGGGGCTTCCAGGCGGGGATCGTCGTGGCGCACGCGCTCGAGCTTGTAATGCGGTGTCTCGAGGTGTTTGTTGGGGATCAGCAGTACGCCGACCTTGAAGCGTGCTTCGATCTTGTTGATCTCGGCGCGTTTTTCGTTGAGCAGGAAAGCCGCGACTTCGACTGGCACCTGGCAGTGGATGGCCGCGGTGTTCTCCTTCATCGCCTCTTCCTGGATGATGCGCAGGACCTGCAGGGCGGAAGACTCTGTGTCGCGAATATGGCCCGTGCCGTTGCAGCGTGGACAAGTCACGTGAGTGCCTTCGGACAGCGACGGACGCAGTCGTTGGCGCGACAGCTCCATCAGACCGAATCGGGAAATTTTGCCCATCTGGACGCGGGCGCGGTCGTGCTTGAGCGCATCCTTGACGCGCTGCTCGACTTCGCGCTGCGCCTTGGTCGACTCCATGTCAATGAAATCGATCACGATCAGGCCGCCGAGATCGCGCAGTCGCAATTGGCGCGCGACTTCGTCGGCGGCTTCGAGGTTGGTGCGCAGCGCCGTTTCCTCGATGTCCGCGCCCTTGGTCGAACGTGCCGAGTTGACGTCGATCGACACCAACGCTTCGGTATGGTCGATGACGATCGCACCGCCCGATGGCAGGGGAACCTGACGGGAATAGGCGGTTTCGATTTGATGTTCGATCTGAAACCGCGAGAAGAGCGGAACGTCGTCGCGATAGCGTTTGACGCGATTCAGGTTGTCTGGCATGACCACGCTCATGAAAGCGCGGGCCTGCTCGTGGATGTCTTCGGTGTCGATCAGGATCTCGCCGATATCCGGCTGGAAATAATCGCGGATGGCACGGATGACCAGGCTGGATTCGAGGTAGATCAGCAGAGGTGCGCGGTTGCTGTTGGCGGCCTCTTCGATCGCGCGCCACAACTGCATCAGGTAATTCAAGTCCCACTGCAATTCTTCGGCGGCGCGGCCGATCCCGGCGGTGCGCGCGATGATGCTCATGCCTTCGGGCAACTCGAGCTGCGCCATGGTCTCGCGCAATTCCTGGCGATCTTCTCCCTCGATGCGGCGCGATACGCCGCCACCGCGGGGGTTATTGGGCATCAGGACCAAATAGCGCCCGGCCAGCGAGATGAATGTGGTAAGCGCCGCTCCCTTGTTGCCGCGCTCTTCCTTCTCGACCTGAACGATGATTTCCTGGCCTTCCGAGAGAGCGTCCTGGATGCGGGCGTTGCGAACATCGGCGCCGTCACGGAAAAAAGCGCGGGCAACTTCCTTGAAGGGGAGAAAACCGTGGCGATCTTCGCCGTAGTTGACGAAACAGGCTTCGAGAGAGGGCTCGATGCGGGTGATGACGCCCTTGTAAATATTACCTTTTCGTTGCTCGCGACCCGCGGTCTCGATATCGATGTCGATGAGTTTCTGGCCATCGACGATGGCCACGCGCAACTCTTCCTGCTGCGTGGCATTGAACAACATGCGTTTCATGAAAACGGCTCCCACCCGTCGCTTGGACCGATCGTCCGGTGCGCCGGGTACTGTCATGCATTATTTATTCAACACGCGAGGAAGGCACCGTCTGGCTGGGAGAATTGCCGGGGGCGCTTGGGCCGAAGGGCACAAAAGCGCGCAGGCGCTTGTGATAACGCTACCGCGTTCGACCGGAATTGATTGCCGCCCTCATGGGCTGCAGGAGGGTCAATTCGAGTCCGAAGTCCGTAAATCGAGAAATTCCATCGATTTTTCTCGTTAGCCATGCCAGCGCGCGGTGGTTGCGGCGGCGGCTCAATTCTTATGACTTTATGCGTAACGCTATTCACAAAACAGTCAGCTTAAACGAAGCTGGCTGGTCAAAAATTCTTTTGCCAAACACTCATTCCTGCGGACACGCAACACCGCCGAACCCGCCTGTGGGCGCGGTCCCTGCAGCGCATGCGATCCGTGCGTATCACTTGTTGCCTTGTTTTTCCGGCTAAGCAACCTACCCGGGGTGCAAGTAGAATATAAGTTTGACGCTTGCACCAGCAAAGGCCCGGATTTTGGTATTGTTCCGCTTCCGGCGACCTCTGTTTGACAAATTATATTCATAATGAATGAGTTAGGCAAAATCCGGCGCAATGCACCGGTAGCCACGCCGTCAGCTGGACCCCAAGTCAAGCTGATCGAGGTCGGGGACGACGCCAGCGGGCAGCGCATCGATAATTTTCTGCTGCGCCATTGCAAAGGCGTGCCCAAAAGTCACGTCTACCGCATTTTACGTAGTGGCGAAGTGCGCGTGAACAAAGGCCGGGTCGATGCCGCATACCGTTTGGTGCTGGGCGATGTGGTGCGGATCCCGCCAGTGCGGATTGCTCAGACCGAGGCGCCGGCCAACGTGCCTGCGGCAAAATTTCCCGTGGTTTTCGAGGATGATTACCTGCTGGCCATCGATAAGCCCGCGGGCGTCGCCGTGCATGGCGGCAGCGGCGTCTCGTTCGGTGTTATCGAGCAATTGCGCCAGGCTTATCCACAGCAACGCTTTCTGGAGCTGGTGCACCGACTCGATCGGGAGACGTCCGGCGTGCTGTTGATTGCGAAAAAGCGTGCGGCACTGGTCGGAATGCACGAGCAGATTCGTCACAACCGCATGGACAAGCGTTATCTCGCCTGCGTGATCGGTGCGTGGACGGACAGCCAGCGCGCGGTCACGGCGCCGCTTTTCAAGTATCTGACCCCCGAAGGCGAGCGCCGCGTCAGAGTCCAGGCGGACGGTCAGCCGTCGCACACGATATTTCGCCGGCTCGAGGTCATCGATGGATATTCCCTGTTGGAAGCGGAACTGAAGACCGGTCGGACGCATCAGATTCGCGTTCATTTGGCGCATTTGGGCACGCCGATCGTCGGTGACGACAAATATGGCGATTTTTCCGCCAACCGTGCGCTAAGCCGTGCGGATGCCCGACCGTCGCTCAAACGCATGTTTCTACACGCGAGACGTTTGCGTCTGGTGCACCCGATATTGAATACGCCGTTGCTGCTGGAAGCGCCCCTGCCGCAGGATTGCGAGCGGTTTTTGCAACAATTACGAGACTTGAGCGTTAATGCCAAAAGCTGAGTTTGATCTGATCGTGTTCGATTGGGACGGGACCTTGATGGACTCGACTCCCACGATTACCCGCTGCATCCAGGCGGCCTGCCGCGATCTCGACTTGCCGGTGCCTGCCGACGAGGTCGCCAGTTACGTCATTGGGCTCGGGTTGCGGGATGCCTTGCAAACCGCCGCGCCAACGCTCGATCCGAGCCATTATCCCCGTCTGTCGGAGCGTTATCGATTCCATTATCTGCTCAGCGGCAACGAGACTGTGCTGTTTCCGGGCGTGCGCGAGATGCTCGCGGAACTGCGCGAACGCGGCCGCTTTCTTGCCGTTGCCACCGGTAAATCCCGGGTCGGCCTCAACCGTGCCCTGGAGGCGGTTGGCTTGCTTGGCGCCTTCGATGCCACGCGATGCGCGGACGAGACGTTTTCCAAGCCGCATCCGGCGATGCTGCAGGAGATCGGCCGCGAACTGGGGCAGGACCTGTCGCGCACAGTCATGATCGGCGACACGACCCACGATCTTCAGATGGCTGCCAATGCCGGCGCGGCCGGGGTCGCCGTAGCCTATGGCGGCGCTCATTCGCTCGAGGCCCTGCGCGCGCTGGGGCCGAGCTATTGTGCCCAGAGCGTCGATGAGCTGAGGGCTTGGCTGCTGGAGCGAGTCTGATGGCGGACGAAGAGGCAATTCCGATTTGCGCCGGCTCGGCGTTGACCGATGGTGGCCAGGGAGTGCGCTTTCAGGTGAGCGTCGGCGGTCGCGCCACCCCCGCCTTCGTGATTCGCTTCGAAGGACAGGTGCATGGCTACCTCAATCAGTGCGCGCATGTACCGATGGAGCTGGACTGGGCCGAAGGGCAGTTTTTCGAGAGCTCCGGCTTATACTTGATGTGCTCGACCCACGGTGCGACTTACGAGCCCGACTCGGGCCGCTGCGTTGGCGGTCCGTGCCGCGGCGGCGCGCTGCATAAGCTGCGCGTCGAAGAGCGTGACAGCGATGGCGGGGCCATTGTGGTTTGGTTGCCTGAGCGGGATATTCGACCGCTGGCGCCGGCCTGAGCGGCCATTTTTTCAATGCTTTGTTCCTGATTGGCCATGTCCGAACCTTTCCCGCCCGACAACCCTTCCCGAGACGAGCCGCGCCTGCCGGAGGCTCGCCATACCGCCGGCCGAGCCGGCCCCGATGAAAAGTGGGAGCGGGTCCTGCTCGAGAGGGTGCTGCTCGCGACGATCAAGGAGCAGCGGGCGGCGCGTCGTTGGAAGATATTTTTTCGATTGATGGCGCTCGCGCTGTTCGGCCTGATTGCTTGGGCGTTGATGGACACGGGTGCGACGCCGGTGACGACCGCCGGCCGCCACACGGCGCTGGTCAAATTGACCGGCGAAATTTCCGCGAGCGGGCAAGCCAGTGCCGACTCGATCAACAGGGCGTTGGATTCGGCGTTTGCCGATAGCGGGACGGCGGGCGTGATTCTGCGCATCAACAGCCCAGGCGGCAGTCCGGTGCAGGCCGGTCGCATTTACGATGAGATCATGCGGCTGCGCGCCAAGTATCCCGCCAAGCCGATCTATGTGGTGGTCGACGAGATGTGCGCGTCGGGCGGTTATTACGTAGCGGCTGCGGCCGACAAGATTTTCGTCAATCAGGCCAGCATCGTTGGTTCGATCGGCGTATTGATGGACGGGTTCGGCTTCACCGGCCTGATGGACAAGTTGGGCATCGAGCGCCGCTTGCTGACGGCTGGCAAGAACAAGGGGTTCCTCGACCCGTTTTCTCCCGAGACGGATACGCAGAAGGCGTATGCATTGCAGATGCTGTCCGAGGTGCACCGCCAGTTCATCGACGCGGTGAAAAAGGGGCGGGGCGCACGGCTAAAGGATGATCCGCAACTGTTTTCCGGCCTGTTCTGGACGGGCGAGAAAAGCATTCAGCTCGGGCTGGCCGACGGCTACGGCACGGTCGATTCCGTGGCGCGCGATGTCATCAAGGCCAGCGATATCGTCGATTACACCGTGAAGGAGAGCTTTCCCGACCGGGTGGCGAGGCGGTTTGGGGCAGCGGTGGGCAACGCTGCCATCGAGACGCTGGTGATGAGCGGGCGCATGGCCATGCGCTGAGCGTGCCCGCGCACTTAGACGATCCCCGCATTTGCCGCGGGGGTTTTTATTGAGCCAGCAGCAAAAAGATGGCGGGCCGCTTGTGCAGGTCCAGCCGCTTGCGTGGCCAATCCTGAACCCGGTGACTGACGACGGATTCTCCGGTCTGGGTCAGGTCGACCGCAACGCACAATAGCGTGGTGCCCGCGCAGGTGCCGAGCAACGCATCGAGCATGGCCTGATTGCGATATGGCGTCTCGATGAAAATTTGAGTCTGCTTCTCGCGTCGCGAGCGCAGTTCGAGCTCGCGGATGCGTTTGATGCGCTCCGCGGGATCCACCGGCAGATAGCCGGCGAAAGCGAAACTTTGGCCGTTCAGGCCGGATGCCATCAGAGCCAGTAATATCGAGCTGGGACCCACCAGCGGGATGACTCGGATGCCCAATTCATGAGCGCGGCGCACCAGCAGGGCACCTGGGTCCGCGACCGCCGGGCAGCCGGCTTCGGAAATGAGGCCGCCGTCCGCGCCCGCCATGATCGGTGCCAACAACGCGTCGATGGCCGCTGGCGGTGTGTTGACATTCAGCTCTCGGATCGTAATTTCCTGAAGAGGCTTGGAACAGCCCGCCAATTTCAGGAAAGCCCGAGTGCTCTTGGCCTGTTCTCCGATGAAATATTCGAGCCGCGCGGCGCAGTGCCTGACCTCGTCCGGCAAGACGGCAGCAAGGCCGCCGGCGGTGGCGGGGCCCAGTGTATTGGGAATCAGGTAAATTGCGCCGGTCATTGGGCTTGCGAGGCGGGCAGAGTGAAGCCGGCGCGCATCAGCATGGTCGTCAGCGCGATCAATGGCAGGCCGATCAGCGCGGTGGGATCGGTGGACTCCACTTTCTCGAGCAGCATGATCCCGAGCCCCTCGGATTTGGCGCTACCGGCACAGTCGTAAGGCTCCTCGGCACGCAAATAGGCGTCAAGCGTCTCGTCCGGCAGGTCGCGAACCGTCACGAAAGTCATCACGTCGTCGCTCTGCGACAGGCCCGAGCGCGCGTCGTGCACGCAAAGCGCCGTGTGGAATTCGACAACCTTGCCGCGCATCATGCGCAACTGGGCCATGGCGGTCGGGTGATCGCCGGGTTTGCCGATCTGCCGCCCGTCGAGCATCGCGACCTGGTCGGAGCCGATGACGACGGCATTCGGGTGTGCCGCGGCGACCGCATGCGCTTTTTCCCGTGCCAGCCGCAGTGCCGTCTCGTGCGGGCTTTCGCCGGTCAGGGGCGTTTCGTCGACATGCGGCGCCTGGACCGTGAACGAAACGCGCAGCCGCTCGAGCAACTCGCGTCGGTAGCGGGAGCCCGAGGCAAGGATCAGTGGCGGATTGCTGTGTAGCGGCATGGGGCTTTAAGTGTTTGACGAAAAAAGAAAATTTAATTAGAATCCACCGTTTTTCCGGTTCGGTGCGGCTTTGCTGTGCCGAAGGCTCTGCAAGGCGGCGGATGTATGCGCGAATACGTGGTTAATCTTTTCGAATTCGCCCGTACCGGGATGATCGCCGAAGGCGATTTGCCCGTGCAGGAGTTGCCGCGCATGTTAACCGAAGTTCCGGCGGCTGTGCCAGTAACCGAGCGTTTGGCCGTGGTATTCCACTGGCGCGCACAGGGCTTTGAACACAGCGAGCATCGCGCCGATGGTGGTGTGGCGATGCGGCAATACCTTCGTCTGGCGGTTGCGGGCGACATGTGGCTGGAATGCCAGCGCTGCATGACGCCTTATCGGCACCCGATGGCGACCGAGACGGTGTTCGAAGTCGTGCGCGACGAGGCACAGGCCGATGCCTGCCTGGCGGACGATACGCTGCCCGAGGCGATCGTCGGCTCGGTAAATTTCGACCTGGTCGAGTTGGTGGAAGAAGAATTGCTGTTGGCGCTCCCGCTGGTGCCGAAACACGAGGTTTGCCCGGAAGTCCATGCCAGTCTGGTCACCGGCGCTGACGGACAGGCCGAGCAGGTGCCGGAGGAGGAGCATGACAAGCCGTCGCCGTTCGCCGCGCTGGCCGCGCTAAAGCGCACGTCAGGCAGTGGCGGCAAGTAAGGAACTCACGCGTCATCGCGCCTTGACCGGATCTGGTCAACGGCGGGCGCCTGAACTGTGTTAAAATTCGCAAAATTCTGAGGAGTTATCATGGCTGTTCAACAGAACAAAAAATCGCCGTCGAAGCGCGGCATGCACCGCTCGCACGATTTTCTGGGTCAATTGCCCCTGGCCGTCGAGCCGACTTCGGGTGAGGCGCACCTGCGTCACCACATCACGCCGAACGGTTTCTACCGCGGTCGCAAAGTGGTCAAGACCAAAAACGACTGATTGCTGCACGCAAGCGATTCGCTGCATGCTTCGCTTTGCCGGCATCTTCGAATCGTTTGAAGTGATAAAAAAGCGGCGGTGACATGCCGCTTTTTTATTAGTGAATCAAACTCTACAAGCCAACTACGTCGACACGCATGACAGTCAGAATGACGATCGACTGTATGGGCGGGGACCACGGCCCAGCGGTTACGGTGCCCGCAGCAGTCAAATTCGTGCAGCACACCGACGATGTCGAACTCGTATTGGTCGGGCTGGAGCAGCCGATTCAGGCGCAACTGGCCAAACTGAGAGCCCAGGCTCACCCCCGCCTGTCGGTCGTGCAGGCGTCCGAAGTGGTATCGATGGACGACTCGGTCGAAGTCGCGCTGCGCAAAAAGAAAGATTCGTCGATGCGGGTCGCGCTGAACCTGGTGAAGGATGGGCAGGCCCAGGCGTGCATATCGGCCGGCAATACCGGCGCGCTGATGGCTGTGTCTCGCTATGTCCTCAAGACGCTGGTCGGCATCGAGCGGCCCGCGATTGCCACGCAGCTACCTAACGAAACCGGCGGTTACACCACCGTGCTCGACCTGGGGGCCAACGTCGATTGCGAACCGACGCATTTGCTGCAATTCGCCGAAATGGGATATGCGCTGGTGTCGGCCGTCGGCGGCAAGGAGCGGCCCAGCATCGGGTTGCTCAATATCGGCGAAGAGATCATCAAGGGCAACGACGTCATCAAGCAAGCCGGCGAGCTGTTGCGCGCCAGCACACTCAATTTCTACGGCAACGTCGAAGGTAACGACATCTACAAGGGCACGACCGACATCGTGGTGTGCGACGGTTTTGTCGGCAATGCGGTGTTGAAGACGTCCGAGGGCCTGGCACAGATGCTGGGCAACATGATCAAGGAAGAATTCGAGCGCTCCTGGCTGAGCAAGCTGGCCGCGCTGGTGGCGCTGCCGGTGCTGCGACGCTTCAAGCACCGCGTCGACCACCGTCGCTACAATGGTGCGGCTTTGCTCGGCTTGCGTGGTTTGGTCATCAAGAGCCACGGCTCAGCAGACGTCTACGCGTTCGAGTGGGCGATCAAGCGCGGCTACGATGCCGTGCGCAATGGTGTTCAGGCGCGCCTGGAGCGCGCCATGGAAGACAATAAAACCCAGCTCGAGGAGACGGGTGCCGCGCAGGCCGCCCCGATTGCCCCGGCATACTGAATGTTGTGTGACATGACCCAACCCGCGATCCATTCTCGTGTTATCGGCACCGGCAGCTATCTTCCGCCGCGCCGCGTCAGCAACCAGCAGCTGGCTGAAGAGTTGGCCGCGCGCCAGGTCGAGACGAGCGACGAATGGATTGTGGCGCGCACGGGTATCAAGGCCCGATATTTCGCGCCGCCTGGCATGACGACCAGTGACCTTGCCGTCGAGGCCGCGCGCCGGGCGCTGGAGATGGCTGGCGTCGACGCTCAGGCCGTCGACTTGATCATTCTCGCGACTTCGACGCCCGACTTCGTGTTTCCGAGCACGGCGTGCCTGGTGCAAAGCAAACTTGGTATCACAAACGGCTGCGCGGCATTTGATGTGCAGGCGGTGTGTTCCGGTTTCGTGTATGCGCTGGCCACGGCTGACAACTTTATCCGCAGTGGTGCATACCGGAACGTGTTGGTGATCGGCGCAGAAACCTTCTCGCGCATTCTCGATTTCAACGACCGCACCACCTGTGTCCTTTTCGGCGATGGCGCAGGTGCGGTGCTGTTGTCCGCCTCCAGCGAGCCTGGTGTGCTCTCGACGGCTTTGCACGCAGATGGCCGTTACGCGGATATCCTGTGCGTGCCGGGCAATGTGCACGGCGGTGCCATTCAGGGCAATGCCTTTCTCTACATGGACGGCCAGGCCGTTTTCAAGCTGGCCGTCGGGGTCCTCGAGAAAGTGGCATTGGAGGCCTTGGATAAGGCGGGACTGGAAGCGTCGCAGATCGACTGGCTGATTCCCCACCAGGCCAATATTCGAATCATGCTCAGCACTGCCCGCAAGCTGCATCTGCCGACCGAAAAGATGATCGTAACGGTCGACGAGCACGGCAATACCTCGGCGGCGTCGATCCCCCTGGCATTGGACGTCGCCGTGCGCGACGGCCGTATCCAGCGCGGTCACCGGGTGATGCTCGAGGGCGTCGGCGGTGGATTCACCTGGGGCGCTGCGCTGCTACGCATGTAATGCAGGGGCGGCGCGCTGATCGGCTCAGTCGTCCGATTCGGCGCGCGCCGTGCATGTCATATGCATACTTCTCAATGTATTTCAGTGAGCGGTGAATCAAAAATGAAATTTGCATTTGTATTTCCTGGACAAGGTTCGCAATCGGTCGGCATGCTGGCCGGGTTCGACGGACATGCCGTGGTGCGGGAAACGCTGCAGGAAGCGTCCGACGCGCTGGGGCAGGATGTCGCCGAGCTCATCTCATCGGGGCCTGCCGAGGCTTTGAATCTGACGACCAACACCCAGCCGGTGATGCTGGCTGCGGCCTACGCGGTATATCGCGCCTGGCTCGCCGAAGGCGGCGCAGCACCGGCGCTCGTGGCGGGGCATAGCTTGGGCGAATACACCGCACTCGTTGCTGCCGGCGTCATTGCGTTCCGGGACGCGGTTCCATTGGTGCGCTTTCGCGCGCAGGCAATGCAGGAGGCCGTGCCGGTCGGGCAGGGCGGCATGGCCGCAATTCTCGGACTCGACGACGACACTGTACGGGCGGTCTGCGCCGAATCATCGGCCGCCGGTGTTGTCGAAGCGGTCAATTTCAATGCGCCGGCCCAGGTCGTCATCGCTGGCGACAAGGCCGCCGTGGAAAAGGCCTGTGAAATCGCCAAAGCCCGAGGCGCCAAGCGCGCGCTGCCGTTGCCCGTGTCCGCGCCGTTTCACTCGTCGCTGCTCAAGCCGGCGTCCGATCGTTTGCGCGAATATCTGACCGACGTCACGTTTGTCGCACCGAGCATCCCGCTGATCAATAACGTCGACGTGGCGATCCTCAACGATCCCGCACAAATCAAGGATGCTTTGGTGCGACAGGCCGCTTCGCCGGTGCGGTGGGTCGAGACCGTGCGCAAGATGGCGGATGCTGGTGTCACGCATGTGGTCGAGTGCGGGCCGGGCAAGGTGCTGACGGGCTTGACCAAGCGCATCGACGGCGAACTCGCCGGTATCGCCATCACGGATGCGGCTTCCTTGGCTGATGCGCTGACCCTTCTGAAATAACGGAGCAGACGAGCGTTATGGATAAAAATCTGGCAAATCACGTGGCATTGGTCACTGGAGCGTCGCGCGGCATCGGGCGGGCCATTGCGCAGGAACTCGCCCGGCGTGGCGCAACCGTGGTCGGAACGGCCACCAGCGCCGCTGGCGCGGCCGGTATCGATGAATATTTGGCGACCGAGAGCCTGTCCGGCAAAGGCGTCGTGCTGAACGTGACCGACCCGGCTCAGTGCGATGCGGTGCTGGGCGATATTCTCGAGCAGTTCGGCAAAATCGATATCCTCGTCAATAATGCCGGCATCACGCGCGATCAATTGACGATGCGCATGAAGGACGACGAGTGGGACGACGTGCTCGATACCAATCTGAAGGCGGTCTTCCGCCTCTCGCGTCTGGTACTCAAGCCGATGATGAAGGCTCGCCAGGGTCGTATCATCAATGTGACATCGGTGGTTGGCGCGGCGGGCAATCCGGGGCAAGTGAATTATGCCGCCGCGAAGGCCGGCGTTGCCGGCATGGCGCGCGCGCTGGCGCGGGAAATTGGCAGCCGCAATATTACGGTCAATTGCGTGGCCCCAGGTTTCATCGACACCGACATGACCAAGGCGCTTGGCGAGGAGCAGCACGCCGCGCTGAAAAGCCAGATTCCCTTGGGGCGGTTGGGGCGGCCCGAAGAGATTGCCTATGCGGTCGCGTTTTTGGCGTCGCCGCAGGCGGCTTACATTACCGGCGTCACGCTGCATGTGAACGGCGGTATGTTTATGAATTGAGCAAGTTGCGGTAAAATCGTGCGATTTTTCGCATATTTAACAAACGTTTTTCGGAACTGAATTTTACCGAGCAAACCTGTTAAAATGCGCGCACTTGTATGGACTAATTTCCCTGGAGGGTTGAATGGATAACATTGAGCAACGCGTCAAAAAGATCGTGGCGGAGCAACTTGGCGTTGCCGAAGCAGAAATCAAGAACGAATCCTCGTTCGTCAACGATCTCGGCGCAGACTCGCTCGATACCGTTGAGTTGGTGATGGCCCTCGAAGACGAGTTCGGCATGGAAATTCCTGACGAGGAAGCCGAGAAGATCACCACGGTGCAACAGGCGATCGATTACGCCACCAAGCACGTCAAAGCATAAACAGTCCTGTCCGGGCGGCCTGACCGGGTTCCCGGAAACCAGGGATTCCTGTCAGCCGCAGAGCACACGGAGCGATAACCTCTGTGCCCTCTGTGGCTGTTGTTTTATATACCGCAGCAAAAGAAGGGGAGTATCGTGAGCCGTCGCCGAGTAGTTGTTACTGGCCTGGGGTTGATTTCACCCGTCGGCAATAACGTCGCCGAAGGGTGGGCCAACTTGGTGGCCGGAAAGTCGGGCATCGCCAATATCACCAAGTTCGACGCATCCGCCATGACGGCGCGTTTTGCTGGCGAGGTCAAGGGTTTTGACGTCACCGCCTATTTACCCGAGAAGGAAGCGCGCCATATGGATACGTTTATCCATTATGGCGTCGCGGCTGGCATGCAGGCGGTTCAGGACAGCGGTCTGAGCGTCACCGAGGAGACCGCGGACCGCGTTGGCGTGCTGGTCGGTGCGGGTATCGGCGGTTTGCCACTTATCGAAGAAACACAAATCGAACTGCTTAACCGCGGACCGCGCCGTATCTCCCCGTTTTTCGTGCCTGCATCGATCATCAACATGATCTCCGGGCACCTTTCCATCAAATACGGTTTCAAGGGCCCGAATCTGGCCATCGTCACTGCCTGCACGACCGGGCTTCATTGTATCGGCCAGGCGACGCGCATGATTCAGTATGGTGACGCCGATGTGATGGTCGCCGGCGGTGCCGAGTCGACCGTGTCGCCGCTGGGTGTCGGCGGCTTCGCCGCGGCTCGGGCCTTGTCGACCCGCAATGACGATCCGGCGACAGCCAGTCGCCCGTGGGACAAGGATCGCGATGGCTTTGTGCTCGGCGAAGGGGCCGGCGTGATGGTGGTTGAGGAATATGAGCGTGCGAAGGCACGTGGCGCCAAAATTTACGCCGAAATTACCGGATTCGGTATGAGCGGCGACGCCTATCACATCACCGCGCCCAATATCGACGGCCCCCGGCGCTGCATGCTCAATGCGCTGCGCGATGCCAGGCTCAATGCCGACGCAGTGAATTACCTCAATGCGCACGGTACGTCGACCCCGCTGGGCGACAAGAATGAAACTGACGCAATCAAGGCGGCTTTCGGTGAGCACGCCTATAAGATGGTCATCAACTCGACCAAGTCGATGACCGGTCATTTGCTGGGCGGTGCGGGCGGTCTGGAGTCGGTGTTTGCCGTCCTGGCATTGCATCATCAAATATCGCCGCCGACTATCAATATCTTCAACCAAGATCCGGAGTGCGATCTGGATTACTGCGCAAATCAGGCGCGGGACATGAAAATTGATGTCGCGATGAAGAACTCTTTCGGATTCGGTGGCACTAACGGCACGCTGGTGTTCCAGCATGTCTAGTCACGTCTGCGTCGTGATGGCGGTTTGATGCGGACGTCTCCCGAGAGCGATGTCCTTCCTGCTTCGGCCCTCGCGTAGATTGCTGCAGCTGATGTTCCTGATGGTGCTGGGCAATCTGGGCGCCGTTGGGTTGATGTTGTCTTCGCACGGCGGCGTGAGCGTGAAGCTGACCAGTGTCGCTTGGGGGGTGCTGGTACTTGCCGCGGCGTGTAGGTGGGCCGCGCGCAGGACTGTTCGGATGATGAGGTTCACGCCTGAAGGAGCGGTGCTTCTGGGCAGCATCGGCCAGACTTTGGTGCCCGCCTCTTTGGTCGGCAGTCGCTGTATCGGACGCTGGCTTGTCATGCTGACGCTGCGGCATCGAAATGGTCGCACAGAAATTTTACCGGTGGTGGCCGACGCGTTATCGAGCGATCGGCATCGCGCCCTGAGGGTGTTGGCCGCACGTCATGCCCAGCGACGCGCGGAGGCGTTTTCCGACGCCCGAACTCAGGGCGATCCACGACCTAAGTAGATCAAATGGATTTAAGAACGACGGATTCCAGGTGAGTGAAAGAGATATCGACCAAGCCCTTGTGGAGCGCGTGCAAAAAGGCGACAAAAGCGCTTTTGAGCTGCTGGTCGTTAAATATCACCGCAAGATCATCCGGCTTGTGTCCCGCCTCGTGCGGGACTCTGCCGAGGTCGAGGACGTCGCGCAGGAAGCGTTTATCAAGGCATACAGGGCGCTGCCTCAATTTCGCGGCGATTCGGCCTTTTATACCTGGTTGTATCGGATCGCGATCAACACAGCCAAAAATCATTTGGCGACCCAGGGCCGGCGTGCCCCGACGTCTACCGAGGCAGACGCGGAAGAGGCTGAAACTTTTGCAGAGGCCGAACAACTAAGGGATATCAATACGCCGGAATCCATGTTGATCAGCAAGCAGATTGCCCAAACGGTGAATTCGGCGATGGAAGCCTTGCCCAATGAGTTGCGAACTGCGATTACCCTTCGTGAGATCGAGGGTCTGAGTTACGAGGAAATAGCGGAAGCAATGGGGTGCCCGATCGGGACGGTCCGGTCAAGAATTTTCAGGGCACGCGAGGCAATCGCCAGCCGGCTCAAGCCGTTGCTGGATACACCAGATGGCAAGCGCTGGTAATGGCGCGTGCGATCGTAAGCTTTTGTTGGGGGATATCATGGAATCAGCTACGGTAAAAACGCAGCGGGGGCTGTCGGCCGAGCAGATTTCGGTGTTGATCGACAGCGAATTCGATGCGTCCGAGGCGTTGTGGCTAAACAGTCTTGGAGCCGAGTCCGAGCGGCAAGTCTGGTCGGCGTACCACTTGATTGGGGATGCGCTACGCTCCGACGAATTGGTTGAAACTCACTCGGAATCGGCTTTTCTCGCGAATTTCTCTGCGCGATTGGCATCCGAACCGCACTTGTTGGCGCCGGCGGCCCTTCATGCAGACGGGGGCGCCGCACGCCACAACGGCTTTTTGCGAGTGCGTCGGGTACTGCCGACCGCCGCAGCCATGGCGGCCGTGGCGATGCTGAGCTGGGTAATTATTCCTCGTATTCAGGCGCCAGCGAACGGCGTTGGCGCAGGTATCACGGTTGCGCAGAATTCGGCGCCGACCTCCTCCCCGATGCGGCAAGTCTCGGCGGGCGGATCCGCGGCAAACGAAAAAGCCAGCGACCTCATCGTCGTTCGCGATGCCCGACTGGATCAATATCTCGCTGCGCATCAGCAATATGCGCCATATTTAGTCGGACAGGGGGTGTCGCCTTATGTTCGAGCTTCGGCCCAAGCGGACCAATAAATGCGGTACTTGAATACTGAGTGTTCCTCGCGCGCCGCCCTGGGGCGCTTTTTCGTCGGCTTCTTTCTTCTGGTGATGTTTTCCCAGGCTCGAACCTGGGCCAGTACTCCGGTCACACCATCGAGCACGGACCCGTTGATTGCGCGCCGCGAAGTCAACGCATGGCTGACCAAAATCCACCGGGCCGCACAAACTCAGAATTACGTCGGCACATTCGTGTATCAGCGAGGCAGTTTCATCCGCTCGTCGCGGATCAGCCATTTTGCTGACCATGGGCACGAATATGAGCAACTCGAAACGCTGGACGGGCAACCGCGCAAGATTCTGCGGCACGATGAAGACGTCTATAGCTTCATCCCCGAGCACAAGATCATCTTTATTGAGAAACGGGAAAATAAGGACTCATTCCCTGCCTTGCTCGCCGCCGGCGAGCACGACGTTCTGAATTTCTACGAACCTAAGCTTCTGGCGCCTGAGCGGGTTGCGGGATTCAATTGCGTTGTGATCGATCTCGTCCCCAAGGATGCATACCGATTCGGCTATCGGCTCTGGGCGGATGAGCGCTCCGGGCTGCTGCTGCGTGCTCAGACGGTCGACGCGAAGGGGCGCGTGCTGGAGCAGGCTTCCTTTTCCCAGGTGAGTATCGGTGTGCCCAGCCAAAAAAGTCGGATCATGGCCGAAATCCAGGATGTCCGTGGCTGGCGAATCGTCAAGCCGCACATCCAAACCGTCCATCTTGCCGACACTGGGTGGTCGATCAACGCCAATGTGCCTGGATTCAAAGAGATCCGGGAAGTGCGAAGAATCATGAATACCAATCCGGGTAGTGGGCCGATCGAGGTATTGCAGGCGGTCTACTCCGACGGCATGTCGGGCCTGTCGGTCTTCATCGAGCCGGCGACGAGGGAGCGCAAGGAAGGGCACGGTAGTACTGGTGCCACCAATATTCTGATCAAAAAGTATGATAATTTCTGGCTGACGCTCCTAGGGGAAGTTCCTCAGGCCACCTTGCAGCGGTTTGCCGCTAGCATAGAATATAAACCCGTCAAATAAAGATCGTCCCTTTATATTCCGGTACTTGATGTTTATGAAAAGATTCCCGCTTTATGTGCTAGGGAGCGTTCTGCTCGCCGTCGCGACTTTGTCGTCGGCCGCTTCGTCCTCCGCTCCCACCGCGGCGGCCTCGTCCGCTATCGCCGCTTCGTCCGCGGCCTCGGCGCCTGCGGCCGCTTGCGCGCCGGCTGGAGCGCAACGATTGTCGTCGTTGCCCGACTTCACGCAGTTGGTGGCTAAAGTCGGACCCGCGGTCGTCAATATCCGAACGACGGAAAAAGTGCGCATACAGCGCGGCAGTATTCCGGGCATGAACGACGACGCTATGGCGGAGCTGTTCCGGCGTTTCTTCGGCATCCCGTTGCCGCAAGGGCCGCGTAGCGGCAAAACGCCCAATAACAAACAACCTGCGCCTCAGGACGAAGAGCAAAACAGCGGCGTGGGATCGGGGTTCATCATCACGCCGGACGGTTACATCATGACCAACGCTCACGTGGTCGATGGCGCCGATAGCATTTATGTCACATTGACCGACAAGCGGGAATTCAAGGCGCGCCTGATTGGCCTCGATAAACGGACTGACGTTGCGCTGGTGAAAATCAATGCGGCCAATCTACCAGTCGTCGCACTGGGCGATTCGAACAAGCTCAAGGTCGGCGAATGGGTCGTCGCCATCGGTTCGCCGTTCGGTCTCGATAATACGGTGACCGCGGGCATCGTGAGCGCCAAGGGGCGCGATACGGGTGATTATCTGCCGTTCATCCAGACCGACGTCGCGGTCAATCCCGGCAACTCGGGCGGCCCGCTGCTGAATATGCGGGGCGAAGTCATCGGTATCAATTCGATGATTTATAGCCAGACGGGTGGTTTCATGGGGATTTCGTTCGCCATCCCGATCGACGAGGTCATGCGGGTTGCCGATCAACTGAAGAAAACCGGGCGAGTCATCAGAGGTCGCATCGGTGTGGCCATCAGCGAGGTGACCCAGGACGTCGCCGAATCGCTGGGCTTACCCAAGCCGCAGGGAGCATTGGTGCGTACCGTTGAGCCTGGCGGCCCCGCGGACAAGGCCGGCTTGCTGGGCGGTGACATCATTCTCAAATTCAACGGACAACCCGTCGATCATGCGACGGATTTGCCGCGCCTGGTGGGTGAGACCAAACCCGGCACAAAGGCCACGCTCTCGGTATGGCGCAAGGGAGCGATACGCGAACTCCACGTCGTCGTCGCCGAAATGGCCCCGGACAAAACCACCAAGACCGACAACCGCGCGGCACCCCCGGACCAAGCCGCTCCGAACAAACTGGGCCTGGTTGTTTCCGACCTGACCGATGCCCAGCGCAAGGATCTCAAGGTCAAGAACGGCGTGATGGTCGAACTGGCCGCCGGGCCGGCTGCCGGTGCCGGCATTCAGCAGGGTGACATCATTTTGCGTGTCGGCGACACCGATATTGTCAGTGCCAAGCAATTTGCGGCTTTGGTGCAGGGATTGGACAGCAAGAAGCTCGTTGCCGTGCTCGTACGCCGCGGCGATGCGACGCAATTCATTCCGTTGCGGCCGAGCGCTGCGAAGAAATAGATATTATTCAATGACCTCGACCGGCCGCCCCATTGCGCTGACGTTGTATGGCCGGTCGTGGTGCCATTTGTGCGAGAACATGCTGCATGCCCTGCAGCCTTTGCGGCAAGTATTTGATTTCCAGGTCACTCTGGTCGATGTCGATAGCGCGCCCGAGCTTGAAAGCCGGTTCGGCGAGTGGGTGCCGGTACTCATGATGGGTGACGTCGAGTTGTGCCACTATCATCTGGACGAGCCGCGAGTGCGCACCGCGCTGGCTGCCGCCTCAGGAATTCCCCCCGAGACTTAAATCGCCCCGACCGGCGTTGGGCGCAAGCGGTTTCAGCTAAAATACGACGTTTGCCGATAGCCAGGGCCTCTTGCCGCTTTGGATTGGCAGATCCCGCTCCTCTTTCCTGTATCGCATGGACCACATTCGCAATTTTTCCATCATCGCGCACATCGACCACGGCAAATCGACCCTGGCGGATCGCATCATCCAACTGTGCGGCGGTCTGTCCGATCGTGAAATGGAATCCCAGGTCCTCGATTCGATGGACCTCGAGCGGGAGCGAGGCATCACCATCAAGGCGCAGACCGCCGCGCTGAGCTATCGAGCCCGGAACGGCGAACTCTACAACCTCAATCTCATCGACACTCCGGGGCACGTCGACTTTTCGTATGAAGTCAGCCGTTCGCTCTCGGCTTGCGAAGGTGCGTTGCTGGTCGTCGACGCCAGCCAGGGCGTGGAGGCGCAGACAGTCGCCAATTGCTACACGGCCATCGAGCTGGGCGTCGAGGTCGTACCGGTCCTGAACAAAATTGATTTGCCGTCGGCGGACCCCGACAATGCCATCCAGGAGATCGAGGACGTGATCGGCATCGACGCGATGGACGCCGTGCGATGCAGCGCCAAGACCGGCCTGGGTGTGGAGGACGTGCTCGAGTCGCTGATTGCCAAGGTGCCGCCGCCCGAGGGAGACCCCGCCGAGCGCCTGCAGGCATTGATCATCGATTCCTGGTTCGACAACTACGTTGGCGTCGTCATGCTGGTGCGCATCGTCAACGGTGTGCTCAAGCCAAAGGAAAAGATTCAGATGATGGCCAGCGGCGCGAGCTATCTGGTCGAGCAGGTCGGTGTATTCACGCCCAAGTCGCAATCGCGCGAGCAGCTCTCGGCAGGTCAGGTCGGCTTCATCATTGCCGGCATCAAGGAGCTCAAGGCCGCCAAGGTGGGCGACACCGTCACGCACGCGCTCAAGCCCGCGGCCGCGCCGCTGCCTGGCTTCAAGGAAGTCAAGCCGCAGGTCTTCGCCGGTCTTTACCCGGTCGAAGCCAATCAATATGATGCGCTGCGCGAGTCGCTCGAGAAACTCAAGTTGAACGACGCGTCGCTGCAGTACGAGCCCGAAGTATCGCAGGCGCTTGGTTTCGGTTTCCGCTGCGGCTTCCTGGGGCTCCTGCACATGGAGATCGTGCAGGAGCGGCTCGAGCGCGAATTCGACATGGACCTGATCACGACCGCGCCGACGGTCGTGTACGAAGTTCAGCAAAACGATGGCACGCTGACCATCGTCGAGAATCCGTCGAAGATGCCCGATCCGTCAAAAATCGAGGAAATCCGGGAACCGATCGTCACGGTCAATCTCTATATGCCGCAGGAGTACGTTGGGTCTGTGATCACGCTGTGCACGCAAAAGCGCGGTGTGCAGATCAACATGTCGTACCACGGTCGGCAGGTTCAGTTGACCTACGAAATCCCGATGGCCGAAATCGTGCTGGATTTCTTCGATCGCCTGAAATCGGTGTCGCGAGGCTATGCCTCGATGGATTACGAATTCAAGGAGTACCGAGCCGCGGACGTCGTCAAGGTCGACATGCTGATCAACGGGGAGAAAGTCGATGCGTTGTCGATCATCGTGCACCGCTCGGCCAGTCAGCACCGTGGCCGCGAAGTCGCCGCGAAAATGCGCGAAATCATTCCCCGCCAGATGTACGACGTGGCTATTCAGGCCGCCATCGGCGCGCATATCATCGCGCGCGAGAACATCAAGGCGTTACGCAAAAACGTGCTGGCAAAGTGTTACGGTGGCGACATTACCCGCAAGAAGAAGCTGCTCGAAAAGCAAAAGGCTGGCAAGAAGCGCATGAAACAGGTGGGTAGCGTGGAAATTCCTCAAGAGGCTTTCCTGGCCATCTTGCAAGTCGAAGACAAATAAACCTCGGGATAACCCATGAATTTCGCCTTGATTCTTTTTGTTCTGGTTATTGTTACTGGCCTTGCCTGGATCGCCGACAAACTCATCTTTCAACCTGGCCGCCGACGTGCAGCCGAAGCTGCGGTTGCCGCGTTCGATGAGCAGCAATTGGCCATAGGAACGGCAGCCAACGCCGACGGCGTGGCCAGCGCGCGAGCCAAGCTGCGCGACGACAAGTTGCGTCAGCCCTGGTGGCTGGAGTACTCGGCCAGTTTCTTTCCGGTGATATTGGCGGTGTTCCTGGTGCGATCGTTCGTGGTCGAGCCGTTCAAGATTCCCTCCGGCTCGATGATCCCGACACTGCACATCGGCGATTTCATTCTGGTCAACAAATTCGACTACGGCATTCGTCTGCCGCTGCTCAACAAAAAGATCATCAGCATTGGCGAGCCGCAGCGGGGCGACGTCATGGTGTTCCGCTATCCGAAAGATGAATCGATGGATTACATCAAGCGCGTCATCGGGGTGCCGGGCGATATCGTCGCGTACGAAAACAAGCGCCTGACCATCAACGGCAAGCCGCTGCCGATGACGCAGTTGCCCGATTATTTCGACCAGGAACGCATCGCGTACTTCAAGCAGTACAACGAGACGATCGGCAGCGTGACCCATCGCATTCTCAACGACCCGAATGTGCCGCCGTTCATCCTGGGCGCCAGCGACTTCCCGTACCGCAGCAACTGCACCTACAACAGCGAAGGTGTTGTTTGCAAAGTGCCGCCCGGCCATTACTTCATGATGGGCGACAACCGCGACGACAGCGCAGACAGCCGCTATTGGGGCTTCGTGCCGGACAAGAACATTATCGGTAAGGCCTTCTTCATTTGGATGAATTTCAGCGATCTCAAGCGGATCGGCATGATTCACTAACGATTCGACGAATCGCCTGGCGTTGATGGACGTGGCGGAATTGCGGCCGCCACGGTTGTTTTTCCGCCAAATCGGCCCTTGGCCGTCTGAGCAAATACTCGCGCTGGCCTGGGGCGGCCGCGCTATACTTCCGCCATGCCTGTATCTCTCAATCAGCTGGAAGATCGCCTCCAGTATCGTTTTCACGATGCGGAATTGTTGTGTCGAGCGCTGACACACCGCAGCCATAGCGCCGCCAACAACGAGCGGCTCGAATTTCTCGGGGATTCGGTCCTGAATTGCACTGTGGCTACTGTGCTTTTCCAGCGCTACGCCAAGCTCGACGAGGGAGATTTGTCCCGCGTCCGGGCCAATCTGGTCAAGCAGCAATCCCTGTATGAGATTGCCCAGACCCTTGGTATCAGCGACTTTCTGCGCCTGGGCGAGGGCGAGCTCAAAAGCGGCGGCTTTCGCCGCCCGTCCATCCTGGCCGACACGCTGGAGGCCATTCTCGGCGCGATCTTTCTAGACGGCGGGTTCGATGCGGCCTTCGCCGTCATCAAACGGCTGTATACGCCGATACTGGAACATGTCGACCCGCAAACGCTGGGCAAGGATGCCAAGACGCTGCTGCAGGAATACCTGCAGGGACACAAGATCGCCTTGCCTCAATATACGGTGATCGCCACGCATGGTGCGGCGCACAATCAGCAATTCGAGGTAGAGTGCCTGGTGCCAAAGCTCGAAATCAAGGTATTCGGTTCGGGCCCAAGCCGACGCGCCGCCGAGCAGGCCGCCGCCAAGAAGGCGCTCGAGGAGGTCCAGAGACACGCGCATCTACTGAAGGGCAAGGGCGATAAAGCGCCCAAGATCAGCCGCAAGCGTGCGGCCGGCAAGTCGGCCCAGGCTGCCGAGGCGGGCACCGGTGCCAACACGGTGGCGGTTGATGCTGCGAGCGGTGCGCTGCCCGGTGGCGCCGGAGGCGAGCCGAAATCGGCTGGCCATGTTGCCAGGGAGTCACGTGGCGGCGAGGCGGCAGTTCCGCAGAAAGGATGATTGCGATGACTGAAGACGCCAAATTCCGCTGCGGCACGATTGCCATCGTCGGGCGACCCAACGTGGGTAAATCGACGTTGATGAACGCGCTGGTCGGTCAGAAGATCAGTATTACGTCCCGCAAGGCACAAACGACGCGGCACCGTATCACCGGCATTCGGACCACGGAATCCGCGCAATTCATCTTTGTGGATACCCCGGGATTCCAGACGCGCCATGCGTCGGCGTTGAACCGCTCGCTCAACCGGGCGGTCACCTCGACACTTTCGAGCATCGATTTGGTGTTGTTCGTCATCGAGGCCGGTCATTTCAATGTCGATGACGAGCGCGTGCTCAAGCTGATACCGAACAACGTGCCAGTGCTGCTCATTCTGAACAAACTCGACCGCATCGAAGATCGCACCGTGCTGCTGCCGTTTCTCGAAATGCTGGGACAGCAACGGGAATTCGCCGCCATCGTCCCAATGTCGGCCAAGCGGAACGAAGATATCGCTCGCCTGTTCGAAGTCATTCGGCCCTATCTTCCGGAAGGCGAGCCGATCTACGGCGAAGATGACCTGACCGATCGCAGCGAGCGGTTCCTCGCGGCCGAACTCTTGCGCGAAAAGGTATTCCGCTGGACCGGCGACGAGCTGCCCTACACCAGCACCGTCATTATCGATAAATTCGAGCAGGAAGGCCGGTTGCGCCGTGTTTTCGCCACCATCCTGGTGGATCGCGACAGCCACAAGGCCATGATCATCGGCGCCAAGGGCGCAAAGCTCAAGCAGATCAGCAGCGAAGCCCGGGTCGATATGGAAAAATTGTTCGATGGCCCGGTCTACCTTGAGGTTTGGGTCAAGATCAAGAGCGGCTGGGCTGACAATGAAGCCGGCCTGCGGGCGTATGGCTACGAATGACGTGCTGGCGCGGTCTGCGGCAAACCTTGAAACAGCGGGCGACGACGAGGCATCGCCTGCGGCCAGCCACGCGACGCGGCAGGCCAGGAATGTGCGCGTCACCGCGCAGCCCGGATTCGTGCTGCATAGCTACCCCTACCGCGAAACCAGCCTGATCATCGATGTCCTGACGCGTGACTACGGTCGCATCGCTCTGGTCGCCAAGGGCGCCAAGCGACCACACTCGGCACTGCGTGGTGTTTTGCAGACGTTTCAGCCGCTCTCGCTGTCCTGGAGCGGCAAGTCGGAGTTGCGCACCCTCATCCGCGCGGAATGGGTCGGCGGGCTGCTGCCGCTATCGGGGGATGCGCTGCTCAGCGGCTTCTATGCGAACGAACTGTTGGTCAAATTCTGCGCGCGCGAAGATCCGCATGAAGTGCTCTTCAGTCACTACGTCGAGACGCTGCATCACCTCGCGCATGGCGAGCCGGCAGCCCAGACGCTGCGCATCTTCGAGCGGGTTCTGCTGCGCGAGACCGGCTACGCGGCGGCGTTCGACCGCTGCACTCAAACGCGCGCGCCAGTGGCAACCGCCGGCCAATATGTGTTTCACCCAGAAGTGGGCGTTCGGCCGGCGCGCCAGGACGATCCGGCCGAGTGGCCCGTGGTCAGCGGCCAGACCCTGCTCGACATGGAATCTGATAATTACGAACGGCCGCAAACCGTTGCCCAAAGCAAATTATTGATGCGGTTTCTGCTCAATTACCATCTCGGAGGCGTGCCGCTCAATACGCGCCAAATTCTCCTCGATCTGCAAAAACTATGAGTCATTTCCTCACTGGCGCCCAGATCATCGATCTTGGCGTGAATATCGATCATGTCGCCACCCTGCGCAATGTGCGCGGCACCCAGTACCCCGATCCGATTGAGGCCGCCCTGCAAGCGGAAGAGGCGGGCGCCGACGCGATCACCCTGCATTTGCGCGAGGACCGCCGCCACATTCGCGATGCCGATGTCGAAGCGTTGCGCCCCCTGCTGCGTACCCGCATGAACCTCGAATGCGCGGTGACCGAGGAAATGCTCGCGATCGCGTGCCGAATTGCCCCGCACGACGTTTGTCTGGTGCCCGAAAAGCGCCAGGAGCTCACCACCGAAGGCGGGCTCGAGGTGGCCGGACAATTGCCCCGCATCCAGGCCGCATGCCGCCAACTGGAGCAAAGCGGGATTCGCGTGTCCCTGTTCATCGATCCCGACGACACCCAGATTCGCGCCGCCGCCCAGGCGGGGGCGCCGGTCATTGAACTGCACACCGGTCGATATGCCGAAGCGCAGAGCGCGGCGCTGCAGCAGCAGGAATTCGAGCGTATCGTGCGCAGCGTCGACCTGGGCGTGTCGCTGGGGCTCAAGGTCAACGCGGGCCACGGACTGCATTATCAGAACGTCCAGCGTATCGCGGCAATCGCCGGGATTGCCGAACTCAACATCGGGCATGCGATTGTCGCTCACGCGCTTTTCGCCGGCTGGCAAAACGCCGTGCGGGAAATGAAGGCGATCATGGTCGCCAGCCGGCTCGCGGCGGCGTGAGCATCGATCGCCACCTACGGACGATTCAATGATCTACGGCATCGGCACGGACATCATCCAGATATCCCGGGTCGCCGGCGTCATGGAGCGCACCGGCGGACGTTTCGCCGAACGTGTTCTCGGCCCCGACGAATTGGTCAAATATCACGCGCGTAATGCGCGCTCTGCCCAGCGCGGCCTGGCCTTCCTGGCGACACGCTTCGCCGCCAAGGAGGCTTTTTCAAAAGCCATCGGGCTGGGCATGCGATGGCCCATGACGTGGCGCGCATTGCAAACCCTGAACGCGCCGTCGGGGCAGCCACAGGCGGTTGCCTCGGGTGAACTCGCCGATTGGCTGGCGGCCCGCGGCTTGCGCATTCAGATATCGATAAGCGACGAAAAAGATTATGCGATCGCCTTTGTGGTCGCCGAGAGTGATGCAGTGGAGAGCAGGCATGAGTAAACGCAAACCGGGGCCGGTCATGCTCGATGTGACGGGGCTGACACTTAGCGAAGCCGACATTCGGCGGATTGCTCACCCTCTGACCGGCGGGGTGATTCTGTTCGCGCGCAATTTCGACGATCGTGCGCAGCTTTGTGGGTTGACAAAGCAGATCCGTGAGGCGCGCGACGACATCATCATCGCGGTCGACCACGAAGGTGGCCGTGTGCAGCGCTTCAAGACCGACGGTTTCACCCATTTGCCCGCGATGGCCCAGTTGGGCGCGCTATGGGACAAGGACGTCTTGCTCGCCACACGCGCCGCTACTGCCGTAGGCTATGTGCTGGCTGCGGAGTTGCGCGCCTGCGGCGTGGACTTCAGCTTCACGCCCGTGCTCGATCTCGATTTCGGCACTTCGGCGGTGATCGGCAATCGCGCCTTTCACCGTGATCCACGGGTCGTCACGCTGTTGGCCAAGAGTCTCAATCATGGGCTGCTGCTCGCGGGAATGGCCAACTGTGGCAAGCACTTTCCTGGACACGGCTTCGTTGCGGCCGATTCGCATCTGGAAGTCCCGATCGACGAGCGGCCGCTCGATACCATCCTCAGCGATGACGCCCGGCCGTACGGGTGGCTGGGACTCAGTCTGGCTGCCGTGATGCCGGCCCATGTGATCTACCCAAAGGTGGATTCGCAACCGGCGGGCTTCTCCCGGGCGTGGTTGCAAGACATTCTGCGCGGAAAACTGGGATTCAACGGAGTGATTTTCAGCGACGATCTCAGCATGCAGGGCGCGAGTGTGGCTGGCAACGTGGTGTCCAGCGCGCAGGCCGCGCTCGCCGCGGGTTGCGACATGGTACTGATCTGCAACAGTCCGGACAAGGCGGATCAACTGTTGCGCGAACTGAGATATCAGGAAGACCCGGCCGCGATCAGACGCATTCGTCAACTGCTGCCGCAAACCAAGGCGCCTCGCTGGGAAAAGCTGCAAGCGCAGGCGCAATACCAGTCGGCCCTGGCACTGCTGCGCGAGGTGTTTTAGGCGCCGGCCCCACCACGACGCCGGTGAGGTAGGTCAAGCAGAGCCGGCGGCGGTGTCAAACGGGCGTGCCGAACTGCTTGAGCTTGTTGTAGAGCGTTTTCGGACTGATCCCCAACAACGACGCGGTTTTGCCGCGCACGCCACCGTTGGCCGCCAGGGTCGCCAGAATCAGCTGCCGCTCCACCTGCGCCAGCGGTGTCCCGGGAGCAAAGGTCAGTGCGCCTTCGCCGTCCCGAGCCGGGGCGGCGGCCGTCGTCTCGTGGGGCACGCCCGGAGGCGTGAACTGGGTTTTGGCGAGCATCAGCGCGCGCATCAACTGCAAACGCCAATCCAGCGAAGCCATCGAGGGCAGGGCAATGACCGGAATCGGACGATTGGCTTGCCACGAGAGACTCTTCAGCAAATTCACGTCATGAATGTTCGGCGAGACAGGGTCGACCAGGACGATATCGGGCGACGTGCGTTCGAACATCGATCGAGCGGTCTGCAAATCTGCGGCGACGTCCACCGTGAATCCGCTGGCGCGGGCGACTTCGGAGAGCGGAGCGATCCGATCCGGATCGTCTTCGAGAAATAAAACATGTGGCATGGAAATCACCAAATAGTAGGGCCGCTAAAACCAGTGCAGCCGGCACTCGCTATTTCGTCACGGACAGCTCGGGTGCCGGGGAATTCGCGTAATGGGCCACTGGGCAGATCGGCCTGGAACATTCCCCGATTTTGCAGCGCGGCAACTTAGGCCATGCATCACTTATTGTCCATCCCCGTGTTTGTAAAAGGAGTCGGAAGAAAGTTCCGGAATCGGGATAGGGGCGGTCAGGTAGTCTGACCGATCCCCTCCCACGCCACCCGGCATGCGGGTCCGCACCGGGCGGCTCGAGCAGTTGAGGTCATGAGAGCCGGGGAACGCCGATACGGT
>NZ_SCSK01000043.1 GCF_004297875.1 Pandoraea sp. | reverse complement strand
GGGCAAGCTGGTCTACAGCACCTTCGACTGGGGCATCCGCGACCAGGATGGCTATTTCTACATCCTGGGCCGCACCGACGACGTGATCAACGTGGCGGGCCACCGCCTGGGCACGCGCGAGATCGAGGAAAGCATCTCCAGCCATGCCAACGTGGCCGAGGTCGCGGTGGTCGGGGTGGCCGATCAGCTGAAAGGGCAGGTCGCGATGGCCTTCGTGGTCGCCAGGGACACCTCGGCGCTGGATGAAGCTGCAAAGCTCAAGCTCGAAGGCGAGATCATGAAGCGGGTGGATGACCAGTTGGGGGCCGTGGCGCGCCCGGCGCGCGTGCGCTTCGTGACCGTGCTGCCCAAGACGCGCAGCGGCAAGCTGCTGCGCCGGGCCATCCAGGCGGTCTGCGAGGGTCGTGATCCCGGCGACCTGACCACCATGGACGACCCGGCTGCGCTGCAGCAGATCAATGCACTATTGGTAGAACTTTGAG
This sequence comes from Pandoraea sp., assembly GCF_004297875.1. Lineage (GTDB taxonomy): Bacteria > Pseudomonadota > Gammaproteobacteria > Burkholderiales > Burkholderiaceae > Pandoraea. Next base: position 8,006 of record NZ_SCSK01000043.1, on the reverse strand, counting down.
AGAAAGGAATAGGGGGCGGCGTGTTGAAATCTCCGGTTTGCTCCAATCATCATTGAATGGGAAGGTCACGCTACCGCCCGATCTTCCTTGACACGCCTCCGCCGCGCACTGTAGCGGCAAGTTGCTGACACAGCCGCTGCTCGATCACCGGCCTCCACGGCACCAGGCTGAACCCCATACCGTCATCGAGCAGCGCATAGCTCGCGCAGTCAAGCATGGCACAAACGACCATCCGTAGCACCTGTAGACCCGTCTGGACTTCCGGCGCATATGACGCCTTCTCACTAATCGGGACTGGGGCGTGCGGCTTCTTCATGCAGGCCAGGGGCATCTTGGGTGTCTCTGCGACAGGCCGAATAGATAAACGCGAGTCGTTCTATGCCACGAGGTTAAGCTTGCGGTTTGGGGGCGGACTATAGAAAAATCCATGCTCCACACCTCGTTGACCGTGCGTGCCAGCTGCAGCGGCACACGCTCATTGATAGGCCGCTTGCTCTTCTTGCGTCGGCGCACAGCCAGATTGGCTTGCCGGTACGGGGAGTGACCGACTCGCTGCCATTCAGGGAGCTGTTGCTCCCTGAGTGATATCCCCGAACAAGGGGGAATGTCGTGTTCCCCCTGCGCTCCCAAGGTGAACCTTTACGGAGACCCAAGCGACTTGGCTAGTTCAGCGAAGCGAGCGTATGTTTCCTGCTGAGCGCAGTCCATCGAGCTCGGCGATTAGTCGTTCGTTGATGGATGTTAGCTTGCGGATTCGCAGATCCTGTTCCTTGATCGAGGCGCGTAACTCACGTGACCTTTTCCGCTCCTGCAGGAGTTCTGACCTGATGGTGTCGCGCTCGACGCGCGCAGAGCGCCCTTGTAGGCCCCGAATGCGGTTGGCTACTTCCGGATAGTGGTTGTGAATGAGTGCCGGGCTAACCCCAACTTCGCGTGCGACAGCCGAGAACGAAACCTTCGCCGCATTTGTGTGCGAGCGACCGAGCTGAATCCGCTTGATCGCGAGATCGAATTCCTTGGCCCGAATTGATGCGGGTCTTTTGGCTGCTGTCATTGCGAAGTGCCTTTCACTGCGTAGCCCAACTCGCTCAACACGCTGCGACAGCGCTCAAGGTCGCGCTGCACGCGAGTCTGGCCGCTTATGCCGATATCGGAACATTGCGCTACTTCTAGTAGATGGTCGTACATGCCTTGGTAGATGTGGCCGTGCGCGCGCCCGATCGCTGCGTTAGAGCAAGTGCTGCAGCGGGTTCTCTCAAGATCATTGCCGATGCAAAGGTTGTCGTCAGCCGTGCACCAAGCGTGGCCCGTACTTCGAATTGCCGTGCTAGCCGCAATCGAGCGCACCATGTGCTCGTGGTTTTTAAAGATCGTGACCGCATCGCTGCCTCGCCAAGCCACGACGCTGGTGCCGTAGCCGCCGGAGAGCGGCTCTCGAGGATCCAGCCAGATCTGCGCAACGCCCTCCTTGATGACGTCGAGTTCTTGGAGGATGTCGAGATAGAGCGCAACTTCTTGATTCGCGTTGAGCGCATATCCCAACGTCATGTCCATCGACCAGTGCTTGAAATGCTCTCTGAGGTATCGTAGGTCTCCGAACTGGCTCCGCGCCGCGTAGTTGGCAAAGGCCCGCCGGAACTGATGACTCGCGAGTTCCCAAGAAATCTCATGAACAGCACAGAAATCTGCCAGCGCCTTTTTCCACCCATGAAGGGAGAGCGTACGAACGCGAGATTTTGTCGCAGAGTTGGCAAGGAAAAGTGCATTCTGATGCCGCAACGCCTCGGCAATCTCGATGTCGCTCGGGTTAGCCCGACGCCGTTCCATGATTTCTGTCTTGACGACGTCCTGCAGCGGTATGGCAAACCGTTCCATCACGGCTATGGCGCGGGCGGCAGCTTCTGGAATCATCCACTCCGTCCGGCCCTCATCTGTCTTGGTCGATTGAGAACGCATCCACCAGTAGGTATTCCCTTCGTCATCACGCGTGCTGTAGCAAGCGCCGTTTTCCAGGAACGAGAGCTCATGATTTCTACAGCCGGACAGGCTAGCAAGGACGATATAGCAGGAGGTCCTGAGCAATCTGATGTCCGAGCGAATGGTGGAGCAGCCTCCCCCGACTCCTTCAGCTTCTAGATATGCGTTTTGGATTTGATTGATGCGAGAGATCGACAGCCTCCCACCGTCGCGATTCTCGATCTCTTGAAGAGCGTCACGCAAGTCCAGAAGTCTCTGAGCGGCCTGCACACGGCCCCAGGCTGCCTGAAAGAGTTTGGCGAACACGTCGTCGGGGATGAGAGGCGTTCGGCCACCACGCCTTCCATTCGACGTCTGTCCGGTCATGCCAGCTATGTGCGAAGCCGACGTGTCAGGCCAGGGATGCGTCGGCATGGGATCCGACGTGTATTGGCTGACCTCGTAGAGCGTTTCAACTGCGGTTAGACAAGAGACTAGCGCGGACTTGCCGATCGGCCTAAGGCCGGGTTGGACGTACTCGCGGCGCCACTGGATATACGCCGAAGTGACGAACTGCGTCACCTGACCAAGACGGGAGATGTTCATGCGGTGCAGAAACTCCGCGAACGCGACCGAGACTTGGAAGCGGTCTCGAATAGTTGTTGAGACAGCGCGCTTCCGCAGGCCTTTTCGCATGTACCTGTAGAAGCACTCCTTCCACGTTTCGCGAAGGGGGAGCGCAATGCGACTGAAGTCGATTTTTGAGCGCCCCAATCGCGTGTTGGAGGTCGTCGGAAGCAACTGCCAAACCTCGTCACCGAAGCGGCTTAGGACGATCCAGCGCCCATCGACACGTGCGATGGACACCACGAGCTTATCTCGCTCGGCGCGCGGCAGCTCAGATGCGTGTGAAGGTTGCCGATCGAAGTCGTCTTGGACGCTCGGCACTACTCTGGCAGTTCTCATAGCGTTGCGAGAGCTTCCATCATTCCGTCCGCTCGCCAGAATGGATGGGGATTAAGTCTTGCTCGCTCCCGTGCTTCATCGACCTCGGCTTGTTTGAAGACCCGCTTCTTGACGCCGGCAGCGATGACGTCACGCTCAATGAGCCTGACGATGTGCGCGAACTGTCGGTCCCAGCGCTGTCGCTCGATGCGCGCCCTTTCACCCAGTACGCGCCAATAGAACGAAAACAACCGGTGCAAATCATCGCCCGTCACTACGTAGTTGGCGCACCGCAGGCAGTTCAGGAAGCTCATGCAAACTGCGCCGTCAGCCTTCTTGGGAGCGAATTCACCGTTACGACCATCCGTGCATTGACCCACTGGCGTCTTTGCGGTCTTTCCCACTTCGTTCTTCAGTAGCTCTGTCACGAGCGTCTCGCCCATGAATCGCCAGTTCCTCTTGGAATTTTCGCCCGGTCGAAGGTAGCTGTTTGCTGTTACCGATGGCGAGTGTCCGGCCGCATAGGCGGTCGCGCGGAGATCGCCATTGAGCAACTCATTGAGCCGGTTGACGAAGGTCTTTCTCAGCCTGCTGATATTGATCCGAAGGGGCTTCCCTCCGCCGTCGACAAGTTGCGCTCCCTTCACTAGTGCAGTTACATTCCGGCCGAACGTCGCATCTTCAAGTGCTGAGGCCTGTCCGACTCTCGGTCCTTTGGCAGCCTCGAACAGCCAGAGTCGGCCCTTCAACGCGTCAGGAGCCTTCTGCCGCAGCGGCTCAGACAGTTCCAAGACTCTCCTTATCAGAACGACAATGTTCCACCTGACTGTGGACGTTCCTTCGATCATCTCCCACGATTTAAGATCGTTGCGAAGAGCGACCTTGCTATAGTTGTTTCCGCGGCGCTTGTACAGGAGCAGAAACATCGTTCCCTCTTTCGGGTGCGGTTTCAGGCACGTGGTTGGCATCTGCAGGATAGGCGTTGTGTTGCGTCCCGTATACAGCGCCACCGCCAGCGCAGCGTAGGAGACCAGCTCGCTGGTCAGCGTGACAGTTTCTGAAGAGAAGATGGGAGACAGCGCTTCATTGATCGCAAGTGCGAACTGTTTTCGTTCTTCGCGTGTGAGCGGTGTTTCTCCTTTCACCTTGTTCCTGACACCTGGGAAAGGTGAGGGAGGAAAGGTAGCGAGATCACCCACATGAACGATCTGAAGTCGGTCGCGTCTGCCCAACGCCTTGAGCACCGCTTTGGCCTTGTCGTACTTGGCCTTTTGGCTTAGGGTCGAGAGTCCTGATGCCTGCAGGTACAGCAGGTATCCATCAATCAGATCTCGTGTGACGTCGGCCAAGCGTATGGGGATCTCCTTCGTAGCTGAAATGAATGCCACGTACTCGAGAAATGTCGCGATGCCTAGCGTGCAGTAGCTCACGATCGTCACCTTCGACAGTTCAGCGTCTTGGCCGGCAACGAAGCGTTCGATCTGTTCTTGCAGTGCGAACGTGATCTCGTCGATTCCGCAGCCGTACCAGCGGCTGAATTCGAAGGTTGCTCCTCCGGTAATTGAACTGGGCTCAATCCTGACCAACGTCTTCTCTGGTGGGCACGGGGAGCACTCTTGGTTGGCATGGATTGCGTCGATCAGGAGAGTCGTCCTGGTGAACTTCTTTTTCACGTGTTGCATTCAATCGCGAAGCCAGTCATTGAGCTCATCCGCGTAGGCGAGTACCGCGTCGTCCGCGAGTTCGTTGATCATGTGGAGATAAATCATGGTGGTTTGGATCGAAGCGTGCCCCAACTGATTCTGCACAAACACCAGGGGATCCAACCCCACTGTCCGACTACGTTGCAGCGCGACCAGCGTATGTGTCGCGTAGGTGTGGCGCAACATGTGCGTGTGGACCTGTACTCCGCAGCGCATGCCGACAGTCCGCACGATGCGTTCGATCGCCTTGCCTCCTGCCGCAAACGCCTTTCCCGAGTTGTTCACGAAGAGTGTTGGAGGTTCCTGATCCTCCACAATGTTCTCGTTCCGGTGAAGCTTGACGTATTGCGCCAACTCTTTCATGAACCACCTGGTAATAAAGATCTCCCGGCAGCGCATTCCCTTTGTGCGCATTCCATGGCCGTCATCAGGGTCCAGCAGCACACGCACGTTGCGAGAGGCCCAATGGACTTTGTCTGGATCAAAGACGTAGGCGACTGGGAAGGTCGCGAGTTCTTCCCTGCGCAGCCCGGTGTGCAGCGCAAGTCGAATTAGCATTCTGTGATGAACGTTCGCAGGAGCGTTGAGGAGAGCATGTATCTGCGATCGGGGGAGAAATTTGATCGGCTGAGGGCGACGCGCCGGCATGATGTCGGGTACTTCGGCGGTCGATCGACCCCGCGCGTGCGCCAAAAAACTATTGGCAGTCATGTTGCGGCGGCCCTCGAGCTCGAACGGTAGCTTGCCTATCCATCCTCGTTTGAATGCGAACTCGTAGAACTCGCAGACGTAGAGCAGGCGCAGTCGAACTGTGTTCAGCCTTTGGCGAAGGTCGTTCAAGCAATAGTCTCGATATCCGGCAACCAGCGTGCGCTGCGTTTGGTCTCGATCGACGTCGTCCCAAGAGAGTTCGTTTGCTTCGAGGAATCCGAAGTAGTCGTACAGCGCTCTTCCAATCGCCGTCCACGAATTCTTCGAGGAGATCTGCCCACGTTGAAGGTAATGTTGCAAGAATCGATTTGCGGGCACGCAGCTTTCCATGGATGACCAGAGCAGGATAGGGAAGCCCTCCCGCGGGCGCCCAGCAACGACGTAGTCGTCTGTGGCGAAGACCAGTTGCATTACAGACCAGCCCTTCGCGTTGTTCGGCCAATAGCCTTGAACTCATACAGTTGAAAATGCGTTGCAAGATCAACAGCCCCTCCGCCGTCGCTCCGCGTTCTCGTGTCGAACAATTTCGACCCTTGGAAAATACGCTCGTACTCGGCCCTGCCAGCGGCAACGCGCCACTGCGCTGCCCTCACTGCAGGCTTGAAGTCAACATCCTGCTTCGCATACTCATCGCCTAGGCCGGGCGGAGCGCAAGCTGCGCCTTGCTTGCGCCTTTGTACAAGGGGTCGTCTCAGAAAACGGAGAATAAAGCACGTTAAGCCGATTGCAGAGGTCGCAACGGCCTGAACTTGCCCGCGCCGATCTTGGCGCTGCTGCGCCAGAGGTAATCGCCGGTCAGATTGATGTGTTCCCAGCCCAACGGCGACAGGTACTGCAATAGCGTTTCATCGACGGCATGGCCGTTGCTACGCAACGCATGCGCTGCGCGCTCCAGGTAGACCGTGTTCCACAGCACGACAGCCGCCGTCACCAGATTGAGGCCGCTGGCCCGGTAGCGCTGCTGCTCAAAGCTGCTGTCGCGGATTTCGCCCAGCCGGTTGAAGAACACGGCGCGGGCCAGTGCATTGCGTGCTTCGCCTTTATTCAGCCCGGCATGGACGCGGCGGCGCAGCTCAACGCTTTGCAACCAGCCCAGGATGAACAACGTCCGCTCGATGCGCCCCAGCTCACGCAGGGCGACAGCCAGGCCGTTTTGGCGCGGATAGCTGCCGAGTTTCCTAAGCATCAGCGAGGCCGTCACCGTGCCTTGCTTGATCGAGGTGGCCAGGCGCAGAATTTCGTCCCAATGGGCGCGGACGTGCTTGATGTTGAGAGTGCCGCCGATCATCGGTTTCAGCGCGTCATAGGCGGCTTCGCCTTTCGGGGTGTAGAGCTTGGTGTCGCCCAGGTCTCGGATGCGCGGTGCGAAGCGGAAGCCCAGCAGGTGCATCAAGGCAAAGACGTGATCGGTGAAGCCCGCCGTGTCCGTGTAATGTTCCTCGATGCGCAGGTCGGACTCGTGGTACAGCAGGCCGTCAAGCACGTAGGTGGAATCGCGCACGCCGACATTGACCACCTTGTTGTGGAACGGCGCGTACTGGTCAGAGATGTGGGTGTAGAACGTCCTGCCTGGGCTGCTGCCATATTTCGGATTGATGTGCCCGGTGCTTTCTGCCTTGCTGCTGGTTCGGAAATTCTGTCCGTCCGACGATGATGTGGTGCCATCGCCCCAGTGCCCGGCAAAGGGATGCCGAAACTGGGCGTTGACCAGTTCGGCCAGCGCCATCGAATAGGTTTCATCGCGGGTATGCCAGGCTTGCAGCCAGGCGAGCTTGGCGTAAGTCGTACCGGGGCAAGATTCGGCCATTTTGGTCAGGCCCAGGTTGATCGCGTCGGCCAGGATCGTAGTCAGCAGCAGATTTTTGTCTTTGGCGAGGTCGCCGGATTTCAGGTGCGTGAAGTGGCGGGTGAAGCCCGTCCACTCATCGACCTCCATCAGCAGCTCGGTAATCTTGACGTGCGGCAGAATCATGGCCGTCTGGTCGATCAATGCCTGCGCGGTGTCGGGCACCGCAGCATCCAGCGGCGTGATCTTCAAGCCCGATTCGGTGATGATGGCGTCCGGTAGGTCGTTGGCCGCCGCCATGCGATTGACCGTGGCAAGTTGCGCTTCCAGCAACTCCAAGCGCTCGCTCAGGTACTGGTCGCAATCGGTGGCCACGGCCAGCGGCAATTCGCTGGACTGCTTGAGGCTGGCGAACTTCTCGGGTGGCACCAGGTAGTCCTCGAAGTCCTTGAACTGACGTGAACCCTGTACCCAGATGTCGCCCGAGCGCAACGCGTTCTTAAGTTCCGACAGTGCGCACAACTCGTAATAGCGTCGGTCGATGCCGGCGTCGGTCATCACCAGCTTCTGCCAGCGCGGCTTGATGAAGTTGGTCGGTGCATCAGCGGGCACCTTGCGGGTGTTGTCGATGTTCATGCCGCGCAGCACCTCGATGGCGTCGAGCACGTCCTTGGCGGCGGGCGCTGCTCGCAGCTTGAGCACGTCGAGGAATTCCGGCGCGTAGCGGCGCAATGTGGCGTAACTCTCGCCGATGCGGTGCAGGAAGTCGAAATCATCGGGCTGGGTGTCACTTTCAGAAGACGAATGCACGGAATGTCAAAAGCCGATTGCACCTGCCAACCAAGCCTCGGATAAACACCCCCCGCAATGCCGGCAGTTGTCTTACATGCCACGTTTCGGACTGC
>NZ_SCSK01000042.1 GCF_004297875.1 Pandoraea sp. | reverse complement strand
AGCTACACCTTCGGGGGCGCCTACAAGCAGCAGCAGATGGCGGTGCGCGGCATGTTGAAGGTGTTTGCCGCGGCGGTGGTCGCCGAGATCATCCTGCTGCTGTTCCTGTACCGGCGCCTGCTGATTCCGCTGATCATCATGGGCACCTCGCTGGTCTCGACCGGGGCGGTGTTCGTGGGGCTGTGGGTCACCGGGGTGGAGCTCAACATCACGGCGATGATGGGCATGGTGATGATCATCGGCATCGCCACCGAGATGGCGATCTTCCTGGTCTCGGAGTACCAGGAGTTGCGCCAGAGCAAAGACCTGGGCGTGCGCCAGGCGCTGCGCGAGGCCGCCCTCAACCGCCTGCGCCCGATCGTGATGAGCACCCTGGCCATGATCCTGGCCCTCGTGCCCCTGGGCGCAGCCATCAGCGGCTCCGGCGACCAGATGCTCCAGCCCCTGGCCATCGCCATCATCGCCGGCGCACTCGTCCAACTCCCTCTCGTGCTGGTGGTCATGCCCGTGCTTATCGAGGTGTGTACCCGGCGCAGCGAGCCGGCGGGTGCGCAGTGAGCGCCATCACCACCGGGAGCGCCTCCGGGCGCTGCCCGTGGTGAACGTCATTCCCTGGGAGGTTCGCCTCGCCCGGATCGCCCGATCGGGAGTACAGTTCCGGAGTCTGCATTGATCGCCGGAACGTGCGGCAACTCATCCATATCGCGCCAGCCCGGCGCTGTGTGCCGGCGACCGTTCCATTTCCGAACACCGGACGACGGCGGCCGGACCCACGGGGGCGCACATGGAAGTCAAATGGTTGGAGGATTTCATTGCGCTCGCGCAATGCAATAATTTCTCTCGAGCGGCCGAGTTGCGCAATCTCACGCAATCGGGATTCAGCCGTCGCATCCGTGCGCTGGAACAATGGGTGGGCGCGGCACTGGTGGACCGCAGCACCTATCCACCATCGATCACCGCAGCCGGTGAGCTCCTGCTTGAAACCGCCCGCGACGTCGTCCATAAATTGGTCGACGCGCGAACGGTCATTCGCACGCAACAGCGCATGCCGGGCGCCGGACTGCTGATTGCCGCCGGGCATACGATCGCGCTGAACTTCCTGCCAAGCTGGCTCACCACGCTGGCGAGCCATCAAATAAACCCCAGCGCCCGGGTAACGGCGACCAACGGCCACGATTCGATCATGATGCTGGTCAACGGCAGCTGCGAATTGGTGCTGGTGTATCACCATCCTGATATTGCGCTGATGCTGGATCCGGTGCGCTACGATTTCGTCACGGTGGGTCGCGACGCGTTGTTGCCGGTCAGCCGCGCCACACCGCAGGGGCAGCCGATGTATCGCCTGCCCGGCCGAGCCGATCATCCCGTGCCACTGCTGTCCTACACCGAAACCTCGTATTTCGGCCGAGGAGTCAAATTGATCGTGAAGCGAGCCAATCCGGCCCCGCAGTTATATCTGCGCTACGAATCCGATATGGCCGAAGTGCTCAAGCGCATGGCGCTGCAAGGGCATGGGATGGCGTGGGTGCCGGCGAGCTCCGTCAAGCAGGAATTGGAAGCTGGTGAACTGGTGCCATCCGGCACGCCCGCATGGTGCCTGGACCTGGAAGTTCGCGCCTATCGTGATTTGACCAACCATAGCCCGGCGCTCGAGAAGCTTTGGTCTTACCTGAGAGCCACCGCGTAGCGCGCGATGCAGTGCGTCGCATCAAGCGTGACGGCCCCGGGCATGACCTATGCCGATTTGTCATTACGACTTGCTTAACCCGCATAACGCCGCGAGTCCGCATCACTATACTTGTTCTCCAACGAACGCCATCGGCCGACCGATATGGCAATCATCGCGCGAAGCACGCCGACCGAGGCAGGCATTTTGCCTGGTCATCCCGAATGCCTGATCCTTGGAGACAAAATTGAATCTATCGACGTTTTCGCGTGTCAAGCTTGGACATTTCCCAACCCCTCTCGAACCTCTCGACCGCCTGAGCGAATTGCTCGGAGGACCGCGAATCTTCATCAAGCGCGACGATTGCACGGGGCTCGCGACCGGCGGCAACAAGACACGCAAGCTCGAATTCCTGATGGCCGATGCCCTCGCCAAGGGGGCCGACACAGTGCTCACGCAAGGCGCGGTGCAGTCGAATCATGCGCGGCAGACCGCGGCGGCCGCGGCCAGGCTCGGCCTGAAGTGCCGCATCCTGCTCGAGAGCCGCACCGATAACCACACCCCCGAGTATCTCCAATCGGGCAATGTGCAACTCGATCACCTGCTCGGGGCGCCCACCAAAGTCTATCCCGGCGGGACCGACATGAATCGCGCCATGCGAGAGGTCGCCGACGAGGTGCGGCAGGCCGGGGGCACCCCGTACATCATTCCCGGAGGCGGCTCGAACGCGATCGGCGCGCTCGGCTACGTCGACTGCGCGTTGGAGTTGCTCGTACAGGGCAACAGCGCCGGCATTCGCATTGATCATGTCGTGCACGCGACCGGCAGCGCGGGCACGCAGGCTGGTCTGGTGGCAGGGTTCGAGGGCTGCCGCAGCGGTATTCCGGTGCTTGGCATAGGCGTGCGCGCAGCCCGTCCCGCCCAGGAAGAAAACGTTTATCGCGAGGCTCTCGAAACCGCGGCACTGCTTGGCATGCATGATGCGGTGGCTCGCGAACGGGTCGTCGCCAACTGCGATTATGTCGGGCCGGGATACGGCGTGCCCACCGACGGGATGCTCGAAGCGGTCACCCTGCTGGCGCGCACCGAAGGCATTCTGCTCGATCCAGTCTATACCGGCAAGGGCATGGCAGGCCTGATCGATCTGGTCAGGAAAAAGCATTTCAGGCAGGGGCAGAACATCGTTTTTGTGCACACCGGCGGCAGCGCCGGCCTATTCGGCTATACCAACGCGTTCGCCGCCTCAGCCCCCCAGTGGTAGCACGATCACAGCCGGCGGGCACGTCGCTCGGCGACCTCGCGCACATGCGGGCGCGCCGATGCCCCAACCCGCCGCTTGGCAAGCCGATCTATTGAAACGGCCCGCCTGGTGGCGGCCACATTGACCGAAGGAGAGACCAGCAAGACCGATTTTACCGTCGAGAAACAGCATCGCTTGGCTACGAACAAGCACCATTCGAGGAGACGCAATGAGTAGCGGTGATATGCAGACTGAGCAGGGCTTTCGCCTGAGTAAAACCTTGGGCGTGCTAGCCATCATGGCCTCGGCCGTCACGCAGGAGTATGGGGCCGGCATCAATTTTGTCGCAGTGCAAAGCTTGAGCGTTTATCCCGCCATCCGTGATCTTGTGCCACTGGCGATGTTCGTGACGGGACTGCTGGTGCTCACCAAGACCTATCTTTATGCACGCTTCTCGCAGGCGATGCCCAGCGCCGGATCGGCCTACGTCTGGATCGTGCGAAGCCTGGGTTTGCCGATCGGCTTCGTGGCCAATTTCATCTGGTGGATCGGCGTGACTTCCGCAATGGGCTTTCTTGCCTTCGCGTTTGGCACGTTTCTAGGCCAGGCGTTTGCCAGCGCCGGATGGCCAATCGGTGCGGAAATCATGACGCCGACCGGGCATATCGTCGTTGGACTGCTGGCCATCTGGCTGATCTTTGGTATCCATGCCAGCGGTGTTCATCAATACGGCCGTTTCGTGATGACCCTGTTCGTGCTGATCCTGGTGGTCGCGCTGACGATTGTCGGCATTGCCTTCACGACGACGCCGCAGACTTTCCTCCATCTGGTCAGTACCCGGGAAAACCTCGTTCTGACAGCCCCGGCGAGCAGCGAGCCATTCCGGCTGGGTGCCTTCTTCTCGGTCTGCAGCCTGTTCATCTTCGCCTATGGCGGCATCAGCGCCGCACCGGGCCTGGGAGGGGAATCCCGCAACGCCAGAGTATCGGTGCCGCGCGGCATCATATGGGCCTGGCTCGTCGCTGTGGTGCTATTCACCACTGTGTCGGCGGCGCTATTTCACGTTGCGCCCTGGTGGGCCATTATCGGTTTGATCAAGGCCGGCAAGTCGTCACTGGCCACCGCCCCCGGATTGATCAGTATTGTCGCGCCACGCACGCTGAGTGTGACCTTGAATTTCGTCGTGGCGCTGGTGGTCGGCAAGACACTGGCGCCCCAGATGATGTGCGCCTCACGCATGGCTTTCGCCTGGGGGCAAGACCACATGTTCAGCGACCGATTTGTACAGACATCCAATCGGCGCGTGCCGACGGCCGCGCTGCTGCTGTCCGCGGGGCTGGCCTCGCTCTTTCTCCTGGAATCGGCATACGTCGGCTGGTCGCTCGGCGTCGTGGTGCGCTCTTTGAGCGTGATTTTGATCTGGTTCCTGATGGCGGCCAGTGCGCTCAATCTGCGGTTCAATCGCCGCTTCGCTCAAACGCCCTGGAGCGCCCCGCTCAAACGGGATCCGTGGCTGATGACGGCCGCGGTCGCTTCGCTGGTGATTACCGTCGTGCTATTTCGCGCCGCTGCGATTTCGCCGCATACGCCGTTTGTTTTTCAGCCCCTGGTTCAGGGCGTTGTGCTGGCCGTAATCGGCATGGTGATCCTGGCGAGTGCGCGGCGGCGAGCAGCGCTGACAGGCGAGGATCTTGGCGAGCGAGTCGCCGCGCCGCCATTGGAGTGATTGCTCGATGGGTGTTCGCCCGTGCAATGCATTTCTGCGCTCGAAGCGACACCGAATGGCCTTCTCTCATATGAGAGAGGACCATTCGGTTGGAGCGACAAAAAATAAAAACCCCTGACTTCTCGCGAAATCAGGGGTTTTTATTTTTTACTGGCGGAGACGGAGTCATACAACATCAATTCCGCAGGGTTCCAAGCAATTCCTCAAACCCTTTGTAAATAAAGCGTTCCACAGCATCTAGCATCCACATCGATCCATTCGATTCCATCGAAATCCAAGCCTATTTTGATAGTCAATTTGTAAGTTACAATACACTATGGCAAACGCAATCAACAAACTCAGCGCAGCAAAAATCAGCAAGCTATCTGAACCCGGTCTGTACGGCGATGGAGGTAGCTTATATCTGCAAATCACCCGGGGCGGCACGAAATCTTGGCTGTTTCGCTACATGATCAACGGCAAGGCTCGCGGCATGGGATTGGGGCCTCTGCATACCGTCAGCTTGGCAGAGGCTAGGTCCCGCGCTCTCGCCGCCCGAAAACAGCTGCTTGACGGTATCGATCCGCTCGACATCAAGCATCGCGAGAAGGCGACGAAACAAGCAACCAAAGCCAAGGCCAAGACATTCAGTGAGTGCGCTGACGCCTACATCGCAGCCCATCGGGCGGGTTGGAAAAACGAAAAGCATGGGGCGCAATGGGAAAGTACGCTTGAAACCTACGCAGAACCGGTCTTCGGGAAAACACCGGTCTCTGAAATCGATACGGCTTTAGTGATGAAAGTATTGGAACCCATCTGGAAGGAAAAAACCGAGACGGCAACCCGCGTTCGGGGCCGCATCGAATCGGTTCTCGACTGGGCGACTGTCCGAGGGTATCGAAGCGGCGATAATCCGGCTCGCTGGAAGGGGCATCTTGACCACTTACTACCCAAGCGTTCCAAGGTACAGAAAGTAGTCCATCACCCGGCCCTACCCTATAAGGAGGCTCCTGCCTTTATGGAAGCGCTCATAGCTCAGCGAAGCACTGCTGCACATGCGCTCCGCTTTCTTATTCTGACGGCAACCCGCACCAATGAAGTCCTGGGCATGCAGTGGAGCGAAGTCGACATGGCTGAGGGCATTTGGACCGTCCCCGCAGACCGCATGAAAATGGGCAAGGAGCACCGGGTTCCATTGTCGAGCGCCGCCATCAAAATACTGAAGGCACAGAAAAGCCAAAAGCAAGGTGATTATGTCTTCCCCGGTCAGAAGGAAAATGCGCCTCTATCGAACATGGCATTTCTTCAACTACTGAAGCGTATGGAACGCACGGACATCACGGCCCATGGTTTTCGCTCGACTTTTCGTGACTGGGTTGGAGAGACGACAAATTATCCGCGTGAAGTTGCGGAAGCAGCCTTGGCACACATGATCAAGGACAAGGCTGAGGCCGCATACGCGCGTGGGGATTTGTTCAAGAAGAGATCTGAAATGATGAAGGCATGGGAGGATTATCTACAACGCAAATAAAACATGCGACCTTGCCTAGATGCGTATTTCGGGAACGTGATCACCTGTTTCGCTAAGATGATCACTCGTTTCGGAAACTGCTGATCAGCGATCATCTTCAACCGAAATGAGCGATCACGTTCCCCCGGATTCGGTGATCACCTTCATCCGAAATCACTGATCATGTTCGCCGAAATACGCACCTAGACATATGACGATGACTAAAGTCGACATCAGAGCATCCACAATTCGCCTGTCGTGTCGCGACCGAGGCTGTGTGGAAACACGAAATGCGGTGTCGGCAAACACAGATTCCGTGCTGGCATTTTCCCAGCCACTTGGTAACTGAGGGATATCAGTCAAATGTAAGCGCGAATTTAAGCGCACTGCCGAGAGCCAAATGCGATCGGCGCCAACGCAAACTCAAGTATTGGCTGTGACGTGGGATCGCTTTTCGAAGTTGAACGGCAGCAGATCGCTGATGTCGGCGTCCGGTGCACGCTGCGGCAGTTCGGTCAGCACATGCAGCAGGTACGCGTACGGTTCGACGCCGCAGGCGCGGCACGTGAGCATGAGGCTATACACCGCCGCACTCGCTTTCGCGCAGGCGACCGTGTCACTAAAGAGCCACGACTTTCTTCCGGTACAGAATGGCCTGATGTCGCGCTCGATGACGTTATGCCGACTCCCACCCTCAGTTACAACAGTTCAGAGTGGAGACGGCTCGATCGAAAACACGAGGTGTACATGGCCGAGCTTGATGGCAGCTCGAACCACACGCTCGATCTCAAGCGCTTGCTGGGCGCCTACGATAACGCCGGTTTCAAGATTCCGAAGCAAGGCGTTGCCAGTCAAGTTGGCCGAACCGATTGCGGCCGAAACGCCATCGACCACAATAAGCTTGGAATGGAGCAGGACCGGCGCGGTGACTGGCCCGGAGTACACGAGGAGGCGCCCCGGTAATCCACGTGCCTCACGCCGAAGCGACTCCAGCGAAGCTGACGCGCACGACCCAAGCGAGTTCGCATCCTGCGTTATTAGGACCACCGACACTCCCCTAGCCAACGCACCGAGCAACTCGTCCTGCAGTTGACCAATGCCCTGCCCCTCTAGGTACGGCGCAACGAGTATTAGGCGCTCTCGCGAGCCCCCGATGAGAGCTCGAACGCCGTTAGCGTATCCCGTGGGGTCGATACCGTCGACCTGGAGTCCCTCGGGCAGGGTCCACAGAAGGCGCACGCCGGTCTCTGGCGCAGCTTCCCATACTGCGCACAGAAGGGCTGCCAACGGGCGCGCGAGCAACTGACCTTCTACGCTCAAGCAACGCCAGTCCGATAGTGCTTGCCAAAGGGGGCGTTCACCGCCCGTGCCGAGCAAGGAGTTGGCCCAAAGCAAATCCTCGTGTGAGCCTATGCGCTCACTGACCATCATCCACAGCGCTTGCCCTAGCCGTTGGGCCCCTTCAGGACGCTGGATACGCGAAGAAATTGCCGTCGTGGCCATCACTCGACAGGTGCCGCCTTCCACGCGTCTTTCCAGTATCCGTGCGCGAGCTTCGTCCCCTCGAACGCGCTGGACTGGGGCGTCGGACCGCCGTAGACAGTCGCACGCGAGAGCTCGCGGTTGAAGCTGATGCAGCTGTGCTCACGGTGCGTGCAGCCTGCACAGCTTCCGCCATCGTCTTTGCAGATGGGGTCATAGACGCATTCGCGGCCCGACTGCACAGCGTCCCATAGCCAAGTGTTCAGGCGTTGCTCAAACAACGTCGTCAAACCACCGATCTTGGTCTCGGCATGGCGGTTGGCGTACAGGATGAATGAAAGTGAGCCGGGGATGAGGTACTCGCCGACGCTGGACGGAGCGAAGCCGCTCCACTCGACGCGCATCAAGAAGAGGTGGCTCATGGTGTGAAGCAGTGTGCGGATAGCTACCGCCGCCAACTGGCCGTACGCCGGCTCATGCGGGGCCTCGCGAAGGCCCGGCACTTCTACGTACAAGCGAGCCCACGCCTCTTCGCGTGAAGCAGGCATAGTGCCACCGGTGATCCCGTTCTGAAGCAACCAGCCGTAGACCTTCAACGGATCAAGCTCGAACCAGAGAGCTTCGGTCTCAGCAGCAATGGCGTACACAGGAATTCGGCCGCGTTCATCGACCGGAAACGGGGTGATGATCGTTCGGGATGGGTCCCGCGCTGTCCGGGTATAGCCGTATGCACAGAGGGCAAGCGGGAAGTCGTTGACGACCCGGATGTTACCGATGCCGAGCAGTTCAGATGCCTTGCGCTGGCCCTCCTCGATATCTAGGGCACCGTCCTCGTCCCCTGACCGCCGCAACATACTAGCGACGTCCGCGATGGTGCTGACGTCGGTTTTGTCCAAGAGTGTTGTGTGCTCGGCCAGCCATCGCCGTGGCGCACCGGTCGACGTCACTTTGCAGGCCTTGAGAAGCTCGTTGACTCGGTCGATTTCGGCTTGGCCTTTCGGCTGCTTCTTCTTGGCGTCGTACTCACGAACCATCGGATTGTTCGGCTGAAGCTTGCGGAGCTGCTCGACAAGAGACGCTGTGATGTCGGCGTCCTCTGGTTTGCCGAGGCTCGCCCGCTCCCGAACGGTATCGGAGACGCTGTCGCGCAGCAGGCCCCATGTCCTAGCGAGCATCAGGTGCAAGGCATCAGGTGCGGCTCGCAACCGTCCCTGGTCGTCTTCGGGAAAGTTGACGAAGGCCACTGTGTGGGGGATATAGAGCGACGGATCACCCGTGGGTACGACGCGCAGGAACTTTTCAGCTCGTGGCCCCGGCGGCAACGATTTGTTGTACGCACATTTACAAGGCGTCATGCGCAGTGCTTGAACGTCGGCCTTGCACTTCGCGCAGTACCAGCGTGCCTGCTTGACTCGGCCAGGGTCATAGAACGCCAAGTCTGTGCCGCTGCCGCAGGCGGGGCATCGCTGTGGCGGAACGTAAAGCTCCTCGAGACGCCCGCAATTGTGAGCCTGGACATAGCGCATCTGATTCAGATTCCCGCCGCAACTACAACGCCCCACCGCCGATGCGCCGCGCTTGATGAGGTCGGTGAACTTCCCGGTTCTTGCGCATGACCGACAGCGGAAGACTTGCGGATACGGCGTGAATCGCACCTCTCTGGGCGAACCTATGGCGTAGTATGACCTGCGGGATGCATCTCTGGTGTCGGGATATTTCGTCGCGAAGTCGGCGGGCCACATAGCCAGAGCGTCGGCCATCGCATCGAAGAGCGCGTCCCGGTTCACCTCGGCATCTCCGAGCGCAACTTGTGTCACCTTGCACAGACCGTAGTCGTCGTGCTCGAAGATTGCCTCAGGGAGGTGCCGAAACAGAACCTGAGTCTGACCTCGTGAGAAACCTTTGTTGGCCATAGTCAGTCCTTGGACTTTTGAACGAAGGTAAGCAGTCGAGAGTCACAGTGGTCAGGCCAGAACGGGACACCTGTTTCCACGTCGCGCAAGCTGGTCATGGGTACAGGCCGTACAGCGTCCTTGACCTTCTTCTCCGTGCTGTTGCGAATCGACATCGCCACCCGCCCGAACTGCTCAGTCAGGACATCTGCCAGGGACTTCTCAAGACGTTCGTCGTAGACGCCCCCCCCGAGGGAATACGCCTTCTTGAGCTCGTCTAGGAAGTCTGGGCCCTGCAGGTCGAGGAGGTCTACAACGTTCGCGCGATTGTTGAGCTTCGAATTGCCCGTTTGCGCCGTGTGAACGCCGTAGATGACTCCAAGCGCAACTCCCGGCAATGTCCGCCCCGCAGCGTATTTTGCGAAGCGGTTGACTGGCACCGGGGAGACCATACGGTCGAGGTGCTGGTGGTATTCGATAAAGCGGTGATAGATGCTGTTGGCCCGCAACGAGAAGCCACTCAGGACGACCACCACGAGGCCGACGTGGCGCCGACCGCTTCGACTGGACGCTTGGATGTACTCGGCCGTTTCCTCGGGCACACCGTCCATCGTCATCAAATTGACTCGCTCAAGGTCGACACCGTGGCTAATCATGCTCGTCGCAACCAACGCGTCGAGAAAGCTCTCGTCCGACCATGTAGGTGGACTCTCCACCCGATGGACGACGTCCGCAACCTCGGCGCTTGACGAACGGCTGGAGTGGTATTCGACGTTCAGGTCACGGGCCCCAGGCCGCACCTTCGACGCTACCTCGTCCAGTGCTTGGCGTACGCGCGAACCCTTCGCGAGGCTGCCCACGTAATTCAGAGTCGTGGAGTAGTGGTTAAGCAGCGCTTCCACGTCTTCGTCCGTCTTGGCGTCCTTCAGAATGGCCCGAGCGAGGTGCGGCTTGGCGAAGAGCCTGCCGATTTCAGCGTGGAGGATTTCGGAGCAGAAGGCTGACGCGTCTGCCGGCGAGAGTGACGTACTTTTGAACGCCACGAAGATTCGAGCCGTCTTCGGTTGGCCCTCAGCGTCTAGGTCTGGTACCGCATAGAAGCTCTTCATCCGGTCGTATCCCCGACCCGGGAAGCGCCTCGCGTTTTTCACGCCGTACAGGTGCCGTACCTGGTTCTCAAAACCTTCGATAGTTGCTGTAGCAGCAATGACCTTCGACGGCAACCCGCCCACAGTCTCCTCGCAATAACGGATGAGCGTTTCGTAGTGCCCTGAAAACGCGCCAAGCTCCTCTTGCAGAAGATGCAACTCATCCTGGATGTGAAGCGACGGCGCGGGGTCGTAGGGCTTTACCGTTCGGCGCTGCTTCTTGTCTACCTTGCAGCCGAACGCCGTGCAGTACTCGCCGAAGCCGTAGCCGTGCTCGGGGCACTTCCACTTCGCGCCGCCCCAGAGCAATCCAAACTTGGGCTGCTGGCCGACCGTGGCCATCTTGTCGATAGTCCCCACGACCAGCGCGGGCAGATGCCGATACACCTCGTCATCCGACACGTCCAGCGGAAGCTCAGCTTTGCACTTGGTACAGATGTGCTGAAAACGAATGCGCGGAATGTCGGCTTGAGTCCTGACCGTCCCACGCCCGCCACATGCGGGACAGTCGGGTACCGCGCGTACCCGCTCAAGGCTCTCGTCGGTCGAGAGATTGCTTAAATACTCGACTGATAGACTGTTCGGCGTCGTTGTGCTGCCAACGAAGTAGCCGAGCCGCAGCGGTGCGGACTGCTTCGCCTCGTCACCGAGAATACGCTTGCGCTCTTCCTCGGCCTCCCAGATCACGCGCATCGCGCGCTGCAACTGCTGGATACTCAGCATGCGCAACGGAAAGCGCAACCAAGCAGTCATGCCGAAGCGCTTGTTCCGCAACCTGTCGTAGAGCATGGCGCAGCAAGCGAGGCCGAGATACGCCTCAGTCTTACCGCCGCCGGTGCGAAACCAAAGAACGTCACCCCAGTCCAGCGTATCCTGCCACTCGCGCTTAGTACCAGTTGGGAACTCGCCTTGCACGTGGTTCTCGCGAACTGCCAACGCCGGCAGCTGGGTCACGATGTAGACAAGCTGAAAAAGCCGCCACGAGTCATATCCAGTGGCGAGCTTGGCGAATACGCGATTGGCCGCCTGAAACGCCAGCAGCAGACGCTCATCGCATCGCAAGGCAGCGACGCCACATGCGAACCGACGAATCTCGTCTTTGAAACCCGCGTGGTCGCGCTGGCATTCGACCATCGCGGCTGGGTCTAGCTTCAGTTCGTTGTCGTCGAGGATGCGCTTCTGCCAATCCCGTTCGTACTCGACCATGGCCTCGTAGATGGCCTGAAGTGTCTCGAACGGGCTACTCACCAACGCGGCGAACTTGGCGGGCACCACGTCGCGCGTCATGATACGCGGTTGCTCGAACACTGCCAAAGCCGCAGTTCGAATCACGCCTACCTGGTAGTCGGTGACGACGCTTGTGTTGTGCCCAACGGCCCACACCCGCCGGTCATACTGGTAGTCCTGCGGTACCGGCAGGATTTCGACTGGGTATAGCTGGCCGCTCACCTTGGCATCGATGCGAACATCGCTGATGACCTTGAAGGCGTCCTTCAGCCCCTTACCCTTAGTCAGCGGAGGCGTCTCAGGCGTCTCATTCTTGAAGTAACAGCCGATTCGAACCTTACCGTCAGGCCGCGGCACAGCTCGGACCTCAAGCGACGCGTTGAGACGCCACTTCTCCACGTCGAAGGCATTGAGCCTAGCCGCTAGGAATGACCGGAATGCTTCGGGCGTCTTGATGTCCGATTCGGAGACCTTCGGGCGCGGCCCGGGAAGAACGCGCTCTGCATCAGAGCGAGCAAATGCACGCTCAAGCGTGTCATCAAGCAGACGTTGGACAGCGCCTTGATCATTCAACGCGCCGCCAGCCGCAGGAACCTTGAGCACAACGTTGTGCAGGTCAACCGGCCATCGCTGCACAACCTCGGCCAATGGCGCGCCGACTGACGCCCCGGCGTCGAGGACGTTTGTCTGTTCCACCAAGTCAGGCAAGTGCTTTGTAAAGATACAGAACTGTGCGCTAAGCGTCAGCGTGATAGTGCCGTCTGCGTCGGGTTGAACCAACGCCTCGAACCCAATAGCCGAGGGCGGGCGACGCGTACCTTCACGGTCGTCAGTTTTCTCAGTCGCTTTTGGGTCCTCCAACTCCGGGGCAGCTTCTGACGACGCTCCTGCGAGGGCCTCGGCCGGTGGGCTGGTTGATTGGCCGTTAACGGCTGGAGCCGCGCTGCTAGCATTTGCCTCAGGGGAGTCGTCGGAGGCAGCTTCGGCCTCGAGGGTTGCCGCGTCCAACTCCACCGGGGCGTGCTGCAGCTTCGCAGGCCCAATGACCCCGAGGTGGCACCAATCCAACGGGTTCACGTTGGTTCGGCGCACGTTGTCCCGGCCAGCAAGTCGCTGCTCGAGCACTTGAACGAAGTGCCGTGAGATAGCAAGTTCGTCGCGGTACGTGGGGCTATGCGTGTTCTTCTCAGCCATCGTGCTTCCTTTGAACTTCGCGAACTGAGTCAACCTCGAGAATTTCCACCGCGGCGAACACGTCGGCAATAGCCGTGTCAATCGTGCGCGCGCCAGCGAGGGCTTCTTCGTAACCATCGCCAGAGACCACCGCTCGGAGGAACGTTCGGAGAGTGCGCCCTAACTTCCGGTTGCGTCCACGCTCGTGCTGGACAGCCTTGAAGGCACTTTCCATCATTACCCTTGAGCTGGCATACGTTTCCATCTCAGAGGCGAGCACCTTGAACTCATGAAACTGTTGTGGGGCGATGACGTCCTCATCGCCCTCACTGACCCAGCTGACGAAGGTTTCGTAGCTGGACATCAAGCCCTTTGCTACCAGCTTGTGGTAGAGCTTGCGCTTGCTTTCGAATCTCGCGACCAAGTGCTCCTTCGCTTGGCGCCAAAGCTCCAGGGCCACGCGCTCGGCAGGCGGAAGGCGAGAGTTGACGACGTCGGCAAGCCGCCGAAAGAGACTGTCGTACTGGCCGTCGACGAAGGCTATAACCCGCCACCCCGGCCGCACTTCGCGTGCGAGGTTGCGCTGGATTCTCGACGTCTCCGATAGGTAAACGTCCAACTTCTGCTCGCCATAAAACTGACGTCGCTCGCCATTGGTGAAGCGAACTTCGGTGATTGCGCCCGTAGTGCTGATGGAGGTGTAGACCGTCGGCCCGTAGCCGTCAAAAAAATCGACGTCAGTGCCGCCCACCAATGCATCGATGTCGATTTCGCCTGAGACTTCGGCGCTGGTCACCAACGAAACCGCATGTCCATTGTACTTGCGAATGACAATTGCAGGCGGCTGAGCGGCGGGACGCGGAACGGCCGACGATAAGGGCTGGAAGCCGAAGGGCGCGAGGAAGCGAACGCGAGTCTCGTCCTGCAGTCTAGGTGCCCAAGCAGAATGAAGTCGCGCTTGATTGCTCCGCTCGAGGTCCACCTCGTATGGATAGAGCAACTCGTCAACGCGCGCGGAGGGGAATACATCGAGATAGCGGTGCCCGTTTGTCCTGGGCGCCAATAGCACCGTCGGGCAGACGCCACCCTCGGCAATCAACTTTGCCTCTTTGCTGCCAGTGACGAACTCGACTCGGCCCGATGCAAGGGCCTCGGAGAACCCTTCGACCACTAAATCGAGCGCAGGAGTCAAAAGGGTGACCTCTGCCTCCGACCCGACCACAACGCGGAGGTGTGGGGTGGTTGAGGTAAGGAACGCCTGTAGGTTGCTTGCCACCCCCCAGAACTTCGCGGTCTCCTCCCGCCGCAGGAGCGTCTCGTATGCCGACTTCAGCGCAACTAGGAGTTGTGGCCACGTCGTGTCCCAGGCAACACTGCCATGTCCACTGACGTTCTGTAGTTCGGCGATGCGCTGTCGCAAGCTACCCGCCCAGGTCGAAGCTGCCGCCTCTTCAAGGTGAGCAAGCGGGACGGCCACTTGGCGCAGGCGGTTGTACAGCCCCCAGCATTGCCACAACCCCGGGTAGCTGCGGCCTTCAGCGGCTCGAGCAGCGGCAGTGAGCCGCAGGTAAACCTCCGCCAGCGCCTGTGCCGCCTCTGCGTCCGAATCACAAACCCACAGGTGGCGGTCGCCATTGGTGTGGGGCTGGGGGTCCTTCGCCTCGACGACAGTTTCCGCATCATTCTTTGCTTGCGAGTCCCACAACCAAAGCTGCAGCTTCGACGGATATCCGCATGCTGCGAGCACGTTTTCGGTCGGAGGTGGGGAAACCGCAATGCGCAGAGATGTACATCCTGCGGCGGCTCGCATCAACTGCGGCAGTTGGGCAAAAGTGCTCGGGTGCGAGGCGTCGATGACCACCGCGCCAAACCGCCGTCCCCCCATAGTCTTCTCCAGCCAACCTGGGTTGGCTAGGAACACCCTTGGCTTGGTAGACTTGGCCGCGGTATACCTGCTGAGCGTGGTAACTTCCCAGAGATCAGAAAGTCGTTGTCCCCTGCCCACGGACAACTCTTCAAGCCGGGCCTTGCCATTAGAGGTTGCCTGTGTGACAAGGACGATGTCCCCTCGGAGTAGGTGCCTGACCTCGATTTGAGGCACTTGCCCTTGCGCGTTTGCATGTGCGTAGTCCCCGATGAGCAGCGCCGCCAAAATATGGCGTGCCGTTGATGCGGTTGCCTCGGGTACAGCGAACAGGAGGCTTTGCTCACCCGTCAGCAATCGCAGCGCGGTTCGCACCGCAATCGCACCGCTGACCTTCTCGAACGCCAGCGCGTCTTGAGGCAGAACGTTGCGATGCAAAAGCGCATCGGTGACGCGCTGGATGGATAGCTGGATGGCATGGTCCCACATCGCTATTCGATGTGCCGTTTGCGAATGCCAAGACGTTCGAGGTGGGTGCGGTATTTTGCACCGATATTGATCGCGTCGCAAGCGGCTACGCAATCGGCCAACGCCAACCCCATGGCCGCGAGATTTTTCTCGGCGCACGACTTTGGCGTGAACTCAAGCGATAGCTTGGGCGGCCGAGATGTCGTCGCTGGCATGCACTCGATGACCAAGTCGTGGAGCATCGCGTTGACGCTGCGCTTGCAATGGTCGCCTTGGTTTTCCGCAAGCACTGCTGCTAGAGCGATCACCCTGAGTCCGGCAGTAGCAATTGCACCGGCAAGTGCTCGCCAAGCAGCAACCTTCTTATTGTGGAACGTGAGGATGAGTCGGCCGTTCGCTTTCAGCGTCCGCCTGCTCTCGGCCAGACATGCAGCAATTGTTGCTTCGTAGTCAGCGGTGGAAACGCCTCGCGTGCTGTTCGGCACGGCTTCGGCACTCTCGTCGACAGTGACACTCGGGTCATAAATCCTCAGCCAGACATGGAACAGCCTTGCCAATTCCCCGTACTGCACATCGTCGAAGTAAGGCGGGTCCGTCACGACGACGCTTACGGAACCCGTTTGCAACGCTTGCTTGACGCTGCTACCTGTTGTCACCAGCACGTCCCAGTCAGTCTTCTTTCGACCACGGCGGCCTGAGACCGTTGTCTCCACCTTTGGCGGCCTCTGTCGTGAATCAATGAACCACCGGAGCGCCTGCGTGGCGGCCTCAAGGCGGCGCGGAATCGTGCCCCTTCCCACCGGAGACAGAAGATTACATTCCACCACAAAGGTCGTCTGGGTGTAGCGGTGGTTCGCCATCCCTTCGAATGGTTTGAGGCTGAACCGGTCCCACCGGCTGAGGAAAGCGGGCATTTCGGCAGCGCCAAGAAGCGAAAACGCCAGCCGGTCTTTGATGGCCGATGGACAGTCCAGTGCAGCTACAGTTCTCAAACCATCGACAAGAACTTGAGTCTGCCGGCGCGAGTAAAGGTCACCCCACCTCGCGAACCCGTTGTCAAGAAGTCGCTTGGTCTCCTTGCCCGGGGGAATCTCGATAGCCAGCGCCTCATGCAGCGTCATGGAATTGTCGAAAACGACGGGGTCGCCTTCAGAAACAAGCCTCAAGATAGCGCGGAGCTGGCCCTTGAGCACCACCAACTCTTGAACCAGAACGGCACGCCAGCTTTGAGGCTGTAGGCTGTCCTCATGCAGGCAATGAGGGCAGCCGCTCGCATCAGCATCTACGTTCCAGAGTGTCTGGCAGCCGTCGCAGGAGAAGCTCTTGATATTCCGATTGAGCCGAGTGAGTTGACCACAGCTGCGGCAGCCGAAGAAGGCACCAGTGTCTTGTAGGCTGCGGCTGGTCAACGAAACCAAGCGATGCGGATACTCGTGGACATCGCGGGTGCAGTGCAAGCACTTTGATACGCGGACGCGGAGAACATGCGAGAGCTCAGCGCCGGCATGGGTGCGATAAGCAGCGCGGTGTGGCGCAAGGGCTGCTAGCACCCGGTCGGCAGCAGCCCGGAGGTCGGCGGTTTCGCAACTTCCCAGCGCCGCGGCGAGTCCACGGGCAGGCCACGGGTAGAGGTCTTGGGCGTATGTTTTGAGCCCTCGCTTGGCAGCCTCGAACGTCACTGTTCCGCCGCCGCTGAACGGGTCCGACACGGTAAGGTCGGCTCCGTAATGCGCCACGGCGGCGTCGAGTAACGCCCCCATGACGCTGTGCGGGCGTCGAGCCCACCAACGGTAGGCCGACACCACCGGAGCGTGGACTTCTCGGCTGATCACCTCTCTGGCTGCACGAGCGCCTACCGCCCGCCAGTTGATACGCGCTAGCAGAGAAGTAGATGGAGCCGTGCGTTGAGGCTGTGGCATGTAATTTGTAGGCCCAATTTAGGGGTACGCCTTCAACTCGTCGATCGTTGCACTGTCCTTCACAGATGCTCCCCCTATTTAAAGCAGTTTGTTACATTCTCCAGCGCGCGAGCGGCGCGGTCAATACTAAAAGCCGGCTGCTTAGTGTCGGTCAGCGTGCGTTCTGCAGCCAGCAACCAAGGTTCGCAGCTGTTAAGCGGGCATTGACTTGGCAGTAACGGGTAGAGAAGCGGGGGGTGCCCCCATGTCTTTCGTCAAGCGTTAGGGGCTGACTTCGGTTGATAAAAGGTGCCGTCGCGCAGCATGGCGAATAGGACGTCGCAGCGACGCCGTGCCAGCGCGATCAGCGCTTGGTTGTGGCGTTTGCCCTGCTGGACCTTGCGGGCGTAATAGGCCCGTGAGATCGGATCGCGCAAGGCCGCGAAGGCGGATAAGAACAAGGCGCGCTTGAGC
>NZ_SCSK01000041.1 GCF_004297875.1 Pandoraea sp. | reverse complement strand
TTTTTTTCGCGCGAGACGCACCAACCGAAGCCGCTCGATCCGCAAGTGTTCGTGCGCGCGCCGGGCGCGCCGGCCGCCATGGGGCCGCAGGGCATCAGGCATGCGGCCGGTTATCGCAATGCCTTGCTGGCCGATCCGGCGGCTTTGCCTGTGTTTTCCGCGACCGGCCGGGCGCTCGGCTTCGATCTCGGGCAATGGTTCGGGGCCAAGGGCGATGTGGTGCTGATGCCGTTGCCCTCCGGTCAGGAAAAAGTCATCGCTGTTTTCAAGGGCCTGAAGCCAGGCGGCGTCTACAGCCTGTTCGAGAATCATTTCGACCAGAAGCCGATCGGCTTTACGCCGCTCGATGGCCGGGGCGTCGACAACAATTTCGTCGCGGGCAAGGATGGGCGTGGTGCGATTACACTGACCGCGCCACGGGCGCTGACCAGCGTCAACGCCGTGCTGGTGGTGTACCACTCCGATGGCAAGTCGCATGGCGCCTCGCGCGGGGATATCGGGGTGACGGCGCATCACCAGTTGATCGCGAAGTTGCCGTGAAGCGCCAAAACCGTCATTGACTGTAATAATCCTCGGATCCATCCGTCTGATGGCCATGAGCCGTGGTCCGGTCCGAAGACACGGCGCCTGACATAACCGCTTCGATGCCTGGCGTCGGGCGAGCCGATCCGGGGATAGTCATGACGCGTAACAAGATCGCCGTGCTAATTGTGTTGGGCCTGGGCGTGGCGATCTTTTTTTTACTGGGACTCGAACGCTATCTCAGCATCGAGTTCCTCGGTACCAGCGTGCAATCGTTGCGCAGGGATGCACAAGCGAATGCGTTCGCGGCGATGACGATCTATTTTGTTCTCTACGTCATTGTCACGGCGTTGTCGCTGCCCGGCGCGGCGGTTCTCACACTGGCCGGCGGCGCGCTGTTCGGCTTGATGCTCGGCACCCTGCTGATTTCGTTCGCCTCGACCCTTGGCGCGACGCTGGCGTTCCTGGCATCGCGTTACCTGCTGCGTGATTGGGTCGCTGGTCGCTTTGGCCGCCGGCTCGAAGCCATCGATGCCGGTTTGACGCGCGACGGCGCCGCCTATTTGTTCATGTTGCGTCTGGTGCCGGCGTTTCCTTTTTTTTTGATCAACCTGCTGCTTGGCCTGAGCAGGATGCGCACCCGCACCTTCTACTGGGTCAGCCAGCTTGGCATGTTGCCGGGCACGCTGGTCTATGTGAACGCCGGCACGCAACTGGCGCGGATTCATTCGCTCTCCGGCATTCTGTCGCCGGGGCTCGTGGGCGCATTCGTCCTGCTCGGGGTATTTCCGCTGCTTGCCAAAAAGTTCAGTGAAACCTTGAGTGCCGGAAAAATCTATGCGCGCTGGCAAAAGCCGCGCCGCTTCGACCGTAATCTGATCGTCATCGGCGGCGGCAGCGCCGGGCTCGTAACCGCCTATATTGCCGCGGCCCTCAGGGCCAAGGTCACGCTGGTCGAGAAGCACGCAATGGGCGGCGACTGCCTGAACACCGGTTGCGTACCCTCCAAGGCTTTGATCCGCTCGGCCAGGCTGCTTTCGCAGATCTCCCGTTCGCGAGAATT
The DNA here is from genome assembly GCF_004297875.1 of Pandoraea sp. Classification (GTDB taxonomy): domain Bacteria; phylum Pseudomonadota; class Gammaproteobacteria; order Burkholderiales; family Burkholderiaceae; genus Pandoraea. Next base: position 83 of record NZ_SCSK01000041.1, on the reverse strand, counting down.
CGGCATCCGCTCGGCGCAAGCCGAATTCGATTTCGCGGACGTCATGCAGCGCGTACAGGATGTGATCGCGGCGGTGGCCCCGC
>NZ_SCSK01000040.1 GCF_004297875.1 Pandoraea sp. | reverse complement strand
GGCCAGTGGCCGAGCGGGGCAACCCATCGATCCACACACTAGGCCGGATACAAGGCAGCAGCCGACTTCTTCACAACACGATGCGGGTTACTACCTATCGCCGGGAGGCATCCATACAAGTTATGACATGCGACTGCACGATATCGCTCATGCGCGGGCCGGCGACAAAGGCGACATTTCCTGCATCTCGGTAATCGCCTACCGCGCCGAAGACTACCCGTGGCTGGAGCAGCATCTGAGCGCCGAGCGGGTACGCGCCCACCTGGCCGGCCTGGTGGCGGGCAAGGTGGTGCGCTACGCGCTGCCCGGCATCGGCGCCCTGAACTTCGTGCTCGAGCGCGCGCTGGCCGGCGGCGTCACGCGCTCGCTGGCGCTCGATGCGCACGGCAAGTCGTACAGCTTTGCCTTGCTGTCGATCGAACTGCCCGAGCGCGAGGGCACGTAATGCGTTGCGCGCCGAGCCAAACCCATCGCTGGAGATTGCCATGAAACCATCTATTGTGTTGCCGGACGGCACTGCCGTGCCGGCACTCGGCCAGGGCACCTGGATGCTCGGCGAGCGCCCCGCGCGGCGTGCCACCGAGATCGACGCATTGCGCCTGGGCGTGTCGCTCGGCATGAGGCTGATCGACACCGCCGAGATGTACGGCGAGGGCAAGACCGAGGAGCTCGTCGGCGAGGCGCTCGACGGACTGCGCGACGAAGTCTTCCTGGTCAGCAAGGTGTATCCGTTCAACGCCAGTCGCAAAGGGGTGATCCAGGCCTGCGAGCGCAGCCTCGAGCGCCTGCGCACCGACCGCATCGACCTGTATCTGCTGCACTGGCGCGGCGAAGAACCGCTGGCGCAAACCATCGCCGGCTTCGAGGCGTTGCAGCAGGCCGGCAAGATCCGCTACTGGGGCGTGAGCAACTTCGATACCGACGACATGCAAGAACTGTTCGCGACGCCGGGCGGCGCGCGGTGCACGACCAACCAGGTGCTCTACAACCTGAGCCGGCGCGGGCCGGAATTCGATCTGCTGCCGTGGCAACGCGAACATCGCATGCCCATCATGGCCTATAGTCCGCTCGAACAGGCCCGCCTGCCGGCGCGCGGCGCGCTCGCATCGATTGCCGACGCGCACGGTTGCACGGCCATGCAAGTCGCGCTGGCCTGGGTGCTGTCGCGCCCGGGTGTCATCGCGATCCCCAAGGCGGGCCGGCCCGAGCACGTGCGCGAGAACGCCGGCGCAGGCGACATCGTTCTGAGCGCCGAAGAACTGCAGGCGCTCGACCAGGCGTTCGCACCGCCCAAGCGCAAACGCCCGCTCGAGATGCTGTAGCCGAGGACACACGACAATCCAGACGCCTGGCTGAACATCGTATTTCGCGGTTGATTTTAGGGCGCTGCGGTCCATCACGAAATCGTATTGTGCGATGGATGATGAGCGTCTGGTGCCGAGTGCCGGGTGGTTGTGTCCGTTCTTCCGAGGAAACGAGGCGTCACGCGGGTTACGCTGGACAGGAGCGCCAAGCGCTTTTTCTCTCGCATCTGAAGGCCGTTGAAGCGTTTGATCGCTATGTCGGGTGGCGATACCGCCATGGGCATGGCGTGTCGCTGGATCGCCGCGAGTACCGTGGTCTGATGCCGCGCTCAAGGCTCCTCTTGACCCAGAAGGGTGGACCGTTCGAGATGAGTCGGAAGCGTCGTGTCAGCCTTGCCGGCGAGCCCAGGGATATTGGGCCGCATATAGTCTGCAAAGCTACGTCACTGGTCTGTATCGGGCCGCAGGGCCAGGCAGGAGTACAGCAGTCATTCCGGGCGGAGGACGTTCGCAACCCGGTTGATCGCCAACGGGCATTCGCTCGAAACCGTACAGATTCTATTGGGGCATGCCTACCTCGATCACGTGGCCGCGTATCTGGACGTGTCGGAGCAGGAGCAGCCGATGCGATCGCCGGGATCGACCTCGGGGAATGAGGCAGGACCGAGCGATGATTTTAGGGGTCACACTACGAATGCTCGCAGCCAATAACTGTGGCAAGGATAACCTTGCATCTCGTTGCGATGTGATATACGATATATATATCATGAAATTTGGGTGTGACAATGAGCCGAATCTTGGTTGATCTGCCTGATTCGCAGGTGGAGGAGTTGGCGGTGATTGTGGAGTCGGAGCAACGCCCTCGAGCGGCCGTTATCCGTGACGCCATCGAGGCATACATCGCGCAACGCAAACGCACGCTTGGTACTGATGTATTCGGATTGTGGAAGAGCAAAAAGGTCGATGGCCTGACATACCAGCAGGAGCTTCGCTCGGAATGGTAAAAGCGCTGTTTGACACGAATGTTCTCATCGACTACCTCGGCGGTATAAGCGCTGCAAAGAAGGAGTTGGGGCGCTACGAATATCGTGCCATCAGCACGATTACGTGGATGGAAGTTCTTGTTGGTGCTTCCACCGAGGAAGAGAAAGCCATTCGATCGTGGCTCGGCTCATTCGACGTTATTGCAGTTGACAGTGCCATAGCAAATCGCGCGGTTGAAATCCGCAAGGCAAGGCGAGTTCGTCTTCCTGACGCCATCATCTGGGCAACGGCGCAAGTGCATTCGCTGTTGCTCGTTTCGCGCAATACAAAGGATTTTCCGGCTGACGAACCGGGCGTTCGAGTCCCATACAAAGTGTAGGAAACAAGGGAAACATGAAACGGCGAGATCTCTTTGACAGCGCAGGGAATGTGCTCTTGCCGAAAGTGCCCGTTAATATGGACGATGTCGATCCTGATGATCGGGACGAGCTTGCAGGCATGCGTCGCGGTCTGATGTGCGCAACCGAAGCGCTGGAGCTGCGCCGCGGGCTGATGCACGACCGCTTTGTCCTGCTCAAACGCCAACGCGATAACAGCACTGGCACGGCTGATAGAGGAAGACAAAATCCGACTCGTTTCAACCACGAAATACGGATGCTCAAATAAAAAAGACCTTCGCATCACGAAGGTCTAACGGTGCCGGCAATCGCGCGGGCGGCAAGCGGCACCGGAGGAGCCGTTTTCAGAACGAGTGGTGAATGCCGCTTAGCACGACCGTCTGGTTCGCCCCGGAGGCAGGGCCGATACCGGTGATGTCGGCAACCGCATTGGCCGAGGCGCGTTCATAGAGAACGCTCGCGTAGAACTGCGTGCGTTTGGAAAACGCATAGACGTCCTGCACGCTGAGTTGGGTCCAGCGCTTGCCGGCGAAATGCGTCGACGACACGCCGGCGCCGAGCGTATCGGCCGGCGTGAGCTGGTAGTTGGCGCCGCCGTCGAGCGCGACATAGCTGCTGCGCTGCTGGTTGGCTGAAATGCGCACATCCGTCGCCAGCGCGTGAAAAGTCCAGCGCCCCCACAGATAGGCGGCGCCGGCGCCGGCGATCTTGACGTTGTCCGCCACGAACAGACTGCCCGGCGCGAGTGCCTGGCCGGCGAACTCGGTCAAGCCCAATCCGCCCGCCAGATTCAGCGGCCGGTCGTTGTAATTGGAGTAGGCCGCCGCCGCCCTGAGCGGGCCGCTCGCATACTTCGCCGCAAGGCTGTAGCCGGCCGTGGTGTTGGCGCCCGCCCGGTTGCTGAAGCTATACATCGCGCCAAGCGTCAAGCCGCCAAGATTCGGACTGCGATATTTGACGGCGTTCGATACCTCGACCGGTACCGTGTTGGCCAGGCCATCGATATTGCCCGGGTGGAACACCGAAAAATTGCCGATGATCTGCGCCGAGGAAAGCCGCCCCAGCCACTCGAAATTCCAGTCGGTCTGACGCCCGAGCGTGAGGGTGCCGAGCCGCGCATCGGCCAGACCGACAAACGCTTCCCGGTTGAACAGCACGCCGGCGCTGGCCAGATTGCCGGTGATCGTCGAAAAGCCCGATTCCAGCCTGAACAGCGCCCGGCGCCCGCCGCCAAGATCCTCCGAGCCGCGCAGGCCCCAGTGATCGGCCCGGTAAGTGCCCTGCTCGGCGATGAACGCCGAGTTGCCGCGCAGGTTGCTGACATACCCGACGCCCGCGTCCAGACTGCCGTACAGCGTGACATTGCTTTGCGCCAGCGCCAGTGTCGGCAGGGCCAGCCCCGACAACACCAGTGACCACACCATCGTTCGCTTCATTACATGCTCCCCGAAAACAAGGTTTGGATAAGAATCAGAACGCCCGAGATCAATGCGAAACCCAGCACGCACGAGCGCATCAGGCGATCGTCGAGCCGGTGATGGACCAGCCGGCTTACCGTGGCGCCGACGAAAACGGCTGGAATCAGCGCCGCGGCTTGCAAGGCCAACGTCAGCGTGACGTGGCCGGCGGCCAGCAGTAAGGCCAGCGAAATCAGCTCACCAAGGGCGAAGCACAGAGCAATGGTCGAGCGGAGGATGGGCGCGCGGTGATGCTGGAACACCAATGCGAGAGCCGGACCGCCAATTCCGGTAGCGGTCTCGGTTACGCCGGTAATGAGTCCGGCGGTGACGAACGACTTGCGCCCTGGCGTGAACGATGGCACGTACAGCGTAGCCAAGACCGCCAGGATGGTCGACACGCCGATCAGCAGGTTCAAGTCGTGCTGCGACATCCTGGCAATGATCCACAGGCCGCCGAGCGCGCCGACCGAGCGGCCCGCGGTGATCCACGTGGCGCCGCCTTTGTCGAGTTGCGGGTGCTCCCGCCAGCAGACATAGAAATTGAGCGGCAACATCAATATGAGCAAAGTCACCGGCAGCAGTTGCGGCTCAAGCAGCCCGACCACGGGCGCGACGATCAGCGCGAAGCCGACACCGACCGTGCCCTGCACGAGCGCCGCGACAGCCACGATCAATGACATGAATGCGAAAAACGGCAAACTCATCGCGACACCTCCGGCGACACCGCAAGTGTCGGGGCATGGTGCCCGCCTGCCGGCAGCGCCCCGTGCACCTTCTGGATAGGCGCCTGGGCAATCACCGCGCGCGCCGCCTCGGCCGCCTCGGCCATCAGCGCCGCGCCGTCCCAGTCGAGCGGCCATCCCTGCCACAGGCGCAGATCGCCCGCGACGAACACCGCTTCGATCTGCGAGCGATTGGCCAGCCGCACCAGTTCCCACGACAGATCCCACGACGGCAGCATCTCGGGCACGTCCAGATCGACCAACAGGAAATCGGCGCAATGCCCCGGGGCGATCCTGCCGGTCGTCGCACCAAGCCCTGCGGCGTTCGCGCCACCCGCTGTGGCCAGCGCCAGCCACAGCGCGCCGCCGCCGCACGACGAATCACCCGCCGCCAGACCGTAGCTCAGACGCTGTGCGGCTTCGGCCGCGTCCATCAGGCGAAACGCGTCACTGCGCGTGCCGTCGGTGCCCAGGCCAAGACGGATGCCCAGCGCGCTCATCTGCAGCGCCGGGGCCACCGCATTGCCCTTCCACTGGCTGGCCACCGGGTTGTAGCTGACCGCCGCGCCACTGTCGCGCAGCAAATTCAGCTCGCCGGGCGTCACCAGGCTGGCGTGCGCCAGCAGCGTTTGGGGGCCGAGCGCACCGACCTGCGCGAGCAGCTCGAGCGGGCGCAGGCGGCGCTGCACCAGCGAACGCTCGACCGAAGCCAGGTGCTCGTTGATATGCGTCTGGAACATCGCGCCCGCTTCGCGGCACAGTGCCGCCACCGCATGCAGCGTGCCGTCGGTAGCAGCCTCCGGCACCGAGATCGCCAGCGACGGCCGCACCAGCGCATCGCTCGCCCAGCGCGCCAGATGCGCCTCGGCGGCCGCCATCACGGCATCGCGCGGCCGCTGCGGCTGTCCGTCGGCGAGATCATTGCAAATCAGGCCGAGCACGCAACGCAGGCCCACCTCGCGGCATGCGGCGGCAATCGCGCTCACGCTGCCGGGCGAGCGCGTGCCGGCATCGCAAACCGTCGTGAAGCCGCCCCGCAGGGCCTCCCACGCCGCCAGCCTGCTCGACAGCGTCAGCATCCTTTCATCCAGGCAGTGCTCCATCGGGACCCAGATGCGGCGGTAGATCTCCGAGGGTTCGCCAAATGCCAGCGCCTTGCCGAACGATTGCGTCAGATGGTGGTGCGCATCGACGAAGCCCGGCATCATCAGCCGCCCGGGCAGGCGCCGGGCATGCAGCCCCGGATGCGCGGCGGCGACCTCGGCGGCCGGACCGACGGCATGGAATTTGCCGCCGCTGACGACCACCGCGTGCTCGCGCACCGGCCCCTCGGGCAACAGCAGCCATTCGGGCAACAGCAGCATTTCCGGCGCGCGCAAACCGTCCGGTGCGCCATTCTTGGTAGGTATCGATAAGTGCATGAAAGCGTTCCTGCGTGTGTCGAACTCATTGCGCCGGCCAGACGTTCGCACCGGCGGCATCGTGAGGCGTATTACGATGGATTACGAAGCTTTTTTCGCCTCGCTCGCCAGGGAAGGACTCGCGGCGCGATAGCGCCGCAAGTGATGAAACAGGATATTCACCAGAACCGCGGTCACCGCGCCCATGGCCAGGCCGTTGCCCAGCACGACTTGCAGGCTCGAGGGGAATTTCGAATAGAGCCCGGGCACCAGGATCGGCAGCAGCCCCATCGTCAGCGCCGCGGCGAGGATGTACATATTGGCGTGCTCGCGCAGTTCCACGGCGCGCAGCAGATTGACCCCCATCACGCCGATGATCGCGAACACGATCAGGGCGGTACCGCCAACCACCGGCGCCGGGATCACGCTGGCCAGCCGCGCCAGCGGCGCGCACAGGGCGATGATGACCAGGAACACGCCGGCGGCCGCCGTGACGTAGCGCGAGCGCACGCCGGTGGCTTGCACGATGCCGATGTTCTCGCTGCTGGTGATGATCAGCGAGGTGCCGAAGATGCCGCCCAGCAACGACATCAGCGCATCGCCGCGAATCGTGCGGGGCACCTGGTCGCGTATGTCGATTTCCTTGCCGACGACCTCGGCAATCGCCACCGTCTGGCCGGTGGCCTCGGCCATCGAGATCACGCTGAAGATCAGCAGCGGCACGGTCGCGGCCAGATTGAAATGCGGCCAGCCGAACGGCAGCGGCCTGGGCAGGCTGAGCAATGCACCGTGTGCCACGCCACCCAGCGGCATGACGCCGAGCACCGCACTGAGCGCGGCGCCCGCCAGCAGGCCGAGCAATACCGCCAATTGCCCGCCGATGCCGCGCAGAATCTTCGCAAAGCCCACGGTAAAGGCAATCGTCGCGACCGCCAGGCCGATATTCAACGGCTCGGCGAAGCCGGGCGTGCCGGCCCGCCCGACGATGATCGAGCCATAGATCTTGATCAGATTGACCGCCACCAGGATCAGCATGGTGCCGATCACCACGCGCGGGAAAAACTTCAGGCAACGGGCAAACACCGGCAGCACCGCGAAATAGAACAGGCTGGTCAGAATGACCGCGCCCGCCGCGGTCGGCAGATCGGTCTGCCGCGCGATCAGCACGAACATGATGACCGGCGCGCCGCCCGGCACCATCACGAACGGCAGGCGCGCGCCGAACTTCCCGACGCCGAACGACTGCAGCAGCGTTCCGAGACCACACACCAGGAAAGTCGCGCCGATCAGGTTGACGATCAGCGTCTCGGGCAAGCCCAGCGCCTTGGCCACCAGGAATACCGAAGTGATCGGCGAGGCCGCCACCACCAGCACGTGCTGCAATCCGAGCAGCGCCAGCCGGGTCCAGGGCAGCCGTTCATCGACCGGATCGGCCGTCGTTTTTTCATTTGTCATGCTTGTGTCTCCATGGCGCTCCGGCGCCGGTCTGTATTGCCGCGCCTAGCCGCCCTCAGCGGGTTCGGTGCGTTGCGCCGCCCTCCTGGTCGCGCAACCCCAAAACGATTTGGGATGGAATTAAAAAAAATAATCGCCGATCCCAAAACGATTTGATATGTATACTTGTTCATCAAAACAGCACTGTCAAGATACTTTTGCGATGGTCTATCGAAACCCGGACGCGCATGCGTCGGCATAATTGCCTCCAGCGCCCCGCAAAGGTAAGCTTTGCGCGGTGCGCGGCGAACCGAGGCGGCGCGACTCAGGATTTTCCCTAGCCGCTGGCCTCGGGCCTCTGTCAGTGGCGTGCTCGCCGCCCTCTTTGTCCAACCCTTGCCGATCGATGCCATCTTCCGCCCCCCGCCGCCCGACCATTCTCGACGTTGCCCGCCACGCCGGCGTCTCGCCCACGACGGTCTCGCATGCGCTCAATGAGCGCGGCTACGTCGATCCGCAAACCCGCGAGCGGGTCAAGGCTTCGGCGCAGGCGCTCGGCTATCGGCCCAACATGCGCGCGCAGCGCCTGCGCACCGGCGAGGCGCAAACCATCGCGTTGCTCTCGTCGATGCCGTTCGAGGTGGCGGGCGGCGCCTCGCGCCTGGGTTTTCTGATGGAGATCGCGGCGGTGGCCGCTGCCTCCGCACTCACGCGCGGCCTCGCACTGATCCTGGTGCCGCCGATGCAGGGCAATCAACTGCCGCTGGAGCGACTCGACATCGACGGGGCGATCGTGATCGAACCCACCGACGATGACCTTAACGTGGCGCACCTGCAAAGCCGGCGGCTGCCGGTGGTTTCGATCGGGCGCCAGCCTGCCGACGACCCGGTGCCGTACGTCGACCTGCAATCGGCCGCCACCACGCAGTTGCTGCTCTCCCATCTGTGGGCGCAGGGCGCGCGGCGCATCGCGCTGCTGATCGGCGCGCAGCGACGCAATTCCTATGTCGAGGCCGATCTTGCGTATCGCGCGTTTTGCGAAGCCCATGGCATGAGCCCGCGCATCTCCATGGCCGACGAAGCCGGCGGCGAGCAGGCCGGGCACGATCGTTGCGCGGAATTGCTGCGGCAATACCCGGACATCGACGGGCTGTACGTCACCGTCGACGCGTTCGCCGTGGGCGCGCTCCAGGCGATCGCCGAACACGGCTTGCGGGTGCCCGACGACATCAAGCTCGTCACCCGTTACGACGGCCTGCGCGCGCGCACCAGTACGCCGGCGCTCACGGCGGTCAATCTGCATCTGGACGCGGTCGCCTCGCTCGGCGTGCAGCTGCTGTTCGAACATTTGGGCGGCGACACCCAGCTCCGGCACATGACGCCGCCCGCCCCGGAACTGGTCGCGCGCGCTTCGTCGGCCAAAACGCGCAAGCGCTCGCCCGCGCGGTAAACGGAGCACCCCATGAGTCGAGTCTCGAGCGCGCTCGCGCCCCGTTGCGTCGCCGTGATCGGCGGCGGCCCGGCCGGCCTGATGGCTGCCGAAACGCTTGCCGCGGGCGGCGCGCGCGTCGACCTGTACGACGCGATGCCGTCGGTCGGGCGCAAGTTTCTGATGGCCGGCCGCGGCGGCCTGAACCTCACCCATAGCGAGCCGATGGCGCCGTTTCTGGCGCGCTACGGCGCACGACGCGATGACCTCGCGCCGTGGCTCGCGCGCTTCGACCCGCAGGCGCTGCGCGCCTGGGCGCACGAGCTCGGCGTAGCGACCTTCGTCGGCACCTCCGGGCGCGTTTTTCCGACCGACATGAAAGCCGCGCCGCTGCTGCGCGCGTGGCTGCACCGGCTGCGCGGCGCGCAAGTGCAATTTCACATGCGGCATCGCTGGATCGGCTGGGACACTAGCGACAACCCCGCGGGCGGCAACGAAGGCGCGATCGCGCTGCGTTTTGCTGTGCCCGAAGGCGAATGCACGCGGCATGCCGACGCCGTGGTGCTGGCCCTGGGCGGCGCCAGCTGGCCGCGCCTGGGCTCGGACGGCGCGTGGGTGCCGCGCCTGGCACAACGCGGCGTGCCCGTGGTACCGCTGCGGCCGGCCAACTGCGGTTTCGACGCCGACTGGAGCGACCACTTCCAGGCCCGCTTCGCCGGCGCCCCGCTCAAGACGGTGGCACTCAGCGTCACCGCACTCGACGGCGGCGTCGTTGCGCGGCGCGGCGAATGCGTGGCGAGCGCCACCGGTCTCGAAGGCAGCCTGATCTACGCGCTCTCGGCCCCGATCCGCGACCTTATTGCCGCCAATGGCTCGGCCGAGGTCCTGATGGATTTGCTCCCGGATGTCCCGCAGGAGCGCGTCATGCGCGAAGTCTCGCATCCGCGCGGCGCGCGTTCGTGGTCCAGCCATCTGCAAAGCCGGCTCGGCATCGCCGGCGTCAAGGCCGGGCTGCTGCGCGAGTGTCTATCCAGGGATGCATTCGCCGACCCGGCTCGCCTGGCGCGAGGCATCAAGGCGTTGCCGATCCGCTTGCTGCGCCCGCGCCCGATCGCCGAGGCCATCAGCAGCGCGGGCGGCGTCGCGCTCGAGGCGCTCGATGCGCACCTGATGATCAAGCACATGCCGGGCGTGTTTTGCGCCGGCGAAATGCTCGACTGGGAAGCGCCGACCGGCGGTTACCTGCTGAGCGCCTGCTTCGCCAGCGGGGTGGTCGCCGGTGAGGGAGTCCTGGCCTATTTGGCCGGCCGCTGACCCTCTATTGCGCCGCCAGGCGCCACAGCGAGGTTATCTCCGCGGCCCGTGCGGCGTGCAGCGGGTCGCTCGCGTCGGCGGCACGCGGGTGGTGCGGCCGGGTGTCGATCCTGCCGAGCACCTTCAGGCCGGCCGCCGCAATGGCCGCCAGTAATTCATCGCGCGTGCGCAGGCCAAGATGCTCGGCCAGATCCGAGAGAATCAGCCAGCCTTCGCCTCCCGGGCTCAGGTGCGCCGCCAGGCCCGCCAGGAAGCCGCGCAGCATGCGGCTGTCGGGGTCGTACACGGCGGACTCCAGCGGCGAACTGGGCCGGGCCGGGAGCCAGGGCGGATTGCAGACGATCAGCGGTGCCCGGCCGGGCGGAAACAGATCGGCCTCGAGCACCGAGACCTGTTGAGTCAAGCCCAGCCGCTCGATGTTCTCGCGCGCGCAGGCAAGCGCCCGCGGCTGCTGGTCGGTCGCGATCACGCTGGCCACGCCACGGCGCGCCAGCACGGCGGCCAGCACTCCCGTGCCGGTGCCGATGTCGAACGCCAGCGTGCGCGCCGGCAAGGGCGCCGTGGCCACCAGTTCGACGTACTCGCCGCGGATCGGGGAAAACACCCCATAGTGCGGATGAATGCGCCCATCCAGGGCCGGAACCTCGACCCCCTTCTTGCGCCACTCGTGCGCGCCGATGATGCCCTGCAACTCGCGCAGCGATGCAACATATGGTTCCGGTGCCGCCCCGTAGGCCTCCTCGCACGCCAGCATGACGTCGGGCGCGCGGCGCAATGGAATGCGGTGGCCGCTCTCGAACGGGATCAACAGCATGCCCAAGGTACGGGCGCGCTGCGACTGCGCCTGACGCTGCCAGTGAAACGCTTCGGTCAGCGACGACGGCACTTTGGCCGCCTTGCGAGGCTTGTGATCGACACGACGCGCCAACGCTTGCAAGAGTTGGCGTGCGTTCTGGAAGTCGCCGCGCCACAACAGCGCCGTGCCTTCGCTGGCCAGCCGGAAAGCGGCGTCCGCTGTCATGCGGTCGTCGGCGACCACCACCCGCTTGGGCGGCGGCATGCCGCCCTCGGCGCGCCAGCGGGCCGAACGCGCCTGACCGTCCTCGGTCCAGGCGATCGTCGCGGTGTCGGTCGTGGTCATGATGCACCTCGCATGCGCCAGGTCAGCGGGTGCCAGCCATGCTGGCGGGAAATCGGGGCAACGAATGGAGTGATGATCAACATCGGGAATTCCAGAAAAGGGGCTGCGGCAGCGAGCGACCGGGAGGAAGCCGGGTACTCCCGCGGCGCACGCGCACAACGGCGCCCACTGTAGAGGCTTTTGGCGCGGCTGTGTATACCTTTGCGCCCGACCCGCCGGGCGGGCGTCGTCGCCATGCTTTGCGGCATTCGTGAAAAACGCCCAAGCATGAATGCTTGGGCGCCTGTTGCCGCGATCGGTCGGACTCGGGCTCAGTAGCCCATCGCCGCGCCCGCCGGGTGGCGCTGGTCGGTGCCGCCGGTCAGCATGCCGGTGGCCGGATCGACCACGATCGCTTCGGCCGCGCCCCACGGCCCGTACGCCTTGAAGTGATACCCCATGGCCTTGAGCTTGTCGATGGTGTCCTGCGAGAACGCGTAAGGCTCATACTGAATCACGTCGGGCTGCCATTGGTGATGGAAGCGCGGCGCATCGACCGCCTCCTGCACATTCATGCCGTAGTCGACCACGTCCGAGAAAACTTCCAGCGCGATCGTGATGATGCGCGACCCGCCCGGGCTGCCGAATACCATGAACAGCTTGCCGTCCTTGGTGGCGATGCTCGGCGTCATCGAGCTCAGCGGCCGCTTGCCCGGCGCGATTGCGTTGTTCTCGCCCTGGATCAGGCCATAAAGGTTCGGCACGCCGACCTTCGAGGTGAAGTCGTCCATTTCGTCGTTGAGGAAAAAGCCCGTATTGCCGGCCATCACGTTCGCGCCGAAATAATTGTTGATGGTGTACGTGGTGGACACCGCATTGCCCTTGTCGTCGACGATCGAGAAGTGCGTGGTATTGGTGCCTTCGTGCGGCGCCACGCCCTGCTTGACCTCGCTCGACGGCGTGGCCTGGTCAGGCTTGATGGACGCGCGAATCCGCGCCGCATAGTCCTTCGAAATCAGGCGCGCGATCGGCGCCTTCACATAATCGGGATCGCCCAGCAAGGTGTTGCGATCGACATAGGCGTGACGCATCGCCTCGACCATCACATGGGTGGCGGCGGCCGAGTGAAAGCCCATTTTGGCCAGCGGATACGGCTCGATGATATTCAGGATCTCGCACAGCGTGGTGCCGCCCGAGCTTGGCGGCGGCGCCGAGATCACGTGGTAGCCGTGATAATCGCATTCGACGGGCTTGGTTTGTTCGACGAAATAGTTTTCGAAGTCGGCCTTGCTCAAAATGCCGCCGTGCTCGTTGCTCGCCTTGACGATCGCGTCGGCGATCGGCCCCTTATAAAACGCCTTGGCGCCGTCCTTTTCGATCAGGCGCAAGGTGTGCGCCAGATTGGTCTGCACCAGGCGATCGCCGACCTGATAAGGCTTGCCGTGCTTGAGGAAGATCGCCGCGATGTTCGGCTCTTGCGCAAACAGCTTGCTCGGCCCGCGCAGCGCATCGAGATCGCCCTGTTTGCCGCTGCCGGTCATGATGTCGACGTCGCCGCGCTGCAGAACGAAACCATGTTCGGCCAACCCGATCGCCGGCGCCATCACCTGTTGGCGGGTCATCGTGCCGTATTCGCGCAGCACCGTATCGAGCCCCATCACCGTACCCGGCACGCCCACCGCGAGGTAGCCGCGCGTGCTGCGCCCCGGCACCACGTTGCCCTTGGCGTCCAGGTACATGTCACGGGTAGCCTTGAGCGGCGCACGCTCGCGGAAATTGACAAAAATGTTGCGGCCATCGGCCAGATGCAAGGTCATGAAACCGCCGCCGCCGATATTGCCGCAGCACGGATCGACCACCGCCAGCGTATAGCCCACAGCAACCGCCGCATCGATGGCGTTGCCGCCCTCCTTCAGGATTTTCAGGCCGACTTCGGTGGCCAGATGTTGAGTCGTCACCACCATGCCATGCCTGCCATAGGCCGGCGGCGGCGCAACCGCATGGGCGGCCTGCGCCAGCACCAATGCGGCAAAGACTGCCAAAAACCGGGGCGACAGCTTTACCCGGCAGGACAGACGAATGAGGGATCGCAGGTGTTGCATGAATGACATGGCCTTCTCCTGTTCTTCTTGCGGTAACGTCCAGATGGGTCCCCGATTTCCCCACGACTTGTTTATTGTTGTCGGCGCAGGAAAATCATACACGACCATCCGCAAGTTTTACTGCGAGAAGAAAAGGATCGTTCTGCCAAGTCACCGGGGCGGCGGCCCAACCGATGCCGCCCGCGTCATGGCGCGCACCCCCTCAGGCGTGAGGCAGCAGCACCAGTTTGCTGGACGCGGCGCGCCCCTGATCGAGATCGGCGAAGGCGGCGGGCCCTGCCTCCAGCCGGCGCGACTCGACCCAGCTCAGGTCGCCGAAAGCGCCTTCGTAGATCGCCTGTACGGTGGCGCGCAGGTCGGCGGTCGAGTAGGTGTACGTCCCCATCAGGGTGATTTCGGCGAGCGTCAATTTGCGCATGTCGATCTCGCTGGCCCAGTCCTGCAAGCCGATGTGCATCACCACGCCGCCCGGCTTGACCGCCTGCAGCGCGGCGGCCCGCGTGGGCTTGGCGCCGACCGCATCGATCACATAGTCGTAGGCGCTCTCCTCGGCCGGGGTGTCGAGCGGATTGAAGGCGAGGCAGCCCGCATGCTGCTGCGCCGAGGCGCGGCGCAGCGGATTGACCTCGGCCATCGCGACATGGCGGCAGCCATACGAGCGCAGCAGCAGTGCCGCCAGCAGCCCGATCGCGCCGCCGCCGATGACCAGCGTACGGGTCTCGGGCAGCGGACGTGCGAACGCGCGCATCGACAGGTTGATCGCATGCAGCGCGGTGGCCGCGGGCTCGGTCACGGCCGCCTTGAGCGCCGGCATGTCCTGCGGAATGTCGATCAGGCTCGCCGCCGGAATCGCCATATATTCGGCAAACGCGCCAGGCCGCGTCATGCCGACCATGGTGCGATTGGTGCAGAGGTTGTCGCGTCCCTGCACGCAGTACGCGCATACGCCGCAAGTGATCAGCGGGTTGGCGCTCACGCGCCGCCCCACCGGCCATGCCGGCACGGCGCTCTCGACGATCGTGCCGGCCAGCTCGTGCCCCAGCACCAGGCCCGGCTGGCGGCGCGGGTCGTGACCGTGATAGGCGTGCATGTCGGAGCCGCAAATGCCGACCGCGTCGATTTTCAGGATCACCTCGCCGGCGGCCAACGCCGGATAGGGCCGCTCTTGCACCGCGACTTCGTTGGGCTGCGTGTAGACCAAAGCTTTCATAGGTGTGTTCTCTTTTGCGTCAATCCAATGCAAACAAAGTCTTCATGCGATGCAACCCGCGGCAGGTCGATCATCTCGCCGTGTAGCCGCCGTCGACCATGATCGTCTGACCGGTGATATAGGCCGAAGCGTCGCTGGCCAGGAACAGCGTCACGCCGTACAGGTCTTCGAGCGCACCGTTTCTGCCGATGCAGGTCTGGGCCGCGTGCCGCTGCGACAGCTGCGGGTCGTTGAATACCGGCGCGGTCAGCGCCGTGGGGAAAAAGCCCGGACCGATCGCATTGCAGGTGATGCCATGAGGGGACCACGCCTGCGCGATCGCACGCGTCAGTTGGAGAACACCCCCTTTCGCGGCGCCATAGGGGGTGCTATCGCCGAAGGCGCGATACGACTGCAGCGAGGCAAGATTGATAATGCGCCCCCAGCCGCGCTCGCGCATCGCCGGCGCCAGCGCCTGCGTGAGGAAAAACGGCGCGCCCAGATGCAGCGCCAGTTGCTGCTGCCAGGCTTGCGGCGTGACTTCGGCAAACGGCTGGCGCAGATTGATGCCGGCCGCGTTGACCAGAATGTCGATGTGCCCGGCGCGTGCCTGCGCGCGCTCGGCTCCTTCCCGCGCGCCGTCGGCCGAAGCCAGATCGGCGCATAGGTAGTCGGCCTTGATGCGCGATTGCCGCAGGCGGTCGGCCGCCGCCGCCAATTCGGTCTCGCGGCGCGCGAGCAGCACCACGCTTGCGCCTGCCAGGCCGAGCGCGGTAGCCATCGCCTCGCCGATGCCGGCGTTGCCGCCGGTGACCAGCGCGGTGCGCCCGCTCAGATCAAACAGTGTCGGTAGGTTCATGTCGTCGGCCTGTGGTTCGGTGGCATCGCCGGGTTACTGTGTCACGGCGTCGCCGAGCGCAAAGCGTTCGTCGGGAAAATACTTGGCAAGACGATCGTCGGCGGTGCGTGCATGCGCCTCCATGCCTTCGAGACGGGAAATGCGCGCGGTCACCTGGCCGATCTGGTGGGCGGCCTGCCGGGACATCTTCTGCCAGGTCAGGGTCTTCATGAATTTATGGACCGACAGGCCGCCCGAGTAGCGCGCCGCGCCTTTGGTTGGCAGAACATGGTTCGGGCCGCTGGTTTTGTCGCCGAATGCCACCGTGGTTTCCTCGCCGAGGAACAGCGAGCCATAGCAGGTCAGGTTGGCCAGCCACCAGTCGAGATCGGCCGCATGCACTTCGAGATGCTCCGACGCGTAGCGGTCCGACACCTCGGCGACCTCCTCGCGCGTATCGCACAACACCACTTCGCCATAGTCGCGCCAGGCGCTGCCGGCCGCGTCGCGCGCGATCGGCGGCAACGCCGCGATCAACTCGGGCACGCGACGCATGACGTCTTCGGCCAGGGCGCGCGAGGTCGTGAAAAGCCACGCGGGCGACTCGTGACCATGCTCGGCCTGCCCGACCAGATCGCTCGCGACGATCGCGGCATCGGCCGTTTCGTCGGCGATCACCGCGACTTCGGACGGACCGGCGAAGACGTCGATACCCACCTTGCCGAACAATGTGCGCTTGGCCTCGGCAACGAACTTGTTGCCCGGCCCCACCACCACGTCGGCCGGCTTGCCGGTAACCAGGCCGTAAGCCATGGTCGCGATGGCCTGCACGCCGCCCAGCGTCATGACGATGTCGGCGCCGGCCGACTTGAACGCGTACAGTACGTAGGGATGAATGCCCTCGCCGCGAAACGGGCTGGAGCAAGCGATGATGGTCTTGACGCCGGCAGCCTTGGCGGTGGCCACGCTCATATACGCCGAAGCAATGTGTGCATAGCGGCCGGCCGGCGCGTAGCAGCCGACCACGTTGACCGGCACCACGCGCTGGCCGGCGGTGACGCCCGGGTACAGTTCAACCGAGAATTCCCGCAGCGATTCGCGCTGCGCAACGGCGAAATCGAACACCTGCTTCGCGGCGAAATCGATGTCGGCCCGCACGCTCGCCGGCACCTCCCTGGCGCGGCGCTCGATCTCGGCCGGCGAGACGATCAGATCGCCCGTCCATTTGTCGAGCTTGCTGGCATATTCGCGCACCGCCGCCTCGCCGCGCGTCTCGATCTCGTGCAGCATTTCGGTCACGACCTTCTGGGCGGTTGCCGTCTCGGTCTCCGGAGTTTTCGTCGCCTTTTTCAGATAGGTCACTGCCATGACAATCTCCTTGCACAGAATGAAAGCGGTTACATCATGAATTTTTAAGAAGGCCGGCGCACCGGCCCTCTGTGTCAGCTCACGGCGGCAGCCTTAACCGTACGACCCTGCAACGGCTGGCTCGCGCGCCGGCATCAGTTCGTCTGGTTGGCGAACGCAGCCAGTTTCGGGTCGGCCTCGACACGTTTCATATAGGTGTCGGTGATATAGCTGTGCGCGGCCGGTACGCTGCTCAGCGCGCCGGAGGCGTGCATGAACTTGGCGATATCGGTGAACCAGCGGTCCATTTCGGATGGCCCCTTGGCGCGATCCATCGCCTGCAGCTGCTGCTTCAGATCGAAGGTCGGCCGCGTATCGAATTCCTGCTCCATCGACGCTTGCGAGATCGATACGCCGCCCTGCGCGTAAAACTTCTTCATCATCTCCAGCGCCTGCGGCTTGTGTGCGTTCATCCATGCCCAGGCGCGCAAATACACGGCCAGGAATTTCGCGACGTTCTCCGGATGTGCCTTGGCATAGTCGCCGCGCACGATCAGCGCACCGGGGACCACCGCGCCGCCGTCTTTCCCGGTGCACAGCACCTTGGCGCCCGCCTTCTCTTCGAGCGTGTAGTCGTTGGGCGCCCATACGCCGGCGTAATCCGCGTTGCCGGAGGACATCGCCGAGATGATCTCGGCCTGCCCCATGTTCTTCAGGGTGACGTCGTCCTTGGACAGGCCGAACTTCTTCAGGCACGCCTGCACGGCGTAGTCGCCGGTCGAGTTCGATGTGAGAACGATGGTCTGCCCCTTGAGCAGCTTCGGATCGGCCTTGACCTGCGCATAGTGGGATTTGCTGACGATCAGCAAGTTGGCCTGCGACTCATCGTTGGTCAGACCGATGGTCTCGATGCCAAAGCGTTGCGAGCCGAGCACCGCGGGCACGGAGCCGGTGCCGCCGACATCCCACGACTTGGAAGCGGAGGCAGCCATTTGCGGCACGCCCGCCGGGAAGATGGAAAATTCAGGTTTCAGGCCAAGCTCGGCCCACCAGCCTTTTTCAGTGGCGACATAAAACGGCAGCGCCCAATAGAGCGCCGGCTGATAACTCACCTTGATCGGCGTGAGCTCTGCCGCGAATGCCGACGCGCCGATCGTGCCGATGGCCGCCCAAAGTGCTGCCCCCCTGACAAGACTGCGGAAAATACGTTTCATTGTGTCATCCTCGTATTGTGTGTTATTGCAAACAACCGATTGATACCGGGCGAGAAGCGCTCGTGCCGCTCAATGCTCCCGTCCGGCATGCTCCTCGCGCAACGACTTCCAGATGTGCGTTCGCAAATGCACGAACGACTCGAGATCCATCACGTCCTCGATCCTGTTGTATTGGTCCCAATGGTGCGCTTCGCGCACCGATTTGATGTCGATGATTTCCTTGACCCGCCCCGGCCGGCTGGTCATGACGACCACACGGTCGGCCAGGTACACCGATTCTTCCACCGCATGGGTGATGAACATGACAGTGCGCGGGCTCAGCCGCGCCAGGCGCACCAGTTCTTCCTGCATCACCACGCGGGTCTGCGCGTCGAGCGCGCCGAACGGCTCGTCCATCAGCAGCACGCCGGGGTTCAGCGCGTAGGCGCGCGCGATCGCCACGCGTTGCTGCATGCCGCCCGAAAGCTGATGCGGGTAGGCCGTCTCGCAGCCGGTCAGATTCATCAGGCGCAGATATTTCTCGATGATGTCGCGCCGCTCGCCCTGCGCCAGTCCTTTGCTGCGCAATCCAAAATCGATGTTCTGCCACACCGTTTTCCACGGGAACAGCGCGAACTGCTGGAACACCACGGCGCGCTCGGGGCCTGGGCGCTTGACCTCCTTGCCGGCCACCGATACCGCGCCCGACGAGGGGAACTCGAGTCCGGCGGCCATGCGCAGGCAGGTCGTTTTGCCGCAGCCCGAGGGGCCGACCACCGCAACGAATTCCTTATCGTGGATGTCCAGCGAAATGCCGTCGAGCGTCAGCAGGTCTTCGCCGTTGCGCTGAAAAACCCGCGATACATTTTCAAAGACGATGCTGCTCATGTTCTCGTATCCTCGGTCCGTATGCGTTTAGCGGTGAGCGCGCTGGCGATTGCGCATCGCCAGCGTCTCGATCTTGCGCAGCACCAGGTCGATCGCCCCGCCCACCAGGCCGATGGCGATCATGCCGCTCATCACAATGGCGGTGTTGATACTGCTCTGCCCCTTGACCAGCATGTAGCCGATGCCGCTCGAGGCGACGATCAATTCGGCCCCGACCAGCGACATCCAGCCCAGTCCGGCGGACACTCTCAAACCCGCGATGATCGACGGCGTGGCCGCCGGCAGCAGCACCTCGAACAGGATCATCCGCGTCGGCACGCCGAGCATGCGCGCGGCCTCGAGCAGGGTGTTGTCGACGTATTTGGCGCCGCGATAGGCATTGACCACGCACGGCGGAAACGCGCCGGTGAAAATGATCAGAATCGGCCCGCCGATGCCCGTGCCGAACCACAGCGCCGCGAACGGCACCCAGGCAATCGGCGCGATGAAGCGAACCACCTCGAACAGCGGCGCGACGATGTAGTCGAGCCAGCGGAACCACCCCATCAGCAAACCCAGCGGCAAGCCGATCACCGCAGCCAGGCCAAAGCCCATCAAATACCGCAACAGGCTCGACCACAGATGCTGCTGCAGCGTGTAGCCGGCGAACGGCTCGTGCAGCAGCTGGATGAATTTTTCCGCCACCGCCAGCGGCGTGGGCAGGAATTGTGGCGGCGCCAGGCCGGTGGCCGCAGCAATCCACCAGACGCCGAAGAAGGTGATCAACCCGGCCAGCGACAGCCCCCAATAGCCATAATTGGAGCGGCGCTGCGCCTGGCGCGCCGCGCTCGCGCGCCGCTCGCGGGCGGGACCGGCCGAGCTGGCAGCACTCGACGCTGCCGGGTTCTTTTCGTTGCTCAGATCGGCGCTCCTCATGACTTGGCCCTCCACGGCATGGCACGCCGCTCCAGCCAGCCCAGCGCCCAGGTCATCACCCACCCGCACAGCGCGACGGCCAGCATCGCCACCAGAATCATCGACGGATAGATGTCGAGCGAGCCCTGCGTGAGCACATGACCGAGCCCGCGCACCGCGCCGATCAATTCGCCGGCCACCAGCGTGGTCCAGGCAGCCTGCAACGACAGGCGCAGGCCGGTAAAAATCATCGGTAGCGCGCCGGGAATCATCACTTCCCAGGCAAACCGGCTACCGCGCACGCCGAGCATCTCGGCGGCTTCGATCAGTTGGGGCTCGATGCTTCGTACCCCGGCATAACTGTTGATGACGACCGGCACGAAGGCGGCCATCCAGATCACCATCACCTTGGCCGCGGCGCCCAGCCCGAGCCAGACGATCGCCAGCGGGATCCAGGCCAGCGGAGGAATCGGTCGAATCAATGTGAAAACCGGATTGAAGTACGCCTCGGCACGGCGCGAGCAGCCCATCCACAAGCCGAGCGGCGCGCCGATGATCGTGGCGCTGAAGAATCCCAGCAACACCAGCTTGACGCTTTGCTCGATATGCTGGTCGAGCCGCCCGCCCGCGTAGCCGGTGGTGCAGATCTGCACGAACGAGTCCCAGGTCTGGGCCGGGGTCGGGAAAGTGATGGAGGTTACCCAGCCGGCCGGGCCGGTGGCGACAAACCAGAGAAGCAGCGCGCCAATCAATGTCATAAGGCTGACCCAAGCGCGCTGCGTATTGCCGAATCCTCGCACTGCCTGTCTCCTTGCAACTCGACTGCCGTTGCTATTGATGCGTTAATGTAACCGCTTTCATTCAAGATATTTCATTTGCCGGCGATCTTCAAGTTAGCGTTTACGCTATAAACGGTATTTTGCGCATCCCTCATAATGAAAGCAGTTACATTGCCACTGCCGATCACCTTCAGAGCCAACGCATGATTTCACGTCCCCGTATCCGCGACGTTGCGTCCCGGGCTGGCGTCTCCACCGCGACCGTCTCGCGCGCGCTGTCCAATCCTGCGCTGGTCAAGCCCGACACACAGATACGCATCCGCGAAGCGATCGCCGCGCTCGGTTACGTGCTCGACGGCTCGGCGCGCGCGCTTGCCTCGGGCCGCGCCCACACTATCGGCGCGATCGTGCCGACCCTCGACAACGCGATTTTCGCGCGCGCCGTGCAAGGACTGCAGACCACCCTGTCGAACTCGGGCTATCAATTGCTGATCGCCGCGCACGAATACAATCCGGACACCGAGCAGGCCCTCGTGCGGGCGCTGCTCGAGCGCTCGATCGACGCGCTGCTGCTGGTGGGCACCGATCATTCGCCACAGACGTGGGATTTGATTCGCGGCAGCCGCGTGCCGCTGCTGGTCACCTGGTCGAAGACCGATCTGCAGCCGTCGATCGGCTTCGACAATCATCAGATCGGCCGGCTGGCGGCGCAGCATCTGCTCGCGCTGGGACATCGTCATTTGGGCGTGATATCCGGACATTGCCTGCACAACGATCGTGCCCGCAGCCGCGTCGAAGGTTTTCGCGAAGCGCTCGAGCAGCGCGGCCGGCAACTGCCCGAGAGCCACGTGATTCAACAGCCGTTCGGCTTCGAGGGCGGTCGGGCCGGGCTCAGGGCGCTGCTCGAGCTGCGTCCGCGCCCGACCGGTATCTTCTGCGGCAACGACGTGCTGGCCATGGGGTGCCTGTTCGAAGCCCAGGCGCTGGGCATCGACGTGCCGGGGGAATTGTCGATCGTCGGTTGCGATAACCTGCCGATCTCGTCGCAGCTCACGCCGAGCCTGACCACCATCCACCTGCCGACCCACGAACTGGGCCAGCACGCCGCCGGGCTGCTGCTGCAGTGGCTCGCCAGCGGCCAGATGCCGCCCAACGAGTGCCTGCCGATCGAACTCGTCGCGCGCGGCACCAGCGGCCCGCCGCGCAAAGCGGCGCGCTGACGCGCCTCCAAAAAACAAGGGCCGGAGAAATGCGCTGCCCGAGTGGGGTATGCATTTCTCCGGCCCTCGCTGCACCGGACGATTCGGGTGGTTAGAACGGAATATCGTCGTCCATGTCGTCGAATCCGCCGCCGGCCGGCTTGGATGCGGCCGGTGCCGAGCGCGACGGGGCCGAACGGGCCGGCGCGCCGCCGCCCGACGATTCGCGCGAGTAGCCTCCACCACCACCGCCGCCGCCACCACCTTCACCGCGGCCGCCCAGCATTTGCATCTGCTCGGCGACGATTTCGGTGGTGTATTGCTTCTGGCCGTCCTTTTCCCACTGGCGGGTGCGGATGCGGCCTTCGATGTAGACCGGCGAGCCCTTCTTCAGGTATTCGCCGGCGATTTCCGCCAGGCGCCCGAAGAACGCCACGCGGTGCCATTCGGTCGCTTCCTTCATTTCACCGCTGCTTTTGTCCTTGTAGCGATCGGTGGTGGCCAGGCGAATGTTGGTGACGGCGTCGCCGCTTGGCATGTAGCGGGTTTCCGGGTCAGCCCCGAGGTTGCCGACCAGAATGACTTTGTTGACTGATGCCATGGACGTTCTCCAGATTTAATGCGGGGGCCGATTCAGGCTTTACGCGGCGCCGGCGCTTTCATTGAGCCGGCGATTATAAGCCAGAGCAGGGCCATGCCGGCGCAAACGAAAAAGATCGAATGCTGGCCGTGGTGCTTGAGCAGCCAGCCGCCCAGCACGCCGCCGCTGGCCAGGCCCAGCGCCTGCGTGGTGTTGTAGATGCCGGTCGCGGCGCCCTTGCGCGCGCCGGGCGCGAGCTTGGAGACGAGCGAGGGTTGCGACGCTTCGAGCACATTGAAGCCGGCAAAGTAGATGAACAGCAGCACGGTCAGCACCAGCAGGGTCGGCGGCAGTTCGGCCATGGCGAACTGGGCCACCAGCACGAGCCCGATCGAGCCCAGCAGCACGGCTTTCATCTTGCCGCGCTTTTCGGCGGCGATCACCGCCGGGATCATCACGATGAACGACGCGAACATCACCGGCAGATAGATCTTCCAGTGCGAAGTGACCGGAATGCCGGCGGCCTCGAGCATGCGGGGCATCACCACGAACAGTGCGGTTTGCGTCGCATGCAGCACGAACACGCCGAAATTCAGGCGCAGCAGCTCAGGGTTACGCAGCACCTCACGAAACGGTGCATGGGTGATTTTCGGCGCGGCCGGCGGATTCGGCACGACCCAGATCACCACGAAGATGGCCGCGATCGCGAGGATGCCGATGGCGCCGAACAGCCCGCCCATGCCGAGCCAGTGATAGACGGTGGGCGCGGCGACGATGGCCAGCGCGAACGACATGCCGATGCTGCCGCCGATCATTGCCATGGCCTTGGTGCGGTGGGCCTCGGAGGTCAGATCGGCCACCAGCGCGATGACCGCCGAGGAAATCGCCCCGGCGCCCTGGATGGCGCGGCCGACGATGATCCACAGGATGTCGTGCGAGAGCGCCGCGACGAAGCTGCCAAGCGCGAATATCACCAGCCCGAACACGATGACCGGCTTGCGGCCCAGGCGGTCGGAGAGCCAGCCGTAGGGAATATAGAGGAGCGCCTGGGTAAAGCCGTAGATGCCGATGGCCAGGCCGATCAGGACGGTGTTGTTGCCGCCCGGCACGGTCTTCGCATAAACCGTGAAGACCGGCATGATCAGGAACAGGCCCAGCATGCGCAAGGCGAATATCGCGGCCAGGGAGGCACTGGCGCGCCGTTCGGAGGGTGTCATGCGATCGCCGCCGGCAGCGGGGCTCGCATGAGAAGCGGTTTCGATAGCCATGAATATGAGGAACTGCGTTGTACAGGAGAACGCCCTGGCGGGCATCCTGGCTGGTCAGCTCCGGCAGAGCTGACCCTGAACTTCAAACTTAGGTATATTAGCAGGTTTGTTCGCCCGGTTTTTACCCCCCGTCCGACTGATCGCCGCCGAAGGCGCGCTGCGGGGAGCGAGCGACGATCCTCCGGAAGCGCCGATGGAAACCATACGTATTCGTGGGGCTCGCACCCACAACCTGAAGAACGTCAATCTCGATTTACCCCGTCATCAATTGATCGTCATCACCGGCCTGTCGGGCTCCGGCAAGTCCTCGCTGGCGTTCGACACGCTCTATGCCGAGGGCCAGCGCCGCTACGTCGAGAGCCTGTCGGCGTATGCCAGGCAGTTCCTGCAACTGATGGAAAAACCCGACGTCGATCTGATCGAAGGCCTGTCGCCGGCGATCTCGATCGAGCAAAAGGCAACCTCCCACAACCCGCGCTCGACCGTCGGCACGGTCACCGAGATTCACGATTACCTGCGCCTGCTGTACGCCCGCGTAGGCACGCCGTATTGCCCCGACCACGGCCAGCCGCTCGAGTCGCAGAGCGTCTCGCAGATGGTCGATGCGGCGCTTGCGCTGCCGGCCGACACCAAGCTGATGATCCTCGCGCCGGTGGTGGCCAACCGCAAGGGCGAACACGCCGACCTGTTCGATGCGATGCAGGCGCAGGGGTTCGTGCGATTCCGGATCCGTTCGGGCGGCGGCGCGGCTCACGAGGGAGAGGCGAAGATCTACGAGATCGACAACCTGCCCAAGCTGAAGAAGAACGACAAGCATTCGATCGATGTCGTGATCGACCGCGTCAAGGTCCGTGACGATCTGAAGCAACGCCTGGCCGAATCGTTCGAAGCCGCCTTGCGCCTGGCCGATGGCCGCGCCATCGCGGTCGAGATGGATAACGACACGGAGCACGTGTTCAGCTCGAAATTCGCCTGCCCGATATGCTCTTACTCGCTGCAGGAGCTGGAGCCGCGGCTGTTCTCCTTCAATAACCCGATGGGCGCCTGTCCGAGCTGCGACGGCCTGGGCCAGATGACGTTTTTCGATCCGAAGCGGGTGGTGGCCTTTCCCGGCCTGTCACTGGCCTCGGGCGCGGTCAAGGGCTGGGACCGGCGCAATCAGTTCTATTTCCAGATGCTGCAAAACCTCGCGGCGTTCTACGACTTCGACGTCGACACACCATTCGAGGAGCTCAGCGAGGCGGTACAGAAAATCGTTCTGTACGGCTCGGGCAAGGAAACGATCCCGTTTACCTACGTCAACGAACGCGGCCGCACCACCGTGCGCGAACACGCGTTCGAGGGCATCATTCCGAGCCTGGAGCGGCGCTACCGCGAGACCGATTCGCTGGCCGTGCGCGAGGAGCTCGCCAAGTACCAGAACAACCGCCCCTGCCCGGACTGCGACGGCACGCGGCTGCGGCGCGAGGCGCGTTTCGTCAAGATCGGCGACGGGCCGAAGGCGCGCGCCATTTATGAAATCAACGTGTGGCCGCTGCGCGAGACGCTGGGATATTTCCATACACTGACGCTCACCGGCGCCAAGCGCGACATCGCCGAGAAGATCATCAAGGAGATCGTCGCGCGGCTCACCTTCCTGAACAACGTCGGGCTCGATTACCTGTCGCTCGAGCGCAGCGCCGACACGCTCTCGGGCGGCGAGGCGCAGCGCATCCGCCTGGCCTCGCAAATCGGCTCGGGCCTGACCGGCGTGATGTACGTGCTCGACGAGCCGTCGATCGGCCTGCATCAGCGCGACAACGACCGCCTGATCGCCACCCTCAAGCACCTGCGCGACCTCGGCAACTCGGTGATCGTGGTCGAGCACGACGAGGATATGATTCGCGCCAGCGATTACGTCGTCGACATGGGTCTGGGCGCCGGCGAGCACGGCGGCAAGGTGATCGCCGAAGGCACACCGGGCCAGATCGCCGCCCACGATGTGTCGCTCACCGGCCAGTACCTGGCGGGCAAGCGCAAGATCGCGCTGCCGGCGCGGCGCCATGCGCCGGGCGAGCATCGGCTGCGTATTTCGGAGGCCAGCGGCAATAACCTGAAGCAGGTCACGCTCGATTTGCCGGTCGGGCTGCTGACCTGCGTGACGGGCGTGTCCGGCTCGGGCAAGTCGACCCTGGTCAACGACACGCTCTATCACGCGGTGGCTCGCCATCTATATGGCTCGTCGGCCGAGCCGGCGCCGTTCGAGGCGATCGACGGGCTGGAGCATTTCGACAAGGTCATCGCGGTCGACCAGTCCCCGATCGGGCGCACGCCGCGCTCGAACCCGGCCACCTACACGGGCCTGTTCACGCCGATCCGCGAACTTTTCGCGGGCGTGCCGGCGGCCAAGGAGCGCGGCTACGACCCGGGGCGCTTCTCGTTCAACGTCAAGGGCGGGCGCTGCGAGGCGTGCCAGGGCGACGGCGTGCTCAAGGTAGAGATGCACTTCCTGCCGGATGTGTACGTCTCGTGCGACGTCTGCCACGGCAAGCGCTACAACCGCGAGACGCTCGAGATTCAATACAAGGGCAAGAATATTCACGAGGTGCTCGACATGACCGTCGAGCAGGCGCATGAATTTTTCCGGCCGGTGCCGGTGGTCGCGCGCAAGCTCAAGACGCTGCTCGACGTCGGGCTGGGCTATATCCGGCTGGGCCAGTCGGCCACCACGCTCTCGGGCGGCGAGGCGCAGCGCGTCAAGCTCTCGCTCGAACTATCCAAGCGCGACACCGGACGAACCCTGTATATTCTGGACGAACCGACCACCGGGCTGCATTTTCACGATATCGAGCTGTTGCTCACGGTCATCCATCGTCTGCGCGATCAGGGCAACACGGTGGTCATCATCGAGCATAATCTGGATGTGATCAAAACGGCCGACTGGGTGATCGACCTGGGGCCGGAGGGCGGCGCCGGCGGCGGGCGGATCATCGCCTACGGCACGCCCGAAGAGGTCGCCGGAAACAAGGCCAGCTTCACCGGCAAGTACCTGGCGCCGTTGCTCGAGCGGGACCGCTAGAGCGCATCTTGGAGTCAAGGCTTTGAACCAGCGCATCATCGACATCGCCAGTTGGGTCATCGCAGCGCTGCTGCTGTGGCTGGTGCTGCGAATCCATCTGCTTTCGGCCTTGCTGTCGGGCCTGCTGGTGTATCACCTGGTGCATATGCTCGCGCCACGCCTGCAGCTGCGCATTTCCAACGAGCGCGCGCGGCTCGTCGCGGTGGCCTTGCTGACGATGCTGATCGTCAGCCTGCTCACCCTGGCGATTTTCGCCGTCGTTTCTTTTTTTCGCAGCGACGCCGGCCACATGACGCGCCTGATGGGCAAATTCATGGAAATCGTCGATCAGGCGCGCACGCAATTGCCGCTATGGATCGTCAACCGCTTGCCGGACGACTCGCAGGATATCAGCAACGCGCTGCTCGGCTATTTGCGCGACCACACCCAGGAAGTGCAATTCTTCGGCAAGGAAGCGGTCAACGCGTTCGTGCATATTGTCGTGGGCATGGTGCTCGGCGCACTGATCACGCTCACCAGCATCCGCCCGCTGGGTGACATGCGGCCGCTCGCCGCAGCCCTGGCACAACGCGTTCAACTGTTTGCCGATGCCTTTCGCCGCATCGTGTTCGCGCAGGTCAAGATCTCCACACTCAACACGATTTTCACGGCAATCTTCCTGATCGGGGCGTTGCCGCTGTTCGGCGTGCAGCTGCCGCTGCGCAAAACGATGATTATCGTGACCTTTATCGTCGGCCTGCTGCCGGTGATCGGCAACCTGATTTCCAACACCGTGATCGTCGTGCTGGCGCTGTCGGTCTCGCTGTATGTCGCGCTGGCGGCGTTGATATTCCTGGTCGTCATCCACAAGCTGGAGTACTTCCTCAACGCACGCATCGTCGGCACCGAAATCCGCGCGCGCGCGTGGGAGCTGCTGCTGGCCATGGTCGTCATGGAGGCCGCGTTCGGGTTGCCCGGCCTGGTGGCCGCGCCGATCTATTACGGCTACCTGAAAAGCGAGCTGGCCAGGCGCGGCCTGGTCTGAGCACGGGCCGCGGCGTCTGCCGCCCGGCGCGCCATCACGCGGCGCGCGCCACGCGCTCGAGCGCCGCCAGATAATGGCTCAGCGGGGGCGTCGGCAGCCCGGCACGCTTGGCCTGATCGTCCCAGCGACGCAGGCGCATGGCATCCGCGGCGAACGGCTGCGCCATGAACGCCTGGGCCTGCGGCGCGCTGTAGACACCGCCCTGCAACGCCAGGCTGCGCACCGAGTCGGCGGACAGCCGCCCGAAGTATTCGGCATCGATCGCACACAGGCAGCGCTTGGCGTCGACGTGCAGCCGGATCGGCTCGAGCACGGCGTCGTCGAACATCGGCCGCAAGAACGGCAGTGCGTAATATTGATGGAGATCGTCGATGCCTCGCGCGGTCGGCGTTTCACCCTGGCGATTGAGCAAATGCCCGAGATCATGCAGCAGGCTGGCCGCCACCAGTGCGTCACCGGCGCTCTCCTGCTCGGCCAGCTGCGCGCTTTGCAGCGCATGCTCGAGTTGCGTGACCGGCTCGCCGCTGTAGGCCATTGCGCCAAATTCATCGAATAACTTGCGGATGTCCGGGATGCTCAGTGCCATCGGTATTTTCCTCTGTCGATTGCGGTGGCGAGGCGAACGGCGCCTCGGCGGCGCGTGCGGCGCCGCGCTCATTCTTGCGCTTGCCGCGCAGCCGGCTCTTGCGCAATGCGCCGGCATCGTCGAGCACCGGGTAAGCGGTGGAACAAAACAGCGAATTGAGCCGCTTCAGATCGCTGATGATGTCCAGGTGCAGTGAACTGGTCTCGATGCTCTGCACCGTCTGGCCGGCCAGGCGATTCAGATGCGTGTTGGCATACTCCCGCTCCAGATCGCGAAAGCGCTCCTTTGCCTGGATCAGGCGCTGCGCGCTTTTCAGATCACCGCTGAGAAACACCGACAGCCCGAGCTGCAGATTATCGACCAGGCGCCGATGCATGTCGCAGATTTCCTGCAAGCCGGCCTCCGAAAATGACAGCCGGTGAGCAATCTTTTTCTCCTCGACGTCGGCGACCGCCCGCTCGATGATGTCGCCGGCATGTTCCAGATTGATGACGAGGGAAATGATGTCGGTCCAGCGGCGGCTGTCCGCTTCGTCGAGCTCTTCGCGCGAGATGCGCGCCAGATACATCTTCACGGCCGTGTAGAGCTGGTCGACGTCGTCGTCCATGCGCCGCGTCTGCCGCGCGCGCTCGACATCGCTGTCGATGATCACGCCCAGCAGGCCATTGAGCATTGCCTCGATCGTGTCGCCCATGCGCAGCGTTTCGCGCGCCGCGTTGGCCAGTGCCAGCGTGGGCGTGGCCAGCGCTGCCTCGTCGAGGTGGCGCGGCCGCATCGTGCCGTCCTGCTCGGGCCTGTCGGGCAGCACGCGCATGCACAGGCGCGCCATCGGGGTGGTGAAAAGCAGGAATATGCTGCAGCGCGCAAGGTTGTACAGCACGTGGAAATTCACCACCGTCTGTTGCGGATCAAGCGACACCGCGCCGACCCAACTGCCGGCCAGATCGATAAAGGGCAGCATGGCCGCCGCGCCGATCAGCTTGAATATCAGGCTGCCGAACACCACCCGCCGTCCGGCCGCATTTTGCGCCGACGAACTCAGCATGGCCAGCATGCCGCTACCCAGATTGGCGCCGATCACCAGACACAGGGCGACCTTCAGCGAGATGACACCGGACGCCGCCAGCGTGGCAGTCAACAGCACCGCCGCCAGGCTCGAGTACGACACCATCGCAAATACCGCGCCGACCAGCGTGTCGAGCACGGCATCGCCGGTGAGCGAGGCGAACAGTACCTTGACGCCGGCGGCTTGCGTCATCGGATGCGCCGCCGCGACGATCAGCTGCAGCGCCAGCAGGATCAGCCCGAGACCGATCGCGACCCGCCCCAGTTGGCCGGCGCGCGACTGCTTGCGCGACAGAAACAGCACCACGCCGCAGCAAATAAGCAACGGCGAGAGCCAGGAAAAATCGAAAATCAGGATGCGCGCCATCAGCGCGGTGCCGACGTCGGCGCCCAGCATGATCGCCAGGGCCGGCGCCAGCGCGATCAGGCCCTGCGCGCCGAACGACGCGACGATCAGCGCGGTGGCGTTGCTGCTTTGGACCAGGCCGGTGACACCCAGGCCCGCCACGAAGGCGAGATATCGGTTGGCAATGCTTCTGCTCAACACGCGCCGCAAGTCGGCGCCATACACGCGCAGCACGCCGCTGCGCACGATATGGGTGCCCCAGATCAGTAACGCCACACCCGACAGGAGATTGAGCAACGTCAACATGCCATGCGATCCCGTGTTCCCGTAACGGGCGCGCCGAAGGGGGCGCCCATGTCGCCACGATACCCAGCACATGCGCATTGCGCCGATGCGCAAGGCACGGGCGACGGCTCTGTTGACACCGTACACCCATGCCGGCCCGGCCGCAACGCGCTCACGACAACGCCGGCCCCGGCAGGTTGCGGCGCATCAAAGCCCCCACGGCAGCGTGAAGGTCTTTTGATTAGTGAAGCTTTTCATCGCCTCCTGCACGCCTTCCTTGTAACCGAGACCGGAGTCCTTGATGCCGCCGAACGGGGTCAATTCGATACGGTAGCCCGGCACTTCCCACACATTGACGGTGCCCACCTGCAACTCGCTGGCAAAGCGCGTAATGTAGTCGAGCCGGTTGGTGCATACGCCGGACGACAGGCCGAACGCCGTGCCGTTGGAGATGCCGATCGCCTCGTCGATATCGCCGAAGGTGATGATCGGCGAGACCGGGCCGAAGGTCTCCTCGCGCACCACCGTCATGGCCGGGTCGACCCGGTCGAGCACGGTCGGCGAATACAGCGCGCCATCGCGCCGGTTGCCCGTCAAAAGGCGCGCGCCTTGCGCGACGGCCTCGTTGACCCGGCTCTCGAACAGGCGGGCGGCCTCTTCGTCGATGACCGTGCCCATGTCGACGCCGCCATCGTTCGGATCGCCGTATTTCCAGGCCCGGGTCTTTTCCACCACCAATTCTGTGAAGCGCGCCGCCACGTCACGCTGCACCAGCATGCGCTTGACGGCCGTGCAGCGCTGCCCCGAGTTCTTGTACGAACCCTGCACGGCGAGATCCGACGCCTTGTCGAGATCGGCGTCTTCCATCACGATCAGCGGATCGTTGCCGCCGAGCTCCAGCACGATCCGGCGATAACCCGCCTTGGCGGCAATGTATTTGCCGATCTGCACGCCGCCGGTGAAGGTGATCAGATCGACGTTCTCGTTGGTCAGCAATTCGTCGGCAATCTCGCGCGGATCGCCCGTGACGACCTGCAGCATCTCCGGCGGCAGGCCCGCCTCATAAAGCGTGTCGGCCAGGTAGAAGGCCGACAGCGGTACCTTTTCGGAGGGCTTGAGCACCATCCGGTTGTTGGTCGCGATCGACGGCGCGACCTTGTGCGCGACCTGGTTCATCGGATGGTTGAACGGCGTGATCGCGCAGATCGCGCCAAGCAGCGGATCGCGCTGCGTGATCACGCGACGCTTCTTGCCGTGCGGCGTGAGATCGCAGGAAAACGCCTGGCCATCGTCGCGCAACGCCTCGGCGGCGGCGAAATTCAGAACGTCCGCAACCCGGCCGATTTCATAGACCGCATCCTTCTTGCACAGCCCCGACTCCAGCGTGATCAGATTCGCCGCCTCCGCAGTGCGCTCGCGCAGTAGCGCGGCGGCCCGGTTCAGGATGTTGGCCCGTTCGAAGCGCGTGAGCTTGGAGCGATATTGCCTGGCAATGCCATATGCGCGGCGCACGTCCTCGAGCGTTGCCTTGGGCACCGTGCCGACGAGCTCGTTGGTGTAGGGATTGAATACGTCGATCACCCGCTCTCGGACGACTTTTTCGCCGCCGATGCGCAGCGCTTCGGCGCGAAATTGCGGGTGGATTTTATGCGGCGCGCTCATCGCTGTCTCCAGGCAGGGTCAATTGAAAATCTCGCGGCATCCTGAACGGATTCGGCTCAGATATGGTTGAGCGCCACATCCAGGATGTCGAAGTTACGCAAGCGGGCCTTGCCCGGAATGCCGGCAGTGGGACGGTTGAACAGCAGCGGCACGGTCTGCTCCGAGATGCCGCCGTGCGAGCGCAGCGGCACGTTCAGCCCCGACAGGTCGTGGCGCGCCGCGCTGGTGCCCAGCACCACGGGCTGCTGGCTCACGATCACCAGATCGCCGACGCGATCGGGCGGCAGCTCGAAACGGGCGCACGCCTCGGTATTGTCGAGCACCAGCTCGATGCCCGGCAGAGCGCTCAATCGCGCCCGGATCTCGGCCGCATCCAGCCCGGCCGGCAGGTAAACCGTGGCGTAGGAGCCGAGCGCGCCGTGGTGCACTACGTAGGGGTCGGTAATCGGCAGGATCACCCGCGCGCCGCCCGCGTCCACGCCCATGCCGAGCCAATCGTCGAGCAGGTCCTGCAAATAGATGACGTTGGGCTCGCCGGTCGCTGCATCGTGCTTGGCGTTCATGCCGTGGTCGGCAGTCAGGCCGATCACCGCGCCGAGTTCGTCCATGCGGCCCAGGTATTTGTCCATCATCGCATAGAACGCGTTGGCGCCCTCGGTGCCGGGCGCGCACTTGTGCTGGACGTAGTCGGTGGTCGACAGATACATCAGGTCGATTTTGCGCGTCTGCAGCAATCGCACACCTGCGGCAAACACGAATTCCGACAACTCGGCGCTGTAGACGTCCGGCACGGCCATGCCCACCAGCGCCGGCACGTCATCGATGCCGTTGGCGGCAAGATTCGCCTGATCGGCCTTTTCCGCCGAGAAGCAGATGCCGCGCATGCCGTGCCCCAGGAGCGCGCGCAGCTTGTCCTTGGCGGTCACCACCGCCACGCTCGCGCCGGCGGCCGCCGCGGCGGCCAGCACCGTGCCCGCGCGCAGGTATTGCGGATCGTTCATCATGACTTCCTTGCCCTGCCCGCCTTCGGCGCCGCGGTCGAAAAAGTAGTTGCCGCAAATGCCGTGCACCGCCGGCGGCGCGCCGCAGACAATCGACAGGTTATTGGGATTGGTGAAGCTGGGCACCACGCAATCGCCCTTGAAGGCCGCGCCATCGCTGAGCAAGCGTGCGATATAGGGTGCCACGCCGGCGGCCGCCGCAGCCTCCAGATATTCATATTGGCAGCCGTCGACGCAGACAATCACGGTCGGCTGCCGAGGCAGGCGGTAGCTGCGGCCGTTGACTTCAATCATTCGGGACGCGTTCACGACAATCTCCTAAAAAAGCAGGCCGGCAGCGCTGCTGCGATCATTCACGCCCGGCGCCGGGCTCGCCGGTTCGCTGGCCCCGCGCCTGGCGCATGCGCGCACGCCCCCGCTCGACGTGCTCGCGCACCACCTGGGCCGCGCGCTCGGAATCGCGCGAAGCGATCGCGCTGACGATTTCCCGGTGCTCGCGCTCCGAAGCCGGGGCGGCCTCGGCGCTGGCGGTCAGCGCCTCGTGCCGGAACAGGTTCAGTTCCTTGACCAGGCCACGATATGTCTCGAGCAGTTTGCGATTGCCCACCGCCGCGACCATCGCCTCGTGAAATGACAGATTGAGCCGGTAGTACGCCTCGGCATCGCCGCTGCGGTTGGCCGCGTGCATCGCCTCGACAATTTCGCGCAAGCCGTTGAGCTGGTCGATGGTGATGCGCTCGGCCAGCGTGCGCCCGACATATTCGTCGAGCACCGCGCGCAATTCGTAAATCTCTTCGGCCTCCTGCAGCGACACAACCCGCACGAATACGCCGCGGTTCTTCTCGGTACGCAGCAAACCGGCCTCTTCGAGCGCGCGAAACGCTTCGCGAACCGGCCCGCGCGACACGCCAAGCCGTCCGGCCACCTCGATTTCGTTGAGCTTGGCGCCGGGCATCAATTCACCGGCCATGATCTGCCGCTCCAGTTCGTGCTGCACCAGCGTGGTGAGCGATTGACTTTGCAGCAGCTCGATGGCGTTGGAGGAGGGAGAAACAGTCGTCATATGGCAGCGTGTCGGAGCCGGGCATTGGATGCTTGACATTGCACCACGAGCGCGCTTAGATTGTCAACAACATACAATTTACAGTTTCCAAAAAACATAAATTTGACACATTTGATCAGGGAAATCACTGACATCGTAACGCTGAAATGTTTCTAGAATATTGAAAATCAATGTATTTTGATATTTTTTGCATTTTCTTCCAATTTGATTAAAAATTCACAAAAATGACATATTTTGCAAATACGATGAAACCGCGCAGATTGCTGTCGAGTCGCGCGGGAGGCCGCATGGAGCCGGGTCGGCCGATTCGCCCCGATCCTTGACACGAGTGTCCGACACAGCAGGCCCGGCATCGACAGCGGATTGCGCATCACGCCAGTTTTTTGGCATTCAGTCATCACTCATCCCCCGGAGGATCGAACATGAAAGCAAAGCTGATCATCGCAGTCGCAAGCGCACTGGCCGTGGTAGCCATCCCGGCGCTGGCGCAATCCAATGTGGTCACCATCTACAGCGCCGACGGCTTGCATGACGGCTCGCCCAACTGGTTCCAGACCGAGTTCGATGCCTTCACCAAGGCCACCGGCATCAAGGTGCAATACATCGAGGCAGGCTCCGGCGGCGTGGTCGACCGCCTCGCCATGGAGAAGTCCAACCCGCAGGCCGACGTTTTGGTCACCCTGCCGCCGTTCATGCAGAAAGCCGCCGCCGAGGGCTTGCTGCAGCCGTTCAAGCCGACCGAGTGGGACAAGATTCCGGCCGCGGACCGCGACCCCAAGGATCGCTTCGTGGTGATGATGGGCAATTATCCGAACTACATCTACAACGCCGCGGTCCTCAAACAGGCACCCAAGACCTACAACGATCTGCTGGCACCGCAATTCAAGGGCAAGATCCAGTATTCCACGCCGGGGCAAGCCGGTGACGGCACCGCCATGCTGCTGCAGGTGTTTCACGCCTATGGCAGCAAGCAGGCCGGGCTGGCCTACATGAAGAAATTGCAGGCCAACAACGTTGGCCCGTCGGCCTCGACCGGCAAGCTCACCGGCCTGGTCAACAAGGGCGAGCTGTATGTTGCCAACGGCGACCTGCAGATGAACGCAGCGCAAAAGGCCGACAATCCGAATATCAAGATTTTCTTCCTGGCCGGCCCGAACGGCCAGCCCACCGCGTTCTCGCTGCCGTACTACATCGGCCTGACCGCCGGCGCGCCGCACTCGGCCAATGGCAAGAAGCTGATCGACTTCCTGCTCTCGGCCAAGGCCCAGCAACAAGCCAGCTCGCTGGCCTACGGCTTCCCGGTGCGCTCCGACGTGCATCCGACCGACGCGCATTTCAAACAGCTGCAGGCGGCGCTCAACG
Organism: Pandoraea sp.; assembly: GCF_004297875.1. GTDB lineage: Bacteria > Pseudomonadota > Gammaproteobacteria > Burkholderiales > Burkholderiaceae > Pandoraea. Next base: position 42,779 of record NZ_SCSK01000040.1, on the reverse strand, counting down.
GGGTTGAAATCTGGAACCCGGACTGGACGACCGTGCTGGCCGACCTGAAGCAGGACGTCGCCGCCTACAATCAAGCGATCTCGGGCCAATAACGATGACCGGCACCATGACTGTGGATCAGGCGCAGTCGGTGGCATCACTGACCAGCGGCCTCTCGGGCAGCGTGGAGCGTTGCGGTATCGGTTTCGAGAACGTCTCGGTCGCCTATGGCGGCCAGATCGTTCTCGATTCGCTCTCGCTGGCCATCAAGCCCGGTGAAATCGTTGCGCTCATCGGCCCCTCCGGCTCTGGCAAGACGACCGCGCTGCGGGCGGTTGCCGGCTTCGTGCGACCGAGCGCCGGGCGCATCACGATCGGCGATCGCGATGTCACGCATCTCGCACCACATGCCCGCAACATCGGCATGGTGGTGCAGAACTATGCGCTGTTTCCGCATATGCGCGTGGAGGAAAACGTCGCGTTCGGCCTGCACGCGCGCGGCGCCTCGGCCGATACCGTTCGCGAGATGGTGCCGGAATGCCTGCGCATGGTCGGCATGGCCGCCTATGCAAAACGTTATCCCCGCGAGCTCTCGGGCGGGCAGCAGCAGCGCGTGGCCATTGCCCGCGCGCTGGCGATCCGCCCGCAAGTGCTGCTGCTCGACGAGCCGCTGTCGGCGCTCGACGCGCAGATCCGGCGCGCGATGCTCGATGAGTTGGCCAAGCTGCATCGCAGCCTGCCGAATCTGACGGTGCTCTACGTCACGCATGATCAGAGTGAAGCGCTCACGCTGGCCAATCACATCGGCATCATGCGCGACGGCAAGCTGGTCGCATTCGGTGATGCACAGTCGCTGTACCGTCACCCGCCCAACCGGTTCGCCGCGGAGTTCCTCGGATCGGCCAATCTATTGCCGGTGCAATCGCTCGCCGCGATCGACGGCGATGCCGCGCGCGTGCATTTCTGCGGCAAGCCGCTGCTCGCGCGCAATCACCACGGCCTGCCGGAGGGCAGCGACTGCCTGCTGTGCGTGCGGCCTCACAATTTGCGTCTGCAGGCCGGCGCGGACGCCGACAACGCGCTGACCGGCACCGTCGTCAGCGTGCAATGGCAGGGCGACGTGCGCAACATGGTGTTCGAGATCGAGGGCCATATGCTGCGCATGGCGTGCCCGCCACACGGCGAGGCGCCGGCGGCGGGCTCGGTGCTCAAGCTCCATTTCAACCCGGCCGACGTAACACTGGTGCCCGAAGGCAGCGCCCATGGCTGAACTCGCGATCCCCGTGCCGCACCGCGCCGTCGAGCGATCGACCGGGCGCTTCTGGGTGGTGCCGCCGCTGCTGGTGCTCGGCGCGCTGTTTTTCTATCCGCTTTTCCTGATCGCGCGCCAGGCGCTGACAGGCGGGCAAGCAACGGTGACGTTGAGTCATTTCGCCGCCGTGCTGGGCTCGCCGATGTTTCGCAACGCGCTGTTTCACACCATCACGATCGCCGTGAGCGCCACGGCCGGCTGCTTGATCCTGGGTTTCGTGTTCTCGCTGGTCATCGCTTTCATCCCGTTTCCCGGGGCGAAGTTGATGTCGCGCCTGATCGATACGTCGATCGCGCTGCCCACGTTCCTGGTCGCGCTGTCCTTTACCTTCATCTACGGCTCGGCCGGCATCCTCAATGAGTCGCTGATGCATTTGCTGCATCTGCGGCTGCCGCCGATCGACTTCCTCTACTCGCAGTGGGGCGTGATCCTGTCGGAAGTAACGGTCTACACCCCGTTCGTCATGCGCCCGCTGCTCGCCGCCTTTTCACAGATCGATCCGGCGCAGATCGAGGTCGCCAGCAGTCTGGGGGCGCGCTTTTGGCGCATCGTGCGGCAGATCATCCTGCCCGCCGCGCTGCCCGCCCTGCTCGCCGGCGGCAGCCTGTGCCTGCTGTTGACGGTCAATGAATTCGGCATCGTCCTGTTCATCGGCGCCAAGGATGTGATCACCCTGCCGCTGCTGATTTACGAAAAGGCGATCCAGGAATTCGACTACACCGCTGCCTGCGTCATTGCAGTGGTCAACCTGACGCTCTCGCTCGGTCTGTACGCGCTCTACCGGCTTGTCGTCGCCCACTTCGGAGGTCGCCGTGCTGGTTTGGTCTAAAACGGGGCGCTGGCTTGCCTGGGCGCTCGTCGCGCTGCTGTTCTGCGTGGTCTATGGCATGCCGGCCAGCATGATCGGGCTGGCCAGCATCAGCGGCCAATGGAACGGCATTTTGCCGACGCACCTGAACCTGCACCATTACGTCAACGCATTGCACGGTGACTCCTTCAGCCAGCTACGCGTGAGCATCCTGACGGGCGTCGCGGCCAGCGCGGTCGCCCTGGTTTGCGGCACCTGGGCGGCGCTGGCGCTGCGCCGGGTCGCGCCCATGCCCAAACGATTGCTCGACGCGGTGTTTTTCATTCCGAGCGCAGTCCCCTCGGTATCGGTCGGCCTGGGCTTGCTGGTCTCCTTCAGCCGCCCGCCGGTGCTGCTCAACGGCACCACGCTGATCGTGCTGATCGCGCATTTCGTGTTGATCTCGGCATTCACCTACGGCAACCTCTCGGCCGGCCTGGCAAGGCTGCCGGCCGACTTCGAGCAGGTCGCGGAAAGTCTCGGCGCGCGTCCCTTCTACCGGCTGCGACGCGTCACATTGCCGCTCATGACGCCCTATCTGATCGCCGCATTCAGCCTGAGCTTCGCCCTGTCGATGGGCGAACTGGGCGCCACTGTCATGGTGTACCCGCCGGGCTGGGTCACGCTGCCGGTCGGCATTTTCGCGCTATCGGACCGCGGCGCGATTTTCGACGCGGCGGCGCTGACAGTGATTCTCGCGTTGTGCACCCTGATCGTGCTGATCGGGCTGTCGCGGATCCCGACCAAGGCATCGGTGCGCTAGCGCAAAGCCCTGTCCAATCGTTTAACGCTGCCACGCAGGAGACCACCATGATCATCGGCGACGACCCTATTCTCCTTACCCCGGGGCCACTGACGACCTCATCCGCGACCCGGCAGGCGATGCTGCGCGACTGGGGCTCGTGGGACGCCGGCTTCAACCGCATTACCGGCAGCCTGTGCCGCGATCTGGTGGATATCGTGCACGGCGGCGACACCTACGCGTGCGTGCCGCTGCAAGGCAGCGGCACCTTCTCGGTCGAGGCCGCCATCGGCACGCTCGTGCCGCGCGACGGCAAGGTGCTGGTGCCGCAAAACGGCGCCTACTGCCAGCGCATCCTGAAGATTTGCAAATACCTCGGACGCGCACATGTCGAACTGAAGATTCCGGAAGACCAGGTGGCCACGCCAGCGGCCATTGAAGCGGCCCTCGAGCGCGACCCGTCGATCACCCATGTCGCCCAGGTTCACCTCGAGACCAGCGCGGGGCTGCTCAATCCGCTACGGGAGATCGCCGCAGTGTGCCAGCGCCATGGCAAGGGCCTCGTGGTCGACGCGATGAGCTCGTTCGGCGCACTCGAGATCGACGTGCGCGATACCCCGTTCGACGCATTGATCGCCGCCAGCGGCAAGTGCCTGGAGGGCGTGCCGGGCATGGGTTTCGTGATCGCGCGCAAGAGCCTGCTGGAGGCCTCGCAGGGCAACAGCCACTCGCTCGCGATGGACTTGCATGATCAGTATGTCTACATGCAAAAGACCACGCAGTGGCGCTTCACGCCGCCCACTCACGTCGTTGCCGCGTTGCGCGCGGCCCTCGATCAGTATCTTGCCCAGGGCGGCCAGGCGGCACGTGGCGCGCGCTACCGGCGTAACTGCGAGACACTGATCGCCGGCATGGCGGCGCTCGGCTTCAAGCCATTCCTGAAACCCGAAGTGCAGGCGCCGGTGATCGTCACGTTTCATGCGCCGGCCGATTCGCATTACGACTTCAGGACATTCTATGAAGCGGTGCGGGACAAGGGTTATATCCTGTACCCCGGCAAATTGACCACCGTGGAGACGTTCCGGGTCGGCTGCATCGGCGCAATCGACGAGCATGAAATACACAACGCGGTCGATGCCATCGCCCGCACGCTCCAGACCATGGGCGTACGGCACATCGCGCCGCAGGAAAACGTCGGCTAGCGCACCCCGCCGCGGCCGACCGGTCGGATTATCTGAAGACCACCGTCTTGTGCCCGTTCAGCAGGATGCGGTGCTCGACATGCCAGCGCACCGCGCGGGCGAGCGCCACGCATTCGACGTCGCGCCCGATCGCGGTGAGCTGATCGGGATCCATGGTGTGATCGACCCGCTCGACTTCCTGCTCGATAATCGGGCCTTCGTCGAGATCGGTGGTGACGTAATGCGCGGTCGCGCCGATCAGCTTGACCCCGCGCTCGAATGCCTGCGCATACGGCTTGGCGCCCTTGAAGCTCGGCAGGAACGAGTGATGGATATTGATCGCGCGGCCCGAGAGCTTCTGGCACAGGTCCGGCGAGAGCACCTGCATATAGCGCGCCAGCACGACCAGATCGACGTCGTTTTCCCGCACCAGCTCCCACACCTTGGCCTCCTGAACGGCCTTGGCTTGCGGCGTCGCGTTTGTCAGCGGCATGTAGTGAAAGGGAATGTCGTAACTGGCTGCGAGCTGATAGAAGTCCCTGTGGTTGGAGACGATCGCCGGTATCTCGATGCGCAGTTGCCCGGTCTTGTAGCGGAACAGCAAATCGTTCAGGCAGTGGCCAAACTTCGACACCATCAGCATGACCCGGGGCTTGGCGCCGGCGTCGACCAGCTCCCAGGCCATCTCGAACTCCCCGGCCAGGGCGTCGAAGTCGTCCCGCAGCGCGGCCAGGTCGCCGTTACCCGTCAATTGCTGGAAGTGGGTGCGCATGAAAAAGCCGCCAGTGAAGCGATCGTTGTATTGCGCGGAGTCGAGGATGTTGCCGCCCCGGGCGGCCAGGAAGCCGGACACGGCATGCACGATGCCGGGCCGATCGGGGCAGGCAAGTTTGAGGATGTAGCTGTTTTCGACGGGGGTCATCACTGCTCCTTGGTTGGCTGGGTCCGCACCCGCTCGCGCCCGCGCGGGTAATCCAGCGTCGCTATTCGTTGGCGGGTTCGCGCAGGGCCGCCAGCCCCTCGCAATCGGCAGAGGTGATGCAGCCGGCGCGCCACAGAAAATCGAGCGATACGAGGCTCGCATCGACTGTCATGTGGCCGCGCTCGATGGCCCGCATGACTTGCGCGACCGGCGCCAGCCAATGTCCGCTGGCCTCGCCGTCCTGGTTGCGCGGCACGCAACCAGCCGGCAACGCCAGATCGTAGATAAAAATCTGTTCGGCCTGCACGCCCTCGGGGATTTCCGCCAGCACATGCAAGGTATTGCCGTAGCGCGCCTGACGCGAAATCCATGGCGGCAACCCGGCCTCTTCCCAACACTCCTTGGCAAGCGTCTCGAGCACGCCATAGCCATTGCCGATACCGCCGCCCACGGCGTTGTCCAGCTGGCCCGGATCGGTAGCCTTGAGCACGCTGCGCCGGGCGATCCAGAGTTGCGGCGCGACCCCGGCGTGGCGGCCCGGCACATACGCATTCACATGCACCGCGTAGGTGTTGGTGCCGAAGAACCGGGCCGCGGCGCGCTCGATCCAGGCCATCGGCGCGTCGGCAAACGCATTGCGCACCGCATACTGCTCATCGCGCCAGCCGGTGATCACGCCTTCGGCCGCCAGCGTCTGCACGACCGGAGCGAGCGCCTCGGTGCGCGCGGCGCAGTGATCGAAGCGCGGATGAATCCGCACCGCGAGCGAGCTGCACTCGAATACCCCGGGCCAGCGCAGCAGACGCTCGGCGTCGCGACGGCGAATCCAGCCGAAGCGTTGCGCACCGATGACCAGCGGCACATGTGAATCGAAATGAAAATGGCGGGCGGCGGCAATACAGGGGAGCGTCATACGGCGGGGGGCGCGGCGCCTGACGGCGCTCAATCCGGGCAAAGCGCCATTTTACCGTTGGTCGCCGGCCGGCCTCAGATTCTCACGCGTTGGCCCTGCGGATCGTAGGGTGCCTTCAGATGTACGCGCGCCTCGAACAACTCGCCGGCCAGATCGACCTGATAGCGGCCTGCGGCGAGGTAGGCGGCATCGCAAACACCCTCGGCACGGCCGACGTAGCCGAGTCCCACCGGGCAACCCAGCGTATGGCCGAATGCGGCGGAGCTGAGGAAGCCGACCGGGACGCCGTCGCGCAAGATGGCCTCGCCGCCCCACAGCATCCTGTCGGGCGCGCCGTCGAGCGTGACCGTCACCAGGCGGCGCTGCACGCCGCGCGCCCGGATCTCGAGCAGCGCCTCGCGCCCGACGAACGGGATGGCCTTGTCGAGCTTGCAGGCGAAGCCGAGCCCGGCCTCGAACGGATTGGTGTCGGGCGTGAGTTCCCGGCCCCAGGCGCGATAGCCCTTTTCGATGCGCAGCGACTCGATCGCGTAGTAGCCGCCGTTGACCAGCCCCCATTGCTTGCCGGCGGCCTGCAGCACCTCGAACACGCCCACTGCGAATTCGACCGGCACATACAGCTCCCAGCCCAGCTCGCCGACATAGGTCAGACGCGTCGCGCGCACGGTGGCATAGCCGATGTCGACTTCCCGGCTCGCCCCGAAAGGAAATACCTGGTTGCTCCAGTCGGCCTTGGATACGCTTTGCAGCAACGCACGCGCGTGTGGCCCCATCACCGCCAGCACCGCCAACTGCCCGGTGACGTCGACCACCGTGCAATGCCTGTCGAGCGGAATGCGCCGCTCGATCATGTCGAGATCGCGCGTGGCCTGCGCCGAGCCGGTGACCATCAGGTACTGGTCGTGCGCCAGGCGCGTGAGGGTGAAGTCGGACTCGTAGGTGCCGCGCTCGTTCAGCATGCCGGTGTAGACGGTGCGGTCCGGCGCCACCGCGACATCGTTGGTGCACAAGGACTGCAGCACGCTTTCGGAATCTCGTCCCTTGATGAGAAATTTCGAGAAGGAGGTCATGTCGAACAGCGCCACGCCTTCACGGCACGCCCGGTGTTCGGCGGCGCTCCAGGGGTGCCAATTTTGTTGTCCGAACGAATATTCGATGACCGCCTGCGCCGCACCGGGAGCGAAGAAATTTGGGCGCTCCCAGCCCATTTTGCTGCCGAAACAGGCGCCGGCATCACGCAGCAGATGGTACAGCGGCGAGCGGCGAAACGGCCGCGCGGTATCGAGTTCGCGGTTGGGCCATGGCATGGCGTAATGCAGGCCGAGGGTTTCCTTGACGCGATCATGCAGCCAGGCATCGTTGCCATTGAAACGGGCGAAGCGGCGAATGTCGACCGGCCAAAGGTCCATCGTCGGCTCGCCCGCGACGATCCACTCGGCCAGCGCCATGCCGGCGCCGCCTGCCGAGGCGATTCCCATCGAGTTGAAGCCCGCGCCGACGAAGAAGTTGCGCAGCTCGGGCGCTTCGCCCAGCATGAAATTGTTGTCGGGTGTGAACGATTCCGGACCGTTGTAGAACTGCCGGATCTGGGCGTGCTCGAGGGCCGGCACCCGCGCCAGCGCGTTTTCCATCAGGATTTCGAACTGGTCCCAATCATCGGGCAGCAGCTGGAATTCGAACTCGTCGGGAATACCGTTCATGCCCCAGGGCTTGGCGTTCGGCTCGAACCCCCCCATCACGAGCCCGCCGACCTCTTCCTTGAAATAAATGTAGCCGTCAGGGTCGCGCATGACCGGCAAGTCGGGGTGCACCCCCGCGATACGCTCCGTCACGATGTAGTAATGCTCGGCCGAATGCAGCGGCACGGTGACGCCGCACAGGCGACCGACCGCCTTGGCCCATTGTCCCGCGCAGTTCACCACAATCTCGGCATCGAGCCGCCCTGTCTGGCCCGCCTTGCTGCGCCACGTCACGCCGGTGGCCGTGCGCCTGCCGGCTTTTTCCTCGGCGTGCACTGCCGTGACGCGGACGTGTTCGACAATCGTCGCGCCTGCGGCGCGAGCGCCTCGCGCCAGCGCCTGAGTCAAATCGGTCGGGTTCGCCTTGCCGTCGCCGGGCAGCCACACGGCCCCGAGCAGGTCGTCGGTGCGCATCACCGGCCACAACTCGCCAGCTTCTTTGGGCGAGATGACTTCGCACTGCACACCATAGGCGCGCGCGCCGGCCGCCGTGCGCTTGAGCTGCGTCATGCGCTCGGCGGTGCGCGCCACGCTCAGCGAGCCGCATTGCTTCCAGCCGGTACCGAGCCCGGTTTCCGCCTCCAGCTGGCTATAAAGACTGGTGGAGTAGCGGATCAGCCGGGTCATGCTCTCCTGCGCGCGCAATTGGCCGACCAGGCCGGCGGCATGCCACGTGGTGCCGCACGAGAGTTGGCCTTGCTCGAGCAGCACGATATCGCGCCAGCCCAGCTGGGTGAGGTGATATGCCACCGAGCAGCCGATGATGCCGCCTCCGATGACGACGACTCGGGCATGGCTGGGCAGGGTTGCGGGCATCGCGATCTCTCCGATTGACGAGGCGCCGTCGATATCGTTGGGCGCCATGGATCGCATCATAAGCAAGGTCGATTAATTTTGCAATATTTTGCAAAATTAATAACCATATTGCCACAAAATTGTCACGATCCAAGGCGCATCGGTTTCGCCATGCGGCCGGTCGGTCAAGCCGCCGCGTCGCGCGCCTCGAACACCTCCCTGGCCGCGAACAGGCCATTGAGGGCGGCCGGAAAACCCGCGTAGACAGCCATCTGCATCAACACTTCGACGATCTCCTGGCGCGAGCATCCGACATTGAGTGCGCCGTGCAAATGCACCTTGAGCTGCGGCGCCGCGTTGCCGAGCGCCGTGAGCGCCGCCACGACCGCGAGTTCACGGGCCTTGAGCTCGAGCCCCGGGCGACTGTAGATATCGCCGAACGGAAATTCGATCAGATAATCGGCGAAATCAGGGGCGATGCCACTGAGCGCGGCAACGACCTTTTCCCCTTGCTCGCCATCGATTTCCTTGAGCTTTTCCCAGCCGCGCAAATAACGATTGCTGTCCATCGATGTTCTCCTTGGTTTCGGTAGTGCGTTGTGAACAGGTGCACTGTAGGGCGGGCCTCACGGCGCTTCCAATACCATTTGTGTGATACCTTTTCGGTATGAACAACAGGATCGATCTGCGACAGTTCCGCTACTTCGTGGCAGTGGCCGAGACGCTCAATTTCGGCCGCGCAGCCGAGCGCCTGCATTTGTCGCAACCTCCGCTGAGCCGTCAGATCCAGCAACTGGAGGAGGCGCTGGGTGTGGCGCTTTTCACGCGCGCCAAGACCGGTGTGGCGCTGACCGAGGCCGGACGCGTCTTTTTGCCGGAAGCGCGACGCACGCTTGCGCAGGCGGACAAGGCGGTGGCCGCCGTCCAGGCGATGCGCGGCCGCGACGCGCGCCGCCTGGTCGTGGGGCACACGACCGTGTTCGACCCGAGCGCCTTCACGGATGTATTCAACGCCTTTCGCCGCCGCTTTGCGCAGTGGCCGCTGATCGTCAAAAGCCGGCATTCGATCGGCCTGGTCAAGGAAATCCGCAACGGCACGATGGATGCGGCCCTGATCGGACTGCATACGGAAGCTCCCGGCTTGAAGATCGAAAGCGTGCGGCAGGAGCCGCTGGCGGTCGCGCTGCCGGCGCATCACCGCCTTGCGAGAAAGCGCGGCATCGGCTTGCGGGAGCTGGAGGGTGATCCATTCTTTTGGTTCGAGCGGCGCCTGAATCCGGGGTTTTACGACTATTGCCAAGCCTACTTCGATCGCATCGGCTTTGCTCCCACCGTCGTTCCGGAGCCCCCTGATCATCACGTGCTGCTGGGGCTGATCGCCGCCGGTCAAGGCCTGGCCCTGGTGCCCGCGTCGTTGCGCAGCATCAAGCGCCGGGGCGTCGCCTTTCGCGCGCTCAAGGAAGGCAACGAGCTATCGATGGGTGTGGCGCTGGTCTACGCCGAGGGGCATTCGTCCGAAGCGCTCGAGGCGTTCATCGGATGCGTGCGGGCCCAGGCCCGCCGGAATTGACGCACCGGGCTATGCAATCAGCAATTCCGGGCCCCGCTGCCGAAGCTTTTGCTGGATCGGCTTGGCCGGCGCGGCATCGCTGATGACGTAGCGCGCCGCCTCGAAATGACGAATCTGCACCGGCGTGGTGCGGCCGAATTTCGTGGCATCGGCCACCACGACCGCCATGTTCGCCGAGAGCAGCATGCGCGCGCGCAATTCGGCTGCAGCCCGGCTGTAATCGGTCAGTTCGGCCTCGGCGGTAATCGCGCCGGCGCCGACGAAGGAGAAGTCGGCGTGATATTGCGCCAGCTGGTTGACGGCGTCCCAGCCCTGCACGGCGTCCTCGTTGTCCTGCAGCTCGCCGCCCAGCAGGATCACGCGATTCTCGTGCTGGCGACCCAGCATGCGCGCGATCTGCCAGTCATTGGTGTAGACCGTGAGGCGGTGCTTCTCCAACAGCGCCTGCGCGAGCGCGCGGGTGGTCGTGCCGGAGTCGATGATCAGCGAAGCGCCGTCGGGCACCAGTTCGGCCGCGCGCACGCCAATGGCGCGCTTGCCGGTCGCATTGACGGTCTCGCGCAGCGTCGAGTCGGGCTCGGCACGCTCGGTCGCCAGCGCGCCGCCGTGCGTCATCAGCAGCAGGCCGCGCGCGGCCAGGGTATTGAAATCGCGCCGCACGGTCTCGCGCGAGACGCCCAGCTCGCGCACCACGTCACTGATGGCGAGCGCGCCGCTTTTGGCAAGTTGCTCCAGCACGTATTGTTGTCGTTGCTCGGCTAGCATGGGTGAGGAGAAGTCATCGCAAAAGGAAGCGACAGGATACACCGGCGCCGGGCCGCTGCCACCGCGCTTCAGCCCGGCAGGGCGACTCGTACGCCCAGCGCGATAAAGGTCGCGCCGGCGGCCCTGTCGAGCCAGCGCCCGACGCCGGGCCGCCGTTTGAGCCAGGCGCCCAGCGCGCCGGCAAACCAGCCGTAGGCGCCAAAGATAATCACGGTCTGCAGCATGAATACCAGGCCGAGCATGAACATCTGCAGACTCGGCCGGCCGGCACGGGCATCGACGAATTGCGGCAGGAACACCAGAAAAAACAGCGTCACCTTGGGATTCATCAGGTTGCCGAGCACGCTTTGACGGTACACCTGCCACAACGGTCTGCCGGCCTGCCCCTGAGCCACACCGAGACCGGCGCGACTCGTCAGGGCCTTGAGCCCGATCCAGATCAGGTAGGCCGCGCCCGCCAGCCTGATGCCCTGGAACGCCCAAGGCGAGGCGCGCAGCACGGCGGCCAGCCCCAGCGCGGCGAGTGTCGTATGAAACAGCAGGCCGCTGGCAAAACCGGACGCCGCGACCAGGCCGGCGGCGCGCCCCTGCGCGATGCCACGCGCCAGCACCTGCAGGTTGTCGGGACCCGGCGCCACGGTAATGACGATCGACGTTGCGAGGAACACCAGCAGATGGGGTAGCGTCATGTCGATGTCAGCACACGCGATGGAATGGAGAATTGCCGTACCGGGCGGGCCCGGCGATCAATGCCCGTCGAACGAGCACACCAGGAACAACGGCAAGCCGGCCTCGCGCAACAGCCGCGAGCCGCCAAGCTCGGGCAGATCGACGATGGCCGCGCCCTCGACGACGTCGGCGCCCAGCTTTTCGAGCAGCTTCTTGCCGGCCAGCATGGTGCCGCCGGTGGCCACCAGATCGTCGATCAGCAAGACCTTGTCGCCCGCCTCGCAGGCGTCGGCGTGAATCTCCACGGCGGCACTGCCGTATTCGAGTTCGTATTCCTCCGACACGGTCTGGTAGGGCAGCTTGCCCTTCTTGCGGATCGGGATGAAGCCGGCGTTGAGCTCGTGCGCAAGAATCGAACCCAGGATAAAACCACGCGCGTCGATGCCCGCGACGTATTTGAGTTCGGTCTGCATGTAGCGATGCACGAAGACCTCGATCAACAGCCGCAGCGTGCGGGGGTCCTTCAGCAGCGGCGTGATGTCGCGAAACATCACACCCGGCTGCGGCCAATCGGGCACGGTGCGAATTTGGCTCTTGATGTAATCGGCGGGAGATTGATCGATCTGCACGGCGTCCTCGGTTAAAGAGGCGCCGCGGTGCATCGCGCGCCTCATGACTGGCCTGCCATTATGCCAAAGCCCGGCTCACTCGCCGAGCAGGCGCGCCTCGGCATCGGCCAGCGCTTCGGACGGCCCGCTCAGCACGACGATGTCGTCGGCGATCAGCCGCGTGGCGACGTCCGGCTCCAGGCCCCGGATGCCGCGCCGCCGGATCGCGGTCACGGCCACGCCAAGCTTGCCGAGCTGCAGCTCGGCAATGGTTCGGCCAATGGCCGCCGCGCGTTGTCCGAGCGGCACCGATTGCAAGCGCACCTGTTCGTGATCGGCAGTATCGTCTTCGTCGCCGGTACCGCGGAAATAGCCGCGCAACAGTCCGTAGCGCGCATTGCGGGCTTCCTCGATGCGCCGCAGCACGCGCCGCATCGGCACACCCACCAGCACCAGCGCGTGCGAGGCTAGCATGAGGCTGCCCTCGACGATCTCGGGAACGACTTCGGTGGCGCCTGCGGCGAGCAGTTTCTCGATGTCGCTATCGTCGACGGTGCGCACCACCACCGGCAGGGTGGGCTCGAGGTCGTGAACGTTGGCGAGCACCTTGAGCGCCGCGGGCGTGCTGTCGTAGGTCACCACCACGCCGGCGGCGCGATGAATCCCCGCAGCCACCAACGCCTCGCGCCGGGCAGCATCGCCGAACACCACCGATTCGCCCGCGCTGGCCGCAGCCAGCACGATGTCGGGGTCGAGTTCGAGCGCGATATAGGCGATGTCTTCCTGCTCGAGCAGGCGCGCCAGATTTTGTCCGCAGCGGCCGTAACCGCAGATGATGACGTGCCCGGCGGTCTTCATGCTTTGCGAGGCGATTTTGGTCATCTGCAGCGCCTGCAGCATCCACTCGTTGGACGCGAATCGCAGGGCGATCCGGTCGGCGTTCTGAATCAGGAACGGCGCCAGCAGCATCGACAGCAGCATCGAGGCCAGGATCGCCTGGATCAGCGCCGGTTCGACCAATCCCTGCCCACGAATCATGTTCAGCAACACGAAGCCGAATTCACCCGCCTGCGCCAGCCCCAGACCGGTGCGAATCGCCACGCCGGGGCTGCTGCCGAACAGGCGCGTGAGCCCGGCGATCACGCAGAACTTGAGCGCGACCGGCCCGATCAGCAAAGCCAGCACCAGCAGCCACTGCCGCGCGACCAGATGCGGATCGAGCAGCATGCCGGTGGTAATGAAGAACAGGCCAAGCAACACGTCGCGAAACGGCTTGACGTCGTCTTCCACCTGGTGCCGAAAAGGCGTCTCGGCAATCAGCATGCCGGCGATAAAGGCGCCCAGCGCCATCGACAGGCCCAGCAGGTCGGTCAGGTACGCCATGCCGAGCGTGAGCAGCAGCAGATTCAGCATGAACAGTTCCTGCGAGCGCCGTGCCGCCACCACGTGAAACCAGCGGCCGACGAGCCGCTGCCCGACCCAGAGCAGCAACGCCAGCGCACCGGTGATTTTGAGCGCCGCCAGCCCTAACGCGACGAGTAGCGCTTTGGGATTGCCGCCGAGCGCGGAGATCAGAATCAGCAGGGGCACCACCGCGAGGTCCTGGAACAGCAGCACGCCCATGATGTTGCGGCCGTGCTCGGATTCCAGTTCGAGGCGTTCGGACAACAGCTTGCTCACGATCGCCGTGGACGACATGGCCAGCGCGCCGCCCAACGCAAGCGATGCCTGCCACGATAGCGGGTACCACCAATTGATCGCGAAGCCCGCCAGCACGCTGGCCAGGATCGTGAGCACGACCTGCGACACGCCGAGCCCGAGGACGACACGCCGCATCGCCTTGAGCTTGGGCAGGGAAAATTCGATGCCGATCGAGAACATCAGGAACACGACGCCGAATTCGGCCAGATACTGCATGCGCTCGGAATCGCCCACCACGCCGAAGGCGTGCGGGCCGATGATGACTCCGACGACCAGATAGCCGAGAGTCGGCGGCAGGCGCAGGAAGCGGAACAGGACCACACCCAGCGCGGCGGCCAGCAGCAGGATAAGCGTCAGTTCGAGGGGCGAAATCATCGGCACGACTTTCCGGTAGACGTTCGGAACAGGGGAAAGCGCCCTGGATTGCCGCTTTGCGGCGCCCTGAGGCGCTCCGGCGCGGCCCGCCATGCGGCTTGCGTTGGTTTGCTATACTCCGCGCATGATAGCGAAAATCAATTCCGACCGGGCACTCGCGCTTGCCCGCGAGGTGTTGCGCATTGAAGCTTCCGCAGTGGAACGCATCGGCGCACAGCTCGATGAAACCTTTGCCGTGGCGGTCGGCTTGTTGCTGGCATGCAAGGGCCGGGTCGTCGTCAGCGGCATGGGAAAATCCGGTCACATCGCCCGCAAGATCGCGGCGACGTTTGCCAGCACCGGCACGCCTGCGTTCTTTGTTCATCCCGCCGAGGCGAGCCATGGCGACCTCGGCATGATTACCGCGGACGACATCGTGGTCGCGCTGTCCAACTCGGGCGAAACCGCCGAATTGGTCAGCATTCTGCCGGCGGTCAAGCGCTCCGGCGCGGCACTGATCGCCCTGACCGGCAACGCAATGTCGACCCTGGCCAAGCTGGCCGACGTGCATCTGAACGCCAGTGTCGAAAAGGAAGCCTGCCCGCTCAATCTGGCGCCCACGGCCAGCACCACGGCGGCGCTCGCGCTGGGCGACGCACTGGCGGTGGCCCTGCTCGACGCGCGCGGCTTCGGCCCGGAAGATTTCGCGCGCTCGCACCCGGGTGGCGCCCTGGGCCGACGGTTGCTGACCTACGTCCGGGACATCATGCGCACCGGCGAGCAGGTGCCCCAGGTGATGCTCGACGCCAGCCTGCCGCAAGCCCTGCTCGAAATCACCAAGAAGCGCCTTGGCATGACGGCCATCGTCGATCGCGACAACAAGGTGGCTGGCATCTTCACCGATGGCGATCTGCGGCGCCTGATGGAGCGCACGCTCGATTTTCGCGAGCTCAAGCTGACCGAAGTGATGACCGCGCGGCCGCGTACCATCGGCCCCGATCACCTGGCTGCCGAGGCCGCCGAACTGATGGAGCGCTACGGCATCACGCAGTTGCTCGTCACCGATAACGACGATCGCCTGCTCGGCGCATTGAACATTCACGATCTGTTCGCGGCCAAAGTGGTATGAGTCAATCGCACGAACTTACTGCCGCCCAGCAGCGCGCCGCCCGTATCGAACTGATGATTTTCGATGTCGACGGCGTGTTTACCGATGGTCGCCTGCTGTATGGCCCCCAGGGCGAATTCGGCAAGCAGTTCTCCACCCTGGACGGCCACGGCGTGAAATTGCTGGCCGCCAGCGGCGTCGAGGTCGGCATCATCACGGGCCGGCGTTCGGAGACGGTGGCGCGGCGCGCCGCCGAACTGGGCATCGCGCATGTCCAGCAAGGCGCGAGCGACAAGCGTGTCGCGCTGGAGGCGTTGTGCGCTGCCACCGGCATCGCACCTGCGTCATGCGGATACATGGGCGACGACTGGCCCGACTTGCCGGTCCTGACGCGCGTGGGTTTTGCCGCGGCCCCGGCCAACGCTCACCCCGAGGTGCGCCAGCGCTGCCACTGGATCGCGGAGCAAAGCGGCGGCGCCGGTGCGGTGCGCGCGCTGTGCGATTTCGTGCTGCGCGCGCGGGGCAGCTACGACGAATTGTTGAACCAGGTCCTGGCATAGCACCGCCCGATGCAGCGCGTAACTCCGACTTCGATCCTGGCAGCCGTCCTGCTGGCCGCCCTGGCCTCCAGCACCTATTGGCTGGTGCAGCGCACGTTGCCGTCCAGCCAGCCATCGCCCGACCAGCCCAAGCATCACACGCCGGACTATTACGCCGACAACATCTCGATTTCGATGCTCTCGGCCACCGGGCAAACCCAGTACCGGATCAACGCAGCCACCATGGTGCACTACGAGGACGACTCGACCACCAGCGTGACCCGTCCGGCGATTCGCGCCTTTACGCCCGGCCAGCCCGAGGTGACCGCGACGGCCTTGCGCGGCACGATCAACGGGGACGACTCGGTGGTCGACCTGTACGATCAGGCCGTCATCACGCGCGCGCCCGATGCGACCGATCCGGGCATGAAGGCGACCTCGCAGCACTTCCAGGTGCTGGTCAACGACGATATCGTGCGCACCGAGCTGCCAGTGCAGTTGACGCGCGGACAGTCGGTAATGACCGCCAGTGGCATGAATTTCAATAACGTCACCCGGGTATTACAATTGCTCGGCAGCGTGCGCGGGACCATCATGCCCGCCGAATTGAACGGCTCAAGGGACACCGCCAAACCAACCGGGGCAAAACATTAAAGCCATCACAACAAGACTCATGACCGACCGATCAATCTTGTGGCGCCTGGGCTGCGCGGCGCTGGCCGTCATCGCCTGCGCGTTGCTGTTCTCGATGCCCGCCCGCGCCGAACGCGCCGATCGCGACAAACCGATGAACATCGAAGCGGACCAGATGCGCTATGACGATCTGAAGCAGGTGAACGTGTTCACCGGCAACGTGACGATCACCAAGGGCACCATCGTGCTCAAGGCCGATCGCGTCGAAGTGCACCAGGACCCGGAGGGCTACCAGTACGCCACCGCCTACGCCGCGCCGGGCAAGCTCGCGTTCATGAAGCAAAAGCGTGACGGCCTCGACGAATACATCGAGGGCTGGGGCGAGCAAATCGATTACAACGGCAAGACCCAGATCGCCACGCTGACCAGGCGCGCCGTGCTCAAGCGCCTCGCCGGCGCCAAGGTGATGGACGAGGTGCACGGCAGCGTGATCACTTACGACACGTATAACGAGGTCTATACGGCCGTCGGCGGCAAAGACCAGGTCAGCGAGAACAATCCCGGCGGCCGCGTGCGCGCGACCCTGGCGCCGAAAACCGCCAGCGCCCCGGGCGCCGCGGCGCCGAGCGGGGCCGGCACCGCCTTGAAACCCTCCAACAGTCTCGGCAATCCGCGTGAATAGCCCATCCCAACCGCCCGTCAAGAGCGTCCTGACGGTACGCAACCTGAAAAAGCGCTACGGCACGCGTACCGTCGTCAAGGACGTTTCGCTGGATGTCAAAAGCGGCGAAGTGGTCGGCTTGCTCGGCCCCAACGGCGCAGGCAAGACAACCTCCTTTTACATGATCGTCGGATTGGTGCCGGCCGATGCCGGGCAGATCAGCCTGGACGATACCCTGCTGAGCGACATGCCGATCCACCGGCGCGCCAGGCTGGGCTTGTCGTATCTGCCGCAGGAAGCCTCCGTATTTCGCAAGCTGAGCGTCGAGGAAAATATTCGCGCGGTGCTGGAGCTACAGCAGGGCGACGGCGGCAAGACGCTGCCCAGGAACGACATCGATGAGCGCATCGAATCGCTGCTCGACGAATTGCAGATCGCCCACCTGCGCGCCAACCCGGCCATGTCGTTGTCGGGCGGCGAACGCCGCCGCGTGGAAATTGCGCGCGCGTTGGCCACCCGGCCGCGCTTCATCCTGTTGGATGAACCATTCGCCGGTGTCGACCCGATTGCCGTGCTGGAGATTCAACGTATCGTGCGCTTTCTCAAGGATCGCAATATCGGCGTGTTGATCACCGACCACAACGTGCGCGAAACGCTCGGCATCTGCGACCACGCCTATATCATCAGCGAAGGCAGCGTGCTGGCCGCGGGCACGCCCGACCAGATTGTCGCCGACGAGAGCGTGCGACGCGTTTATCTGGGCGAGAACTTCCGCATGTAGCCGGGGCGGGCACGTCCCGCGCCACGCCCCCCGATTGCACCGCCCTTCTGGTGCGCGCATCGGTTCCCTTGTCCTGGCAAAGCCTCTACAATTGAACCAGGACACGACATGAAACCGACGCTTCAACTACGCACCTCGCAGCATCTGGCACTGACGCCTCAGTTGCAGCAATCGATCCGTTTGCTGCAACTGTCGACGCTCGAACTGCAGCAGGAAGTGGAACATGCGTTGACGCAAAACCCGATGCTGGAGCAGGCCGACGACTGGCTCTCGGGCTCGATTCGCGTCAACACCGACGGGTCCTTGCGCAGTGAGCGCGGCACATCCGCCGCCGAGCCGCCGCTTGGCGGCAGCCGCGACACGGCACCACCCGAGGGTAGCGGTGATCAGGACGGCAGCGATTATGGCGAACCCTCGCGGGACGCCGCCGGCGACTGGACGCTCAACGATTTCAGCCGCAACGGCAATGCACAGGACGACGACGACGCTTCACAACCGCAACTGCACGTCGATCAGACCAGCCTGCGCGAACACCTCCTCGCGCAACTGAATTTGACCCAGGCCAGCCAGCGGGACCGCGCCCTGGTGAGCTTCCTGATCGAATCCCTCGATGAAGACGGCTATCTGGGAATTACCCTGGATGAAATTCAGCATGAGCTGTTGTCGGAGCTCGAGCTCGAAACCGAGGAACTGAATGCGGCGCTGGCCTTGCTGCAAAGCTTCGATCCAGCGGGTGTCGGAGCCCGCAACGCCGCGGAATGCCTGAAGCTGCAGTTGCAGCGCCGGCCGCCGAACGCGGTCCGGGCGCTGGCACTGCGGATCGTGCAGGATCATCTCGAGTTGCTCGCGGCCCGCGACTTCACTCGGCTCAAGCGCCTGCTCGGCGCGAGCGACGCCGATTTGCGCGCGGCTCACGCGGCAATCCGGGCGCTCGATCCATTCCCCGGCTCGGCTTATGGCGGCCCCACGACGGACTACGTCATCCCGGATGTGCTGGTGCGCAAGTCGGGCAAGACCTGGCACGCGGAGCTGAATCCGGAGATCATGCCGAAGCTGCGCATCAACGAAATGTATGCACGCATTCTGCGTAACAACCGCAACGATCCTGGCGCCGGCAATCTCCAGCAGCAACTGCAGGAAGCGCGCTGGCTGATCAAGAACATCCAGCAACGCTTCGACACCATCCTGCGGGTCGCGCAAGCCATCGTCGAGCGGCAGAAGAATTTTTTCACGCACGGTGAAATCGGCATGCGACCCTTGGTTTTGCGGGAAATTGCTGATACGCTAGGCTTGCATGAGTCGACTATTTCGCGTGTCACGACGAGCAAGTACATGCTCACGCCGTTCGGCACGTTCGAGCTGAAATATTTTTTCGGCAGCCATGTGGCGACCGACACCGGCGGGGCGGCTTCCTCGACCGCCATTCGCGCCCTCATCAAGCAACTGATAGGAGCAGAAGAACCCAAGAACCCCCTTTCCGACAGCCGCATAGCTGAACTGCTAGGTGAGCAGGGTTTCGTGGTGGCGCGGCGCACTGTTGCCAAATACCGCGAAGCGTTGCGGATCCCCGCAGTCAATTTGCGCAAATCTTTGTAAGGTCCGGTGCGCTAACCCGCATCGGGGTCGCCCTGCCGCGGCGCTCAATCCGTGCTCGATGCAAGTAACCGCCAATTGAATCGGCACACCCAACACCGCGGCGCCCCAGCAAGGAGAGCAGCTATGAATCTCAAGATCAGTGGACACCATCTCGACATCACGCCAGCGTTGCGCGAGTATGTGGTCAACAAGCTGGACCGCGTGGTCCGGCACTTTGACCAGGTGATCGATGTCAGTGTGCTACTGTCGCTCGACAACCATAAGGAAAAAGAGAAACGGCAAAAGGCGGAAATTACCCTGCACCTGAAAGGCAAGGACATCTACGTGGAAAGTTGCGACGGCAATTTGTACGCTGCCGTCGATATGCTGATCGACAAGCTGGATCGCCAGGTGATCCGGCATAAGGACCGTCTTCAGGGGCATCAGCATGAAGCCCTCAAGCATCAATCGCCAGACCTGCCTCAATAGCTTCGATCAATGATGGAGGGCCGGCCAGCACGCCGGCAAATGACCAGGGCCGCACTAGCGGCCCTTTGTTTTACGTGTTCCCGGCATGCGCCGGATACGCGAAATCGGGATGCATGCAACAATAAGATTGATCCGAGGGCGACACCGCCTCGCTGGTCTATAATGCGTGGTCGATTCCCGGGGTTTCGGTTCCACGCCATTTGAGCGCCGCATCACAAGATGAACCGTCTAGTCAAACTTTTACCTGTCAAAAATATTGTTCTGGGGCTGAATGTCACCAGCAAGAAGCGCGTATTCGAACAAGCCGGACTATTGTTCGAGAACAATCATGGGCAAGCGCGCGGTGCCGTGACCGACAATCTCTTCGCCCGCGAACGGCTCGGCTCGACCGGCCTGGGCGAAGGCGTCGCCATCCCACACGGGCGTATCAAGGGGTTGAAGCATCCGCTGGCCGCGTTCATTCGTCTGGCCGATCCGATTCCGTTCGAGGCGCCGGACGGGTTACCGGTGTCCCTGCTGTTTTTCCTGCTGGTGCCGGAGCAAGCGAACCAGCAGCATCTGGAAATTCTGTCGGAAATTGCCCAGCTGCTGTCCGATCGGTCGATGCGGGAGATACTGGCAAGCGCCACCGAGCCGGAAGCCATTCATCAGGCGCTGAGCACCTGGCAACCTTGATGCCGCCCCCGCCAACGGCAAGCACGTCTCGAGAGGGAACACGGTGGAACTGAACGGCATTAATGCTCAAAGTATTTTTGACGACAACGCGGCCACGCTCAAACTGAGCTGGCTGGCCGGCCACGAGGGCTGGGAGCGGGGCTTTGCCCCCGAGACGGTTGCCAACGCCACGTCGAGCGCGGATCTGGTCGGTCACTTGAATTTGATCCACCCGAATCGCATCCAGGTGCTGGGAGAGGCCGAACTCAAATACTACCAGCGCCTCTCGGAAGAAAACCGCAAACACAACATGACCGAGCTGATCGCGCTCGAGCCGCCGTTTCTGGTGGTCGCCGACGGCCTGTCCGCACCGCCCGACCTCGTACTGCGTTGCACCCGCTCGTCCACACCGCTGTTCACCACGCCGCTGTCGACCGCATCGGTCATCGATAGCCTGCGCCTGTATATCTCCCGAGTCTTCGCGCCATGCTGCACGATGCATGGCGTCTTTCTCGATATCCTCGGCATGGGCGTGCTGCTGACCGGCGACTCGGGTCTTGGCAAGAGCGAGCTGGGGCTCGAACTGATCAGCCGCGGCCATGGGCTGGTGGCGGACGATGCGGTGGATTTCGTCAGACTGGGTCCGGACTTCGTCGAGGGACGCTGCCCGCCGCTGCTGCAGAACCTGCTGGAAGTGCGTGGCCTGGGTCTGCTCGATATCAAGACGATCTTCGGCGAGACCGCGGTACGACGCAAAATGAAGTTGAAGCTGATCGTCCAACTGGTCCGTCGCCCGGATGGAGAATTCCAGCGCTTGCCGCTCGAAATGCAGACTGTCGACGTACTGGGATTGCCGATCGGCAAGGTTACATTGCAAGTGGCGGCGGGCCGCAACCTTGCGGTGCTGGTCGAGGCTGCCGTACGCAACACCATTTTGCAACTGCGCGGCATCGATACGCTGCAGGACTTCATGGAGCGTCAACGACTGGCAATGCAGGAGCCCGACGGAGGAGCCCAAGGCAGGCTGCTTTGACGCGCGGCGTGAATTTGCACGCCCTGCGCTTTCATGCTGTAATGCTTGCGCGGCTTGCCGCCCCCCCCCCTCACCGACGTCAGGAGATAACCATGAAGAAAGTCTTGGCTATGCTGCTGTTGCTTGCCCCCCTCTATTATTCGGCACCGACGTTTGCGCAGAATTCGCAGCAAAGCAAAATGGCCGAATGCAACCGTCAAGCCGGCAGCAAGAAGGGCGATGAACGCAAGGCCTTCATGAAGGAATGCCTGTCGGCCAAGAAACCGATGTCGCAGCAGGAGAAAATGAAAGCCTGCAACAAGGAAGCCACCGGCAAAAAAGGTGACGAGCGCAAGGCCTTCATGAAAGAATGTCTGAGCGGCAAGCACTGAAACAGTGCGTCGCCTCGTAGGTCGCACATCGATCGCAAGGGCAGCCCAGCTGCCCTTTTTTTCGACCAGTCGAGACCGACATCGCGATGTTGGACCCGTTACCAACGGACACCACGCTTGGCTTCAGACCAGACCAGATCATGAAAATCATCCTCATCACAGGAATTTCCGGCTCGGGAAAATCGGTCGCGCTCAACGTGCTGGAAGACGCCGGCTATTACTGCGTCGATAACCTGCCGTCCAGATTCCTGCCAGAGCTGGCCGAATACCTCGATATGCAGGGTCACGGCCAACTTGCCGTGGCCATCGATGCGCGCAGCGGCGGCGCGCTCGACGACCTTCCGCCGATCATCGGCGGATTGCGGCGCTTCGGCCACGATGTGCGCGTGCTGTTTCTCAACGCAAACACGCAAACGCTCGTGCAGCGCTATTCGGAAACGCGGCGCCGCCACCCCTTGTCGACGCTGCCGAACGGCTCGTTTTCCGATAGCGGCTCACTGGTCGAGGCCATCGAGCATGAGCGGGATTTGCTCAGCGATCTGACCGAGCTCGGCCATCAGATCGACACCAGTAATTTGCGGGCCAGCGCGCTGCGGCGCTGGATCAAGGAATTTGTTCAGCAGGAGCAGCAAGGTCCGACCCTGATGTTCGAATCCTTTGGCTTCAAGCATGGCGTCCCGCTCGACGCGGATTTCGTCTTCGACGTGCGCTCGCTGCCAAACCCGTACTACGATCTTCAATTACGCCCGCTGACCGGCCGGGATGCGCCTGTGATCGATTTTCTCAGCAGCGTGCCGGAGGTACTGGAGATGATCGATGACATCGCTGCCTACGTGGAAAAATGGCTGCCCAGCTTCATGCGGGACAATCGCAGCTATCTGACCGTTGCAATCGGCTGCACCGGCGGGCAGCATCGCTCGGTCTACATTGCGCAGACGTTGGCGACCCGGTTCAGCGGCCGCACCAGTGTCATCGTGCGGCACCGGGAGCTGCCGGCCGACGTGCAATCGTAGTCTGCCTCTCAATCGGCAGAAATCAGGCTGAACGACAGCTGCTTGCCACTGTCCTCGAGCGCCTGGGCGATGCGGCGAATCGGCGCCGGCAGGCCTGCCGCGGCAATTTCATGCGAGGCCAGCCACGCTCGGTCCGCGTCCTGCGGGCCGCCCGCCGGCGTCAATGTGATTAGCCACGGCTGGAGATTCAACTTGAAATGCGTGAAGGTGTGCGAGAACGCGGCCATGCGCTCGATCTCGCGCACCCGGCCATAGCTGCCTGCCAGGTCGGCTATATCACTCGGCGAGACAGCTTCGCTTGGCGTCGCCGTGGGCGGGGCAAACTCCGGCAGGCTCCATAGTCCGCCCCAGATACCGCTATCCGGCCTGCGCTCGAACAATACGCGCTGGCCATCGTACATTACCAGCACGTCGCAATGCTTCTCGGGTATGGCCTTGCGGGGCTTGCCCGCAGGCAGCACCCGCTCGCGTCCGGTAGCCCGGGCGACGCAATCATCGGCAAACGGGCAGGCCGAACACAGCGGCTTGCCGCGCACGCACACCGTAGCGCCCAGATCCATGACACCCTGCGTATAAGCCTGCAAATTGGTCGCGGGCAACAGCGAATCGGCCAACTGCCACAACTCTCGCTCGACCCGCGTCTGCCCCGGATAGCCTTCGATGCCGAATACGCGGGTGAGCACACGTTTGACATTGCCATCGAGAATCGCCGCATGCGTGCCGTAGGCAAACGCAGCGATGGCCGCAGCCGTCGATCTACCGATACCCGGCAGACCCGCCAGCGCCTCGATATCGCGCGGGAATTGCCCGCCATATTCAACGACCACTTGCTGTGCGCAGCGATGCAGGTTGCGCGCGCGCGTGTAGTAGCCCAGTCCACTCCATAGCGCCATGACGGCGTCCTGCGGGGCAGCGGCCAACGCCGCCACGGTGGGGAATTGCTGCAGGAAGCGCTCGTAATACGGAATGACCGTGGCGACCTGAGTCTGCTGCAACATGATCTCGGACAGCCAGATGCGATAGGCGTCGGCGGTGTTTTGCCACGGCAAATCATGGCGGCCATGGCGCTGTTGCCAGGCGATCAGGCGAGGCGCGAAAGAGGTCTTGAGCGAGCTGGGGGGCATTGGCGAAAGGTGTTTGTACGAACGGTGGTTCAGCGCTGGCAGTGCGGGCAATAGAAGGTCGAGCGCTGACCCTGCACGATCTGGCGAATCGGCGTCTGACAGATACGACATGGATTTCCGGTGCGGTCATACACGAAATAATCGAGCTGGAAGTAGCCGCTTTGGCCGTCGCTGCCAACGAAGTCTCGCAAGGTGCTGCCGCCCTTGTCGATGGCGGCAGCGAGAATTTCGCGAATCGCCCGAGCCAACCTGTCGTAGCGGGCCCGGGATATGCGCCCGGCGGCCGCGCGCGGATGGATGCCAGCCCGGAACAGGCTCTCCGACGCATAGATATTGCCCACGCCGACCACGATATCGCCAGCCAGCAACGCCTGCTTGATGGCCACGCTGCGCCCGCGCGTGCGGGCGTGCAGCAGCGCACCGCTGAAAGCATCGGAAAAAGGCTCGACGCCCAAAGCGCTCAGCAACGGATGATGCAGAATGTCTCCGGCCGCGGCCGGATGCCAAAGCACCGCGCCGAAGCGGCGCGGGTCGCGATACCGCAATACGCAGCGCTCGAACACGAGGTCGACATGGTCGTGCTTGCCAGCGGCCGGCAGCGCCGCAACGTCGGGCAGCACCCGCAAGGTGCCGGTCATGCCGAGGTGCACCAGCAGCCAACCCTGATCGCATGCCAGCAGCAGATACTTGCCTCGCCGCTCTACGCGGCGCAGTGTCTGGCCGCGCAACAGATCGTCCAGGCCCGGCGGCACGGGCCAACGCAGGGCGGGCACCCGTACGTCGGCACGAGTGATGCGCTGGCCTGCAACATGGGGGGAAATGCCCCGGCGGGTTACTTCGACTTCCGGCAACTCAGGCATACTGTCGAACGTTTCGTGAGGATTTAGACTCTATTGTAGCGAGCGCGCTACAATCCATTGAAACACGCATCGGACCACTATGCCGACCATTATTCGCCCCCGTTTTCTGCAGCACTTGCCGCGGCTCGCCGCCTGCTTGCGCCCATTGGCCATTGCAGGCACATTGCTCGGCGTCTCGACGCTAATAAATCCGGTTTTTGCACAGGGTGATGCCCCTTCACCGGTCATGCCGGCATCGTCAGTCATCGCGAATCATCCGGACGGACAGAAGGAAGCCCTGCCCAACGTCGCGCTCAACAGCGAAATCATGTTCCAGGTGCTGGCGGCGGAAATCAGCCTGCAGCGAGGCTTGCTGGCGCCTGCATACAATACTTACCTGGCGTTGGCCAAGGAAACGCGCGATCCGCGCATGGCCCGCCGCTCGGTGGAAATTGCTCTCGGCGCCCGTCAACTGGGCGACGCGCTGGTCGCCGCCCGCCAGTGGCACCGCCTGGATCCGCAGTACCGCCCCGCCAGCCAGTTGCTTGCCAGCCTCGAGGTCGGCACAGGGCACCTGAAGGAAGCCGAGCCGCTGCTTGCCGAAGAACTCGCGGCCGTGCCCGAGGCGCGACGCGGCGAAGCGATCCTGGAGCTACAGCAGCTGCTCTCCCGCGCACCGAACCAGAACGATGCGTTGACGGCGCTGACGCGATTGCTCGTCAACGACATGCAGCGCCCCGAGGCGCAACTGGCGATGGCTCGTGCGCAACTGGCCGCAGGCCAATCGGCCGCTGCCATGACGTCGCTCGATACCGCGCTCAAAATCAGGCCCGATTACCAGGCTGCCGCGCTTCAGTTGTCGGAGGTCGGCGCTCCCGAGCGGCCTGTCGCGCTTGCTCAATTGCAGGCTTTTTTGGCCCGCAACCCCGACGCGAAGGAAGTGCGCTTTGCCTATGCCCGCTTGTTGCTGGCGGACAATCAGCTCGACGCCGCGCAACAGCAGTTCGAGTTGCTCGAAAAGCGCTACCCGCACGACCTCTCGACATTGATGGCGCTGGCGCTGCTCAATCTGCACAGCCAGCACAATGCGCAAGCCGAGCAATACCTGCGCAAGTATGCCGATGAGGCGGTTCAGCAAAATACCGATCCGGCTCAGGCTTATATTTATCTCGCGCAAATCGCGGAAGACCGCAAGGACTATCAGGCGGCCGACCAATGGCTCACCCGTATCTCCGTCGGCAGTGCTGCATATATCCCCGCCCAGATCGGGCGCGCCCAGCTCCTGAGCGATCAAAACAAGGTCGGGGCCGCGCTCGCCCTGCTGCGCTCGGTACAAACGAATGATCCGCTGGATCAATTGACGCTCAAGCGCGGCGCGGCGGACATTCTGGTCAAGGCCAAACGCTATGGTGCGGCTGAAGACATGCTCGCCAAGCTCTCCAAACAGTATCCCAGCGACGGCGACCTGCTATACCAGTACGGCATGGCAGCAGAACTCAATAAGCATTACGACGTCATGGAAAAGGCCATGCGCCGCCTGATCGCGATTCAACCCAACAATGCGCAGGCCTATAACGCGCTCGGGTATTCGCTCACCGAACGCAACACCCGCTTGCCAGAGGCATTGAAGCTGCTGCAAAAGGCATCGGCCCTGGCACCCAACGATCCGTACATCATGGATAGCCTGGGCTGGGTCAAATTCCGGATGGGTAACAAGGACGAGGCGGTTGCCCTGCTCAAGCAGGCATTCACGATGCAGGCGCAAGCCGAAATCGGCGCGCATCTGGGCGAAGCGCTGTGGGAAACCGGCCAGCGGGATGAAGCGCGCAAATACTGGCGCGAGGCCTACAAGGTCGACCCCAATGACGACACACTCAAGGCGACGCTCAAGCGTTTCCATTTCAATCCGTGAGCATGAGCTTGATGGCAAGACCCACGCCCTGGCTGCCCCCCTTTCTGTTGAGTGGATTGCTGACGATAGCCTGCGTTCTGCCCGGTTGCGCCAGTTTGCAGCCGCCACCGGCGGCAAACATCGCCGCCAGCAGTGCCGTTCAGGATTACGACGGGCGGTTCGCCGTGCGCTACGAACAAAACGGCGAAATCAAGAACGCGTATGGCAATTTCACGTGGCGGCAACAAGGTGATGCCGTCACGTTGCAATTGCTCAATCCACTCGGCCAGACCCAGGCCATCGTCTACAGCACGCCAGGCGCCGCAAAGCTCGAACTGCCCGACCGCGCCCCGCTGACCGGCCCCAGGCTGGAGCAGGTCATGCACGATGCGCTCGGATTCGCCCTGCCGGTGGCGGGCTTGCGCTACTGGCTGCAACTCGAGGCCGCACCGGATTCACGCAGCTCGCTCACGCGCGACCCGCAAACCGGGCGCATCACGCAGTTGCAACAGGACGGGTGGACGATCGACTATCTCAGCTATACGGGCACCCAGCCGGCGCGTATCAAGCGAATCAACCTCTCGCGCGAGCTGAACGGCGAGCCGCTCCAGGTGAAGCTGGTGCTCGACAATTAATCCGATAAACAAACCGGTCATGTCCGACACGCTGCGCGATTGCCCTGCCCCGGCCAAGCTCAATCTCTTTTTGCACATCACCGGCCGGCGTGCCGACGGTTACCATGAGTTGCAGACAGTTTTTCAACTGATCGACTGGGCCGATACGCTACATTTCCGGCGACGCGCCGACGGCCGGATCGTGCACGAAACACCCCTGCCCGGCGTGCCGCCGGAGAGCGACCTCACGGTGCGCGCGGCGCGCTTGCTGCAAACTCACACCAGAACGGGGTTCGGCGTCGATATCGCCATCGAGAAGCGCTTGCCGCAAGGTGCCGGCCTCGGTGGCGGCAGCTCCGACGCCGCCACCACGCTGTTGGCGCTCAACCGGCTCTGGCAACTCGATCTGCCGCGCGCCGAACTGGCCCGACTCGGGCTGCAGCTCGGCGCCGACGTGCCATTCTTCGTGTTTGGTCGCAATGCCTTTGCCGAGGGACTGGGTGAGCGCCTGCAGGCAGTCGATTTGCCGCAACGGTACTTCCTGGTCGTGACGCCGCCCGTGCAAGTGCCGACTGTCGAAATTTTCAACGATCCCCGATTGACACGTAATACGAAATCAATCACAATTACGGACTTTCTCGGGCACGGTAATTATGATGTCTTCGGCCGCAACGATATGCAGCCGGTTGCCACCGAGAAATACCCGGAAGTCGCTGCGGTGCTCGAGTGGTTCAAGCCGTTCGGTGCCGCCCGCATGACCGGTTCCGGCGCCAGTGTCTTTGCGGCATTTGGCGATCGGGTCCAGGCGCAGGAAGCGTACAGCAGGTTACCGGAGCACTGGCAGGGCCGTATTTGCACCAGTCTCGATCGTCATCCGCTGTTCGACTTCGCGTCATAAAGGGTTTTTCTTCGTCGCGGTTGTCGCGGCGAGGTATCGGTCAGCGTAGGGGAGTCGCCAAGTTGGTTAAGGCACCGGATTTTGATTCCGGCATTCGAAGGTTCGAATCCTTCTTCCCCTGCCAGTTTCTCTTTAGTTCAGCTTCGCCCACACCCAGTCCCGCAGGTGCCAGATGAGTAGCGATGGCTTAATGGTATTTACCGGGAACGCCAATCCCGCCCTGGCCCAAGAGGTCGTCCGCATTCTCGGCATTCCGCTCGGCAAAGCGATGGTAAGTCGCTTCTCGGATGGCGAAATTCAGGTTGAAATTCAGGAAAACGTACGCGGCAAGGATGTCTTCGTCCTGCAATCCACGTGCGCGCCGACGAACGACAACCTGATGGAACTGATGATCATGGTCGACGCGCTCAAGCGCGCCTCGGCCGGACGAATCACCGCTGCGATTCCCTATTTCGGGTACGCGCGGCAAGATCGGCGCCCCCGTTCGGCGCGGGTGGCCATCTCGGCCAAGGTGGTTGCCAACATGCTGCAGATCGCGGGCGTGGAGCGCATCATCACGATGGATCTGCATGCTGACCAGATTCAGGGCT
Source organism: Pandoraea sp. (assembly GCF_004297875.1). Lineage (GTDB taxonomy): Bacteria > Pseudomonadota > Gammaproteobacteria > Burkholderiales > Burkholderiaceae > Pandoraea. The sequence goes on along the minus strand of NZ_SCSK01000040.1, from coordinate 13,869 downwards.
TCTTCGACATCCCCGTCGACAATATCTACGCTTCGCCGCTGCTGCTGGGCGACCTGCGCAAGCAGAAATACGAAGACCTGCTGGTCGTGTCGCCCGACGTCGGCGGTGTGGTGCGCGCCCGTGCGATGGCCAAGCAACTTCATTGCGATCTGGCGATCATCGACAAGCGCCGCCCCAAGGCCAATGTGGCCGAGGTAATGAACATCATCGGCGAGGTCGAGGGCCGTACCTGCGTGATCATGGACGACATGGTGGACACAGCCGGAACGCTGTGCAAGGCCGCGCAGGTCCTCAAGGAGCGTGGCGCCAAGCGGGTGTTCGCTTATTGCACGCATCCGGTATTGTCGGGTGGCGCTGCCAAGCGAATCGACGAATCCGATCTGGACGAAGTGGTCGTCACCGACACGATTCCGCTACGCGGCGACTCGCAGGGTCAGAAGATCCGCCAACTGAGCAGTGCTGGCCTGTTGGCCGAGACGTTCTCGCGCATTCGCCGCGGCGATTCGGTCATGTCGCTATTTGCCGATCTCTGATCGATACGCATTTTTCGGCGGCGTCGTGCTGCCGATATCAGTGGGCAGGGAAATATCCCTGCCCTTTTAATCGCCGGATCCCCGGATTTCGGGTGTTGCCGGCACTTCACCGCCTGGTCGCGGGCGGTCACTAGGAGTCATCATGAAAGTAGTCGCTTTCGAGCGTAGTCTGCAGGGAACGGGTGCGAGCCGCCGCCTGCGCAATACCGGCAAAACCCCCGGTATCGTGTATGGTGCGAACGCTGACCCGAAATTGATCGAACTCGATCACAACGCGCTGTATCACGCGCTGCGCAAAGAAGCCTTCCACTCGTCGATTCTCGACCTGGAAGTGGGCGGAACCACCGAGCAGGTGCTGTTGCGCGACGTCCAATACCACCCGTTCAAGCAATTGGTGCTGCACGTCGACTTCCTGCGCGTCGATCCGAATCACAAGATTCACATGAAGATCCCGCTGCACTTCATCAATGCGGACGTATCGCCGGCGGTCAAGCTGGGCGGCGGGATCGTCAGCCACGTGATGAACGAAATCGAAATCAGCTGTCTGCCTGGCAAGCTGCCGGAATTCCTCGAAGTCGATCTGAGCAAGCTGGAACTCGGCCAATCGCTGCACGCCAAGGATGTACCGCTGCCGCAAGGCGTTGATCTGGTGCAGCACGTCGAACAGGAAAATCCCGTGATCGCGACGGTGAGCGTGCCTGCCGGCGCAGTGTCGGAAGAAGCGGCCGCGGCACCCGCTGCCGGAGAAACCCCCGCAGCGTCCTGATCTACACGCGGCGACGCATGTCTCGCAACCCGCCGAGCCCAGACAGGTTCGGCGGGTTTTTTTATGTGGAGTCACCACAGTGGCCGGCCGTCCCAACCCAACGGCGGCGCCACACTACTTGCTGAATCGGACGCTATGATCAAGCTGATTGTCGGACTGGGTAATCCCGGTGCCGAATATGCGAGCACCCGACACAACGCCGGCTTCTGGTTCGTCGACGCGCTGGCGCAGGACGCAGGCGCCGCACTTCGTGCCGAGGCGCGGTTTCATGGCCTGGCTGTCCGGGCTCGCCTCGCAGGCGCGGAGGTCTGGCTGCTCGAGCCGCAGACCTTCATGAATCGATCAGGCCTGGCCGTGGTGTCCCTGGCCAGGTTTTACAAGATTCTGCCGGATGAAATCCTGGTGGTCCACGATGAGCTGGATTTGCCTCCCGGCACGATCAAGCTCAAGCGCGGCGGCGGCAGCGGCGGGCACAACGGCCTGAAGGACATCAGCGCGCACCTGTCGACGCCCGAATACTGGCGCTTGCGCATCGGTATCGGACACCCGCGCACCCAACTGCCCGCAGGCAACCCGCAGGTGGTCGACTTCGTCCTGAAACCGCCTCGCAAAGAAGAGCAGGAAGCGATCGACCGGGCGATGAACCGGGCACAGGAAATCATCGCGCTGACGATCAAGGGCGACATGGAAAAGGCCATGCAGCAATTGCACAGCCAAGGCAGCCGCTAGCCGCCAGGCGTATCGTCGTGCGGGTGGAGGGGGAACGCACCATTGGGCCGACAGCGGTGCCGGCTAGGCGTCTTTCTTGGCGGCTTGCAATGCCAGATATTTTTGCATCAGCGCGTCCTTGCTTTCGACGCGATCCGGGTTCAACGGAATGCACTCCACCGGACACACCTGCTGGCACTGCGGTTCATTGAAATGCCCGACGCATTCGGTGCATTTGTCGGGATCGATCTGATAGATCTCCACACCCATTGAAATGGCGTCGTTCGGGCACTCCGGCTCGCACACATCGCAATTGATGCATTCATCGGTAATCATCAAAGCCATACGGCCACACTCCTGCGATACGGGTCGCACGCATACCGGATGGATCGGTGCGAACCGCTCGCTGCTGCTTCAAGACAGTTGGCTGACCTTGTCGACCAGCCATTTTTCTACCGACGGGAAAACGAATTTGCTGACATCGCCGCCCAATTGGGCAATCTCGCGCACGATCGTTCCCGAAATGAATTGATACTGATCCGAAGGCGTCATGAACATCGTTTCCACGTCCGGCAGCAAATAGCGATTCATGCCGGCCATCTGAAACTCATATTCAAAGTCGGACACCGCGCGCAGGCCACGCACGATGACGCGGGCCTGGTGCTTGCGAACAAAATCCTTGAGCAGCCCGGCAAACCCCTCGACCGCGACATTCGGATAGTGGCCCAGTACTTCGCGGGCAATATCCAGCCGTTCGTCCAGCGTGAAGAACGGCTTCTTGTTACGGCTGTCGGCCACACCCACGACCAGCTTGTCGAAAATGCCCGCCGCACGGCGCACCAAATCCTCGTGTCCGCGCGTGAGCGGATCGAAGGTTCCCGGATAAATAGCTACCACCATGCCAACGTCTCCCACCCTGCTCAGGGTCTGCTCGATTCAGTCATTGTCGTCGCTTGCGATCGACTCGGATTGCAACAAATGATAATGCACCGCGCCCGCTTTCGCCTGACGCGCAATGCGCAGGCCGGTCGCCTCCAGCAAATCGGCCGCCACCGGCGCCTCGGCCTCCACATACAAAACGCCGCCCGGCGCCAGTAACCGCACTGCGTCGGGCAGTACCTGCGGCAGCCAGTCCTGTCCGAACGGCGGATCGAGAAAAATCACGTCGAACGAACCAGCGCCTAGCTTGCCGACCAGGCGCCGCGCGTCGCCATGCAGGATGTCGACCTGCGTGGCGGCCAGCTTCTGGCGAATTGCCTCGAGTTGCCGCACCGAAGCCGCCAATTTCTCCACCAGCACCACGCTTGCAGCGCCACGCGAGGCGGCCTCGAATCCCAGCGCACCGCTGCCGGCAAACAGATCGAGGCACCGCAGACCGCTCAAATCCTGCCCAAGCCAGTTGAACAGGGTCTCCCGCACGCGATCAGGCGTCGGCCGCAGTCCCTCGCCGCTCACCACAGGAAGCAGTGTGCGCTTCCACCGCCCGCCGATAATCCTGACCTGTTGCGGTGGCGATTTCGCCCCTCGGACGGAATTCATCGCCAATCCCGACCTGCCGGCGTCGTTTGTGCGGCGCCTTGCATGAATATTTCCGGATAAAAATCAGCCATCTTCGATCAATGCCGCTCTTTCGAGAGCGCCACCTTACCACATTGCGCGCCCGCCAACGGCCTCGCGCCGCGTGGCTTGCTACACTGTCGGGCTGTGCCCCGGACGGGGTAATTCGCCGTTTTGCCCGATTACCATGCCAGCCACTGCACTCGCATTACATGACGTCCGCAAGCTTTATGACGGCAAGCCCGTCGTCGATGGCCTGAGTTTTTCCGTCGCGCGCGGCGAATGCTACGGTTTGTTGGGACCCAACGGCGCCGGCAAGACCACTACGCTGCGCCTGCTGCTGGGACTCACGACGCCTGACGGCGGCTCGATCCGGCTTGCCGACGAGGACATCCCGGCCCATGCGCCGATCGCCCGGCGACGGGTCGGCGTCGTGCCGCAATTCGATAATCTCGATCCAGACTTCACGGTACGCGAGAATCTCGAGGTATTTGGCCGTTACTTCGACGTGCCGACGACCGACATGCGCAAGCGCATTCCTGCGTTGCTCGAATTCGCGCGCCTCACGCAGAAGGCTGACGCGCGCGTCAATCAGCTGTCGGGCGGCATGCGGCGCCGGCTCACGCTGGCCCGCGCGCTGGTCAATGACCCCGACATACTGGTTCTCGACGAGCCGACTACCGGGCTCGATCCGCAGGCACGCCACCTGATCTGGGAGCGCCTGAAGTCGCTGTTGGCCGACGGCAAGACCATTCTCCTGACAACCCATTTCATGGAAGAGGCCGAGCGGCTTTGCCACCGCCTGTGCATCATCGACAACGGCCGCAAAATCGCCGAGGGCACGCCGCCCGGACTGATTGACCAGGAGATCGGATGCGACGTCGTGGAAGTCTTCGGCGATATCCCGGCAAATCTGCGCGACACACTGACCGCGCTGGCCGAGCGCGTCGAGACAAGCGGCGAGACGCTGTACTGCTACGTGCGCGATGCGGAGCCGTTATTGCTGAGCTTGAAAAACACCGTGGGCATACGGTATCTGCATCGACCGGCCAACCTGGAAGATGTGTTCCTCAAACTCACCGGTCGGGAGATGCGCGATTGAGCGCGTGACCCTGCCGGGCGATCATAACGAGACAGCACTCATGCGTTACCCGCAACCCTTCTTCCCGTCGAATGCCACACTCTGGTTTACCGTGTGGCGACGCAACTTCCTGGTATGGAAAAAACTGGCCATCGCATCGCTGTTCGGCAATCTTGCCGACCCCATGATCTATCTGTTCGGCCTCGGTTTCGGCCTGGGCCTGATGGTGGGCGAGGTCGACGGCACGTCCTACATCGCCTTTCTGGCCGCAGGTACGGTCGGCTCGAGCGTGATGATGTCAGCCAGTTTCGAGGCGATGTATTCCAGCTTCTCGCGCATGCACGTCCAGCGAACCTGGGAGGCGATCATGCATGCGCCGCTGACGCTCGGCGACGTCGTGCTGGGCGAAATTGTCTGGGCCGCCAGCAAGGCAATTCTCAGCGGCCTGGCCATACTCGCGGTCGCCAGTGCGCTGGGCTATGCGCACTGGCCTGCCGCGCTCTATGCGCTACCTGTAATCGCATTGGCGGGCCTGACATTCGCCAGCCTGGCGATGATCGTCACCGCGCTGGCGCCCAACTATGACTTTTTCCTGTTTTATCAGACCCTGGTGATCACGCCGATGCTGCTGCTGTGCGGCGTATTCTTCCCGCTTTCCCAACTGCCGCCGGGGGTGCGCGACGTCACCGGCTTGCTGCCGCTGGCGCACGCGGTTGAATTGATACGGCCGGCGATGCTCGGCCGGCCGATGGATCACGCGTGGCTGCATTTCGCGGCCCTGGCGATCTATGCGATCGGTGGGTGGCTCACCGCTTTGGCCCTGTTGCGTCGGCGTCTGCTGCGCTGAATCGTCAACGCCGCGCCGAATCTATTGCGACTTCGCCGCAGCCGCGACATTCGTTGGTCCGACCACCACCGTTGCCATCCGGGCCGGGTCGAGGTGACGCGCAAATGCCTGTCGGATGTCGGCCAGCGTGACCTGCTTGACCCGTTGCGTCCAGGTGTCGAGATAATCCAGTGGCAAATCATAGAAGCCGATCGCAGCCACATTGGCGATCAGCTTGCGGTTGCTGTCGATGCGCAGCGCGAAGCCATTGACGAGGTTATCCTTGGCGGCTTGCAACTCCGCGGCGCTCGGGCCTTCCTGGATAAAGCGATCGAGCGTGGCGCGCACGACCCGCAACGCTTGCGCCGCCCGGTCGCGCCGTGTCTGCAGGCCGATCACGAACGGGCCGGCCTGGCGTAACGGCATGAACTGGCTGGTCACGCCGTAGGTCAGGCCACGCTGCTCGCGTACCTCCTGGGTCAGGCGCGAGACGAACCCGCCGCCGCCCAGGATGTAATTGCCAACCAGCAAGGGAAAATAGTCCGGATCGTTGCGCGCGATCGCAGGTTGTCCGATCAGAATGTGTGCCTGTTCCGCCGGGTGCGGCAAATCGATCGACAGCGCGCCCGGCAGCGGACTGACCGGCGGCAAATCCGGCAGCACGCCGCCAGGGGGCAAGCCGGCACTCAGTTGCGCGGCGATTTGCTCGGCCTGGTCCCGCGTGATGGCCCCCACCATAGCGATAACGGCGCGCCTGGCGCTGTAGGCATTTCGGTAAAAGCCGACGATATCCTTCCGATCGATTGCCGCCACGCTGCGCGGCGAGGCAGTGATGCCATAGGGATGCGCGGCATACATCGAGCGCCACAGTGCTTTCTGAGCGACGACTTCGGGCTTGGTATCTGCCTCCTGGATACCGGCAATCAAACGGCCTTTTTCGCGCGTCAGCACGGCCTCGGGAAACGACGGATGCTGCAGGCATTGCGCCAGCGTATCAGTCGCGCGCCGCAACGCGCCGGCGGTGACCAACGTGCGCAGAGACACCGTCGCGTAGTCGCGACCCGCCAATATCGACTGTTGCGCGCCGATATCGGCGAAGCGATCGGCAATTTGCGACTCGCTCAACGCAGCCTGAGTGCCGGCTGCCTCAGTCCCCGTATCGAGCATATCCGCCGTCAGCGCCGCCAGGCCCGCCTTGCCGGTGGGGTCAAAGCGACTGCCCGCATCGAATTCGATCCGCACGTCGAGCATCGGGATCGCATCGCTTTGCACGAACAATACTTTGGCTCCGCTGGCGGTATGCCACGCCTGGATCGGCAACGCGGCGCGAGCGTTCGATACCCCACAGAAAACGGTAAGCGCCAGCCCCATATAAAGCGCGCCGGCACTGGCTATGCGCACTGCAATGCTCATCAACGAGTCGATTCTCATCGGGCGGCCCATGTTTAACGCAACTGATTAAGATTGCCGGCGCCCTGGGCGCGGCGTTTCAGTGTTTGCGCGTCGATCGGCTGGGGCACCAGGGTCGCTACCGTCAGCCGGTCGTCGCTGAAATACTTGCCGGCCACGGCCTGCACCTGAGCCGGCGTCACCTGGGCAATTTTCTCCAGCATCAAATCGAGTTCCCGCCACGAAATGCCGTCCATCTCATTCGCCCCGATCTCCATTGCCTGCCCGAGCAGCGAATCGCGCTTGTAAACCTGGGCGGCCACGACTTGCGCCTTGACGCGCCGCAGTTCCGCCTCGGTGACGCCGTGCGCGGCGATGTCGGCGATTTGGGCGCGTAATGCCTGCTCCAGTTGCGCGGCAGTGTGGCCTTGTGCCGGCACGCCGTCCAGGATGAAAAATTGCGGGCCTCGCCCGATACCGTCGTAGTTCGCGCCGGCCTCATTGGCCAGACGTTGTGTACGAATCAATTGACGCGTCAGGCGCGCGTCGCTGTAGCCATCGAGCACACCGGCCAGCACCTGCAGCGCGTAGACGTCATCGTCCGCTGCTACGTCCTTCAGCCGCGGCGCGCGAAACGCCAGCGCCACATAAGGGTTCTCGGCCGGCGCCTTGACGCTGATGCGCCGCTCGCCGAGTTGCGCCGGCTCCGTCTGGGGGCGCCGCTGCGGCAACGGGCGAGCGGGAATGCCGCCAAAATACTTTTCGGCCCACTGCTTGACCTGTGCTGGATCGACATCCCCGCACACGACGACCACGGCGTTGTTCGGCGCATACCAGCGCCGGTACCAGGTTTGCGCATCCGACACGCGCATGTGCTGCAGATCGTTCATCCAGCCGATGATTGGCCGGCGGGAGGGGTTGGCCACCAGCGCTGTGGCCATCAATTGCTCGAACAGCAGCGCGCGAGGCTGGTCTTCGGTTCGCAGGCGCCGCTCCTCCATCACGACCTGGATTTCCTTATTGAACTGGCTGGCCGACAGGGCCAGATGCTGCATGCGGTCGGCTTCGAGCGCCATCATCTCCGGCAGGTGGGATTTTCCGATTTGCTGGAAGTACGCTGTGTAGTCCTTGCTCGTGAAAGCGTTCTCGTGACCGCCCAGCGCCGCCACGCGACGCGAGAACTCACCTGGCCCGATCCGCCGGGTACCGCGAAACATCATGTGTTCGAGTACGTGCGCCACGCCGGTGGTGCCGTTGAACTCATCGATCGATCCGGCGCGGTACCAAACCATGTTGACGACCGTCGGCGCGCGGTGATCTTCCTTGACGATCAGGCGCAAACCATTCGGCAAGGTGAATTCCGTCGTTTTGTTTTCGACGCTCGGGAGTGTCCCCGCATGGCCGAGCGCCACGAATCCCGCCAACGCTATCCCGACCCATGCTTGCCGCCAGCGCATCGCATCCCCTTTTTTGGCCCGACCGGGCTCGCTCGTGAATCCCGTCTGATAAAATGTGCCCCATTCCCACGGAGCACGGCGCCCATTATTGTATGGCGATTCCTGCTTTGCTCCTCTGCCGAGTTTCCCCCAAGCATGTTCAGCTTTTTTAAACGCTTCAAGTCCGGCGCGCCGGCCCAGGACGAGCCGGAAAATCCCGCGCCGCAGACCGTTGTCGAGCCCCTTCCCAGCGAGCCCGTAACAGTTCCCGAACCCGAACTGAGCGAGGAAGCCGCTGCAAGCGAAGGTGAAATCATCGCTGCGCCGCCGCCGGAGCCGGCCGCCAAGCGCTCGTGGATCGGCCGCCTGAAGTCCGGCCTGGCCAAGACCAGCGCCGGGCTGACCGGCGTTTTCGTCGGCGTCAAGGTCGACGAATCGCTGTTCGAGGAATTGGAAGACGCCCTGCTGATGAGCGACGCCGGCGTCGAGGCCACCCAGTATTTGCTCAAGGCGTTGCGCCAAAAGGTCAAGACCGACCGGCTGACCGAAGGCGAGCAGGTCCGGCTGGCATTGCGCGATTTGCTGGTAGAGCTGCTCAGGCCGCTCGAGCGCACGATGGTCCTGGGCCGCGAGCAACCGCTGGTGATCATGATCGCGGGCGTCAACGGCGCGGGCAAGACCACCAGCATCGGCAAATTGGCCAAGCATTTCCAGGCGTATGGACAATCGGTACTGTTGGCTGCCGGCGACACTTTTCGAGCCGCAGCCCGTGAGCAATTGGCGATCTGGGGAGAGCGCAACGGCGTGACGGTCGTGTCCCAGGAGAGCGGCGATCCCGCGGCGGTGGTGTTCGATGCGGTCAACGCCGCGCGCGCGCGCAAGATCGATATCGTGATGGCCGATACCGCTGGCCGCCTGCCGACCCAGTTGCACCTGATGGAAGAGCTGAAGAAGATCAAGCGCGTTCTGGCCAAGACCGGACACAATGCGCCGCACGAGATCCTCCTGGTGATCGACGGCAACACCGGGCAAAACGCCCTCAGCCAGGTCAAGGCATTCGACGACGCCCTGCAACTGACCGGCCTGATCGTGACGAAACTCGACGGAACCGCCAAGGGCGGCATTCTGGCGGCCATTGCGAGGCAGCGCCCGATCCCCGTCTACTTCATTGGCGTAGGGGAAAAGGTCGAAGACCTGCAACCCTTTTCGGCCGAGGAATTCGCCGACGCCGTGCTGGGCATTTGAACGGCGCCGGCGTCAGCCAACCCGCGCCGGGCTATTCTGCGTCGGGCTGAGCGCCCGGCGCCGCCTTGGAAAACGCATCGAGCGTCATGCAATGAGCGTGAATCCGGCGAATGGTCGGATAGGGACTCAAGTCGACATCGAAACGCTGCGCATTGAATATCTGGGGAATCAGACAGCAGTCGGCCATCGTCGGGGTATCTCCGAAGCAGAAATCCCCGGCCGGCGACGAGGCGTTCAGCCGCTTCTCGAGCGACGCGAAGCCGAGCTCGATCCAGTGGCGATACCAGCCGTTTTTCGCTTCCTCCGGCACTTTCAACTCGTGCTTGAGATATTTCAGCACGCGCAGGTTGTTGAGTGGGTGGATCTCGCAGGCCACGTCCAGCGCCAAGGCCCGCACTTGCGCACGATCGAGCGCAGCTTTGGGTAACAACGCGGGAGTCGGGTGTATTTCGTCCAGATACTCGATGATTGCCAGCGATTGATGCAGCGTCTGGCCACCGTCGAGCAGTACCGGCACCAGCGCATCCGGATTGAGCGCCCGGAATTCCGGCAGGAGTTGTTGGCCCCCATCGCGCACCAAATGCACCGGCACGCTTTCATAGGGCAACCCCTTTAGATTGAGTGCAATTCGCACCCGAAACGAGGCGGAACTGCGGAAGTAGGTGTACAGCGTAAGCATGGTGCTCCTTGGAAAGACCGGTCCGTGGAATGTCGTTCTCGCCGCTTGGGACTCAAACGACCTCGACGTGCAGCTCGCCCAAGCCGTCGACACCTCCGACCATCAGGTCTCCCGGCACGATCGCGCCGACGCCCTCCGGTGTGCCGGTAAAAATCAGATCGCCAGGCTGCAGCTCGAAAAAACTGGAAAGGTAAGCGACCGTCTCGGGAATCGACCAGATCATGGCGGCAATGTCGCCGCGCTGCCTTTGTTCGCCATTGACGCTCAGCCAGATAGCGCCGCGCACGGGGTGGCCGACGTCGATGGCGCGATGCAACGGCCCCATCGGTGCGGCATGATCGAATCCTTTGCCGGTGTCCCAGGGCCTGCCGGTTTTCTTCGCCTCGTTCTGCAGATCGCGCCGCGTCATGTCCAATCCCAGCGCGTAGCCGTAGATGTGCTCGTTGGCCTGTTCGACGTCGATGTGCTTGCCCCCCTTGCCGATCGCGGCAACGAGCTCGAACTCGAAATGGCAATTTTTGGTTTGCGGCGGATAGGGAAACAGTCCAACCGTGCCCGACTCGACATTGACAACCGCATCGGCGGGCTTGCAGAAAAAAAATGGCGGTTCGCGATCGGGATCGGACCCCATTTCACGCGCGTGGTCCGCATAATTGCGGCCGACGCAGTAGATGCGATGCACAGGAAATTGCTGATCGATGCCCACCACCGGCACCGCGACAGGCACCGGGGGTTCGAACACATAACGCATTGCGGTCTCCTCGAGGGGGATGCACCCAAACCGACATAGTACTTGAAGCGTTCTGACTTTTGCTGGCCACCTCGATGAGGCGACTGCTTTATATTACGGCTAATAGGCGGCGCGATCGGCTGCCGCTCCTCATTCGCGCTCGACACGATGACTGCCCCCTTTGCCTGCTCCGATTTGCTCAAGACCATCGCGCGCGGTGGCGCCGGCGCTCGCGCGCTCCCTCGCGATGACGCCCGAAGACTGTTCGCCGCGATTCTCAACGGGCAGGTTGGCGACATCGAACTCGGCGCTGTCCTGGTTGCCTATCGCATTAAGGGTGAGACGCCGGACGAGCTGGCCGGCATGCTCGCAGCGGCGCAGGCTTCCATCGAGCAGCTGGCGTGTCCGGGCGAGGGTCTGCCGGTCGTTTTACCCAGTTATAACGGGGCGCGCAAACAGCCGAATCTGACCCCATTATTGGCGTTACTGCTGGCTCGCGAAGGGGTGCCGGTCCTCGTACACGGTGTGAGCAGCAACTCTTCCTCGCGGGTGACCAGCGCCGCCATTTTTGCCGCCTTGGGTCACGCTCCCGCGCTCTCGGTCGATTCGGCCCAAGTCGCTCTGGCGCGCGGATACCCGGCGTTTATGCCAATCGAAGCGCTGTCTGCCCCGCTTGCCCATCTGCTGGAGATGCGTGCGGTGATTGGCGTTCGCAATTCCGGACACACGCTGGTCAAGTTACTGCAGCCGTTTCGGCAGCCAGCGCTCAGGTTGGTCAATTTTACCCACCCGGAGTATCGGGACACCCTGACGGCACTGTTCACCGATCCGGTGCTCGCCGGACCGGCCGGCGTTCTGCTGGCGCGCGGCACCGAGGGCGAACCGGTCGCCGACGCCCGCCGTCAGGCGGCGATGGATTGGCTGCAGGGGGGACGAAAAAGCTGCGTGGTAGCGGCCGATGCCGGTCCGCTGGAGCAGATTCCAGCGCTGCCGACAAGCGACGCGAACAGCACCGCAGCTTGGATACGGGATGTTTTGAGTGGCAGAACCCCCGTGCCGGCACCTATTGCGCGTCAGGTCGATGCGATCCTGCAGATATGCCGGCAACACCAGTCGCCGCCCGCCGGCAGGCCGGCTATCTGAGCTCACGCCCGGACGTCGGGCGGTTGCGTCACTCCGATGCCGTGCGGGTCGCCTGCCATGAAATCAGTCGCCACTGGTTTTTCTGCAGCACGTGAACGGCTATATAGGTCATCGACGACGACAAGGGTCCGGTGGCACTCTCCAATTCGATTCGAAGCTTGCCCGTGACGACCACCGTATCGCCAAATTCGCGCAGCTCCTGGGTCTGTACCTCGATATCGCGGTAGCGGCGCCGGCCCGCCGACAATGCGCCGAGGAATTGCTCCTTGGTCTCGCGCTTGCCGTTCGAATGCACATAATGGAGATCGTCGTAGAGCATCGCATCAAGCTGCTCCACGTCGCCCTCGATCATTGCGGCATAGCGGGCGGATTCCAGGGCGCGAACCGTGTCGATATTCTTGACAGGCATGCGTGCCTCCCACGCGTCATGAGTCGGAAGGATAAACTCAGGTAAATCTCAGCAGCGATAATTTCTGGAATTTATACCATGACGGCGGAGTTTGAGATGAATCAAGAAAATTCTCAGAGAAAATCCCTACATTTAATTAGAGAATTCGTTTGAAACTTGCTGACCGGGAGCCCCTCTAATGCTTAGCACTCTTGAAGCGAGAGTGCTAAAATGGTCCGTAACCGATGAACAGGAGCAACACCGCTTGAGCGACGCCATGACGACCCAGTCCCTTTCTCCGCTTGCCGTCAAGGCACAGGAGGCGCGCGCCTTGACGCTCTCTCCATCCGCGATGCTACCCGCCAGCGTGGGTAATATTGACGCCTACATCCAGGCCGTCAACCGGATTCCCTTGCTGTCGGCCGACGAGGAGCGTCAACTGGCCACCGAATACCGTGACCATGAAAATCTCGATGCCGCGCGTCGTCTCGTGCTGTCGCATCTGCGTCTGGTCGTGTCGGTCGCCCGCAACTATCTGGGATACGGCCTGCCGCACGCGGATTTGATCCAGGAAGGAAATATCGGTCTGATGAAGGCGGTCAAGCGCTTCGACCCTTCGCAGGGCGTGCGATTGGTCTCGTATGCGATCCACTGGATCAAGGCCGAGATCCATGAATATATCCTGCGCAACTGGCGCATGGTCAAGGTCGCCACCACCAAGGCTCAGCGCAAGCTGTTTTTCAATCTGCGCAGCCATAAACAGGGAGTGCAGGCCTTCACGCCGGAAGAAATCGAGACGGTCGCCAAGGAACTGAATGTCAAGCGCGAGGAAGTCGCCGAAATGGAAACCCGCCTGTCGGGTGGCGACATCGCGCTCGAGGGCAAGGTGGAAGATGGCGAGGAAGCATTCGCGCCGATCGCTTATCTGGCTGACACCCATAACGAACCCACCGCGGTATTGGCAGCGCGCCAGCATGACCGCCTGCAAAGCGACGGTCTCGTCAGCGCCCTGGAAAAACTCGATGCGCGAAGCCGCCGCATCATCGAAGCACGGTGGTTGAATGTTCGCGACGATGGGTCCGGTGGATCGACTTTGCACGATCTGGCCGACGAATTCGGTGTCTCGGCGGAACGGATTCGACAGATCGAAGTAACCGCCATGAAGAAAATGAAAACAGCACTGCAAGCGTACGTTTAAGTCGTCGATCGAAATAACATCGTACACGCCCCGTTCGCGGGGCGTAATGAGATGGTCACCCCCACCCTACGAGCAATCGTCAAGAGTGGTGTATGCGGGTCGGTCGACATGATCAGGCGGCCAGCGCTTGAGGAGCCGGTGTGCTTTCAATCACCGGCGTTCCGTCCTCGAAGGGAATGCCCTTCAGAAG
>NZ_SCSK01000039.1 GCF_004297875.1 Pandoraea sp. | reverse complement strand
CTGGCCAGCCGCATCAACCGCCCGGCGATGATCGGCGGCACGTATCAGATGGCCACTCAGGGCGCCGCGCTGATCCACAACTGGGATCAGATGAGCGGCTATCAAAAGTGGAGCCAGCTGGTGTCGCTCGGAGCCAACATGACGCCGTTCTTCGTCGGCAAATACATCAAGTCGCTGCACGGCGATATTACACAGCAGCAGGGGCTGAATCAGCGCGCGCTCAGGCAGGCGCAGGCGCAGGCTCTGGTGCAGGCCGTCGCATTTCCCGACTTGAAGGCATACTGGACGAACTGGCTCGACGATGCAATAGAAAACGGCAAATTCAAGTTGCAGTACCAGCCGCTTCACGACAGCCTGAGCGGTGAAATATCGCATTACGAAGTATTGATCCGGCACACCGATCTGCGGCCGGACCAATTCATCCCGGCCCTGGAGGCGCATGGCCTGAGTCTTCCGCTGGCGCAGTGGGTCATTGCCGAGGCAGTGCGGGCGGCGGCCGGTCATCCGGATGCCAACCTGGCCATTAATCTATCGGGGCCCGTACTCAACGACGGTACATTACCGGCAACCGTCGACGCCTTGCTGTCGGCCTATGGCGTGTCCGCCAGTCGCATCAGCTTCGAAATCACCGAGACCGGCGATCTGCCGGATATGCGCGTCGCGCGGGACGTGCTGCGCCGCCTGCGCGCCAGAGGCCACGAGATCGCCATCGACGACTTCGATCAGCAACGCTCGCTCGACTACGTCTCCCGGCTGCAGGCGCAGGCGGCCGGCGCCCGGCTGTTCGACACGCTCAAAATCGCCCGCGAGTGGGTAGCCGCGCTGGGCGACCCTGCCGTGCGCGAGGCCGTCAAATTCGTGGTCGACGACATGCATCGCATGGGCATCAAAGTGATCGGCGAGGGCGTCGAAACCGAAGAAGATAGCGCGCGGCTCGATGCCCTGGGTGTCGATATTCAGCAAGGCTGGTATTGGGGGCGGCCGGGCGATTTGCCCGAACAGGCCGGGCTGCCCGACAATATGCCGGCACGCCCCGGCAAGACGGCCGACGACGGCGCGGTCGACGAAGATGAAGACGGAGGCAACGCTGGCGGTGCCCGCTCCCTGTCAGCCGCCGCCTATCACCCGGCGCCACCGGTGGCGTTGACCGAAGCGCAGATATGGCAACTCGGCCTGACCCAGACAGGCAGCCCGCCGGTCGCGGCGCTGGAACAATTCCCTTCGTTGGGCACGCAAAGTGCCATGCGGGCGCTCGATCCCGATGCATTAAGCGCGGCCCTGGTTGCCAAGGGCGTCTCGACCGATATGGCGCAGGCGTTCGTGGCGCAATTGGCGCAGACACCCGAGCCGGTCATCGGCTCGGTCTCGTGGACGAGCGCGCGCGATGCGCAGCCTTCTCCTGCGCCGGCGTCGACCGACACAAGTTCGGCGAGTACCGTCAACGACCAACCTGTCACGGGCGAGGTGCCGGATGGCGCGACAGCCCAAGCGATTCTGGCGCACCCGGTCTATGGGCCCGTTGCGCGCAAGTTCGCGCAATATCTGGTGACCGAGGATCGGTTGGCTCCGCGTTGGGCGCAGCGTGCGGTCTATGCACGCTCACTCGGTGACAAGCTGCGCAACGCGCTCGCCGCATCCGGGCAGCATGCGGCGAACCCCGGCGCACACGCTGATTTCGACGCGTTCGTGGCCGACCGATTGCGGCGCGACGCCGGCACATTTCTGCGCAACGCACTGATGTATCTCGACAAGAGCGCGCGTCGACAGGCCAAGCTCGACGCACAATTGTCCGCGTTGCCACCGGGCATGCTGGGCTCGGCGGCGTTCCACGACGCAGTACAGGTGGCGCGTGACGAAATTCTCGGCAAGCGTTCGAGTGCGCCGGATACACCAGATGCACCGGACGAGGGAGATCCGCCGCAGGATCGATATACGCTATCCGCGCAATATCACCCGGCGCCGCCGGCGCCGCTGACCGACCCGCAGGCATGGCAACTCGGCCTGACCCAGACAGGCAACCCGCCGGTGACCACGATGGAGCCGTACATCTCGCAGGTTACCCACCAGGCCATGCGCGGCATCGATCCGTCCACACTCTATCCGGAGTTGCTGCGCATCGGTCTGTCGGAGAACACGGCGCGAGCCTTCGTGGCCCAATTGCAGGAAGAACCATCCCGTGCCGTCGTTGCCTCCGCCGAGATGAACGTGCGTCCGGAAGATCTCGATATGTCCCGCGCGGTGCCGGTGATTTCCACCGCGCAGAAATTCATTCTGCCGATTCCGCCGCTGGCCGATGGCAAGCCGCTGGTCTACCCGGCGGGCACGATCGATGCCGGCGGCGCATTGCTCGAAGGTCAGCCGATTCTCGATCGGCAGGGCAATCCGCTGGGCGAGACCGGCGTGGTTTTCCATAACGCCAAGGACCAGTCGCTGCAGGCGGTGCCGGGCGACGGCAGCGGTGTCATTATTTTCAACGAGGTCACCGAGGCGCAGGCAGCCGCACTGAGCGCCGCCGTGACGGATCTGGCGGGTATGCCCTCGGCGCTCAATCATGCACAGGTCGTGGCGGTACTCGATGTCGCGACTTCGCTGGGCCTGACCGACTGTTACAACTCCGACATCGGTTTCATTCGCGGCAACATGACCCCGGTGGGCGATCTCGGCGCGGACTGTTTCGGTCTTTACAAGCGCGACGATCGCGACACCTGCTGGGCGGTTCGTGTGGTCGGGCGCGGCACGTTCAGGGGGCCGGCGGCCTCGCCGCAGCGCTTCGACAGCGGCGCGGTCATCGTTCGCCAGGGCAACGAGTTCCGCCTTGTCCAGCCGGCGGAATTCGGACGGACGTATTGTCACAGCGACGCAACGCCGATCGACGTGATGGCGTTGCCGGTAGGGTTGCGCGGCTTCAGCCTCGATAGCTTTATCGATACCGCGCCACCAGGCCGGACTGAAGATGCAGGAGCCGTCCCGGCGGGCGCGTCGGCCGACACATCGGGCGCCGGCTCCCTCGAGCTGACCTATGAGAAGAGCGCCAGCGGCAACTGGTTGCTCCTCTCGTCGAGCCGCGACCCGGGCGTCAGTGTGAAGGTGCAAATCGGTGCGACGGACAATTCTCCCGCCGAGGGGGCGGCCGTGATCAACGTGCACGAGATCAAACCCGGCCGGACAGCGCCTGGCGCCGAAGGCTGGCTGTTGATGGCGCTGCTCGATCACTACGGCGTACTGCCCTCGTCGGGCACGCTGCTGGTATTCCCGGACATTATGGAGCCGTCGTTGCTGGCGGCCTACGCAGAGCGTGACGACCCCGCACGGACCCCGCTAGGCGTGTCGCTGACCGGCGCCTTGCCGGGTTATGGACTCGAAATCTCGGGGTTTCATTTCGATGACCACGGCGAGCAGCTCTCGCTGGTGGTCTTGCTGCGGGGCCGGGACGAAACGCAAACGTCGCCTCCGGGCAGTGGTGAGTCGCCGGTCGGCGGCAGCACCGTGTCGGCAGCCTATTATCCGGAGGCGCAACAGCCACCGGGCGGTCCGACCAGCGAATCACCAGCGGCGGGGCTGGCCAATTCAGGGATCGGTGCATTGGAGCAATTCCCTTCAGTGGGAACCCGACGAGCTGCCAGCGGACTGAATCCCGATCTATTGCGGGCTCAACTGCTGGACATTGGAATGACGCCCGGCACCGCACAAGAGTTCGTCGCCCAGTTGTCCGCGCCGTCGCCTCAGCACGCGGTGCCGCGATACTGGTTCGCCGATGGGCGCGACGCCGGCGACCATGCCAGCACGCCATTCGACGAATCGGAGCATGAGCGTTTCGGGTTGACCTATGGCTATGGACGCGGCTTGCTGGGCCTATTTTCCGCGAGCGATCCCAAGGTGAAGCTGAGCGTCGGGATCAACGTGGACGCCGAAGGCTACTTGCTGGATCCCGCCGCGGATAAATTCAACATCTTCATGATCGATCGTGGCGACCTGCCGCCGGGTGCCGGTAGCCGAATGCTGCTAACGCTGTTGCAGCACTTCGATATTGGCCTGGCTCCGACCGGTCGAGCGACGATCGAGGCGATCGTGGACCAGTCCGCGATCGACGCCTTCGAACATCAGACCGACCCGGCTCAAACGCGGCTTGCGAGGTCGCTCGCGCGCGCATTGTCCGCACACGGACTGTCGGCCGAATTCGAGTTCAAAGGGGAAAACAAGGACGGCCTCTCGCTGGAGGCGAATTGGCATCAGACTGTCGCCACCGACGCGCCATCGGCCGCCGAAAGCGCCAATGACGCGCCCCAACAAGGGCTGTACGTCTCCCGCCCGGTCGACCCTGCCAGCGCGCAGCATATTCTTGACCTGGGGCAGTCGGCGCTGACCGGCGACATCAATTGGGTGCCGCCGAATAAAATGCACGTGACAGTGGTGCGCAGCCCGAACGATCTGCGCGACGGCGAGATATTCACGCCGCAAACCGAGCCGTTGACGATTGTGCCGCCTGACGATCCAAGCGCCGTCTGGCAACTGCTCAAGCTGGGTAACGGCATTGTGCTTCGCTTCGAGGCGCCGGCGCTCAAGGCGCGCTGGGAAGAAGCGCAGCAGCAAGGCGCCGGGTGGACCTATGGCGATTCATACGTTGCATACGTCACCGTCGCATATGAAATCGGTCAGGATTTTGCGCCGCTGCCGGTGACTCCTTTTCCGATCACGCTCGGCGGCGAGAGGGTCGAGCCGTTCGATGCGCAATGGGTACAGCGCCAGGGTTTGGGGGCAAATAGCGATTCGCAACAGGCAGGGATCGCGCAAGTGTGGGATCCCCGCGCAGATGGCGTTGACACGATCAACTGGTCGTTCGGCTATTCCTATATTCCTGGAGAGTCGGAATCGCGTGTGGAATCGCCGCCCGACACTTTCACCGTGCGTGCGCATGGAACGCCCGATTCGACTTTGCTGGATGCGCAAGGCGAGTCGGTGAACCCTTATCAATTCGTGTTGCAGCACAATCTCCTTTGGAAATTCGGGCAAACCATTTTCCTGGCGGTCGACCATGCCGGCGCGGGCGGCGATCGGGCCTGTGCCCAGCAACTGGCCGATACGCTGAATACGGAAGTGATCGCTCCGGATGGCCCGTTGAGGATCGCTCAAGATCAGGTGGAACCAGCGGACGGCGTGCGCTGGCTGCGCTTTTCGCCGCGACCGGCAACGCCTGATTTCTCAGTTGAGATTGGCGACCAGGGCGAGCTTACAGCCGTCGATGCGGCAGGCAATCGCGAAGGCAAACCGCTCGAGGCGCTGATCGGGCGATTGCTTGGTTGCGGCACGGTTAAAACGGTGTTCGAGCTGGGTAGCGATAAGGTCGCAGCGCTCGCGGACGCTGACATGGGAGAACTCATGATCGATCTCGAGCGGCAAAGTGCCGAGCCCTACCGCAACGCGGGCGCGCCCGTGAGCAAGATGTACGAGCAGCAAGGCGAGGGCTTTGGTCGTCTCGCCGTGTACTACGATCGGTATGTCCACAGTACGAAAGACATCCAGCATAAAGGCGTCGACGGGAGCGAGACGATCGAATCGCCCTATTTCAACGAAAACACAATTGCGGATGCGCAGCGATTGCGCCATGTCATTCTCGACGTCCATGGCAGTGCGCAGCCGGATGACGAAGAGCCGTCGGCGCCGGGCGATATCGAGTTGATGGTCGCAACCGACGGGCATTTGCTGTTGCACGACATCGAGCTTCCGGGACTCTTCACGCATAGCAGCGCTGCACGACTGCTGGCCGACTTCCATGCGTTCTTCGACCGCATCATCGCGAGCGCGCAACGGAATATCGCGGCCCGGGAATCGGGTGCCGCGTCCGACCCGTCGGTAGCGGTGCCGGCGCAACGCCTGGAGATCGACTGGCCGGCGCAACCGTTGGCTTACGCCGATCAAAGCTACATGCCGGAGGGCGTCCCGCTGGCGCATATACCGACGCCGGGTCAGGCGAGCGCCTATCTCAAGGTGTTTGCGACCGGCGATGAGGGGGGGGCTGTCATGGATCAGAACGGCGATCCGCTGAGCCCCCACCGAATCGTGCTCGATACTGCCTTGGATTGGGAGGACCATCAACCGATCCTGCTGGCAGCCGACTATGCAGGTCGCGGTGGTGAAAATGCCTACGCGCAGCGTTTGGCCAACATTCTCGAGACCGACGTAATCGCCCCAGACTTCGCGCTGCGCTTGGGCAAAGGTAACAGCGTGATGATGGATGGCGATGGCTCGTGGTACCGCTTCAGTCCACAACCACAGGCGCCGACCGATTACACGCTGGACCTGCGCGATGACGGCAGCGTGGTGATGACCGATGCAGCAGGCGCGCAACGAACCGTGCCAATCGACGAGGTAATCGGACCGCGCCTGGGCTCAGGCGGGACCAAGGTCGTGTTCGCCTTTGGCAAGGATAAGGCCATTGGCGTTCTGGGGCCATGGCGGGGGCGGGAGCAGCTCGATGCTGAAAAGGCCGAACTTGATCGACGCGCAGCTGAGGGATACCCCGTTATCGCAATGACCTTGCCTCGCGATGTCACGGCATTGGGACAACCGTTTGCCGTTTACGACCGCTTCGAGCAAAGGCCTGGCCGAGGTGTCTTGCTGAGTCACCAAAACCAGCGCGATATAGTCAGCGACAGCCTTTACTTCAACGCACGCACCCTTGCGGATGCGCGCCGTATCCGAGATCTGGTTCAGAACGGTCAGACGGTCTGCAGCGACTTCGAGCTCGGGTTGTTCAGCGACGGCCGGCTCGTGCTGACCGACCCGTACGATCCGGCGACCGAAGAGTATTGGCCGCGCGAGCGCCAGTTGGCCGTGCTCGATCAAATCATCGCGCATGCGCAGCGCCATGTGGCCGAGGCTTAGGTTGGAGCACGGTCTGCGAAGATGCGTGGGATAGAGGGGCAAAGCATGCGTTGCACTCTCAAACACTACGCATCTGCCGGATTGAAGCGCGTGAGCGCGCCGCAGAGAATGACGCTGACAGTGGGCACTTTGCACGATCGCGGCGGTTAATGATTGGTGATCGAACGCGACGGCAAGGCGAACACCCTGCGTGCGGCGCAACCGCGGCGCGCGATTCATGCACGGAGTGACTCATGCCGGACGAGCGCATGCCCCCCCTCAGCGACGCACTGCTCTATAGTGTCGAGCCCTACAAGATCAAGGTGGTCGAGCCGCTCAAGACTACCACCCTGGCCGAACGCACGCAGTCCATCGAGGCGGCCGGCTACAATCCGATGCTGCTGCGCGCCGAGGATGTATTCATCGATTTGCTGACCGACAGCGGCACCGCCGCGATGAGCGACCGGCAATGGGCCGGCATGATGCTGGGTGATGAAGCCTATGCCGGCAGCAGGAATTTTTACCATCTGCAGGCGGCCGTGCGCGAGCACTACGGCTATCGCCATATCGTACCGACCCATCAGGGGCGTGGCGCGGAGCACATACTTTCGCAGATGCTGATCAAGCCCGGCGACTATGTGCCCGGCAATATGTATTTCCCGAGCACGCGCCTGCACCAGGAACTGGCCGGCGGCACCTTCGTCGACGTGGTCGTCGACGCCACCTACGATCCAGCCTGCGCCATGCCCTTCAAGGGCAACGTCGATCTGGCCAAACTCGATGCCGTGATCGAGCGCGTGGGTGCCGCGCGCATTCCTTACATCAGCCTGGCGGCGACCGTGAATATGGCCGGCGGCCAGCCGATCTCGATGGCCAACCTGCGCGCGGTGCGCGAGCTGGCCGACGCGCATGGCATCCGCATCGTGCTCGATGCGGCCCGGGCGGTCGAGAACGCCTATTTCATCCAGCAGCGTGAAGACGGCTACCGGCACAAGCGGGTGGCCGACATTCTGCTGGCGATGTGCGCGTTGACCGATGCGTCGACCATGAGCGGCAAGAAGGATGCACTGGTCAATATCGGCGGCTGGCTGGCCGTCAACGACGACGCGCTGTACGAGCAGGCCAGCAATCTGGCGCTGGCCTACGAGGGGTTGCACACTTACGGCGGCCTGGCCGGGCGCGACATGGAAGCGATGGCGCTGGGCATTCGGGAGTCGGTGCAGGAAGAGCACATTCATGCGCGCGTCCGGCAGGTCGAATATCTCGGCGAAAAATTGCGCGCGCGCGGCATTCCGATCGTCGAACCGGTGGGCGGGCACGCGGTGTACCTGGACGCCCGACGCTTTTTGCCTCATATCGAGCAAACCGAATTTCCGGCGCACCGGCTGGCGGTGGAGCTCTATCTGGAGGCGGGCATTCGCTCGGTCGAGCGTGGCATTCTCTCGGCCGGGCGCAACGCACAGACCGGCGAGCATAACCCCGCGACACTGGAGCTGGTGCGCCTGGCGATTCCGCGGCGCGTTTATACCCAGTCGCACCTCGATCTGGTGGCGCTGGCGATCGAGCGCGTCCATCGTCGCCGCGAGACGCTGCGGGGCCTGAAGCTGGTGCACGAGCCCAAGCATCTGCGCTTTTTCCAGGCGCGCTTTGAAATGCTGTGACGGCGCGCAACGGGATTCCCGGAGTCAATCACTGATGCAAATTCCCCAACGTACGCAGGTTCTGGTGGTCGGTGGCGGCCCGGCAGGCTCGACTGCCGCCGGCTTCCTCGCGCGCGACGGCATCGATGTGGTGCTGCTCGAGCGCGACATGTTTCCGCGCTACCACATCGGCGAGTCGCTGTTGCCCTCGTGCCTGGAGGTGCTGGAGCTGCTCGGCGCGCGCGAATCGATCGAGGCGCATGGGTTCATGCGCAAGCCCGGAGCCTATCTGCATTGGCAGGGCGAGCAGTGGACGCTCGATTTCGGCGAGCTGCGCGGCTGCTACCAGCATAGCTTTCAGGTGTCTCGCGCGGCTTTCGATGCGCTGCTGCTGCAGCACGCGCGCAGCCTTGGCGCGCACGTCGCGGAGGGCGCCAATGTGCGGGAGCTGGAATTTCGCGGCGAGCGCCCGGTGGCCGCGCAATGGGCAGGGCGCGATGGGGCGATGCAGCGCATCGCCTTCGATTACCTGATCGATGCCAGTGGTCGCAGTGGCCTGATGGCCACGCGCTATCTGAAAAACCGGCAGATGCACGAGGTGTTCAGGCACATCGCGCTGTGGGGCTATTGGCGCGACGTCCCGCAACCCGCCGAGGCGCGCGACGGCGCGATCACCGTCGCGTCGATTCCCGACGGCTGGCTGTGGGCGATTCCGCTGGCCGACGGCACCATGAGCATCGGCGCGGTGCTGCGCAAAGACGCATACGTCGCAGCACGCAGGCGCGCCATGCTCAAGCAGATTTATCGGGACTGCATCGCCGCCTCCGATCTGATCTCGCGCATTACCGCCCCCGGGCGCCTGGTCTCCGAGGTCAGGAGCGAGCAGGACTATTCATATCGCTCGAGCGCGTTTGCCGGACCCGGCTATTTCATGGCGGGCGATGCGGCGTGCTTTCTCGATCCGCTGCTGTCCAGTGGCGTGCATCTGGCGATGTATAGCGCCACGCTGGCCGCAGCGTGCCTGGGCAGCACAGTGCGTGGGGAAATCGACGAAGGGCAGGCGAGCGCCTTCTTCGAACAGAGCTATCGCCAGGCCTATACGCGCTTCCTGGTGTTCGTCACGGCGTTTTATCAGGTGCAAAGCCGCTTCGGCTACTTCGACGAGGCACGTCGCCTGACGCATCACGACGTCGCGCAGGGCGATGTGCAAAGCGCTTTTCGCAACCTGGTCTCGGGGCTCGAGGATTTCGCCGACGCGGAGGGCACCGCCACGCATCTGCTCGGGCAGATGACCCGGCGCATCGAAGAGAACCTTGCATTGCGCCGGGACAAGGCGGCGTTGCAAGCCGCGGAGCTGCGCGCGCGGGCGGAGCAAAGCGCGCAGTTCTTCGACGCGGTCGAGGGGCTTTCGATGCTCTGCCCGCGGACTGCCGCCGGCGACTACTACGTGTGTACCGAACCGCGCCTGGGCATCAGGCGGAAGCAGTTGGCGTCGCCCATGACGCCTGTGGCGATGGCGGCAGGCGAGCAATACGCCGAGGCAGATGCGGCAGCGCCGCGCTCAGGTAGTCGCTGACGATGCCGACAAAATGCCGCGCCGGCAGCACGAGGCTCTCGAATAGCGACAACGACACGGCGAACTGCGCCTCGTCGAGGTCGACCGGTTCCAGGATGATCACCCGTTCGAGCCGCGAGGCAAGTCCGGGCTTGAGGAACGGCGAGACCATGCCGGGCGCGAGCAGCAGTTCGGACGCGACATCGAACGAGGCTGGATTGATCGTGAAGCTGTTGCCAGCCGACGACGGGAGACAGCCTTGCGCGACCAGGACTCGCTGGGCCTGGCGGCTGATATGCCAGGCGCCGACACCGGTGGCCAGCAGGTAGTCGCTGCCGCATTTGAGGGATAGCGTCTTTTGCACCAGCACGCCGCTTGGCATATGGCATTGCTTGGCGCTTGCCGAATAGGTCGGCTCGTGATGATGAATTCGAGCGACAGGATCGCAAACACCGTGTGCGCTGGCGATGCGCATGAGCAGCCCGATCGCCTCGGCGGCCATGGTGCCGGCCCCCATGTCGGATTCCCTGCGGTCGAGTTTTTCCCGGGCGCTGCAATGTTCGGAGGGGGGCGTGCCCAGCAGCGCGGCCAGCTTGCCGGGAGCGGTATGGGTATCGTGACGTCGCGCAGCGAAGACGTTATACGCCAGCATCTCTGCGCTATTGACCAGTGGTGCAAGTGCCTGTTGCATGAGGTCCTCGCTATCGTTGTGCTTTTCGGTCTTGACGGAAGATCGTTAGCAATATAGGCAATAGCGGCACGACCAAGGCGGGAATATTTCGTAATCCGGCGCGTAAATTCGGCCGGAAACTACGTGTCTTGGTGGCGCGTCGGGCAACGTCGCGTCACTGCACGTCCGTTACTTCCCGTATCGACATACAGATTTGCGTAGTTTTCTGCGACCGGAGGCTGCCGATCGCCAGTCCGGCGAACAATCGCGCGAATTGTGATTTCCATATGGCAAGTGCATCGCCCGCGCGGGCGCCCTGTCCGAAGCGTTGCGCGATATACAGAATCTTGTAGTTTGATGCTGCTATTGGCGCGATATCCGCGCCCGGGCTACGAATCCCGTGCATTGCGACCCGGACGAGGTGCATGAAGAATAGCGTTCAGAATCGGAGCATCGGGATGCGCTCGCGCGCTCGTGCGTGCCGCCGCGCAATGCATGCCGCGGCGCGGTCTCTTCGAGAAGGGTGGTGGGAGCAGGCCTGTACTGTCCCGGAACAATGAAAAATCTGGATACCTCGACGTTGCATGGACTGACCGAGATGCGCTTGCGGGCGCTGTCCGAGCGGCTCTCGGACGAACGGACGCGGTTCATCGGCTTTCCTGCGGCCCTCGATTACGACTTTGCCGGACTCGAGCCGCTCATGCGCACATTGCTCAATAATGTCGGCGATCCATTTGTCCGTACCTGGCACGGCATGAACACCAAAGACTTCGAACAGGAAGTCATCGCCTTTTTTGCCAAACTGTTTCGCGCCCCCGACGATGACTACTGGGGGTATGTCACGAACGGCAGCACCGAATGCAACCTCTATGCGCTGTATGTGGCGCGCGAAAAATATCCGTCCGCGCCGGTGTATTACTCGAGTGCCGCGCATTACAGCGTGCCGAAAAACGTCCACCTCCTCGGCATGCGCGGCGTGGCCGTGCCGGCGCGGCCGAGCGGCGAGATGGATTACGCCGCGCTCGAGCGGCTGGCCGCGCCACATTGCTCGACGGCAGCTATTGTGGTGGCGACGATCGGCACCACCATGACCGAGGCCAGGGACAGCGTTGCGAGCATTCGACGCGCGCTGCAAGCGGCTGGCGTGCGCGAGTCTCACGTGCATGCGGACGGCGCGCTCGCGGGTGCCTACGCCGGACTGTTGACGCCGCGCTGGCCATTCGACTTCGAGGATGGGGCCAGCAGCGTCAATGTCAGCGGTCACAAATTTCTGGGCTCGCCGATGCCGTCGGGCGTGGTGATCGTCAAGCGCGTCGATATCGAGCGTGTGCGCAGCAGCGCGAACTACACCGGGTCGATCGATCGCACCATCAGCGGCTCGCGCAACGGCCACTTGCCCCTTATTTTGTGGCACGCCATTCAGCGCTGGGGCGTGATGGGCCTCAAGCGCCGCGCCGAGCAGGGCATGGCGCTGGCGGCCTACACGCACGGCGAGCTCCAGCGCATCGGCTGGGACGCCTGGCGCAATCCGCAGGCACTGACGGTGATGCTTGCCGCGCCGCCCGAGCGGCTCATTTTCAAGTGGCAACTGGCGACCGCCGACGGCTGGAGCCATGTGATCTGCATGCCGGGCGTGCGCAAGGCCATGATCGACGCTTTCGTGGCCGATCTTGCCGAGGCGCAACTGCATTGATCTTTGGCGGCGCAGGTGGGCGGCCCGCATCGTCGGGGCGCAGCACGCCGGCCAGTGCGCCTCTTATCGCGCCGGGCAACCCGATCGACCGGGTGCCGGATCGGCGCGCGCGTTATACCAGGCCCAGGCGTCCTGCCGTATAGGCCAGTTGAGCGCGATTGCTCACTGCATACTTTTTGCGCAGCAGCCGCAGATGATAGTCCACGTTGTGCGAAGTCGTGTGCAGGCGCTGCGCGATTTCCTTGTCGCTCAGGCCCGCGGCCAGCCCCGCCAGAATGCGCTGCTGCATTTCCGAGAGCATGGCGGTGCCGTTTTGCTGCGCCAGCGCGCGCACGTAGTCGTTGGTGTTCTGGTGAATCGCCAGGCCCAGCGTCATGGCCTGGCCGATCGTGCTGTCGCCGATCCAGTCGCCGCTGGGCTGCGGGCCGCTGAAGCCGATGACGGTATGCAAATTGGTGCGCGGCAGCGGCATGCCGAACATCAGGCCGCTGCGCATGCCGTGGCGATCGAGCGCGGCGCTCAGGGCGCGGCCTCGCACCGGGTCGGAACCTCGTCGCAGCGTGTCGTGCACCGTGCCGAGATCCCAGATGATGGGCAAGCCGACGCTCGACACCGAGGCCAGGCGAGGGTCGATCCGATGAAAGCCGTCGCGAAAATAGCTCTGGAAGAAATCCGGCGATACCCCGCAATTGAGAAAAAAGGCGCGCACGATTTCGTCGTCGATCAGTTGCAGCGTCACGCAGGTCATGCAGGTGAAGCCGATGATGTGCAGCATGCTGCGAATGACGCGAATGCGCTCCTTGGCGTTGCGTGCCGAATCGAGTTCGGCGGCGATCGAGGCGCGGCCGCCGAACGGCGGATGCCTCAGACCATGCCGGAATTGATGTATCGAGAGGTCGATCTCATCGCAGAAGACCAGTTCCGGCATGCCGGCCGGTGCATCGAGGTCACATGGCTGCGGCGCGGCAGCGCCAGCCAGGGGAGCCGCCGAAGATTCGCGGGGAAGAGAATGCACCAACGCCATGATAATGCCCCTTCAAGGGCAGGCGGGGTCGCAATGATTCATGTGACGACAGGCACGGAAATCGAACGCGCCGGGATGGCAACGGCTCCGCGGGGACGCCGCGCGGCGGCGGCGGGGTGACGGAAACGCGGTTGTGTGACCCGACTGGCTCGCACCGTGCGCCGTCTGCGGACCGGCCTGCGGTTGCGTGACAATCACCGCCCGATAGGCGGCGGGCTCTCTTGCATTCCCGTATTCGTGGTTTGGCACTCGAAGCGTTTTTCTGGTGAGGCTGCAGATCGTGCAACCTTCGCTGTAGTGGTCTTTGCTTCGTTGTGCAGCAAGTTTAAATCATAACCAAAAAATATTTCAGTTAAATTTCTAGGCTTTATATTCTTTATTGCGCCGCGGTAATAAGACCGCCGAAATGATTGCCTGGAATGGTATTCACGGAGACGTATGTAGACACCGCATGCATAGCCCCGCCGCATTGGCACGACATGTCATGAGCAGCACCTGACCCTGGTCGCCGTGCGTGCAGGCGCCCGGGGCCGGCGTCGACGCGAAACCCCGGGCAATCGGGATGGGCGCGATCGCCCCCGGCGAACCGGGATGCGCCGGCGCGGGGCGGCTTATCGTCCACATTGGCGGCGCTTGCGCGGGCACGCCGACGCCTGCCTGGGCCGCGGCGCTGTCGACGACCTTGGTGACATATCCCTGCTGGAACCCTGTGGTGAAATTACCACTGTAGTAGCACGACAACGCTGCGCGCAACGCGGCTTGCCGGGTCGGGTAGCGCGCCACCGAGCGGGCATAACACGACGCCAGGATCTGCGCGCCGGCATGCAGATTGCGGCATACGTCGAAAATGGTGGTGTAGTTCTCGCCGTAGCGGGCCAGATTGTGACGATTGATCTGACCCAGCCCGAGGCTGAAGTTGTAGCCCGCGGCGGCCAGCGCGCGCGCGGTGGCCACGGCCTCGGCGAGCGATCTCGGTTGACGCCTGAGATGCGCGCCGACCACGCCGATCGCATACGGATTGAAATTCGACTCGACCCGCACCAGCGCGGCCAGCGTCAGCGGGCCGATGTGCGGCGCGCACCGTGCCGCGAGCGCCTCGAATCTTGCCCGCCGCAGGGCACGCTCGGCGGCCGGCTCGGCGCGCGGGTCCTGGCGGGGGGCGGCGTAGGCGACGACGGAGGCGTCAACCACATGCGCATCGGCGGGGCGATCGGCATGCGCGTCGGCATGCGCCGGCAGGACGATCAGCGGGTGCGTGCCCCACGCCGCGGCCGGCGTGATGCGCCCGATCAGCAGGATAACGATGACGGCCGAGGCGCGCCAGCCGAGTCCGCGTGAGTCCGATCGCCGCATCGCGTCCCCGCATCCTAGCGATACGAGAGAATCAGGCCGTGCACCAGAACGGACCAGCCGTCGAGCGCGACGAACAGCAACAGCTTGAACGGCACCGAGATCGTCGTCGGGGCGATCATCTGCATGCCGAGCGCGAGCAGGACATTGGCGACAATCAGATCGACCACGACAAAGACGATGTAGATGATGAAGCCGATCTGAAACGCCTTGGTCAATTCGCTGAGCGTGAAACTGGGCACCAGCACCGTCAGGTCGTCGGCCTGCAGCGTCTGCGCGCGCGCGGCTGGCCAGATGCTGGTGGCCGACTTCAGGAAGAAATTGCGTTCGCGCTCCGCGGTATGCTGTTCGAGGAATTTTTTGATGGGCGGCTCGGCGACGCTGAAGGCGGTGGTGACATCGTCGATCGTCATGTTCTGGCTGATCGAGAAATTGGCCGCCCGCAACGCATCGGTGACATCCATGCCGACCGGCGCCATGATGTATATCGACAGAATGATGGCGATGCCGTTGAGCACGATGTTGGGGGGCACCTGCTGGATGCCCAGGGCCGCGCGAATCAGGCCGAATACGACCACCAGCTTGGTGTAGCTGGTAATCATCAGCGCCGCGAACGGCGCCACGCCCAGCACGGCGATCAGCGCGAGCAGCGCGACCGGATTCGGCAGGTTACCGGGCATGATGGGTGCCTGCGAATTCGGAGACCCGCACGCCCAGCTTGTTGCCCACGGCGATCAGGTGGCCATGGCCGACCCGCGCGCCGTTGGCCAGGATGTGCACGCGGCTCTGATTGAGAGGCTGCTCGAGCTCGACGATGTGGCCTTCGCGCAAGGCCTGCAACTCGGCCAGCGTCATGGTGCGTTTTTCCAGCTCGAAGCTGACTTCGACCTCCATCGCGTCGAGTGACTTGAGCGTGTTCTGGCCGGGCTCGGATGCTTCGGCCGCGATGGTGCTGTTCTCTTCATTCAAGGAAACCTCCTGGATTTTTTCGATCGAGATCTGTTTGCCACCGATCTTGCCCGTGATGACAAGACCCACTTCGCCGGGCAGCACGGCTTTGCACACCAGCGCCTTGCCGGCGGATACCCACTGTTCGATGCCGACGATGTCCCCCTGCGCGATGCCGCGCATCTCGCGCAGCGAGAGCCGGGTGGTGCCGAGCCGGAAGACCAGCGCGACCGGCAACGCGCCGAGCCGGTGGCGCGGCCTGGCCGCGGGTTCGCGCTCGGCGCAGGCCAACGAGAGCCAGCGATCGTCGTCGAAATGCAGGGCGCCATAGCAGTGCCAGTCTTCGGGCGCTTCGGCGCTCGGGTTCGCGGCGCCGTCCTGGGCGGGTTCGGGCGCCGCCTCGCGCGTGACATGAAAGCGCAGCCAGCCGATGTCCTCGGGCGAGCCCGGCGGCTGCGCGTCGCCCGGCGGCAGCAGCTCGAGCGGGCGGCGCAACAGCTTCTCCAGCGCGTCGAGCCACGGCGTCAATGCGTCCGAGACCAGTGCGTAGCGCAGGTCCTGCGGCACGTCGGGGTGGGCCGCGTCGCCGATGAGCATGCGCTCGGCCCACGCCTCGAGCAGCATCCAGCCGGTGGCCGGGCCGCACTGAAAGCGATACGTGCAAGCGGGCTGCGCCAGGCGCGCGCCATAATCCCAGCGGCAATGAAACAGGAAGTCCCGCACCCGGCACGCCAGCGAGTCCGGCCACGCATAAATGCGATTGAGGGTTTGCGCGACCGGCTGGCTCAGGCGAGGCAGCGCCGCGGCATCGGCGAGGTTCTGGAATTCGGGCGGGCGCACGGGCGGGTCCTGTAGTCGTTCAGTTGGAGAGGAAGCGTCCGGTGATGTAGGCGAGCTGCACGCGGTTTTGCGCGCCATAGCGCTTCTTGAGTTGCCGCAAGTGGTAGTCGACATTGTGAATCGACATATTCAATTGATCGGCGATTTCCTTGTCGCTCATGCCATTGGTGATGTAGTTCAGAATGTTGCGCTGCACCTCTGACAGTCCGCTCATGTCGTGCGCCAGGTTGGGCGTGGCGACGTGATGCAGCAAAAACTCGTGCAGGCTCAGGCCCACCGCGTAGGCCTGGCCGACCACGCTGTCGACGATCCAGCCCTTGCCGGGCGTCGCCGAACTGAAATGAATCACGCTGTGGTCGAGATTGCGCGGATTGACCAGCCCGAACGTCACACCGCTGCGTATGCCGGCACGCTCGGCATCCTCGATAAAGCGCTGCGTGCGCAACGAGTCGCGGCCGTGCTCTCGGGCATTGGCGAGGATCGACAGATCCCAGATCAATGGCCATTCGTAACGGCTGGCGAAACACAGGCGCGGATCGACCTCGTGATGCTTCTCGGCGAAATACCGCTTGGGCCAGCCGGCCGGCGAAAACGTACCGTAGTACAGCGCGTCGCTGACCATCTCGCCGATCTGCGTGAAGCGGCAGTAGCACAGCCAGTTAAAGCCCAGCGTGCGCAGCATGGTACGCACCAGCATCTGGCGCTCTTCAGGTGTTTTCGCGTTGCGCAGATCGCTGGAAGCCCCGGAAAACTGCCCGAGCATCGTGCTGTCGGAAATTTTCTCCGTGCTCTTGCACGCGGCGATCTGCTCGTCGCCGATGATTGAGAATTCACGATATTCGTGTTGGGTGCCCTGGATTCCTGGCGCGAATTTATGCATAGGAAGGTAAACCTCGTCTCCGATGATGGTTGAAGCAGGTCTCGCTCGTCGCCGGATCGATATTTATTGAGTCAGCGTCATTCTTGGCGACAGCACCTCCCGGATGGTTTAACGCCGCAGCACATGCGCGGAGAATTTCTCTCGAAAATCGAGCGATCGGTCCACCCGACGTTCCGGCCGGCAGGGTCGAAAATAGTCGGGAAAACAAGAATTGGCAGTACATATAATTTACGCGTTTGTCATCTGATAGATGAACTACAGGCACACGTAGTATTCGTAAAAACGACGCGACTAAAGCTGCGGCCAACTACGAATCTCCGGATTGTGCGGCGATCCCGCCCTTCATACACTTTCCCTCATAGCATCGAATAAACGTACATGGCGAAAGCGCGGCTTGCTGCGCGCGAGCAACCAGGGCCGGTACGCGCCGCCATCGGCGGCGGCACGATGCCAACCGATATGGCGTGAAGGAACGGTTCGACGACAAGATGATGCGACCTGGCAAATTGCTCTCAGGGTGGGATATCGCGGCGGCGCGGCCGTGGGTGCTGTCGATTTCGCTGTCGCGCAATTACGATCTGGTGCTGGCGTTGTTCGTCGCCGCCGTCGTGGCGCTGTTCGTGCTGCCGCTGCCGACCGCGATGATGGACGCGCTGATTTCGATCAATCTCGCGGCCAGCATCCTGCTGTTGACGGTGTCGACCTATCTGCCCTCGGCGGTGAGCTTTTCGTCGTTTCCGGCATTGCTGCTGTTCACCACGCTGTTCCGGCTCTCGCTGAACATCGCCTCCTGCAAGCTGATTCTGTTGCACGCGAATGCCGGTCACATCATCGATACCTTCGGGCGCCTGATCGTCGGCGGCAACGTGGTGGTGGGCGGGGTGGTGTTTCTGGTCATCGCCGTAGTGCAGTTCATCGTGATCGCCAAGGGCTCGGAGCGCGTGGCCGAGGTCGGCGCGCGATTCTCGCTTGACGCGATGCCCGGCAAGCAGATGAGCATCGATGCCGATCTGCGCGCCGGAGTGATTTCGTCGGACGAAGCGCGGCACCGTCGCGAGATGCTCGAGCAGGAGTCGCAATTGCATGGCGCGATGGACGGCGCGATGAAGTTCGTCAAGGGCGATGCGATTGCCGGCATCATCATCGCCTTCATCAACATCGTGGCGGGCATCGCGGTCGGCACGCTGATGCACGACATGAGCGTGGGTGGTGCCATCCACCGTTATTCGGTGCTCACGGTCGGCGACGGCATGGCCTCGCAGATTCCGTCGCTGCTGGTGTCGATCGCCGCGGGCATCGTGACGACCCGGGTCGCCACGCGCGATGCGCGCGAGCGGCATCTTGGCGAGCAGATCGGCGCGCAGGTGGCGGCGCATCCGCGCGCCATGGTGATTGCCGCGCTGGTGCTGCTGTCGTTTCTGCTGGTGCCGGGTTTTCCGAAGTGGGCGTTCGGCGCGCTGGCGCTGGTTCTCGGCGGACTGGGCGTTTCGCTGTTGCGGCGTCGCGGCGACAAGCCCTCGCTCAATCTGATCGCGCTGGCCGATGCCGCGGGCGAGGGCGAAGGCGAGGGCGGCATGGCGTCACACGCGGCCGGTGTCACGGCACTGGTGGCCGTGCGCCTGTCGGACGATCTCAAGTCGGAAATCAACCTGACGCGCCTGCAAGCTGCGTTATCGAGCTCGAAAT
This sequence comes from Pandoraea sp., assembly GCF_004297875.1. GTDB lineage: Bacteria > Pseudomonadota > Gammaproteobacteria > Burkholderiales > Burkholderiaceae > Pandoraea. The sequence continues at coordinate 16,678 of NZ_SCSK01000039.1, read as the reverse complement.
CCAAGGTGGACGCGGATATCGGTCCGCTTTTCCCGCGCATCAATCTGGCCTATGGCGTGAGCGGCGCGCTGGGTGCCGCGGGCGCCACGGGCGTGTATCAGATCACCGTGCAGGACGTGCAGGCCGCCAGCGGCCAGGTGCGGCCCGGCTGGCTGCTGTGGGACGGACAGTCCGAGCTGCCGGCGGTGATCGAAAAGCATCCGAGCGAGCCGTTCGGACCGTTTGCGCACCCGGTGTGGATTCAGAGCCCCGCCGGACAGCCGCCGCTGACCGAGCGCCAGGGCTGGAGTTGCGAACAGGTGATTGCGACGCACGTCGAGCAGGTGGTGCGCAAGCATGCCTCGGCGCTGATCGGCATTCAGGAGGTGCAGCATCTGGTGCAACTGGTGCGGCGCGATCACGCCGAGCTGGTCGCCGAGCTGATGCGGCTGGTGCCGTTGCAGCGCATCACCGAAGTGCTGCGCCGGCTGCTGATGGAACACATCCCGGTGCGCAATCTGCGGGTGATCTTCGAGAGTCTGATCGCCTGGGCGCCAAAGGAGCCGGAAGACACCATTGCGCTGGTCGAGATGGTGCGCGTCGATCTGCATCGGCTAATCACCGACCGCTACTGCGGCGAGCAGCGCAGCCTGGAAGTGATTCTGTTCGAACAGAGCCTGCAGGAGCGCATCGAGGCCAACATCCTGCGCAGCAAGCAGGGCAGCATTCTCGGCCTGGAGCGGCCCATCAAGCAGGAGATCTGCGATCAGGTCAAGCGCATCGCCGATCTGGCCCAGCGCAAGAGTCAACTCGCGGTGATGGTGTCGCTCAATGCGCGCCGCTACGTGAAGACCCTGCTCGAGCCGCTGCTGCCCGATTTGCCGGTGCTCTCCTATCAGGAGATCGAGGAGGACGTGCAGTTGCAGACGGTGGGCTGGGTGATGAACCCGCCATGATGGGCGCGCTGCCGGCCTCATCGGATTTCTCAGCGTTTTTTGGGAGCCTTTTTTGAATTCGTCGACGATTCTCGATATTACCCGCCAGGGCCTGACGTTGATCCTGCTGATCTCGCTGCCGGTCGTGCTGGTAGCGGCGATCTCGGCGCTGCTCGTGGCAGTGGCTCAGGCAGTGACCCAGGTGCAGGACCAGACCATCAGTTTTTCGGTGCGTGCCATCGCCGTGATGGTGACGATCCTGCTGATGTCCGGCTGGGGCGCGGGAGAGATTCTGCGATTCGCGCAGCAGGCGCTGCAGCAGGTCATGAGTATTACGTGATGATGAACAACGACAACGGCTTGCAACGTGACGGGGGCGGGCGGATGACCAAATTATGGTGGGCAAGGTTGATGGGGGTTGCCGTGGCGCTCAATGTGCTGCTGATAGCGCATGCGATCGGCGCGGAGCTGCATTGGAAGAACCGGCCGTTTTCGATCGTTGCCGACAACAAGAACGTGGGCGACTTCATTCGCGAGCTGGCGTCCTCGCAAGGGGTGACCGCGGTGATCAATCCGAAGGTCGGCGGCGTGATCAGCGGCAAATTCGACGGTGCGCCGGCGGCCACGCTCAACACTGTGTGCGCGACCTACGGCCTGACCTGGTATTACGACGGCTCGTTCCTGTATGTCGACCCGGCCAGCCAGGCACGCACGGAGGTGTTTTCGATTCCGAAGGGCAGCGCGCAGGAACTGAGCCGGGTGATCGAGGCGATGCGCATTCCCGATCGGCGCTTTCCGCTGGTGATCAGCGACAAGGAGAACACGGTTTATGTCTCGGGTCCGAACCGCTACGTCGATCTGGTCAAGCAGGCGCTCAATACGTTTTCCAACCCGAGCTACAACGACGATCGCGCGGAGATCCGCGCGTTTCCGCTGAAATATATGTGGGCGTCCGACTTCACTATCAATCGCGACGGCAAGGAAGTCACGGTGCCGGGAATGGCCACGTTGCTTCGGCGCTTGTTCGGCCTGCGCAAGGCCGGCTCGAACGATAACGCGCCGCCGGCGCTCGAGGGTGGCGCGACGCGACAATTGAAGCTCGCCGGCGGCAGCACGTTCAATGTGCCGAATATCCAGTTGCCGACCATGCAGGGCAATGCCGGCGCGGCCTATGGCGGCAACGGCAGCGGCCTGCCGCAGTTCGGCGGAACGCCGGACCTGTTCGGCATGGGTTCGTCGAGCAACAATCAGTTGCCCAAGATCGAGGCCGACCCGGCGATCAATGCGGTGCTGATCAGGGATCTGCCCGAGCGCATGGGCCAGTACAGGACGTTGATCGATTCGCTCGACTCTCGGCCGCAGCTGCTGGAAATCGATTTGACGATCATGGATATCGACACCAGTTCACTGCAGGACCTTGGTATCGATTGGCGGGTGCATACCAAGCATGGCGACTTCCAGTTCGGGCATGGCACCAACCCGGCGCTGACCTTCAACGCCGGCACCACCGAAGCCGGCCAGACCCTGACCGACAGCAACGGCAACAGCATTACGCCGACCGGCATGGCATTGACGGCGTCGATCGGCGGCTCGGTGGCGAATTATCTGGTGGCCCGCGTCAATGCGCTGGCCCAGACCGGGGATGCGCGGCTGCGTGCAACGCCGCGCGTGCTGACACTGAACAACACGGAGGCGATGCTCCAGGATTTGCAGACGTTCTACGTGCCGGTGTCGGGCTATCAGGATTCGTCGCTGTATGGCGTGACGGTGGGCACCAGCGTGAAGGTCACGCCGCTGATCGTCAAGCGGGGCAGCGGCCAGATGGACGTGAAGCTGTCGATCCAGATCGACGACGGCAATCAGACCGGCACCACGACTTCCGACAATATCGACATTCCGGTGGTCGAGCAGCGTTCGATCGTGACGCAGACGATGCTCCAGGAGGGCAAGAGCCTGCTGATCGCCGGCTTCAATACGGATCAATTCCAGAACAACAAGACGGGCATCCCGTTGCTGCAGGACATTCCGATTCTTGGCCATTTGTTCAAGTACACCAACAAGTCCGGCAAACATATGGAGCGTTTTTATCTGTTGACGCCGCGCGTGGTGGTGGCCGACAGCACTCTGCCGCCGAGCGCCATCGATAACGGCGCGGTGCCGCCCAACGCGCAACCGGTGTATCGCGGCCAGGACGCCGCCGCGGCCGCGCCGCAGGCCCAGCAGTCCGGCAGCGAGCCGTCGGCGCCGACGCCTCCGAAGGCGCCGGGTACGGTGCAACAGGCCGCGGTGCTGCCGTCGCGGCAAGTGGTTGGCGCAGCTTCGAGCAAGCCTTATGGATCAAACGACAACAGGCCATAAATCGCCATGGCAACTCAACTTTCTCAGTGGGCCGATGATGGGACGCAGCATGAGCCTGAGTCTGGGAGAGAACTGGGTCGGGTCATCGGCGGAGTGCGATGTGATTTTGCCGGATCGCGATGTCGCGGCACGCCACTTGCGGCTGCACGTCGGGCATATCGCCGTATCGATCCAGAATGCGACCGACGCGGCCGCCACGCTCAACGGCGAGGCGCTGGGCGCCGGGCGGCGCACCCTGGTGCCTGGCGATGTGGTCGGTGCCGGGTCGATTCGCTTCGGCATCCAGTGGGCGGCGCCTGCGCTGGCGGTGCCGCCCGAATACGAGCAGGCGGCAGTGGCCGCGCACAACTCGCCGCTGCTGGCCTGGGCGTCGGGCGTGCCGGGTGCGCTCGCGCGTATCGACGTGCGCAAGTGGCTGCTCGGCGTGCTGCTGGCGTGGGCAGTGCTGGCGCTGGCCGCCGGCGGCTATTACGTGGTGACGCGACGCGGCAACGCGCAGTGGGCCGGGGCGAACCAGTTCGAGCGGATTCGCATGGTGCAGCAGGCGCTGGCCGGCTATCCGGAGCTGACGGTCGCCCCCGGCGACGGGGGCAAGCTGGTGATCAGCGGCTATCTGCCCACGGCTGGCGAGCGCGAGCGGGTGCAGCACGTCATCGAGCCGTTCGGTGGGGTGACGCTGGGGAAAATCTACAACGTCGACCGGATGGTGGCGGAGGCGCGGCAATATTTCAGCGATACGCCGCTGTCGGTGAGCTACGGTGGGCACGGCAAATTGGTGATTTCGGGCGTGGCGCCGCCGGCCGGCAGCGCGGCACTGGCGCAGCGTATACGCAATTTCCAGCACGATGCGGCACCGGCGGCGAAGGTGATCGACGAGGTGCAGTATCGCGGCGCGCAAGGACCGGTCAACCTGGGCAGCGGCGCGCCGCTGCCGGAGATCGTCGGCGTCTACCAGGACGACAGCGGCACGCGCTTTATTCAGACCCAGAACGGCGAGCATTTCTTCGAGGGCGCGCAAATGCGCGACGGTCTGAAAATCGTCAGCATCGCGCCGGACACCGTGGTGTTCGAGCGCGGCGGACAAAAGATTGTTTGGCACATTGCCGGGCCTGGCCAGCCGTGACCGGTTGGCATGTGGATGAGGCGGTGTGTCGCGACGGATCGTGACGGGACGCATGTGCGTCCATCGCGAGGCGGCTGATCCGGAAGATCGGACAGTCGAGAGTGTGTGGTTCAACTTATTTACGGTGAAAGGAGTTCATCATGAGCAACCAAGTAGTGGATACGACTAGCCAGACTGACGCCATCACAGCCGAAATGAATGCCGAGAAGCAGATTACCCAGGACGGCATCAAGGCGCAGGTGGTCAGCCAGGCGTGCAACGTCGAGAACGGCGCCGCCCAGGGTGCCACCTCGACCGCGGCGACGATCGGCGGCGGCCTGCGCGACGGCACGCGCCTATCGTGAACCGGCACGGCCGGGACGGCGCCTGCGCCGACCCGGTGACTGTTGCTGTGCGGGCCGATCACCTCACCGGGCATCGCGATGCCCGGTGAGGGAGGCCAGTGTTCTTATTGACGGAGAGTGCATCATGGCAATTGGTGAAATTGCGGCTGCGGCCGGCGGCGTCGGCGCGGCGGCGATGCCGCCGGCGGCGGTGGCCGCGGCGAATTCGCCTCAACCCGATCCGGCCGATGTCCAGGCGTTCGATCAGGCGATGTCCGCCAATGCGACCGGTCCGGCCGACACGACCCAGGTCACCACGCACGTGGCGCTCGATATGAGCGGCGCGACGCCGGAGTCCGGCATGAGTGGGTTTCTGGGCCAGGTTCGGGATCAGGTGCAAGGGCTGGGCGACAGCTTTACGAGGCTGGCTCAGCAGGAACCGGCGATGTTGCAGAGCATGCGGGACGGCGACTATACGGGCTCGATGATCGCGATGACGGAGTTCAGCCTATCGTCGCAAATGGCATTGGCCAAATGCAATATCGACCTGGGGCTGGTGCAGGCCGGTAACAACTTCTGCGGCTCGATGTTGCGCGTTCAGCAAGAAGGCTAAGCGCATTGGCGCGCAGCCGGTAGGCGAGGGTCATCGTTCATGAATAAATTGCTGCGAATATTCGCTGTGGGTCTGCTCGCGCTCCTGCTGGCCGGCTGCCAGCAGGAACTATACACAGGGCTGACCGAAAACGAAGCCAATCAGATGGTCGCGGCGCTGGCCAACGCCAATATCGCGGCGTCGAAATCGAGCGTGGACGCGGGTGATAGCCGGAGCTGGCAGGTCGACGTCGACGGTGGCGATATTCCGTCGGCGCTCAACGTACTGCATGCGGCGGGGCTGCCGCGCCCGCGCCTGACGAATCTTGGCGAGCTGTTCAAGAAGCAGGGCCTGGTTGCCACGCCAGCCGAAGAGCGCATTCGATACATCTATGGAGTCTCGCAGGAGTTGTCCAAGACCCTGCTGGACATCGACGGTGTGGTGGCCGCGCGCGTCCAGGTAGTGATTCCGCGCAACGATCCGCTCAGCGACAAGGTCCGTCCGTCGTCGGCGGCGGTGTTCATCAAGTATCGGCCCGGTATCGACTTGCGCGTGATGGCGCCGATGGTCAAGGATCTGGTGGCGCACAGCATCGAAGGCCTGACTTATAACAACGTATCGCTGTTTCTGACTGCCGCGCAGGTGCTGCCGGCGTCGAAACTTGCCGCGGCCGGCTGGCATGGGCTCTTCAATGTGTGGGGATGGCTCGGTGCACTGGCGACCCTGCTGGTATTGCTGACGCTGGCGTTGCTGCTGTTCCAGGGGCGCGGGCGCCTGCGCAAAATCGTCGCGCCGCGTGGCCGCGGCGAACACCGGCCGGCCGAGCAGCCGGTGAGCGAAGGCGGCTGAGCGCGCCATGAGCCGGCCCGCCATTCGTCCCGCCCAGGCCGCGCTGGCCAGTCTGGCGTGCGAGTTCAATTTGCGCCCCGACAACTATATCCACCCGAGCTGGCTGCGCCAGGCGTGGCCGGGGCAGTGGGGCGATCCGGCCAGCCTGGGCTCGCGCGGGCGCACGGCGCTGGCGCGCGTGTTGTCGCGGCGATACGGACTGGATGAAGCGACGCATTTCGATTTTTCTCGCGAGGAGTTTCGCCTGGCGCTGCTGCCCCCCGCGGTACTTGCGCGCCTGGGCGACGACTGCGGGCTTTGCCTGCATCGGGAGAGCCTGCGCGAAGCGGGGGGACGGCGTCTGCAGCGAGCGCTCAACGACACCTTCGGCGAGGCGGCGCTGGCCTTCGTCATGCAGCGCGTACCGCCGTTCGACGCAATTGCCGAGAGCATCGAGCCACTGCGCCAGTATCCGGAGCTCGCGGCCGCGCGCATTCGCGAGCGGGGCGCGCGGCTGGTGCTCGACTTCCTCGCGCCCGCGGGCAAGGCGCTGCTCGACCGCCTGCAACTCAAGTTTCCATTTGGAGTGGCCGCGCAACCGCCGTATTTGCTCAACGGCATGCAGCGCCAGCAGGTCAGCGAGTTGATCTTTCTGTGTTTGATCCCCGAGAGGCTCGGCGAATGGGACTGGCTTTTCTGATTACCAGCGAGAATCTGCAGATTCTCAGCGAGCGCAAGGTGCTCAAGGAAAACGAGTACGCGGCGCTGCTCGAGGCAAACACGATCATCGCCACCGCACAAAAGGAGCGCGAGCGCATCCTGCAGGAGGCGCAGCGGCAATACGAACAGAAGGAACTGCTCGGCTACCGCGACGGCGTGGCGCGCGGACAGCTCGAATACGCCCGCAAAGCCTTTGCCTCGGCGCTCGATTCGGCCAGTCAGCTGCGCGCGCTGAGGCAGACGATGGCCGACATGGTGGTGCGCGCGGTGACCGAATTGGCCGATGAACTCGAGCCGCGTCATCTGTTCGCCGCGGCCCTGCGGCGCATCGAAGCGCTGGTGCGCGACGAAGCGTTCGTGGTGCTGCGCGTGGCGCCGTCGCAGGAGGGCGCGCTGCGCGAGGCCCTGGCCAAGGTCTGGCAGCGTGACCTCAATGCGCAGCCGGTCAAGGTGGTGGCCGACCCGAGCCTGGCCGACACGGCGTGCGTGGCGCAGACCCCCTCGGGTGAAATCGACGCGAGCCTGGAGATTCAGATCGCAGCCTTGCGGCAGGCGATTTTGCAGCGGGAGGCGCCATGAACGAGAATGACGATTTTCCCGACGGCGAGGCGCTCGACGCGCCCGCCCTGGATGCCGACGGCGCTGCCATGCTGGCCGGCGATATGGCGCGGGCGTTGGAGCGCTTTTCGCCGTTGCGCATGCGTGGGCGCGTCAATCGCACCGTGGGGCTGCTGGTCAATGCGTCCGGCATCCAGGCCAGGCTCGGGGAAATCTGCGAGCTGCGCACGCCGGGCGAGAAGCCGTTGCTGGCCGAGGTGGTCGGTTTTTCACGGCAGAACACGCTGCTCACGCCGCTGGGCAGCGTGCATGGCCTGTCGCCTGCCACGGAAGTGCTCCCATCCGGACACAGCCATGCCTTCGAGGTCGGGCCGGCGCTGCGCGGTCGCGTGCTCGACGGTCTGGGCCAGGTGATCGACGAACGCGGCGCGCTGGCGTGCGAGCGGCGCGTGACGACCTACGGCGAGCCAGTCAATCCATTGCGCCGACAGATGATCGCGCAGGCAATGCCCACCGGCGTGCGAGCCATCGACACGCTGCTGACGGTGGGGGTCGGGCAGCGCATGGGGATTTTCGCGCCGTCCGGGTTGGGCAAGAGCACGCTGCTGGGGATGATCGCGCGCGGCGCACAGTGCGATGTGATCGTGATTGGCCTGATCGGCGAGCGCGGGCGCGAGGTTCGCGAGTTTATCGAGCACAACCTCAGCGATGAAACGCGGGCCAAGGCGGTGATCGTCGTGTCGACCTCCGATCGCCCGGCGATGGAGCGTGTCAAGTCGGCTCACGTGGCCACGGCGGTAGCCGAATATTTTCGCGACCAGGGGCTTAACGTGCTGTTGATGGTCGATTCGCTCACGCGCCTGGCGCGTGCGCAGCGCGAGGTCGGACTGGCCAGCGGCGAGCCACCGACACGGCGCAGCTATCCGCCGTCGACATTCTCGCTGCTGCCGCAGCTGCTCGAGCGCGCGGGGCAGGGCGAGCGCGGTTCGATCACGGCGTTCTACACGGTGCTGGTCGAGGGGGAAGCGGAGTCGGATCCGATCGCCGAGGAAGTTCGCTCGATCCTCGACGGTCATATCGTGCTGACGCACAAGTTGGCGATGGCCAATCAGTTTCCGGCAATCGACGTGCTGGCCAGTCTGAGCCGCGTGATGCCCCAGGTCAGCAGCGAGCGGCACCGGTACGCGGCAGGCCAGGTGCGCGCACTGCTGGCGAAATATCAGGATATCGAACTATTGGTGCAAATCGGCGAGTATCGGCAGGGCAGCGATCCGCTGGCCGACGCGGCGATTGCCGCCCGCGCCGACTTGCTGACGTTTCTCTCGCAGTCGCCCGAGCAGCTCGACGAGTTCAATAACGCGGTGGCGCGGCTGCACGCCCTGGCGGGTCAATATGGACGATAAGCTCGAGCGGCTGCGCCGCATTCGCGAACTCAAGCGCCGCTCGGCGCTCACGCGCGCCAATCAGCAGGATGCCACGGTGAGCCAGTCGCGCGCGGTGTACGCCCGCGCCCAGGCGGTGCTGGGGCGATGCATCGAGGGGCAGGCCAGCGAGGCCCAACGGCTGTCGGAGGTCATGAGCGGCACGCGCGCCACCGTGCGCGAGTTGCAGTATGCGGGGCAAAACGGGGCGGCGCTGCAACGGCTGATTATCCGCGCCAGTCAAAATGCGTCGCAGGCCAGTGAGCAGCTTCGGCACGAACAGGCGCGCCTGGACGAACTGCGACGTCATTTCTGGCGCGCCGAGGCCAACACGCGCAAGATCGACAAGCTCGACGAGCGGGTCGCGCAGCGCCTGGGCAAGCAGGAGGAGTTTCGGGCCGAGTTGGCGCTCGATGCGGCCGCGTTGCGGGCGCGTGCCGGAGCGGCCGCGCTGCTTGAGGACGATGCCGGTGACGACGCCGGCGCCGGCGCGACGGCGTCACTGGGCCTGCCGGAGTAGCCGGTGCAGACCCTGGCGTTTGCCGCGCAGCTGGCGACATTTCACGCGTTTCTGATCGTGATCGCACGGCTGGTGCCGATTTTCCTGATGTTGCCGGCATTTGCCAATCGCGTGGTGATCGGCATGGTGCGCAACGGCATTATCGCCGTGCTGGCGCTGGTGATCGTGCCGTCGGTCAATATCGGCGCGCTCGAGGCGCTACCGGCGCTGGCGTGGTTCGGCATCGCGCTGAAGGAGGTGCTGATCGGCATGCTGCTTGGATTTACCTTCAGTATTTTCCTCTGGGCCTGCGAGAACGTCGGTCATTTGATCGATTTCCAGACCGGGTCCGGCAACGCCGCGTTTTTCGATCCGCTGTCGGGGCAGGAGAGTGGGCCCACCGCCGGGTTTCTCGGCTATTTCGCCATCGCGCTGTTCGTCACCGGCGGCGGCTTGCAGGCGATGCTGGGGATCATTTTCGAGTCGTACCGGGTCTGGCCCGTGACCTCGTTCTTCCCGCACATGCACGCGGCGCTCGACCAGTTCGTGGCGCGCCAGAGCGACTCGCTGATGGACTGGACGGTCAAGCTGGCGGCGCCGGTCATCATCGTGCTGCTGCTGGCCGAGCTGGGCATCGGGCTGATCGGGCGGGCCATGCCGCAATTCAACGTATTTCTCTTTTCGCAGCCGATCAAAAGCGCGCTCGCGTTATTGATGATGACGTTGTTCCTCTATTTCATTTTCGATGCGATGCGCAATTTTTTGCGACCCGGCAGTGATCTGCTGCTGATGCTGCACGCGATTCTGTAATGGCTGAAAAAAATCAGAAACCGACGCCCCGACGCCTGCGAGAAGCCCGCAAGCAGGGACAGGTGGTGCGCAGCCAGGACGTTACCTCGGCGGTGGTTTTCGTCGGCATGACATCGGCACTGGCGCTCGGCGGCGCGTGGCTGTTCGAGCACTTTTATCAATTGTTCAACATGGCCATGTCGGCCGTCGCGCTGCATCACCCGGGCACGCATATGGCGGCGGCCTATGGCGCCGCGCTGCACGCCTGGCTGAGCATGGGCCTGGCAATCATGGCGCTGTGCGGCGTGCTGGGCGTGGCCGGCGCGTTTGCTCAGGTCGGCGGGCTGATCGCCTGGTCGCGCATTCGCCCCGACTTGAAGCATCTGAATCCCGGCGAGGGTTTGAAGCGGATGTTTTCGATGCGCAACCTGATCTCCCTGGCCAAGACCGGCGCGAAGACGCTGTGCCTGGCGTTGCTGCTGTTCGTGGCCGTGCGGGGCATGTTGCAGGCGCCGCTCGATGCCGGTTATCTGGAGCCGATGCAGATCCTCGCATTGACCGCGCGGCTCGTCATGACCGTATTGGGATGGGCAGCGGTGGTGTTCGCGGTGTTCGCGGCGCTCGATTATGTGCACGAGCAGGCGGAATTCACCAAGAAGCAGCGCATGTCCATCGAAGACGTGCGGCGCGAATACAAGGAAACCGAGGGTGACCCGCGCGTCGCGGCACGCCGGCGCACGCTGGCGCGCGAGGCGCTTTTCAATGCGATGGAAGACCGGGTCCGGGCCGCGTCGGTGATTCTTTATTCGCCGCAACGTGCGATTGCGCTGTGGTACGTCGGTGCCGGCTCGCTGCCGCGCGTCATCCTGCGCGGCGAAGGGGAGGTGGCGGTTCGCATGCGCGAGCAGGCCGAGCGCAATCTGGTGCCCACGCTCGCCAATACCGGTCTGACCGAGAAGATTTTCGAACAGGTGCCGCTCGACCAGTATATCGACCGCACGCTGTTTCGCGAGGTGGCCGAGTTGCTCCAATGGGCACAGGGAGACCGCCCGTAGATGGGGCGAGCGGGACGCCATTGCGAAATCGGACCGCCCGCTGCCGGGCGGTTTTTTTTGCGGGACGAGCGCGGCGAAGCCGCCGGGCTCGAGCGGTGCGATGACGCGGTAGAACTAATGGCGGTAAGCTATGTCGGTCGAAAAGGATTGACACGACGCCGGAGAACGCCATGCCATCGAAGATAGAAGACTACGCGTTGATTGGGGATTGCCACACGGCCGCGCTGGTTGGCCGGGACGGTTCGATCGACTGGCTGTGTTGGCCGCGTTTCGATTCGAGCGCCTGCTTCGCCGCCTTGCTGGGCTCGGCCGATAACGGCCGTTGGCAAATCGCGCCGGTCGCCGAGCCGGCGAGGGTGCGACGCGCGTATCGCAAGGACACGCTGGTGCTCGAAACGGAGTTCGATACGCCCGAGGGCACGGTTGTGCTGATCGATTTCATGCCGCTGCGGGACAATACCGCCGACCTGGTTCGGCTGGTGCAGGGCAAGCGGGGGGCGGTGCCGATGCGCATGCACCTGACCTTGCGCTTCGATTACGGGCTGTCGATTCCGTGGGTTCGCAAGCTGCACGACGGCTCCGGCATCCAGGCCGTGAGCGGCCCGGACAAGGTTGCCTTGCGCACGCCCGTACGCCTGAGCGGGGCCGGTTTGAGCACGGTGGCCGAATTCACCGTGCGCGAGGGCGAGACGGTGCCGTTCGTCATGACACACGTCGAATCGCACCATTCGGTGCCGCGCTCGATCGACCCGCAGGCGGCGCTGCGCCAGACCACGCGATACTGGCAAGCCTGGGCGAGCCGCTGCGTGGTGGGCGGCGCCTGGGCCGAGCCCGTGCGGCGTTCGCTGATTACGCTCAAGGCACTGACCTACTCGCCGACCGGCGGCCTGGTGGCGGCGCCGACCACATCGCTGCCCGAACAGCTGGGAGGCGTGCGCAACTGGGACTACCGCTACTGCTGGCTGCGCGACGCGACGCTCACCCTGCTCGCGCTGATGAATGCCGGTTATTTCAGCGAGGCCGCCGAGTGGCGCCAATGGCTGGAGCGGGCGGCTGCCGGCAGCCCCGAGCAGATGCAGATCATGTACGGCCTGGCCGGCGAGCGCCGGCTGGCCGAATGGGAGGTCGACTGGCTGGCCGGCTACGAGGGATCGCGCCCGGTGCGCGTGGGCAACAACGCCGTCGGGCAACTGCAGCTCGACGTCTACGGCGAGGTGATGGATGCGATGTATCAGGCACGGGTGGGTGGGCTGTCGCAGGACGATACGTCGTGGGCATTGCAGTGTGCGCTGGTGCGTCACCTGGAAAAGATCTGGCGCCTGCCCGATGAAGGCATCTGGGAGGTGCGTAACGGCCGGCAGCATTTTACGTATTCCAAAGTAATGGCCTGGGTTGCCTTCGACCGGGCGATCAAAACGGTCGAGACGTTCGGGCTCGATGGACCACTCGAGCATTGGCGGGCGGTGCGCGATGAGATTCATGACGACGTGTGCCGTCACGGTTTCGATGCCAAGCGCGGGTCGTTCGTGCAGAGTTATGGTTCGCGCGAGCTCGATGCGAGCCTGCTGATGATTCCGGAAGTCGGCTTCCTGCCGCCGGCCGATCCCCGCGTGCAGGGCACGCTGCAGGCGATTCGGGAAGACCTGATGACGGATGGGCTGGTGCAGCGCTATCGCTCGCATCAAGCGGCCGATGGGCTGCCGGCCGGTGAGGGCGTATTCCTCGCGTGCAGTTTCTGGATGGTCGACAATCTGGTGATGCAGGGCCGGCGCGACGAGGCGCAGCAGTTGTTCGAGCACTTGCTGAGCCTGCGCAACGACGTCGGTTTGCTGGCCGAGGAGTACGATACCGTGCATCGGCGCCAGGTTGGCAATTTCCCGCAGGCGTTTTCGCACATCGCGCTGGTGCATGCGGCCTTGCGCCTGAGCGGCGACCGCGGCGAGAGCGTGATGCAGCGCGAGGACGAGCCGGCGCAGATCGCTTCGATTCACGAGGCTTGACCGCAGCCCCAACGGCACGAGACACCGCATGCGCATCCGCATTCTTTCCGACCTGCATCTGGAATTCAATTTTCCGCGCGAGATTCCCGAGGCCGACTGCGATCTGGTCGTGCTGGCCGGCGATATCTCGAACCGCGAGGCCGGTATCGAGTGGGCCGGGCGAACCTTTCGCCAGCCGGTGGTTTACGTGCCGGGAAACCACGAGTACTACGAGGGCGAGCTGCAAAGCGTCGAGCAGGCAATGCGGCATGCGGCCACGCAATTCGGCCATGTGCATTACCTGAACCAGGACGTGGCGGTGTTTGCGGACCGGCGGGTCAGGGTGATCGGTGTGACGCTGTGGACCGACTATGGGCTTTTTGCGCACGTCGAGTCGGCCGACGCGATGCGCGCGTGCGCAAGCACGCTGGCCGATCATCGCTGGATTACGGTGCGTCCGGACGATGCCGCGACCAGGCCGTTCGAGCCGGCTGATGCGTTACGGCTGCACCGCCGGCAATCCCAATGGCTGGCGCAGCGCCTTCGCGAGCCGTTCGACGGCAAGACCGTGGTGGTGACGCATCACGCCCCGCATGTCGGCAGCCTGCATCCGAGGTTCGCGCAGGACATCGTTTCGGCGGGGTTCGTCAGCGATCTGTCGGCGCTGATGGGGCCGGCGTGCCTGTGGGTGCACGGCCATACACACGATTCTTTCGATTACCCGGCGGGCGCCACGCGCATCGTCTGCAACCCGCGCGGGTATGTCGGCCGGCGCAGCGGCATCCCGGAGAATCCCCGATTCGACTGGACGCGCGTGGTGGAGATCTAGCCGCTTTGCAACGGCCTGCCGGGGGCGGTTGCGCCGGCCTGAGATCGGCCGGCGCGAATTCAGCCGATCACGATGTACTTGATCAGGAACAGAATGGCGACGCACCAGGCGGCGGGATGCACTTCCTTGTAGCGGCCGGTGAACAGCTTGAGCACCGCGTAGGCGATAAACCCGAACGACAGGCCGTTGGCGATCGAGTAAGTGAACGGCATGGCCAGCGCGGTGAGCGCGGCCGGCGTGGCCTCGGTCACATCGTCCCACTGCACATCGAGCAGTTCGCGCAGCATCAGGCCGGCGACATACAGCAGGGCCGGCGCGGTGGCATAGGGCGGCACCGACGCGGCCAGCGGCGACAGAAACAGCGCGGCAAGGAACAGCACAGCGATGGTCAGCGCCGTCATGCCGGTGCGCCCGCCCGCCTGCACGCCGGAGGCGCTTTCGATGTAGGCGGTGGTGCTGCTGGTGCCCAGCAGCGACCCGAAGAATATCGCGATGCTGTCGGCAAACAGCGCGCGGCCCAGGCCCTTATACTGAGTGCCTTCGAGCAGGCCGGCACGGCGTGCCACGCCCATGAGTGTGCCGGTCGCATCGAACACCTCGACCAGCACGAAGACCAGGATGACGTGCAGGAAGCCGGTGTGCAGCGCGCCCCGGATGTCGAGCTTGAAGAAGGTCGGCGCGAGGCTGGGCGGCATGGCGACCACCCCGGCGAAATGGTTCAGGCCGAGCACCATGCTCAGCACGGTGACCGCGAGAATGCCCAGCAGGATGGCGCCCTTGACGCGCAACGCGTCGAGCACGGCGATCAGGAAAAAGCCGAAGATCGCCAGCAACGCCTGCGGCGAGTGCAGGTTGCCCATGCCGACCTTGGTGGCCGGGTTGGCGATCACGATATCGGCGTTGCTCAGCGCGATGATGGCCAGGAACAGGCCGATGCCGGCGGCAATTGCGCTGCGCAGCGATTTCGGCACGCCGGCGATCAGCCACGAGCGGATGCCGGTGACGGTCAGAACGATGAACACACACCCAGAGACGAATACGGCCCCCAGCGCCTGCTGCCAGGAATAACCCATCGCACCGACCACGGTGAAGGCAAAAAAGGCGTTCAGCCCCATGCCAGGTGCCATGCCGATCGGGTAGTTGGCGACGAATGCCATGATCAGGGTGCCCAGGGCGGCGGCCAGGCAGGTCGCCACGAACACCGCGTTCTTGTCCATCCCGGTGCCGGAGAGAATGGTCGGGTTGACGAAGATGATGTAGGACATCGTCAGGAAGGTCGTCAAGCCGGCAATGACTTCGGTGCGGGAGTTGGTGCCGTGTTGTTGGAGTTTGAATAGACGTTCGAGCATGTGGGGACTCCTCGGGTTCTTATCGTTTTTCCGGCCGGATGTCGGCATGCGTCGGGAAGACGCATGCCGCAGTGCGCTCAGTGCAGCACTTGATTGATGGCCAGCACGGCCACCGAAGCGAACAGGCAATAGTAGCCGAACAAGTGCCAGCGCCCGTGTTCGAGCCATTGCGACAGCCATTTCAGCGCCACCAGACCGGCCAGGAAGCTGAATACCATGCCGACCAGGCTTGGCCACGCGAGGGTGTAGAAAGTGCCGTTGAGCGCCAACGAACTGCCGCTGTGTTTGACCAGGCGATACACCTCGCGCAGGATCACCGGGGGCGTCAGCACGACGGCCAACGCGAAGCTGAATTCCTCGAGGCGAGCCTTGTCGATGCCGAGAAACAGGCCCATCGAAATGGTCGAGCCCGATCGGGAGAAGCCGCGAAACGGCAGGCAGAGACCCTGAATCGCCCCGATCCAGGCCGACGCGCGATTGTCCAGCGACTGCGGAGGCGCATACGACTGCCGCTTGCCCGACAAAATGATCATGATGCCGGCCGCGGCCAGGCCCGAGGCGATGATGTAGACATTACCGAACAGTTGTTCGACATCCGAGTGCTTGGCGCCGCGCAGGATCACGCGCTCGATCAGGAACATGAGCGCGAGTCCGATGACGCCGGTGAAGGCGGTGGCCAGCACTACTTGTTTGACGATGCGCCAAAAGGCCGGCCAGGACGAGAAGTAGCGTTCGCGCCAGGATTTCCAGAAATAAACGATGACCGCGAACATCGTGCCGGTGTGGAGCATGACGAGAAACAGCGTCATTTGTGGGGCGGTCGGATTCAGCCCCATCATTTTCTCGGCCAGGATCACGTGCGCGGAACTCGATACCGGCAGCAGTTCGCAAACGCCTTGCACGATTGCCAAAATCAGAATTTGCAGAAATGTCATCGGACTCGTCTCGGTTGAATATGGTACGGGATTCTAGCAGGGTGTAGAAAAGCTTAGCCAGCCGGTTTGGGCCGGAGGAGGTCCGCATGAGGCCGAATTTTCTTAATGGATCCTCATTCCTGGAATTCGTGGCTTATTCGACAATTTCCCGTAGGAATTGCCATTTACGCGGCATGGCCCGTCGGAAAGACTACGTCTTTCCCGAATTGAGGCAGAGGCTCTCCGAGTAAAAAATCGTGGTAAGGAGCGGGCGCTTTTGCCCAGGCTCGTCTGTGATATCGGGAGAGTGAGCGATGTTGATCATGCCGGCGGATGGAGGCGGACCAGTCGAGTTACCGGCGCACCCGGCGAGCACGAGCACGAGCGGGAGCGGGAGCGCGCCCAAGCCTGGGGCGACGGGCGGCAG
>NZ_SCSK01000038.1 GCF_004297875.1 Pandoraea sp. | reverse complement strand
CCACCGCCACCGCCGCCACCGCCACCACCGCCACCGCCGCCGCCGCCACCGCAACCGCAGGCGTAACTGGTGTTAATCGTGACACCGACCACGGCACACGCAATGAACAGTGATAACAAGAGTGTCAGAAACCGTTTCATATGCGCCCCCTTCCTTGATGCCAAAAGCGCGCGTCCGCCAGCAACCAGACGGAACGCAACGAGGGCCCGCAACATGAGTCTTTTTTTTGGCAAAAAGGCGCCCCGGCAACGCGTGGCTGCCATCGAGAAAAACCTTGCCGAGTGATAGATCTCTTTGTTACATCAGGACTCAAGCGATATTTATGCCAGAACGCTTAACCCTCTAATTTGATTGATCTATTTAGCAAGATTATCGAGCGACCAGGGCATACGGCCCGCAAAACGTTTCTGTCGTGAAACGACGGCGTGAAATACCCTGAACGGCCATAATATCGGCGCTCGCGCGTCGCTTCGACTCGCACGGATAACCTGAATCGTCAGGGATACGAATCAAGGCGGGTGCGACGAAAAGCGTCGGCAATTTCTGCCATGACCGGCTCGCGGTTCGAGCGAAGCAAATCTGCCGGCCACGTCGAGTGATCGTGGTCGATGCGACGGACATGCGCGAATCCCAGCCAGGCCCAAGCCCGCAGAAGTTATTCACACGATCTGTGAAAAACCCTGTGAATAAGTTTTGATCCAACCGACCGAACGCCCGGCCAGCGAGGCTGTCAAGAGATCTGCCCAATATCGGGGCAGCTTCGTAAAAATAAATTTTCGAGCGGAAATGAGCCTGTCGGAACACTTGACAAAGACCGTGGCCCGGTGACAGCGTTGATGCCTGGCGGAGCATTGGCATGCTTTATTACGAGGAGAGCCCCATGCGTTACGAACTGCATTATTGGCCGTCTATCCAGGGTCGTGGCGAGTTCGTTCGGCTCGCGCTGGAGGAGGCTGCCGCCGACTATGTCGATGTGGCGCGCGCGCCGCCGGACGCGCTCGGTGGCGTGTCTGCCATGACTGCGATTCTGCAGGACGCCGGTCACAGCCATCCGCCCTTTGCGCCGCCGTTCCTGCGTGCCGGCAAGCAGGTGATCGCCCAAACCGCCAATATTCTGCTGTTTCTGGGACCTCGCCACGGTCTGGTCGGCCAGAGCGAGACCAAGCGCTTGTGGACGAACAGCCTGCAACTGACCATTGCCGACATGCTCACCGAGGTGCATGACACGCACCACCCGATCGGCAGCGGTTTGTATTATGAAGACCAGCAGCCCGAGGCATCGCGGCGCGCCGAGGATTTTCTGCGGCACAGGCTACCGAAATTCCTGGGTTATTTCGAGCGCGTGCTGGCGAACAATCCGGCAGGTGATCGCTATCTGGTCGGCAATGCGCTGTCTTATGTCGATTTATCGATGTTTCAAATGATCGAAGGACTGCTGTATGCGTTCCCACGCGCCATGAGCGGCGCGGCGCACAGTTACCCGCGCCTGAGCGCGCTGCACGATCGGGTTGCCGCACGCCCGCGCATTGCCGCCTATCTGGCGTCGGCGCGCCGCATCGCCTTCAACGACACAGGCATTTTCCGGCATTATCCCGAGCTCGACCTGCCGGCCCGATAAGCCACCACCGCCGGCGGCTGCACGAACCGTACGATCAGCCCGCCCTGCCCGTCGACAGCATTGGCCGCGCTCACCTGGCCATGCAGGCGAGTTGCCGCGCTTCTTACGATCGCCAGCCCCAGACCGCTGCCCGCTTCCCCGGTACCCAACACGCGGTAGAACGGATCGAAAACGCGCGTCAGCATGTCGGCGGGGATCCCCGGCCCGGTGTCGCGTACTTCCAGCATCGCAGCCCCCGCAGTGTCGCGCCGAAGACTCACGTCGATGCGCCCGCCCCGTGGCGTATAGCGAATTGCATTGTCGAGCGCGTTGCGCAAAATCGAACCGAGGTCGTCGGCACGGCCCCGCATGGTGAGCGCGTCCATGTGGATCATGCCCAGATCGACGCCCTTGGCCTCGGCAAGCGGCAACAGGTCGCCGATGACTTGCTTGGTGAGCGCAGTGGCATCGAAGCGCTCGTCGACCATCTCCGGTTTGGCCTGGAAGCGAGCCAGTTCGAGCAACTGCTCGAGCAGAGCGCGCATGCGCTTGAGCCCTCCCGCGACCGACTTGAGACGTTCGCGCGCCGGCGCGGGCAAATCGACCTGGCCAAGATTCTCGACCTGAATCGTCAGGGCGGCCACGGGTGTGCGCAACTCGTGTGCCGCGTCGGCCACGAAGCGCCGCTGTTGCTCCAGAGAAAGCGCCAGGCGTTCGAGCAGGCGATTGATCGAGCGAACGAATGGCAGGATTTCACTGGGCACCCCCTGCCTGGCAAGCGGTGTCAGGTTGGTGTCGCCCATTTCGTCGACTTGCCGCGACAGGCGGGTGATGGATTTGAGGAAAAACCGCACCAGCAGCGCGGCAATCAAAATCAGCACCGGGATCAACCCCAGCAACGGAAACAGAGTCAGCCAGCCACTGCGGCGGGCTATGTCGTCGCGGGCTTCGGTGCGCTGCGCCACCGCAATGCGCTCGGCCCCCTTTAGCGTGCGCAGGTAGACCCGCCACGTATCGTGATGCGCGGTGACGGTATGCCATCCGTCGGGCAGCGTGCCCGCCACGCGCAACGGCAGCTTGTCTTCCTTGTCGGTGGATGGCTGGGCCTGCTGCACACGGAAAATCAGGATGCGCGCGGCCTCGTCGGCATCGCCACGCAGCACGCCGTCGGTCAGTTGCTCGGCCATCTCGCCGGCCGGGAAAAGCCAGGCGATCTGCTTGAGTTGGTCGTCCTGCAAATCGCGGGCCTGCTCGAAAGCAGAGAAAAATGACAAGCCGGCACCCAATAAGCCGACCCCGAGGATCGTCGCCGACAGATATACGGCCATGCGGCGAAACAGCGAGCGATTCGTCAGTCGCTCTTCGGCACCATCCATCCCACCCCCCTGACATTTTTGATCACGTCGGTGCCGAGTTTTTTCCTCACCCCGTGGATGAGAAATTCGACCGCGTTGCTTTCGACTTCTTCGTTCCAGCCGTAGATGCGCTCTTCCAGCTCAGTGCGCGACAGTATCGCGCCAGGGCGCACCAGCAGCGCGTGCAACAGCGCATATTCGCGCGCCGACAGGCGGCAAACGCTGTCGCCATGGCGCGCCTCGTGGGTCGCCGGGTCCAGGCTCAGCGGGCCGTTGCTGAGCAAGGGGCTGGCCTGGCCGCCATGACGCCGAATCACTGCCCGCATGCGAGCGAGCATCTCACCGAGATCAAACGGCTTGACCAGATAGTCGTCCGCGCCCAGGTCAAGCCCCAGAATGCGGTCTTCCACGGCGTCGCGCGCGGTCATGACCAGCACCGGCGTTGCGCACCCCTGCAAACGCATTTGCCGCAATACGTCGACGCCGTCGCGGCGCGGCAAGCCGAGGTCGAGCAGCACCAATGCGTATTCCTGGGCGCTCAACGCCGCCAGCGCGCTGTCGCCATCCTGCGTCCAGTCGACGGCGTAGGCCGCGTCGCGTAGCGCGAGCATGACCGCCTCGCCGATCATGCGGTCGTCTTCCACCAGCAGTATCCGCATGCGCCCCCCTTTGCTGAAAATTGTGTCCGCTCCGGAATTCAGCCTTGCAAGCTACGGTATCAGACTTAGGCCTTACTTAGGGTTGGCGAATTCGTTACGATGAGCCTGCACCATGTTCTGTGCCGCTTGCCGTGACGCACGACGTCTGTTTGGACGGCAGGGCATCCTACCACCGCCCGGCGCGCGGGACTCAAGCGAGCGAGGCGGAGCAACGCCCATCCTAAGGCGCGGCGCCCGACCAGCCGACTCGCCGCACGTTGCGGTCTTCGCCCAGACGCATGACAAGGCTCGTCAGCGCGGCTCGCGAGTCGGGCGGGCACGCCAAGGTGACCGTCGCCGATGCGACATCGTCGTCGGTCGCACGTGTGACGACGACTTGCGTGACACGCAAGCCAATTACATTCAGGTCATTGAAAAGTTGCTTGCGCAATGCGTTTAGCGCCGAGCTCAAGCAGACGATGGTGAGGTGATAGGTCGTCCCGCCGTGCCGGCCGAACGGAGCAGAATTGAAAATGCGCATGGCTTTCCTCGCATGGCTGCGACGGCACGGCCACAGGCGTTGCGGCGCGCCATCCCGGACCGCCGCAACGACAAGCCCACCGTGCCTTGGCACGAGCGGCTCGTCCGGTTGTCCGAACTTCGAAACTTGCGATGACGGCAGGCCGACGAGTTCGGCCTTCAGACACCGCACCCTGCCCGGCAGGATGCGGCAGACGACGGAGTTCTGCGGATCCTCAGGCAGTCAGGTCGATCGGAGATCGACTACAACTTGCGTCGGTATTCACAGATACCTCCAAGAATTGAGTTGGCGAGATGATAGATTCGCGCGCCGCTGGCGTCAAGGAATTGGTCCCCGTCGTGCATGGTCACACGACACCGCATACACCGTCCGGCACCCAGCGTGCCGAAGAAAGTTTCAGCAGTTTCCCTTTTTCGCCTGTCCTGGCGGGCAAAAGCCATTGCCAGGGCCGCCGCGCGGACCATCCGGCACCACGACCACACCAGGTGCCGGAACGTAGAGCGCACATCCTTGAATCAGGGCCGCGAGGGCAAAGATCAGCATTAGTGTGATTTTTTTCATGCAAAATCGCCTGCTTGACGTTGAGATTGCATCAAAGTATCACAGCTCCGCGACGGCTGTCCTGTCCGAGGCTAGCGCGAGCGTAGCGGCTGTGCTGCCTGTCGGCAACCATGACGGCAGTAACGAAAAAACCCGCCAGAAAAAATCAGGCGGGTCTTTTTTCGCAACGGAACAAATCCGTTACGAATTTTCAGTACATCTTTTTCTTGAGCGTTTGGCTGCGCAGGCGCTTACGCAAACGGCTCACCGCGGCAGCTTTTTTGCGCTTGCGCTCGGTGGTCGGTTTTTCGTAGGACATCCGTGCCTTCACTTCCTTGATCAGGCCGGTGTTGTCAATCGCGCGGCGGAAGCGGCGCAGGGCCACCTCAAGCGGCTCACCATCTCTAATAGCGATCTTTGTCATGCATTCCTTGTGCGTGGCGTTAGTTCAGCGGCCCAGTAATTACACACAGAGACCGTTGCAAAATTAGGCGATGCGATTCAACCACCGATCGACATCGCAAGAAAAAGCCGTATGGTTCCGGCTTCGACTTCGATACTTCTTGGCGGAAAGGGTGGGATTCGAACCCACGGTACGGTATAACCGTACACCGGATTTCGAGTCCGGCGCATTCGACCTCTCTGCCACCTTTCCTTACAACATCGTCCAGCCTATGGTTTAACAAGGCGGCGAAACAGCGATTCTAGCAGAAAATCGCGCCAAAAACCAAGCCCCAGGACGCGACTATTCGATGGACCTTACCCGTTGGCCGGGGTCAATTGAGTCAGTCCGCCCATATAGGGCCGCAGCACATCGGGAATGGTGACCGAGCCGTCGACATTCTGGTAGTTCTCCAGCACCGCCACCAACGCGCGGCCGACCGCGAGGCCGGAACCGTTGAGCGTATGCACCAGTTCCGGCTTGCCCTGAGCGTTGCGAAAACGCGCCTGCATGCGCCGCGCCTGGAACGCTTCCATATTCGAGCAGGACGAGATTTCCCGGTAAGTATTCTGTGCCGGGATCCAAACTTCGAGATCGTAGGTCTTGGCACTGCCGAAGCCCATGTCGCCGGTGCATAGCACGATCGTGCGAAATGGCAGCTCGAGTTTCTTCAGAATTGCCTCGGCATGCGACACGAGGGCCTCGAGGGCTTCATACGATTGCTCAGGGTTGACGATGTGGACCAACTCGACCTTGTCGAACTGGTGCTGGCGAATCATGCCGCGCGTATCTTTGCCGTAGCTGCCGGCTTCCGAGCGGAAGCACGGCGTATGCGCGACGAATTTGAGCGGCAGCGCGCCGCCATCGAGGATTTCGTCGCGCACCAGATTGGTCAGCGACACCTCGGCGGTGGGAATCAAGTAGAAATTTTCGACTCGCTCGCCCTCGTCAGTGCCGAACTTGCGCGGCACCTTGAACAGGTCCTCCTCGAATTTCGGCAACTGGCCGGTGCCGCGCATCGACGCGCCATTGACGATATACGGCACGTAGGCCTCGGTATAGCCGTGCTCACCGGTGTGGACATCGAGCATGAATTGCGCCAGAGCCCGGTGCAGGCGCGCGATACCACCTTTCATCACGGCAAAACGCGCACCGCTGAGTTTGGCGGCGGCATCGAAGTCCAAGCCCAGGCCGGCGCCCAGATCAACGTGGTCGCGCGGCGTAAAGCTCATCTCGCGCGGCGTGCCCCAGCGGCGCACTTCGACGTTCTGGGTTTCGTCGCGCCCGATCGGCACGCTCGCATCGGGCAGGTTCGGCACCCCCAGCAGCAGTTCCGACAGTTGCGCCTGAATGACTTCCAGACGCATGGCGGAGGCCTTCAGTTCGCCGCCAATGCCACCGACCTCGGCCATCACCTCGCTAGCGTCGCCCCCCTTGCTCTTGAGCACGCCGATTTGCTTGGACAACGTATTGCGGCGCGCCTGCAGTTCTTCGGTACGGGTCTGGATCTCTTTGCGCTCGGTCTCGAGCGACTGCAGAGCGCTCACGTCGAGCGAGAAACCGCGCGTGGCGAGCCGTTGCGCGACGGCGTCGATGTCTTTGCGAAGGAGTTGAATATCGAGCATGGGGTAGGCCGGGCTAAGTTGAAGAACGTCAGGTACGCGATTTTACCCGACCCGACCGAAGATTCGGCGCTCGGCGCTTCGCGCGTCAATCGCCGTCGTCAGCGGATTCGGGCGGCGGCTTGCCATCGTTCGAGGTCGGCTCGGCTTGGCGCTGGCCAGCCGCCTGCTGCTTGCGCCATTGGGCATCCAGCGTTCTGAGCCACTGCAGTTTCTCGGCGATCTTGCCCTCCAGCCCGCGTGGCACAGGTTTGTACCACTGTTGCGGGCGCAAATCGTCCGGAAAGTAATTTTCGCCTGCCGCGTAGGCCTCGGGTTCGTCGTGCGCGTAGCGGTATTCGTGGCCATACCCCAGCTCTTTCATCAGCTTGGTCGGCGCATTGCGCAGATGCACCGGTACGGCGCGCGATTTGTCCTTGCCGATGAAGGCTCGGGCCTGGTTGTATGCCATGTAGCCGGCATTGGATTTGGGTGCCGCGGCCAAATACAGCACAGCCTGCCCCAGCGCCAGCTCACCCTCGGGCGTTCCCAGGCGCTCGTAGGTCTCGGCCGCGTCCAGCGCAATGCGTGCTGCGCGCGGATCGGCCAGGCCAATGTCCTCCCACGCCATGCGCACGATGCGGCGCGCCAGGTAGCGCGGATCGGCGCCGCCGTCGAGCATGCGGCAGAACCAATACAGCGCGGCATCGGGCGCGCTGCCGCGCACCGATTTGTGCAACGCACTGATCTGATCGTAGAACGCGTCGCCGCCCTTGTCGAAACGGCGCAGGCTTTCGGTCAGCGCACTGGCCAGTAGTGCGTCGTCAATCACGGTGAGTTGCTGCATCAGGGCGGCTTGCGCCACGATTTCGACATTGTTGAGCAGCTTGCGACCATCGCCATCGGCCGATCCGGTCAACGCGGCCCGGGCGCTGTCGGTCAACGTGAGGCCGCCGTCCAGTTCAGTGAGCGCACGCGCCAGGAGTTCGCCCAGTTCATCGTCCGACAGGCTTTTCAGCACGTAGACCGCGGCGCGCGAGAGTAACGCGCCATTGACTTCGAACGACGGGTTTTCAGTGGTCGCGCCGACGAAAATGAACAGCCCGGATTCGACGTGGGGCAGGAAGGCGTCTTGCTGGCTTTTGTTGAACCGATGCACTTCATCGACGAAAACCAGCGTCTGCTTGCCCTGGGCGCGCTGGATCTGCGCCGCCTCGACCGCATCGCGAATGTCCTTGACGCCGGAGAGTACCGCCGAGAGCGCAATGAAGTAGGCGTGGAATGCATCGGCCATCAGGCGAGCCAGCGTGGTCTTGCCCACTCCCGGTGGGCCCCAGAGGATCATCGAGTGCGGCCGGCCCGATTCGAAGGCGACGCGCAGCGGCTTGCCCGGGCCCAACAGGTGGCGCTGGCCAATGACATCGTCGATGGTGCGCGGCCGCAGGCGTTCTGCCAGCGGCACGGAAGCTTGGAGTGGCGAGTCGAGCATAACCTTGGCCTCGCCGGCGGCGGGGCATGAAGCGAGAAGCGAAAAACGCGAACGGCGCACAAGTGCGCCGTTCGAGAGGGCGGCGCACTCGCTCATTATGCCAGTGACGCCGGGCGAACGCCGCTTATCCCTTGATCACGTCGACCCCTTTGGGCATGACGAATTTGAAATGGCTCAAACTGATGTGGGGATTTTTCTGGATGTTCTTGAAGGTCAGCATCGTCGTGTTGCCGAACGCGTCGTGCAACTCCATCGCCGCGAGATTGCCATCCTTGAACCCGATCGCGACTCGCTGGAACTGCGTATCCTTCGACCTGGGCGTGAGCGCTACCCAATCGATGCCGTCGCGGGCGCCGAGATCCTTCAGAACGAAATTCTTCTCGAGATCGTCGCTGCCGAACAGGATCGCCGCGGGGCTCGCGCCAAGCGACGCGTCGAGCTTGCGCTCGGTGACCTGCTTGAGGTCTTTGTCGTACACGTAGAGCTTTTCGCCGTCAGCCTGCAGCAGTTGTTCGTACGGCTTCTGGTAGATCCAGATGAAACGGCCCGGGCGGGCGAATTCGAAGGTGCCCGATGCCTCCTGCCGCGACTTGGGTTCACCATTCGAGTCATGGTTGATCTGATGCTGCTCGAACTCGCCCCGGGCGGTTTTCACCTGCGCCACGAACGCCTTGATTTGCGACACGCCATCGGCCATCGCGCTGGCCGACATCGCCATCAAGGTCGCGCCGGCAAACAACGCGGCCCAATATTTGGTAAAACGCATTCCTTTATTCTCCCTCGCGGTTGGGCACGAGTATCTCGCGGTTGCCGTTGCTGGCCATCGCGGACACCAAGCCCGATTGTTCCATTTGTTCCAGTAGCCGGGCAGCCCGGTTGTAGCCGATGCGCAAGTGGCGCTGCACCAGCGATATCGAAGCGCGGCGATGCTTGAGCACCACCGCGACGGCCTGATCGTACATCGGGTCGGACTCGCCGCCGCCCGCACCGGTTCCGCCCTCGCCCACCGCGCCGCCCTCTTCGCCCTCGAGGGTGCCACCCTCGAGGATGCCTTCGATGTAATTCGGCTCGCCCTGCTCCTTGAGCCGCTCGACAACGCGATGCACCTCGTCATCGGCGACGAAGGCGCCGTGCACGCGCAGCGGCAAGCCGCTGCCCGGCGGCAGGAACAGCATGTCACCCATGCCGAGCAGCGTCTCGGCACCTTGCTGGTCCAGAATGGTGCGCGAATCGATTTTCGACGACACCTGAAAGGCCACCCGCGTCGGCACGTTGGCCTTGATCAGGCCGGTGATCACGTCGACCGACGGCCGCTGCGTGGCGAGAATCAGGTGGATGCCTGCCGCGCGGGCCTTTTGGGCGATGCGCGCGATCAACTCTTCGACCTTCTTGCCGACCACCATCATCAAATCGGCCAGTTCGTCGATCACCACGACGATGTACGGCAATTTTTCGAGCGGCTCCGGCGCGTCCGGCGTCAGCGAAAAGGGATTGGGAATCTTTTCTTCGCGCTTGTCCGCCTCTTCGATCTTGTTGTTGTAACCGGCCAGGTTACGCACGCCCAGCTTGCTCATCAACTTGTAGCGGCGCTCCATTTCGGCCACCGTCCAGTTCAGCGCGTGGCCCGCCTGGCGCATGTCGGTGACAACCGGGCACAACAGATGCTGGATCCCTTCGTACATGCTCATTTCGAGCATCTTCGGGTCGATCAGAATCAGCCGCACCTGATCGGCGGTCGCCTTGTAGAGCAGCGACAGGATCATTGCATTGATACCCACCGACTTGCCCGAACCGGTCGTGCCGGCCACCAGCAGGTGAGGCATCTTGGCCAGGTCGGCCACCACCGGCTTGCCACTGATGTCCTTGCCGAATGCCAGCGTGAGCAGAGACGCCGAATCGTTATAGACCTCCGAGCCGAGGATTTCAGTCAGCCGCACAGTCTGGCGGCGCGGGTTGGGCAGCTCCAGCCCCATGAAATTCTTGCCCGGAATGGTCTCCACCACGCGGATCGACACCAGCGACAGCGAGCGCGCCAAATCTTTGGCCAGATTGACGATCTGGCTGCCCTTGACGCCGGTAGCCGGCTCGATCTCGTAGCGGGTGATGACCGGCCCCGGGTAGGCGGCAACCACACTGACGTCGACACCGAAGTCCTTGAGCTTTTTCTCGATCAGTCGCGAGGTAAATTCCAGCGTTTCGGCCGAAACGGTCTCCTGCGCGACGGGCGCTGCATCGAGCAAGGCCAGCGGAGGCAGGGTCGAATCGGGCAAATCCTGGAACAGCGGCACCTGCTTCTCTTTCTCGACGCGCTCCGATTTCGCCACTGTGACGACTGCCGGCACGATCTGCACCGGCTCATGCACTTCCTTGCGCACGCGCCCCTGCTCGACCATGCCCTCGCGCGCCATCGCGGCCTCTTCGCCAAGCTTGCGGTCGCGCTTGGCTTCACGCCTGCGACGAATCAGCGATGCAGTGTCGAGCAGCAGCATACCGACCTTTTCGGCCACGCTCAGCCAGGAAAAATGGAAAAACAGGCTCAGTCCGCAGGCGAACAGGAACAGCAGGCACAAGGTACCGCCGGTGAAGCCGAGGGCATGCTGAACGCCGCTGCCCACGAGGTCGCCGACGATACCGCCCGGCGCGCGCGGCAACTGCATCTTGAGCGAATAGAGTCGAAGCGATTCGATACCGGTGCTCGAGAGCAACAGCAGGATGAACGACACCAGTTCGATCCACCCACCGTTGTAGAGGCGCTCGCGCAATGGCGGCGGCACCCGGTGCTGGGCGATGCGGCGATACCCGCGCACCACCCGGCGCGCCAGAAACACGACCAGCCAATAGGATGACAATCCGAACATCAGCAGCAGGACGTCGGCGATCCAGGCACCGACCCGGCCGCCCCAGTTGGCGATCTGCTCGACGTGGGCGGCGTGCGTCCAGCCCGGATCCTGACGGCTGTACGTCAGCAGGATCATCAGCAGGAAAGCCATGACTGCGACCTGCACCATCCAACGCATTTCGTTGAGCAGGCGGGACATGCGATTTGGCAGCGATGCCCCGTTGGCGGCGGAATAGGAAGATTTGGTCGTCATCAATCCGTGAGTAGAAACCGCGGTCGCAAGGCAGCGTCGAAGACGGCATGCCGGCGGCCGCGTGGGCCAGGGCTCCATTGTAAACAACAAATGCCGCTCGGCCGGACAAAAGCGTAAGCAGGTTTTACAAGCCGGTATCGGAACCGGCATCGGCATGGACCGCGCTATGGAGCCGATTGGCAGGTTCGATCAACGCGCGACGACGGCGCCCCTTATAATGAAGGCTTTCCGGCCGCCACACCGGTATCGCCGGGCTTTCTCTCCGATACACGCCATGTCCAACGTCAAGCACGCAAAAGTTCTGATTCTCGGCTCCGGCCCGGCCGGCTACACGGCCGCCGTCTATGCCGCCCGCGCCAACCTGAATCCGGTATTGATCACCGGCATCGCGCAAGGCGGGCAATTGATGACGACCACCGACGTCGAGAACTGGCCGGCCGACGCCAATGGCGTGCAGGGCCCCGAACTGATGCAGCGGTTTCTTGATCATGCCGAGCGCTTCAATACCGAAATCGTGTTCGATCACATTCACACGGTGAAATTCGACGAACGGCCGTTGCGCCTGATCGGCGATGCCAGTGAATACACCTGCGATGCGCTGATCATCGCCACCGGGGCCTCGGCGCAATACCTGGGCCTGCCGTCGGAGGAGCAGTTCAGTGGCCGCGGCGTATCGGCTTGCGCCACCTGCGATGGCTTCTTCTATAAGCAGCAGGACGTCTGCGTGGTCGGTGGCGGCAACACCGCGGTCGAAGAGGCGCTGTACCTGTCGAACATCGCCCGGAAGGTCACGGTGATCCATCGTCGCGACAAGTTCCGCGCCGAGCCGATCCTGGTCGACCGATTGCTCGAAAAGGAAAAAGAGGGCCGCGTGGCGATCAAGTGGGATACCGTGCTGGACGAAGTCAAGGGCGACGACTCGGGCGTCACCGGCGTGCGCATCAAGAATGTCAAGACCGGCGCGGCCGAGGAAATTGCGCTGCAAGGCGTTTTCATCGCTATCGGCCATAAGCCCAACACGGACATTTTCGAAGGCCAGCTGGAAATGAGAAACGGCTACATCGTCACGCGCGGCGGACTCGACGGCAACGCGACCGCGACCAGCGTGAGCGGCGTGTTTGCGGCCGGCGATGTGCAGGATCACGTCTATCGCCAGGCCGTCACCAGCGCGGGCACGGGCTGCATGGCCGCGCTCGACGCGCAGCGTTACCTGGAAAGTCAGGAGTAAAGCGTGCGGGCGCCGTGCCGTCACGGCGCCCGCACGACGCATGGAGGCATCATGGGCAAGAAACCGCCAAGGCTAGATCTGGCCGGACTGGCTCATTTGCGCGACCGCCTGCAGGATCAAGCCAGGGCACAAGCTGAAGAACGCCAGCTGGCCGAGCAACGCCGCCGGGAGCAGGCGGCCGAAGCACAGATTTTTCGCCGCAGCGTGGGCGATATCACACCACTGCCTGGCAAGCATGCCGGCGAGCGGGCCCCGCTCGAACGCCCTCGGCCCGAACCATTGCCACGCCACACGCGCCAGGACGAGGCTGCCGTGCTGCAGGAATCGCTGTCTGATGAATTCGACGCCGATACGCTGCTCGAAACGGACGAAACCCTGTCGTTCCGGCGCCCCGGCCTAAGCACCACGGTAGTGCAGCGGCTGCGCCGCGGGCATTGGGTGATACAGGCTCAGATCGATCTGCATGGGTTGCGCCGCGATGAGGCACGCGAGGCGCTGGCGCAGTTTCTGCACCAAGCCGTCAAGCGCGGCCTGCGCTGCGTGCGTGTCATCCACGGCAAAGGCCTGGGGTCCGTCAATCGCGAACCGGTGCTCAAGCACAAGGTCCGCATCTGGCTCGCTCAAAAGAACGAGGTCATGGCATTTTGTCAGGCACGCGCGCAAGACGGCGGCTCGGGCGCGCTGGTGGTTCTGCTGCAAGCGGGCTCGCCTCGCTGATCCGACGGCCCATCCAACGACAGGGCCGACAGCTGGCTGCACGCCGTTGTCCCGCCCCGAACTCAAACCGCCGCTTCGCCTTCTTCGCTGGTGCGGATGCGGATCACCCGCTCGACGTCCGTGACAAAAATCTTCCCGTCGCCGATCTTGCCGGTGCGGGCGGCGCCCAGAATTGCGTCGATGACTGCCTCGGCCTGGTCGGCGCCGACCACGACTTCAATCTTGATCTTCGGCAAAAAATCGACCACGTATTCGGCGCCGCGATACAGCTCGGTGTGCCCCTTCTGGCGACCAAAGCCCTTGACTTCGGTCACTGTCAGGCCGGCCACGCCGACCTCGGCCAGCGCCTCGCGCACCTCATCGAGCTTGAAGGGTTTGATGATGGCTGTGATTTGCTTCATTGTCGCCTCGTTATCCTGGTTGATGAAGTATGAGTCTGGGTCGAATCGTATGTTGGCATTGTACCGACCTGGCCGTGCCGCGACGCGGCTTATTCCTGAAATTTCGACGTGATCGGGTAGCGCCAGTCACGCCCGAAAGCGCGGTGCGTGACGCGAATGCCAACCGGCGCCTGACGCCGCTTGTACTCGTTGATCTTGATCAGCCGCGTGACACGGCGCACGTCTGCCTCGCTGTAGCCAGCCGCGATGATGTCGGCCAGCGAGCGATTGTCTTCCATATACATCCGCATGATTGCGTCGAGTACGTCATACGGCGGCAAACTGTCCTGATCCTTTTGATTCTCGCGCAGCTCGGCAGACGGTGCGCGGGTCAGGATGCGTTCGGGAATCACATCGCGTCGCGAGAAGTCCTCGCTCTGGTTGCGATACTCGCACAGGCGGTAGACCAACGTCTTGGCGATGTCCTTGATCACCGCGAAGCCGCCTGCCATGTCGCCATACAGCGTGCAGTAGCCGACCGCCATCTCGCTCTTGTTGCCGGTGGTCAGCACGATCGAGCCATATTTGTTCGATAACGCCATGAGCAGGGTGCCGCGGATGCGCGCCTGGATATTTTCCTCGGTGGCATCCTCCGGCAGCCCTTTGAACTCCTCGGCCAGCGCGCCGCCAAACGCGTCGACCATCGGCGCGATCGGAATCTCGTCGTAGCGCACGCCCAGTCGCCCCGCCATGTCGCGCGCATCGAGCCAGGAGATATCGGCCGTGTAGCGCGAGGGCATCATTACCGCGCGCACCCTGTCGGCACCCAGCGCATCGCAGGCCAGTGCCAGCACCAGCGCTGAGTCGACCCCGCCCGACAGGCCGACGATGACGCCTGGAAAACCGTTCTTGGTCACATAGTCGCGCACGCCGATGGTCAGCGCCGCATAGACCTTGGCCTCGAGCGAGCGTGTCGGCGCAATGTCGGCGGGCAGCGGACGCACGCCATCGAAATCGACAAACGCCACGCCCTCCTCGAATTGCGCCATGCGCGCGACGACTTGCCCCGCCGCATCAAGCACGAACGAACCGCCATCGAACACCAGTTCGTCCTGTCCGCCCACCAGATTGACATACACGAGCGGCAGACCGGTCTCGGCGACCCGCGCGCGAGTCACGTCGAGCCGGACGTTCTCCTTGTCCAGGTTATAGGGGGAGCCGTTAGGCACCAGCAACACCTGCGCCCCCGCCGCCTTGGCTCGCGCAGCAGGCCCCGGGTGCCAGACGTCCTCACAGATGGTCAACCCGATATGCAAGCCGTTGAGCTCGATCACGACCGGCTCGTGTCCCACCGCAAAGTAACGCTTCTCGTCGAACACCTCGGTGTTGGGCAATTCATGCTTGAGGTAAGTCGCCAGCACCGCGCCGTCAGCCACCACAGAGACCGCGTTATAGCCCGCGCCGTGTGCCATCCCGCCATTTGCGCTAAGATCGTTCGTGCGCGGCGCGGCCCCGGCCGGCAGCCAAGGATGGCCGACGACAACCCGCAGTCCCGGGAAGCGCCGCAAGTCCTGTGTAAGCTGCTCGAGTTGGGCGCGGCATGCGTCGTAAAACGCAGGGCGCAACAGCAAGTCTTCCGGCGGATATCCCGTCAGGGCCAGCTCCGGGGTCAGAAGCAGATGTGCGCCGCCGGCGAATGCCGTCTCGGCGGCAGCAAGAATCCTGGCGGCATTTCCGGCGAAATCACCGACGATACAATTGAGTTGTGCTAGTGCGATTCTGGTTTTCATTCCCGATACCTGATCTGGCGGGGCGCCCATCGCCCGGACAATTGGCTGCGGCCGGACGCGTCGTCGCCGCCCTGGCCGATAATGCCGGCCGGGTTCACCCCGTCGACCTCCTGGCCCGTCAATGACAAAGAATGGTTCGAATTATCGCATGCAAGTGATCGACGGCATGTCCGCCGTCGACGCTGCAGCGTGGGACACCCTGTTGGCTGCCCAGGCGCAGCCGACGCCGTTTCTGCGCCACGCCTTTCTCAGCGCGCTGGAGCAGTCCGGTTGCGTCGGCCCCGGCACCGGCTGGGCATCCAGCCACCTGCTGCTATGGCAAGGCGATGCGCTGGTCGGCGCGGTGCCGCTGTATGTCAAACAGCACTCCTACGGCGAGTATGTGTTCGACTGGGCCTGGGCCGATGCTTATGCGCGAAACGGTCTCGACTACTACCCCAAGCTGCTGTGCGCGGTGCCGTTCACGCCCGTCTCCGGCACGCGATTGCTGGCGCGGGATGCGTCCGCCAGGCAAGCGCTGGTGCGGGCGCTACTCGACACCGCGCAGCACAGCGAGGTGTCCTCGCTGCACATTCTGTTTCCCGACAGCGCCGACATGGCCGCGCTGGCCGGACAAGGCCTGGAAGTCAGACAGGGTGTGCAATTCCACTGGCGCAACGACGGCTACCGTGACTTCGACGCCTTTCTTTCCACGCTGGAGCAGAAAAAGCGCAAAAACATCCGTGCCGAGCGGCGCAAGGTACACGAAGCCGGCGTGAGATTCCGGCATCTCGACGGCCGTCGGGCCAGCGAGGCGGACTGGCGCTTTTTCACGCGCTGTTACCGCCATACCTATCGCGAACATCATTCGACGCCTTATTTGAATCTGGCGTTCTTTCTGGCACTGGCCGAGGCAATGCCGGACAACCTTCTACTGATCGTCGGCGAGCGCGGGGGGCAACCGATATGTGCGTCGCTGCTGGTTCATCAACCGGCCACCGAACGCGGCGAGGCAGTCGTTTATGGCCGCTATTGGGGCGCGCTCGAATCCATTCCATGCCTGCATTTCGAGACCGCCTATTACCAGCCGCAGACACTGTGCATCGAGCGCGGCATCGCGCTGTTCGAGGGCGGCGCCCAGGGCGAGCACAAGCTGTGGCGAGGCTTTTTGCCGATCGTGACACAGTCCGCACATTGGTTGGCGCACCCGGCGTTTGCCGATGCCGTGGCGCAATTCCTGCAGCGCGAACGCGGCGGTATCGAGCATTATGTGAACGAATTGCACGAACACAGTCCGTTCAAGACAGCGCGAATTTGAGCGCGCCCCAAGCGGTGCAAGCTCCTCAGGCGACGTTCTTCTTGATGAAAGTCAGATGCGTGAGCACGGCCTGCTGCGCGGCTTCCGGATCGTGGGCGGCGATCGCCTCGTAGATAGTGCGGTGCTGTCCCACCAAGTGCGCAAGATCGACGTCGCGCACGTCGAAGTGTTCATAGGTTTTCTCGATCGAGTGCTGAATCAGGTTGAAAATCGCCTGCATCGTGTGGATCAGCACCACGTTGTGGGTCGCCCTGGCGACTTCCAGATGAAAACGCGCATCGAGCTCGGGTAGCGAAGACGCCGCGCTGGCGCCGGAGGGCTCCCGGTAGGTCTGCTCCAGCGAGTCGATCACGGCAGCCAGATGTTTCAGATCGGTACGGTTGGCGCGCAATGCAGCCAATCGCACCGCCATCGACTCCAGGCACTCGCGCAGTTCAAAGATGTCGTTGACGGTCTTGGATTGGCGAGCCATTAATTGTGCCAGCGGCTCGGCCAGAATCGGTCCGGTAGCGTTCGCCACGACGTAACCGCCAGTTGCGCGCTCGTTGATCAAGCCGCGCGAGGCAAGTTTGAGCAGCGCCTCGCGCAACGATGGCCGCGACACCCCGAGTTGCTGAGCCAGATCTCGCTCCGATGGCAGCGTCTCCCCCGATTCCAGGGTGCCTTCGGCAATCATTTTTTCCAATTGGTCATAGACCGCGTCGGAGAGGCGGTAGCGCGGCGGAGGTGTAACGGGGGCGAACGACATGGCTGATGCGGCAAAAAGCGGAAAAGCTCTAACGATACCGGATATCGTGATGCGATGACCAGCGCGGCAAGCTCATCAGGGTTATTACCACCCCAGCATGCTGCTGCATTGCGCTAGAATTCAATGACTGGTCTACTGGTCGACCAGTAGACCAAAAATCCATAACGCATGCTGCCACCGCCCCGCCGCGGCCTGCAGCGTTGCACTGAGCCCATCGAGGGAAGCCATGAATCTTTCCGAGCCCGCCGCCCTGGCCGAAGCGCCTGACGCGCCCGACCGGCAGGCATTTCTCGCCGCGCTGACGCGGCTTGAGCCCGGTTGCCGCGTGCTGACCCGGCGCGAGGACATCACCCCCTATGAGTGCGACGGCCTGGCCGCCTACCGCAACCTGCCGCTCGCGGTCGTGCAGCCCGAAAACGAAGCGCAGGCGGCCGAGGTCTTGCGGCTGTGCCATCAGCATGGCGTGCCGGTGGTTCCGCGCGGCGCCGGCACCGGCTTGTCCGGCGGCGCGATGCCGATCACCGACGGCATCGTACTATCGCTCGCCCGTCTGAAGAAAATTCTCAATATCGATCCCTACGCTCGT
Organism: Pandoraea sp.; assembly: GCF_004297875.1. Classification (GTDB taxonomy): domain Bacteria; phylum Pseudomonadota; class Gammaproteobacteria; order Burkholderiales; family Burkholderiaceae; genus Pandoraea. The sequence continues at coordinate 168,988 of NZ_SCSK01000038.1, read as the reverse complement.
ACCGCCACACTCCAGCCCGGCGTGCGCAATCTGCATATTTCAGAGGCCGCCGCACCTTACGGACTGTATTACGCGCCCGACCCGTCGTCGCAAATCGCCTGCACCATTGGTGGCAACGTGGCGGAAAATTCGGGCGGCGTGCATTGCCTCAAATATGGCCTGACGGTGCATAACGTGCTGCGCGTGCGAGCACTGACAATGACCGGCGAGGTGGTCGAATTCGGTTCGCTGGCGCTCGACTCGCCCGGCCTCGATCTGCTCGCGGTCATGATCGGCAGCGAGGGCATGTTCGCCGTGGTCACCGAAGTCACCGTCCGGCTGATCCCGAAACCGCAAGCCGCGCAGGTCATCATGGCCAGTTTCGACAATGTCGAAAAAGGCGGCGATGCGGTCGCCGCCATCGTCGCCGCCGGCATCATTCCGGCCGGACTCGAAATGATGGATCGCGGCGCCACGCGGGCGGTCGAAGACTTTGTCCATGCCGGCTACGACCTGGAGGCGGCGGCGATCCTGCTGTGCGAATCGGACGGCACGCCTGAAGAAGTGCAGGAAGAGATCGCCCGCATGAGCGCCGTGCTGTCGTCGTGCGGCGCCACGCGCATTCAGGTCTCGAAAAACGAAAACGAGCGCTTGCGGTTCTGGTCCGGGCGGAAAAACGCCTTTCCCGCCGCCGGCCGCGTCTCGCCCGACTATTATTGTATGGACGGCACGATTCCGCGCCGCCGCATCGGCAAGCTGCTCACGCGCATCGAACAGATGGAGCAGCAATACGGATTGCGCTGCCTGAACGTGTTTCACGCCGGCGACGGCAATATGCATCCGCTGATTCTGTTCAACGGCAACGATCCTGACGAATGGCACCGCGCCGAAACCTTCGGCGCCGACATTCTCGAGGCGTGCGTCGAACTTGGCGGCACAGTCACCGGCGAGCATGGCGTCGGTATCGAGAAGATCAATTCGATGTGCGTGCAGTTCTCGCCAGAGGAGCGCGACACCTTTTTCGCCATCAAGCACGCCTTCGATCCCGATCGTCTGCTGAACCCGGATAAGGCGATTCCCACGCGCGCGCGCTGCGCCGAATACGGCAAATTGCATGTGCGCGGCGGACAACTGCCTCATCCCGATATTCCGAGATTCTGATGTCTGTGACCGATAACACCACTGCATCCACGCCGGCGTCGCCCGCCGAGGCGGCCAGCGATGCCCTGCTGGCCGAATTTCGCGCCCGCATTCTCGATGCCAGTGCCAAGCGCATGCCGCTGCGACTGCGCGGCGGCGGGACCAAGGATTGGTATGGCGAGACGCCGCGCGGCGAGGTGCTCGATGTCAGCGGGTATCGCGGCATCGTCGCTTACGATCCGGCCGAACTCGTCATCACCGCGCGCTGCGGCACGCCGCTGCGCGAGATCGAGGCGGCACTGGCTGAAAAAAATCAAATGCTGCCATTCGAGCCGCCCCATTTCGGCGAGCAGGCGACTTTCGGCGGCTGCATTGCCGCCGGACTCGCCGGGCCGCGCCGTCCCTATACTGGCGCGCCCCGCGATTTCGTGCTGGGTGTGGCGCTGATGAACGGACGCGGCGAGGTGCTGCAGTTTGGCGGCGAAGTCATGAAGAATGTGGCCGGCTATGACGCCGCACGACTCATGGCCGGCGCGCTGGGCACCCTCGGCTTGTTGCTGACGGTGTCGATCAAAGTGCTGCCGCGCCCCACCAGTGAGCTCACGCTGCAGTTCGAATTGGATCAGCAAGCGGCCCTGCATCAACTCAACGAATGGGCCGCGCGCCCGCTGCCGGTCAGCGCCAGCGCATGGCAAGACGGACAACTGACGCTGCGCCTGTCCGGCGCGCAAGCAGCCGTCGAAGCCGCCCGCGCAACGCTGGGCGGCACGCCGCTCGAAGCGGGCGAAGCCGAGCGCTGGTGGGCGGCGCTGCGCGAGCAAACCGCGCCCTTTTTCGCGGCGCGTGCCGATGCCAGGCCGCTGTGGCGACTCAGCGTGCCGAGCGTCGCCCCCGCGCTGACGCTGCCCGGCCCGCAGTTGATCGAGTGGAGCGGTGCGCAGCGCTGGCACATCGGCGGCGAGACTGAAGCGATACGCTCGGCCGCGCGTCAAGTGGGCGGTCATGCGACCTGCTTTCGCGGCCCGCGCGACCAGCCCAATGCGCCAGCGGTGTTCACGACGCTGCCCGCGCCATTGATGGGCATTCACCGGCGCCTCAAAGAGGCCTTCGATCCGGCTGGGATTTTCAACCCGGGTCGGCTTTACCCCGACTTCTGAGTCCAAGATGCAGACCAACCTCGCTGATTTTCTGCGCGACACGCCCGACGGCGAAGAGGCAGACGCCATTCTGCGCAAATGCGTGCATTGCGGTTTTTGTACCGCCACCTGCCCAACCTATCAGTTGCTGGGCGACGAACTCGATGGGCCGCGCGGACGTATTTACCTGATCAAGCAAATGGCCGAAGGCGCTCCGGTATCGCGTCTGACGCAAACCCACCTGGACCGTTGCCTGACCTGTCGCAACTGCGAGTCGACGTGTCCGTCGGGCGTGCAGTACGGGCGACTGGTCGACATCGGGCGCCGCTACGTCGACCGCCAGGTGCAGCGGCCGCTGGGCGAGCGCGCCATGCGCTACGTATTGGCCAATGTCGTGCCCAATCGCAGACTCTTCGGCGCCTTGTTCGAAGTCGGGCGGCGCGTGCGGCTGGCGCTGCCGGCCGCCTTGCGTCATAAGATTCCGCCGCGTCACGACGTCGGCGCCTGGCCGACTCGCACGCACGCGCGCAAGATGCTGATGCTCGCCGGCTGCGTGCAGCCGGCCATGATGCCATCGGTCAACACTGCTACCGCGCGCGTGCTCGACGCGCTCGGCATCGAAACCGTGGTGGCCGGCGAAGCCGGTTGCTGTGGCGCGATCCGCCTGCATCTGGGTCTCGAGGCCGACGGTCTGGACGACGTGCGCCGCAATATCGACGCCTGGTGGCCGCACGTCGAGAGCGGGGCCGAGGCCATCGTCATGAACGCCTCCGGGTGCGGGGCCACCGTCAAGGAATATGGCCACTTGCTGCGCAACGACCCGGCCTATGCGAGCAAGGCGCAACGCATCTCCGCGCTGACGCGCGATCTTGCAGAGATCCTGCCGGATTTCACCGATCAGCTGATCACCCTGGCCGGCCGCGCCGACGCGCCACGCGTGGCGTTTCACTCTCCATGCACGCTGCAGCACGGCCAGCAAATACGCGGCAAGGTCGAGGCGCTGCTGCGCGGACTCGGCATCGATGTTGCGCTGCCGGCCGACAGTCACCTGTGCTGCGGCTCGGCAGGGACCTATTCGATCTTGCAGCCAGCGTTATCCAAGCAGTTGCGCGACCAGAAGCTCGCCAGTCTTCACGCGACCCAGGCCGAGGAAATCGTCTCGGCCAATATCGGGTGCCTGTGCCATCTGCAAAGCGGCACTTCGACGCCGGTGCGGCACTGGGTCGAACTCATCGCACAACGCCTGTAGCGCCTCGTGCATATCCGGGCGAAAAAAAACCTCCGTGAACCGGAGGTTTTTTGTTGCCATTCGGGCGAGTGCGCTTATTTTTTGTAATTCGCCACGCCGTCGGTGATTTCCTTGTGGGCTTCGTCAATGCCGGCCCAACCCTCCACCTTGACCCATTTGCCCTTTTCCAGCGCCTTGTAATGCTCGAAGAAATGCTTGATCTGGTCTTTCAGGTTTTGCGGCACGTCGTCGAGCGACTTGATGTGCGCCGTCATCGGGCAGACCTTGTCCACCGGCACCACGACCAGCTTGGCGTCCTGGCCGGATTCATCGGTCATTTTCAGCATGCCCACGGCCCGGCAACGCACCAGCGCGCCGGCCAGCAGCGGGAATGGCGTGATAACCAGCGCGTCGACCGGATCGCCGTCGCCGGACAGCGTTTGCGGGATGAAGCCGTAATTGGCCGGATAGCGCATGCCGGTGCCGATGAAACGGTCGACCACGAGCATGCCGGTTTCCTTGTCAGCCTCATATTTCACCGGATCGCTTTGCGCTGCGATCTCGATGATGACATTGAAATCGTTCGGAATATCCTTGCCGGGCGGCACGTTGTTGAAGCTCATGATCGACTCTCTTGCGAAGTGATGGGAAGTGTCGGGGCGCGCTGCCCTCTCAGCCGGAGATTATAGCGGTTTTGCGTTATCGGACCGTTGCGGCAGGCGCACGGACCGCCGCTTGCGGCCGATGCGCCATTGCCGCGCACATCAGGCTACACTGTTGCTGTTAATGAAGATGTGAACCTATTTTCACTGCGAGGTGACAATGCAGGAAGCTCATCATTTCATCGGCAACCGGTGGGTCGCGCCGGCACTGGAGCAGACGATCCCGGTACTCGACCCGTCCGACGGCCAGCCCTTTTCCGTGCTGGCCCGCGGTAGCGCCGCCGACATCGATGCGGCAGTGCAGGCCGCCCGGGCGGCCTGCGAGACGGCCTGGGGAAACAGCAGCGCGGCCGAACGAGGCCGCGTCCTGTTCCGGCTCGCGGCGTTGCTGGCCGAACAGCAAGAAGCGCTGGCCCACATTGAAGCGCGCGACACCGGCAAGCCGCTCAAGCAGGCACGCGCAGACGCCGCGGCAGTGGTGCGCTATTTCGAGTTCTACGCGGGCGCCGCCGACAAGCTGCACGGCCAGACAATCCCCTATCAGACCGGCTATACGGTGCTTACCGTGCGCGAGCCGCACGGCGTGACCGGCCACATCATTCCCTGGAATTACCCGCTGCAGATCTTCGGACGCAGCGTCGGCGCGGCGCTTGCCGCCGGCAACGCATGCGTGGTCAAACCCGCCGAAGACGCCTGCCTGTCGCTGCTCAAGCTCGCCGAACTGGCGCGGCAGGCCGGTTTGCCCGACGGGGCGCTGAACATCGTCACCGGCTATGGTCATGAAGCGGGCGCGGCGCTCGCCCGGCACCCCGGCATCGACCACATTTCATTTACCGGCTCGCCGCAAACCGGCAAGCTGGTCACGCAAATGGCCGCGGAGAACCATGTCCCGGTCACGCTGGAGCTGGGCGGCAAATCGCCTCAGATCGTGTTTGCCGACGCCGACATGGACGCGGTACTGCCGGTAGTCGTCAACGCGATCGTGCAAAACGCCGGCCAGACCTGCTCGGCTGGCAGCCGGCTGCTGGTCGAACGCAGCGCCTACGAGCCCCTGCTGGACCGGCTGGGCCAGGCATTCGAGGCACTGCGGGTCGGCCCGGCGATGCTGGATCTCGATTGCGGGCCGTTGATCAGCGCCAGGCAGCAGCAACGCGTCTGGGATTTTCTCTCGGACGCCCAGCACGATGGCATCGCCATGCTCGCGCACGGTCAGGTCGTGGCCGAGGCACCCGAGGCTGGCTTCTATCAGGCGCCCACGCTGTTGCGCGACGTGCCCGCCTCCCACCGCCTGGCGCGCGAGGAGGTATTCGGCCCGGTGCTCGCCGCGATGCCGTTCGAGCACGAAGCCGACGCCCTGCAATTGGCCAATGGCACGCCGTTCGGGCTGGTTGCCGGTATCTGGACGCGCGACGGCGCGCGTCAGCTGCGGCTGGCGCGGCGCCTGCGCTCGGGCCAGGTGTTCATCAATAATTACGGCGCCGGCGGCGGCGTCGAATTGCCATTCGGCGGCGTCAAACACTCGGGGCACGGCCGCGAGAAGGGTTTCGAGGCGCTCTACGGGTTCACCACCCTCAAAACGATTGCCATCCGCCATGATTGACGTGCCGTGAGCAGCGGCTGGCAGCGCATCATCCAACCATCACAACAAGGAGACAACTATGCGTTTAGCAGGCAAGACGGCCATCGTCACCGGCGCCGGATCCGGGTTCGGTGAGGGTATCGCCGCGACCTTCGCGCGCGAGGGCGCCAACATAATCGTCAACGACCTCAACCGGGAAGGCGGGCAACGCGTGGCCGACGCCATCAACGCGGCCGGCGGCAAGGCGGTCTTCGTCCATGGCGACGTCTCGCAAAGCGCCGACACCCGGGGATTGCTCGACGCCGCGCTAAGCCATTTCAGCCGGCTCGACATCGTCGTCAACAATGCCGGCACCACACATCGCAACAAGCCGCTGCTCGAGATCACCGAAGCGGAGTTCGACCGCGTCTACGCGGTCAACGTCAAAAGCATTTTCTGGAGCGCGCAGCACATGGTGCCGTACTTTCGCCAGCAGGGCGGGGGCTGCATCATCAATGTCGCCTCCACCGCCGGCGTGCGGCCGCGCCCCGGCCTGGTCTGGTACAACGGCAGCAAGGGCGCGGTCATCATCGCCAGCAAGGCGATGGCCGCGGAATTGGGACCCGACCAGATCCGTGTGAACTGCGTCAACCCGGTGATCGGCGAAACCGGTTTGATGACCGAATTCATGGGCATGCCCGACACGCCCGAGAATCGCAAGAAGTTCCTTGCCGGCATTCCGCTGGGCCGTTTTTCGAAGCCGCAGGACGTCGCCAACGCCTGTCTGTACCTGGCCTCGGACGAGGCGGAATTCATCACCGGTGTTTGCCTGGAAGTCGACGGCGGCCGCTGCATTTAAGACGCACCTTTTCGCCGGTCACGCGCCCCGGCTCGCAAAATCACAAAACTCGGCGCGTATTTGACAAACGTTCATCCAACGAGGAGGTCAGATGGAATCCGTCACATCACAGCCGGACGCCGCCACAAGCGGCAAACCTTCGGCATTCGAAGTGGCAACCTACCGCAAGGTAGGCTGGCGGCTGATACCGCTGTTGCTGATTTGTTACGTGGTGTCATACCTGGATCGCGTCAACGTCGGTTTCGCGAAACTGCAGATGGTCAACGACCTGAAGTTCAGCGAGACGATCTACGGCCTGGGCGCAGGCATTTTCTTTTTCGGCTATTTCCTGTTCGAAGTCCCCAGCAACATTATTCTGCACAAGGTCGGCGCGCGCGTCTGGATCGCTCGCATCATGGTCACCTGGGGGATCGTCTCGGGCGCCACGATGTTCGTGACCACCCCCGAGACGTTCTACGTGATGCGCTTTCTGCTCGGCTTGGCCGAGGCGGGCTTCTTTCCGGGCATCATCCTGTACCTGACTTACTGGTATCCGTCCGCCCGGCGCGGCCGCATGACTGCCTGGTTCATGACCGCCGTGGCGTTGTCAGGCTTCGTCGGCGGCCCGCTCTCCGGCTGGATCCTGAAGGATGTCAGTGGCCTGTACGGATTGGCCGGCTGGCAATGGCTGTTCCTGCTCGAGGCGCTACCGTCGGTGGTGATCGGCGTGGTGGTGTTCTTCTATCTGGACGACCGGATTCAGTCGGCCAAGTGGCTCAGCGATGAGGAAAAGGCGCTGCTGGTGCGCAACATCGACACCGATGCGATCGGCAAGCACGACCTGCCGCTCTCACGAGTGTTCGGCAACGCGCGCCTCTGGGTCATGAGCCTGATCTATTTCTCATTCGTGATCGGCCTGTATGGCGTCAGTTTCTGGCTGCCGACGATCATCAAGAGCACCGGGGTCAAGGATCCGCTGACGATCGGCCTGCTGACGGCGATTCCGTTCGGATTCGCGGTGATTGCCATGCTCGTGATCGGCTGGCGTTCGGACGTCAAGCGCGAGCGTCGCTGGCACGTGGCGATCCCTGCGCTCATCGCTGCCGCCGGCCTGTTCCTCAGCACCGTCTGGAGCCACAACACCCAACTGGCGATGCTCGCGCTGACCTTCGCCACGATGGGCATCATGGCCGTGCTGCCGCTGTTCTGGAGCCTGCCGACGGCTATCCTGGGAGGCACCGCAGCCGCCGCCGGGATCGCCATGATCAATTCGCTGGGCAACCTGGCCGGCTTCTTCGGCCCCTACCTGGTCGGCTTCCTCAAGGATACGACGCACAGTACCAACAGCGGCATCTATGTGCTGGCGGCGTTCATGGTGTTGGGCGCCCTGCTGGTTCTTTCAATGCCGGCGCGTCTGGTCGACAAATAAGCGTTGAGCGCGCGGCGGCGCCACGAGTTTGGTCCGCCGCCCACGAAGATTGAATGAAGAGGCCGGGCAAACTGAATTGCCCGGCCTCTTGTCTTTGTCTTTGATGCGTACAGCAAGGCGCGGATCGCGCCTGCGCCTCCAGAGCTATGCCTGCGCGGCGGCCCGATAGTGGCGAGCCGCTGCCTCGTTCTGCTCGAGTCCTTCGAACAACTGCGCCAACGCCAGGTGTAATCTGGCACGCAATGCGTCGTCTTGCGCGTGGCGCAGGCCCGCTTCCAGAAATGTCTGGGCCTTGCCCCACAGGCGCTGGTGCTGGCACAGTTTGCCCAGCGCAAAAAGCAGGTCCGGGTCGTTCGGATGACGATCCCGCCACTGCTCGGCCTGCTGGATCAGCGGCAATGCATCGCTGCCCGCGCAATCGGCATAACGCCGCAGCAGGCGCGCATCCCAATGCTCGGCCAGCGCCGCCTCGACGACCTCGCGCGCCTCGCGCGAACGATCCAGCCCGATCAGCAGTTCAGCGGCCAGGTCGGCAGTGCGAGACGACTGGCGGGCCTCGACCGGCAATCCTTTCCAGCAGGCCAGCAACGCGTCGGCATCATGGCGATGATCGCGCAACAATCCCTCGCTGGCGGTCTGCTTCAGCTTGGCCGCCAGCGCCGGATGCAGGGCCTCGCGCTTGTCGAGGACCTTGAGCAGCGCGAGCACTTCCTTCCAATGCTTGAGATGCTGATGCGCGCGTAGCGCCACCAGTTGGGCCGGGATGCGCCGCGCGCCTTGCGAGCGCATTTCCGCCAGGGCTTGCAAAGCTCCCTCGGCATCGCGCGCATCGACCCGCAATTCCGCGGTCGACAGCAGGCGCGCCTCTTCGAGATCAGCTCCCTGGGCATCGGCCAGCCAGGTGTCGCGGCGCTCGAATTCGCGCATCCGATGCGCTGCCCGAGCGCCGATGAGCGAAGCAACGCCGCGATTATCCTGCTGCGCGGCAGCCTCGCGCGCGGCTTTTTCAGCTCGCGTGAAACGGCCGGCGAAAAGATACGCCATCGCGTTGCGCAAGGCGATATTGGCTTTGCGACTGCGCTGGCGATCGCGATACGCGGCTACACGGCCGGGCATTTTCCAAAGATTGCGCAGCAGACGGATCACCACGTATAGCGCCAGGAAAAGCAGCGCCAGCGCCAACACGAACAGGTTGAGCGAAACATCGACGCGGTACGGCGGCATCAGCAGCACCACCTGGCCGTGATTGAACGTCGCCAGGATCGCGACGCCCGCCGCGACGGCAAATAAGATGATTAACCAGAACAGTCCTCGCATGCCGCTCCCGCTCAGTTCTTGACTTTGACTTGGGCGATGGCACTCAGGCTGCCCGCCAAGGTCGGCAATTCGACCGCATTGGCCCCGCTATCGACCTGCGTAAGCAGGGCCTGCACGGCTTGCGTGCGCTGCGACTTCACATCGAAATATTTACTCAGCGCAGTTTGCGCCACGCGCAAGTTGGCATGCAAGTCTTTCTGGTCTCGCGCCAGCAATGCAAGGCGGGCATTGAGCAAGCGCAATTTGAGGTTGGCGCGCAGCCAGGCGCCCTGCGACGGCGAGACCAGCATCTCGTCGGGCTGGTCGAGACGACGCACTTGAATCAATTGTTTGAGGCTGGCGCCCAATTGGTCGACCAGTTGATGCCACCATTGCCGCCACTGGCTCAATGTCGCGGCCGGCGCCTGAGCCGGCCCGGCGTTGCCGGCCGGCGCGACGTATTCGGCCTGCAGCGGCAGGCTGTCGATTTGCGCAATGGCCTGGTCGAGCTTGCCGGCCAGTTGGGGAATGTCCTGCGCAGGGACCGTCTTCAGGCGTGCGATGTCTTTCTCGAGCGCCGCGCGCACAGTGGCCAGCGAGGTGCCGGTGCCGGCCAGGCGCGCATCGGCCCCCTCGAGCGCCAGCAACGCGCCATGCACATCGCCCGTGAGCTGCAGTTGCTGATTCGCGCTCGAGACGATCTGCTCGGTTTCGGCCAGCACCCACGCATCGCGATTGCGCGACAGATCCTGGTAGAGCTGCTGCAGCGCGGCCTGCTGGCCACTGTCATTGGCCACCCGGGTGTCGAGCGCGGTCAACCGGCTCTGCACGTCGCGCAGCGTGTCGAGCGCCTGCTCCGTTTTTAGTTTGGCCTGCAAGATATCCGAATCGGCAACTTGCTGGCGCTTGGACATCGCCTGTTCGACCCGACCGATCTTCTGATTGAGCGACCATCCGCCGAGCGCCGCACCCGCGGCGACCAGCACGAGCAGCAGCCATGGCAGCATGGCGGCGCCGCGCCGCCTGGGCGCCGGAGCGTCGAAGGACGGAGATGAAGGGGCGGCGGCAGGCGCGGCCTGGGTCGGATTGGAAGCTTGATTATCGGTCGGCATGCTTTGCAAGGTAGGGGTTCGCCCACGATTTTAGCGCCTGCAGAAGATTGCGATCGCCGGCGCCGCACAGCGTAATCCTACCAAACCCGGCGGCCCGTGCGGTTTTTGCGATGCGCTCGTGCGACGTGAAGCAATCGGCCCGATGCAGTCGGACCCGTTCGGCTGCGTCGAAATGCGCTCGGGTCAACGCGTCCAGATTGCCCACAGCCTCGGAGCTGGTCAGCGTAAGCGAGATTGGACGGCCGCTGGCAAGCCGCGTGTCGAGCGCGCGCCAGAGGGTGCCGGGCGGCGTTGGGCATCGCCTGACATAGGCACTGACGACGTCGACCAGGGCTCCCGCCTCACGCAGCCGGTCGAGCAGCAAATCGCGACCGCCGTCGCCGCGCACCAGCAACACGCGCCGTCCAGCGAATCGCGCGAGCGGCAAAACCGTGAGCAGCGTGTCCGAATCGAACCGCGCGTTCGGCCCCGCTGGCGGCTGGAACACCTCTACATCGGGCGCGGCGATACCGAAATCGGCCAATGCACCAGCGCTTCCCGGGCCGACGACGGCCGCAGCCACGTGCCCCGGCCACGGGCATGGCAGCTTCTCGAGGGCGTGCCGCACTGCATTGGGCGACACGAAGCAAACCAATGCGTAATGCGGCAGATTGGCCAGCGCGGCGCGCAGCGGCATATCGTCGGGCACCGGCAGAATCTCGAGAAGCGGGAATTCGAGCGGCTCGATGCCGTATTCAGCCAATTGCCCAGCCAGCCATGCCGACTGCCCGGCCGGACGCGTGAGCACCGCCACGGGGCTGTGCGCACCGGGCGGCGGGCGTATCGGCGCCGTGCTCACATCGCGCCGCCGGCTTGCTGCACCAGCGCCAGCGCGCCATCGTCGATCAGGCGCTGCGCGACACGCTGGCCGAGCGCTTCGGCATCCGCGACAGCCAATACGGGCGCAATGGCCTCAGCCTGCAGCGTTCTGCTGCCATCGATGGCAGCCACGAAAGCGCGCAAATGCAGCGACTGCCCGTTGTCGCGGCAGGCAAACGCCGCGAGCGGAATTTGGCAACTGCCGCCGAGCGCGCGCGACACGGCCCGCTCGGCACTGACCGCCAGCGCGGTTGGCTCGTCGTGCAACGGTGCAAGCCACTGCTGTAGCGCGAGCCGGTCGCTGCGGATTTCGATGCCCAGCGCGCCCTGCCCGGCCGCCGGCAGGCTGTCTTCCGGTGGCAGTATCGCGCGAATCCGCTCGGCCAGTCCGAGCCGCTTGAGCCCGGCTGCGGCAAGAATGATGGCGTCATAGTCGCCGCGATCGAGCTTGCCCAGGCGAGTATCCAGATTGCCGCGCAAGGGCTTGACCTGCAAATGCGGGAAACGCACACGCAGGCTCATCTCGCGGCGCAGGCTAGAGGTGCCGACCACTGCGCCGGGCGGCAATTCGGCCAACGCCGCATAGCGCGGCGAGACCAGCGCATCGTACGGATCCTCGCGCGCAAGAATCGCGCCCAGGCAAAACCCCTCAGGCAGCTGCATCGGCACATCCTTGAGCGAATGCACCGCCAGATCCGCCCGCCCGTCCTGCAATGCGACTTCGAGCTCCTTGACGAAAAGCCCCTTGCCGCCGACCTTGGCCAGCGTTCGATCGAGGATCTGGTCGCCACGGGTAGTCATGCCGAGAATTGTGATTTCACAATCCGGATATAATTTTTGCAGCGTGGAACGTACGTGCTCGGCTTGCCACATCGCCAGGCGGCTTTCGCGTGAGGCAATCACAAGGGTTTGAGGGGCAGCGGGAAAATTCATCGACATCGCGTGGGTATCAGGAAGTTGTTGCTCGATCGGGCCGCACTCGTGACGGGCCGGGCGCCTTGGGCGCCGGCAATTTGGGGGCGCGGCGCCGAACGGTCAAAATCGTTCTGCAATTTCTTATAAGAGAAAATGGTATCACGCATCACCAAGGAAACAGCATGGACAGCAGCGCACCGGCAGGAGACACGAAACAGCGCGCGACGCGGCGCACACGCGAAGACAAGGACGCCCCGCTCAAGGAAGACATTCGCTTATTGGGACGCCTGCTAGGCGATGTGCTGCGCGAACAACAGGGCGACGCGATCTTCGAGCTGGTCGAGAGAATCCGCCAGAAGGCCGTGCGCTTTCATCGCGAGGACGACCGAGCGGCCGCCGAGGCGCTCGACGCGATTCTCAATGGCCTGACGCCCGAGCAAACCATGGCGGTGGTGCGTGCCTTCAGCTATTTTTCGCACCTGGCCAACATTGCCGAGGACCGCCATCACAACCGGCGCCGCCGCGTCCACGCACTTGCGGGTTCTCGTCCGCAAGCCGGCAGCCTCGCGCACGCGCTGGCCACCTGGAGTGCCAGCCAGCCCGGCGGCAATCAGGCGCTGCAGGCGTTTTTTGCCAGCGCCCTGATCGTCCCGGTCCTGACCGCGCACCCGACCGAGGTGCAGCGCAAGAGCATTCTCGATGCGGAGCGCGATATCGCACGGCTGCTGGCGGAGCTCGATCAGCCACTCACCACGCGCGAACGCTCTCACCATCTCAGCCTGATGCGCGCCAAGGTCACCTCGCTGTGGCAAACCCGCATGCTGCGCGGCGCGCGCCTGACCGTGGCCGACGAAATCGAAAACGCGCTCTCTTACTACCGCACGACTTTCCTGAGCGAAATCCCGGCGCTGTACGGCGATGTCGAGGAACTGCTCAAGCAGTCGGCCCCCGATATCCCGGCCTCCACCCTGGCGCCGTTCCTGCAAATGGGCAGCTGGATCGGTGGAGACCGGGATGGCAACCCGAACGTGACCGCTCCGACCCTGCAATTGGCGATCACGCGGCAGGCCACTGAAATTTTCAATTACTACCTGGACCAGGTTCACGCGCTGGGCGCCGAACTGTCGGTATCGAATTTGCTGGCCGGCGCCAGCGATGCGCTCAAAATGCTGGCCGAGCGCTCGCCGGACGATTCGCCGCATCGCGCCGACGAGCCATATCGGCGTGCGCTCATCGGCATCTACGCACGCCTGGCCGCGACGGCCCACGAGCTGCTCGGCTACCAGACGCCGCGCGTGGCAGTCGGCCCGGCGCCGGCCTATGCCGACGCGCGAGAATTCGCCAGCGATTTGCAGACCATCGTGGCGTCCTTGACCAGTCAGCATGGCACCGCGCTCATCGCGCCGCGCCTGGGGCCGTTGGTACGGGCGGTCGAGGTGTTCGGCTTTCACCTGGCAAGCATAGATCTGCGCCAGAGTTCCGACGTGCATGAGGCCGTCATTGCCGAGTTACTGGCCAAGGCCGGCGTAGAGAAAGATTACGCCAACCTGTCCGAGGCCGATAAACTTGCCCTGCTGCTGCGCGAGCTCGAACAACCGCGCCCGCTCTTCTCTCCGTATATCGAATATTCGCAGCGGACGCGTGGCGAGCTGGCGGTATTCGAGGCCGCACGAGAGATTCGCACCCGGTTTGGCGGGCGGGCCGTGCGCAATTACATCATTTCGCATACCGAGACAGTCAGCGATTTGATGGAAGTCATGCTGCTGCAAAAGGAAACCGGGCTGTGGCATGGACAACTCGGCAGCACCACGCATCCGGCTGCGATGGATCTGATGGTGATCCCGCTGTTCGAGACCATCGCCGACTTGCGCAATGCCGCCGACATCATGCGCGCCTTGCTCGAGTTGCCGGGCTTTTCGGCCATCGTCGCGCACCAGGGCGGCGAACAGGAGGTGATGCTCGGTTACTCCGACAGCAACAAGGACGGCGGCTTCCTGACGTCGAATTGGGAGCTCTACAAGGCCGAGCTGGCGCTCGTGAACCTGTTCCGCGAGAAGCACATTCGCCTGCGGCTGTTCCATGGCCGCGGCGGCACGGTCGGACGCGGCGGCGGCCCGACCTATCAAGCCATCCTGGCCCAGCCGCCGGGTACCGTCAACGGCCACATCCGGCTGACCGAGCAAGGCGAGGTCATCGCCAGCAAGTTCGCCAACCCGGAAATCGGCCGGCGCAATCTCGAGACCATCGTCGCGGCCACGCTCGAAGCCACGCTGCTGCCCAACCGAAATCAGCCGGCGCGACTGGCCACCTTCGAAAAAGTCATGCAGACCTTGTCCGACGAGGCATTCGCGGCTTACCGCGCGCTGGTCTACGAAACACCCGGCTTCAAGGATTATTTTTTCGCTGCTACGCCGATCGCCGAGATTGCCGAGCTCAATATCGGCTCACGCCCGGCCTCGCGCAAATTCAACGATCCGAACCATCGTCGCATCGAAGACCTGCGTGCGATTCCGTGGGGTTTCTCGTGGGGCCAGTGCCGCTTGCTGCTGACCGGCTGGTTTGGCTTCGGCAGCGCCGTGCAAGCTTACCTGGATGCCGGCAAGGATGAATCCGAACGCGCCAGGCGCCTGTCCGTATTGCAGCAGATGTACAAGCGCTGGCCGTTCTTCGCCAACCTGTTGTCCAATATGGACATGGTGCTGGCCAAGACTGACCTGGCGGTCGCCTCCCGTTACGCCGAGCTCGTACCGGATACCGAATTGCGCACCATGGTTTTCAGCCGGATCGTGCACGAATGGGAAAGCACTGCGCACGCGCTGTCGCTGATTACCGGACAGGCGCAACGGCTGGCCGACAATCCGCTGCTGGCACGCTCGATCAAGAATCGTTTCCCGTACCTGGACCCGCTCAATCACCTGCAGGTCGAACTGCTGCGGAGGCATCGCTCGGGCACCAGCGACGAGCGCGTGCGACGCGGCATCCACCTGACCATCAACGGCATTGCCGCCGGCCTGCGCAACACAGGTTAAAACGCATGGCAGCCGGGCGTGCGCACCGATCTGCCGGCGCACGCCCGGTCCGTCCTCGCCAGATAACCGACTCAGCCGATGAAGGCGGCCGGCACCGGATCCTGGCCCAACGCATTAAGCAGGATCGCCCAATGCATGGTTTCGTCGCCCAGAATGCTGGCGGCCGCCTTGGACAAGTCCTTGTCGTGGAAAACCGGAACGGCGCCCAAATACGC
Source organism: Pandoraea sp. (assembly GCF_004297875.1). GTDB lineage: Bacteria > Pseudomonadota > Gammaproteobacteria > Burkholderiales > Burkholderiaceae > Pandoraea. The sequence goes on along the minus strand of NZ_SCSK01000038.1, from coordinate 153,593 downwards.
GCTGGCGGCGCCCTTCTCCAGGCCCGCGGCGAACTGCAGCACATCGGCCTGCGTCTTGAGTTTTTCCACTGGGAAATGATAGTCGGCAACTTTCATGGCTTCCACCGGTGACCCGCCCATCTTGTGGATCAACCCGGCGAGCGCCTGCGCATGCGCCTTATGCTGCCCCTGGAATTTGACCGCCACGTCCAGCACCGGCTTTTGGAGCAAGCCGCTTTGCGCGCCCACCTGATAGGCGGCTATTGCCTGGTATTCGAGCGCCAGCGCGGTATTCAGGATCGAAACATCGTTTTCTGGGCTCTTGGACATTGTCGCCCCCCAGGCACCGCCACTGCGGCCGAGCGTCACCGCCGCCATCGTGCCCAATGTGATCAGCCCCTGAGTCCGCATGAAACCGCGCCGGCCTTCTTTTTCCAGTTTTTTGTCTTGCATGGCAACCTCCATTGCGTTGAGACGCGCCAATAAAACCCGGTCAGGCTGACTTGGCCGCGAGCGGCCGGACCTCGGCCCGGGGTTTGTTAGCACCGATAAGGGAGCACCTCCCTGCCTCATATACGCAAGGACTCGCCGAGTGGATGCAAGCCGTGCCCTCGCTCGACAAATTCCGCTAAGATAGCGGCATCTATTTCGGGTGACATGCGTGCCAATTCCTACGACAACCGACACGTCCGAGGCCGACAGCAGCCGCCTGCTGAAGCTCATCGAGCAAGTGGCCCGGCAGGACGCCGACGCGCTACACGCTCTCTACGATTTGACCGCCGCGAAACTATTTGGGCTTGCGCTGCGTATATTGATCAAGCGCGAGTGGGCCGAGGAAGTGCTGCAAGAGAGCTATATCAACATATGGCGCTTTGCGAAGGATTACCGCCCCGGCCTGTCGGCTCCGATGACGTGGATGAGCACGATCGTACGCCATCGCGCGCTCGATTATTTGCGTCGCGTCGGTGACCATGAAACGGAATGGAATGACACTTTGGACAATCTTCTGCCGAGCTTCGAGCCCGATCCCGCCGAACGTGCGCTGCTGAGCCAGGGTGCGGTGCGGCTGGGCCACTGCCTCGACGGACTGGAAGTCGCGCAGCGCCAGGCGATCGCGCTGGCCTATCTGCGCGAGCTGCCGCACCAGGATGTGGCGCAGATCATGCAAACGCCGCTGGGTACTGTCAAATCGTGGATCCGGCGCGGTCTGGCCAAACTCAAAACCTGTCTGGAGGGCTGAGATGAATCCTGCCCACTATCCGGATCTGCTCGATCGCCTGGCCGCCGAATACGCGCTGGGCACACTGCGCGGGGGCGCGCGGCGGCGGCTCGAGACGCTGGCGCAGCGCGACCAAACTGTGCGGCGCGCATTGCTGGACTGGCAGGATCGCCTCGCGGCCTTGCCCGAACTGATACCCGCGCATGCACCGGGCGCCCACGTCTGGCACGGCGTGCGCAAGCAACTCGCCCTGGAGGGCGCGCTGCCGGGCACGGGCGAGCCCAAGGCACACACAGCGACCACCGTGCCGCTCTGGTCGCGCCTCGATTTCTGGCGCAAATGGGCGCTTGCCGCCTCGTTTGCGACCGTGGTCGCCGTGGTGTTTGCCGTGCGCACTTTGCTGCCCGGTCTGTCTCCCATGCCAGCTCCCCGATACGTCGCCGTGCTCAACGACAATCAGGCACATGCCGGCATGCTGGTGAGCTGGAATCCAACCCAGCGCACGCTGGTGCTCGAGCGGCTGGCCAATTATCCGCTCAAGCCGAATCAAAGCCTGCAGTTGTGGGGCCTGCCGAGTGGTGGTCGGCCGCATTCGCTTGGCGTCCTGCCCGAGCAGGGCCCGCTGGTGCTGCGCCTGGCGCAGGCGCCGCAATTCCCGGCGTTGGCCATCAGCGTCGAGCCGCTGGGCGGGTCGCCCGATCCGAATGGCCCGACTGGCCCGGTGATTTATCATGGCGCGGTGCTCCCCGCCACCTAACGCACCTGTTGCCATGTCTCACTATTCACGTATTGCCCTGCGCGGCGCACTGTCACTGCTCGTTTTGCTCGGCACCGCACGGGCCTGGGCCGGCACACCCGTCGACCCGGCGCTGGATCCCCTGCTGCATGCGGTTATCGAACGTCTGCGCGTCGGCGACGAAGTCGCCCGCGCCAAATGGCAGTCGCACAAGCCGGTCGAAGACACCGCGCGCGAGCAGACTCTGCTGGCGGAAGTCGAACGTCTTGCGCCCGCGCACGGCGTGAAGCCCGCACAGGCCCGCAAGTTTTTTGAAAACCAGATTGCCGCGAGCAAATTGATTCAGTCGGTGCTGCTCGATCGCTGGCGCCGCGGCGGCCCACCCCCGGGCCCGGCGCCCGACCTGGTTAAAGACCTGCGCCCGCGCCTGGATCGTCTGACGGTGAATCTGCTTGACGGACTTGCCCAAGCGGAGCCCATCATTGCGCTGCCACGCCCTGCGTGCGCCGCGCGCCTGATTCGCGCTGCCCGAGAGCAAGCCCACCAGGCACACCTCGACAAGCTGCATCGCGCAGCGCTGGAAGAGGCGCTGCACGGCGTCTGTGCCGGCCGCTAACGCGCCCGCACGCCGCAGGCGCTCTCAAAGGGCGCCCGCCGGCAGGCCGCGGTTGCTATAATCCCCCGATTCGCCTGCCGCTCGCTCAGCCGGACTTGCCGGCAGGTCGGCTCCCCATTTCTTGACGCCTGACGACGATGACATCCCAACTCTCCAAAAAGGGCGAGGCCTGGTCGGCCCGCTTTTCCGAACCCATGTCCGAACTGGTCAAGCGGTATACCGCCTCGGTATTTTTCGACAAGCGGCTCGGACTGTTCGATATCGAGGGTTCGCTGGCGCACGCCGACATGCTGGCCGCCCAGGGCATCATCAGCGCTCAGGACCTGGCCGACATCCAGCGCGGGCTGACGCAGATCCGGGGCGAAATCGAGCGTGGCGAATTCGAGTGGTCGCTCGATCTCGAGGATGTGCACCTGAATATCGAGGCACGGCTCACGCAACTGATCGGCGACGCCGGCAAACGGCTGCATACTGGGCGCTCGCGCAACGATCAGGTGGCCACCGACATCCGCTTGTGGCTGCGCAGCGAAATCGATCGCATCGGCGCACTGCTGGCCGAGTTGCGCAGTTCTCTGCTGGATCTGGCCGAACGCAATGCTGCCACGATTTTGCCCGGCTTCACGCACCTGCAGGTGGCCCAACCGGTGACTTTCGGCCATCACCTGCTCGCTTACGTCGAAATGTTCAGCCGCGACAGCGAGCGCATGGCCGATTGCCGCAAGCGCACTAATCGCCTGCCCCTGGGCGCCGCGGCACTGGCCGGCACCAGCTACCCGATCGACCGCGAGCGGGTGGCAAAAACCCTTGGTTTCGATGAAGTCTGCCGCAACTCACTCGATGCCGTGTCCGATCGCGATTTCGCGATCGAGTTCTGTGCCGCGGCGGCGCTGATCATGACGCACGTTTCGCGCTTTTCCGAAGAGCTGGTGCTGTGGATGAGCCCGCGCGTCGGTTTTATCGACATCGCCGACCGTTTCTGCACCGGCAGTTCGATCATGCCGCAAAAGAAAAATCCCGACGTGCCTGAACTCGCGCGCGGCAAGACCGGGCGTGTCAACGGTCACCTGATGGCCCTGCTGACCTTGATGAAAGGCCAACCCCTGGCCTACAACAAGGACAACCAGGAAGACAAGGAACCGCTGTTCGACACGGTCGACACGGTCGCCGACACGCTGCGCATCTTCGCCGAAATGGTCGCTGGCATCACCGTCAAACCTGAGGCGATGCGCAACGCCGCGCTGCAGGGATTCTCGACCGCCACCGATCTGGCCGACTACCTGGTCAAGAAAGGCCTGCCGTTTCGCGATGCACACGAAGCCGTGGCTCACGCGGTACGGGTCTGCGCGGATCGCGGCATTGATCTCGCGGATCTGACGGTGGCCGAGTTGCAGGCGTTTTCGCCGTTGGTCGCCGCCGATGTGTTCGACTATCTGACGCTCGAGGGGTCGGTGGCCAGCCGCAGTCATATCGGCGGCACTGCGCCGGATCAGGTCAAGCAAGCGATTGCCGCGGCCCGCGCGAAACTGAAGCAATAAAATACAAAAGCGGCCTCGGGCTTCGATCCGCCGGAGGCCGCATCGCCACGCGCGGCATTCAATCGATGCTCGAGCCGCGACCAATGGCCCGCGGCGACGGACTCAGGCGTAGATCGGCAGCGCCAGGAACAGCTTGATGACGATCGCGTTGGCGATGTCGATAAAGAATGCCCCGACCATCGGCACCACCAGAAATGCAATGTGCGAGACGCCAAAACGGTCGGTTACCGCCTGCATATTGGCGATCGCGGTCGGCGTCGCCCCCAGCCCGAAACCGCAATGCCCAGCAGCCAGCACCGCCGCGTCATAGTCGCGGCCCATCACGCGGAACGTCACGAAAATCGCATAGGCGCCCATCGCCAGCGTCTGCACGCCGAGGATCAGCAACACCGGCAGAGCCAGCGCGGCCAGATCCCACAATCGCAGGCTCATCAGCGCCATCGCCAGGAACAGCGACAGACTGACGTTACCGAGCACCGACACCGCGCGCTCGAATATCTGGTACCAGCCGAGCAACGCCAGGCCATTGCGCAGGATGACAGCGGCAAACAGCACGCAGACGAAGGTGGGCAGCTCCAGCGCCGTGCCCTTGAGCAGGTCGGCAAGCACGCTGCCGGCCGACAGGCTGACGGCGATCAGCGCGAGCGTCTCGATCACCGACGACGCGGTGATCAGTCGCACCGCCTTGGGTTGCTCGAAGCCAACCGGATCGTCGTCGTTGCCGCCCGTGGTCGGCGACGCCTCGCCGCCATTGCCGGGCACGCGAACCCGCTTGATAAGCACCCGCGCGACCGGTCCGCCGATCAAGCCGCCCAGCACCAGCCCGAAGGTCGCACAGGCCATGGCCACTTCGGTGGACGAGGTCAGGCCGAACTTGTTGCTGAACACGTCGCCCCACGCCGCCCCGGTGCCATGCCCGCCCGACAGCGTGATCGAACCGCTGAGCAGCCCGAGCGCGGGCGAAAGTCCCAGGGCGCTGGCCAGGCCGATGCCGATCGCGTTCTGCAGGACCAGCAACCCCAGCACCACCACCAGGAAAATCGCCATCGTGCGCCCACCCGCCTTGAGGCTGGCCAGGTTGGCATTGAGCCCGATGGTGGCAAAGAACGCCAGCATCAGCGGCGTCTGCAGCGAGGTATCGAAACTCACCTGGACATCGGCCACGCTGCGCGCGATCAGCAGCAGCAGGGCCACCAGCAATCCGCCGGCCACCGGCTCCGGGATACTATACGCGCGCAATGGCGGGGTCCACGCGACCAGCTTGCGTCCGAGCAGCAAGACCAGGGAGGCACACACGAGTGTGCCGTCAGTGCCGAAATGCAACATTCGCCTATCCTTGTATGAAAACGCTGCGTAGTGTAGCGGCGCTCTCCGGACAGAAGTCAGCCGAAAATCAGCAAACGGCTCAGTCTCTATGCATTTCTAGAAATATCCCGCTCAGACATGAGAAATTTCGCAACTTTCGCGAGCGGCTGGGTACTTGAACTTGATGCAGTCAAGTTGGGGAATTGCCGCGCATCGGGACGACCATCGCGGCGTCGCCCGGTGCGCGGCGAGACCGGCCAGGCAGGCCGGCTTCAGACTTTGACGCAGTCGACGAAATACTCCATGCGGCCGTCGATCTCCTCGATCACCAGACCGTGGATGTCGGTATAGAAGCCCGGAAAACGCTCGTTGAAATCACGCGCGAACTGCAGATACTTGACGATACCGGCATTGAAACGCTCGCCCGGAATCAGCAGCGGAATGCCCGGCGGATACGGCGTGACCAGCATGCTGGTGACACGTCCTTCGAGTTCGTCGATCGGCACCCGATCGATATCGCGGTGGACGAGTTTGGCAAACGCATCGGTCGGCTTCATCGCTGGCTGCATGTCCGACAGGTACATCTCGGTGGTCACGCGCGCCACGTCGTTGGCCTTGTACACGCTGTGAATCTGTTCGCACAGGTCACGCAGGCCGATGCGCTCATAGCGTGGGTACTTTGCGACGAACTCCGGCAGCACCCGCCACAATGGCCGGTTGTGATCGTAATCGTCCTTGAATTGCTGGAGTTCGGTCACCATGCTGTTCCAGCGGCCTTTGGTAATGCCGATGGTGAACATGATGAAGAATGAATACAGGCCGGTCTTTTCGACAATGATGCCGTGCTCGGCCAGGTATTTGGTGACGATCGCCGCCGGAATGCCGGTTTCGCCGAACTCGCCGTCGACATCCAGCCCCGGCGTGATGATCGTCGCCTTGATCGGGTCGAGCATGTTGAAGCCTTCGGCCAGGGCGCCGAAACCATGCCAGCGTTCATTGGCCTTGAGCACCCAATCGTCGCGCTCGCCGATGCCCTCTTCGGCCAGGTATTCGGGACCCCAAACGGAAAACCACCAGTTATCGCCATATTCGTCGCCGACCTTGCGCATCGCGCGGCGAAAATCGATCGCCTCCATGATCGATTCCTCGACCAGGGCGGTGCCGCCGGGCGGCTCCATCATCGCCGCGGCGACGTCGCACGAGGCGATGATCGCGTACTGCGGCGAGGTCGACGTATGCATCAGATAAGCCTCGTTGAAGCGATGCTGATCGAAGTAGCGCGCCTCGGCGTCCTGCACGACGATCTGCGAGGCTTGCGAAATACCCGCCAACAGCTTGTGCGTCGAGTGCGTGGCATAGACCACCGCCTTCGACGAGCGCGGCCGGCCCTCGCCGATCGCGTGCATGTTACGGTAAAACTCATGAAACGATGCGTGTGGCAGCCACGCTTCGTCGAAATGCAGCGTGTCCGTCATGTCGCCAAGCAGTTCCTTGATCGTCTCGACGTTGTAGATCACGCCATCGTAAGTGCTTTGCGTGATCGTCAGGATGCGCGGCCGGACGTTCGGGTCGCGCGCCAGCGCCTCGGCGGCCAGGGGGTTCGCGGCGATCTTCTTGCGGATGTTCTCGGGTTCGAATTCCGATTTCGGAATCGGCCCGATGATGCCGAAGTGATTGCGCGTGGGCGTGAGGAACACCGGCACCGCGCCGGTCATCGTGATCGCATGCAGAATCGACTTGTGGCAGTTGCGGTCAACCAGCACGATGTCGCCCGGCGCGACGGTCGCATGCCAGACGATCTTGTTGGAGGTCGACGTGCCGTTGGTCACGAAAAACAAATGATCGGCGTTGAAAATGCGCGCCGCGTTGCGCTCGGAGGCTGCCACCGGTCCCATGTGATCGAGCAATTGCCCGAGCTCGTCGACTGCGTTGCACACGTCAGCGCGCAGCATGTTTTCGCCGAAGAACTGATGGAACATCTGGCCCACCGGGCTCTTGAGGAACGCCACGCCCCCCGAGTGCCCCGGGCAATGCCAGGAGTACGAGCCGTCTGCGGCGTAATGGGTAAGCGCGCGGAAAAACGGCGGCGGCAATGCATCCAGATACGCTTTTGCTTCGCGGATGATATGCCGCGCAACGAACTCGGGCGTGTCCTCGAACATATGAATGAAACCATGCAGCTCGCGCAGGATGTCGTTCGGGATATGGCGCGAGGTGCGCGTCTCGCCGTAGAGGAAAATAGGAATGTCGGCGTTGCGGCGCCGCACCTCCTGCACGAAGGCGCGCAGATTGATCACCGCCAGGGCCAGTTCGCCCTCTCCCGCACCATCGCTGCCGAACGTGCCGAACTCATCGTCGTCGATCGAGAGAATGAAGCTCGAGGCGCGGCTGGCCTGCTGCGCAAACGAAGTCAGATCACCGTAACTGGTCAGCCCCAGCACTTCCATCCCCTCGCCCTCGATCGCCTCGGCAAGCGCGCGAATTCCCGAGCCTGAAATGTTCTCTGAACGAAAATCCTCGTCGATGATGACGACCGGAAAACGGAATTTCATGGCCTTTCCTTGAAAAAAACGAGCCAGCGGCCGCTGCGGCCCTGGCTCTCATGGCTGACTTGCCGTGACAAACGGTCTTGCGCGAACGCAGCGCACTAGGTTTTCGGCAGCGTGACACCGCGCTGCCCCTGATATTTTCCGCCACGGTCCTTATAGGACACGTCGCAAACTTCGTCTGACTCGAAGAACAGTACCTGGGCGACGCCCTCATTGGCGTAAATTTTCGCCGGCAGGGGTGTCGTATTGGAGAACTCCAGCGTCACGTAACCCTCCCACTCGGGCTCGAACGGCGTCACGTTGACGATGATGCCGCAACGCGCATAGGTCGACTTGCCAAGGCAAACCGTCAGGACGTTGCGCGGGATACGGAAATACTCGACCGTGCGCGCCAGCGCAAACGAATTCGGCGGAATGATGCAGACATCGCCCGAAAAATCGACGAAGGATTTTTCGTCGAAATTCTTTGGATCGACGATCGTCGAGTTGATGTTCGTGAAAATCTTGAATTCCGCCGCGCAGCGGATATCGTAGCCGTAGCTGGATGTGCCGTAGCTGACGATCTTGTGGCCGTCGGCGGAGTGCCTGATCTGGCCCGGCTCGAACGGCTCGATCATGCCGTGCTCTTGCGCCATGCGGCGAATCCACTTGTCGGACTTGATAGACATAGGGCGCGGGAATCCCGTGAAGGGTCAAAGAAGGCGACATTTTACGCGATTCGCAGGACAGCGGCGGCGTCCGGGATGTCCCGGCTCGCCGCCGTCCTGATGGAGCTTTCTGCGTGCTGCCGCGGGTGCCGCGCCGATGCTCTCCCCTCAGGTGTTTTGCACCACGATATTAGGGAATTTGCTGGTCATATCCTTGGCTTTTTCGGCAATTTTTACCGCAACGCGCCGCGCCACCTGACGGTACACAGCGGCAATCGGGCCATTCGGATCGGCCACCACCGTCGGCTGGCCGGCGTCGGCCTGCTCGCGGATATGGATGTCCAGCGGCAGGCTGCCCAGCAAGTCGACGCCATACTCCGCACACATGCGCTCGCCGCCGCCGGCACCGAAAATCGGCTCCTGGTGTCCGCAATTGGAACAGATGTGCATGCTCATGTTCTCGACGATACCCAGGATCGGCACGCCGACCTTCTCGAACATCTTCAGCCCCTTGCGCGCATCGAGCAAGGCGATATCCTGCGGCGTGGTGACGATCACCGCGCCGGTCACCGGCACTTTCTGTGCCAGCGTAAGCTGAATGTCGCCGGTGCCCGGCGGCATGTCGACCACCAGGTAATCGAGGTCGCGCCAGTTGGTCTGGTTCAGCAGTTGCTCGAGCGCCTGCGTTACCATCGGGCCACGCCATACCATCGGGTTATCCGGTTCGATCAGAAAGCCGATCGAACTGGCCTGCAGCCCGTGCCCTTCGAGCGGCTCCAGCGTCTTGCCGTCCTGTGACTGAGGCTTGCTGTGCACGCCCAGCATGGTCGGTAGCGACGGGCCGTAGATATCGGCATCCAGTATGCCGACGCGCGCACCCTCGGCCGCCAGCGCGAGCGCCAGATTGACTGCCGTCGTGCTCTTGCCCACGCCGCCCTTGCCGGAGGCGACCGCAATGATGTTTTTGACATTCGGCAACAGCTTGACGCCGCGCTGCACTGCATGGGCGACGATGCGTTGTTCGATCTGCACGCTGACCTCGCTGACGCCGGGCACGGCGCCCACGGCCTGGACCACCCGCTCGCGCATCGCCTCGAACTGGCTGCGCGCCGGGTAACCGAACTCGATATTCAGCATGACCTTGCCGCCGTCGGCCTTGATTTGCTTGATGTATTTTCCGCTGACCAGATCGGTGCCGGTGTCCGGATCGATCACACCTTGCAGCGCCTGGTTGATACTGTTCAGATCCATGCCTGTCCTCGATTAACGCGCGGCTGGCCGCGCGGCCACACCCGGTGGCGCGTAGTTAACAACTTGTAACACTTCTGCCCCCGTGGTTGCACTAGCATGCGCACAGGCGGCGGCTTGCCGGACGGCGCATTGTTGCGTGCCGCCGGCCGGCTCTGCCATTATTGTAGGGGTTCGCAGCGCCTGTTCAGATAATAGCCCTGTCGAGCGCGCGATCTTCCGGGCATTTTCCAATTGGAGCCATCCATGAAAAGAACAATCGGTAAGGCGGCGCTGGCCGCAACCTTGGGCGCAGCGCTGTTGGCCGGCTGCGCCACGCAGCAGCAAAACCAAACCGCGGTCGGCACGGGCGTCGGCGCGGCCATCGGGGCGGGACTGGGCAACCTGATCGGCGGCAACACCACCGGCACGCTGGTGGGCGCCGCGGTGGGCGCGGCCGCAGGTGGCGCGGTCGGCTACAACTGGACAAGCATCAAGGAAAAACTGACTGGCGCCACGCAGGGCACCGGCACGCAGATCTCGGAGCAGCCCGACGGCTCGCTGAAAGTCAACATCCCGAGCTCGATCTCGTTCGACACCAACAGCGCCGTGATCAAGCCGAGCTTCCGCAGCGTGCTCGACCAGGTCGCCCAGACCTTGAACCAGAACCCGCAAATTGTCGGCACCGTGGTCGGTCATACCGACAGTACCGGCAACCCGAGCTATAACATGACACTGTCGCGCCATCGCGCCCAGAGCGTCGTCAACTATCTGGCCGATCGGGGTGTCGCACGCGGGCGCCTGAGCGCCGAAGGGCGCGGCGACACGCAGCCGATTGCCGACAACAGCACTGAAGCCGGCCGGGCCCAGAACCGTCGCGTGGAAATTTTCCTGCGTGCGACGGCGCAACCGCGCCCGCAGTAATCCCCGCCGAGCGCTCGATCTGACGACGCCGACAATTCGACTGAACTAATCGGCGGGCCGGCACTCAGAAAAACTGGAAGCGCCCGTACCGGCTTCCACTTCTCCTCTTTTTGACGTTAAAGTCATTTCGACGTGCCGGAGCGAACCGCTCCGGCTCTTTTTTTGCGCCACGCATCTGCGGGTTACCGATGGCGCTGCGGCCCGCGCGGCCCGCCTGTTAGAATCCTTTCTTTTGCCTGACACCCCCATCCAGCCATGTCCCGCCGCCTGCTCGTCACCTCCGCCCTGCCCTATGCCAACGGCCAGATTCATATCGGCCACTTGGTCGAATATATCCAGACCGACATCTGGGTGCGCTTCATGCGCATGCAGGGCCATGAAACCTATTACGTCGGCGCCGACGACACCCACGGCACGCCGGTCATGTTGCGCGCGGAGAAGGAGGGCCTCACGCCCCGGCAACTGATAGAGCGTGTCTGGCACGAGCACAAGCGCGATTTCGATAATTTCGGCATCTCGTTCGATAATTACTACACGACGGATTCGCCCGAAACCCGGCAACTGTCGGAGAAAATTTATCTCGCGTTGCAGGCGCAGGACCTGATCGAGGCCCGCGACATCGAACAAGCCTTCGATCCAGTCAAGGAAATGTTCCTGCCCGACCGCTTCATCAAGGGCGAGTGCCCCAAGTGTGGCGCCAAGGATCAATACGGCGACTCCTGCGAAGTCTGCGGCTCGACCTACGCGCCGACCGACCTGAAGAACCCGTATTCGGTGGTGTCTGGTGCAACGCCGGTGCGCAAGACCTCGACACATTACTTCTTCAAACTGTCGGATCCGCGCTGCGAATCGTTCCTGCGCGAATGGGTGGCAGGTCTGGCGCAGCCCGAGGCAACCAACAAAATGCGCGAGTGGCTGGGCGACGCCGGCGACGGCAAGCTGGCGGATTGGGATATCTCCCGCGACGCGCCTTATTTCGGCTTCGAGATCCCTGGCGCACCTGGCAAGTATTTCTATGTGTGGCTCGACGCCCCCATCGGCTACTACGGCAGCTTCAAGAATCTGTGCGACAAAAACGGGCTGAATTTCGACGAATGGGTTGCACCCGACTCGAGCACCGAGCAATACCATTTCATCGGCAAGGATATTCTCTATTTCCACACCCTGTTCTGGCCGGCAACGCTGAAATTCTCCGGCCACCGTACGCCGACCAACGTTTTCGCGCATGGCTTCCTGACCGTGGACGGGCTCAAGATGTCCAAATCGCGCGGCACCTTCATCACCGCGCAAAGCTATATCGATACCGGACTCAATCCCGAGTGGTTGCGCTATTACTTCGCCGCCAAGCTCAACGGGACGATGGAAGACATCGATCTGAACCTCGATGATTTCGTGGCGCGCGTCAACAGCGATCTGGTCGGCAAATTCGTCAATATTGCCAGCCGCGCCGCCGGCTTTCTGCTCAAGCGTTTTAACGGCAAGGTCGACGATGCGGCGATGCAACACCCGCTGCTGCGCGTGTTGCGAGAAGCCGCGCCTGCCATCGCGCAGCACTACGAAGCGCGCGACTACGGCAAGGCGCTGCGCCAGGTGATGGAGCTGGCTGACACCGTCAACGCCTATGTCGACAACGTCAAGCCGTGGGACCTGGCCAAAGACCCTGCACAGGCGGGCGCACTGCACGAAGCGTGCAGCGTTTGCCTGGAAGCGTTCCGCCTCCTGACCATCTATCTGAAGCCGGTGCTCCCGCGCACCGCCGCGGCCATCGAGCAATTCCTCGACATTGCACCGTTGACCTGGCGCGATGTCGGCACGCCGTTGACCTCGGCCACACCGGTCAGGCCTTACAAGCACCTGATGACGCGCGTCGAACACAAACAAATCGAGATGCTGCTCGAAGCCAATCGGGACTCGTTGCAGGCCACACCCGCCGTCGCCGCCGCGCCGGCGAGCAAGGCCCCGGCACAGGCGGCGCCGGACGCCGCGGGCGAGACCATCAACATCGACGATTTCGCCAAAATCGATCTTCGCATTGCAAAGATCATCGACTGCCGGGCTGTCGAAGGCTCCGACAAGCTGCTGCAATTGACGCTCGACATCGGCGAGGCAAAGCCGCGCAACGTGTTCTCCGGCATCAAGTCGGCCTATCGGCCGGAAGACCTGATTGGCAAACTGACGGTCATGGTCGCCAATCTCGCGCCGCGCAAGATGAAATTCGGCCTGTCCGAGGGCATGGTGCTGGCGGCCTCGGCCGCCAACGAAAAGGCCGAGCCCGGAATCTACATTCTCGAACCTCACAGCGGCGCCAAGCCGGGCATGCGGGTCAAGTAATCTTCACACGCGGGCGCGCTGGCGCCCGGCGATTCAGGGGTGTTCAGTGGCCGGATCATTCGAGCGCGAGGTCGTCGCGACCTTGCCGTCCGGCCCGAAATACACGTTGAACTGCGCCGGCTGGTTCACGCCATCCTCGAGCCAACGCCAGCTCCATACGCTCTCGTTCTTCAGTCGGTAGGCAGCGGTTCCGGTGGGCTTGCCCAACAGGCGCCGCACCTCGTCCTCGCTCATGCCAGGATGCACTTTCGCGAAATTTTCCGCGCTCAGCGCCTGGCTGATCGCCAACAGCTTGCCGTCGGCACCGATATCGACCATGTAAGTCCTGACACCGGCCGGGCCACGCGGGTATTCGAGGCGCTTCGAACCATCCGGGTTTTGCCACACCATCTCCGGCCGGCCCATCTGAGCGCGTACCTGGGCCTCGGTGGACACTCCCGGCTGCAAGCCACGCAGCAGAAGATTGTCCGGCTTGACCGCCGCCGCAACGTCGCGCGCTTTTTGCCGCACCTTGTCAATTTGCTGCTGATCGCAGCCAAACAGTGCCAGCATGCTGGCGAACAAGCCCATGGCAACTCCCGATTGAATGCGGCGCAAGATCATTTTGCAATGATATCCCTTGACTGATATGCCCCCAATTCCAACGACTCAATCGAAACGACGGTTGAACAGGATGTCCAGGCCATAGATCGAACCGGTACGCGCCACCAGCGACCAGCGCCGCGACAGTTGCCAGGTCAGCTTGGCGATGCTGGCCGCGCTGGTCAGGCTTTGCTCGAAGCCGATCGACAGGTTTTCCGAAATCGCCTTGCCGATGTTGACGACCTGCTGATCCGGCAAGCCGGAATCGCTGCTGCCAATCGAAAACTGGTCGATGCCGAAATTTTGCACGATGCGCTTGCCGCCGGCCGTGCCCAGCATGGCCAGCGCAGCGCCCGCTACCGCCTGCTGCTGCCCCAGTCCGGCGCTTTCGGGCCCATGGCCGAACATCAGCCAGGAAAGTTTAGCCTCATCCGGCACGTTCGGGTCCGACACCAGCGTCACGCGCGGCTGCCGTACCGTACCGGTGACCTGCACGCCCGCCTCGACCGCCTGATTGGTTCGCATCGCGATGATGAACAAACCGGGATTATCGAGCGGGCCCGTGAAATTGATGTGTCCGCGCTCGATCGACAGGCGGCGGCCGAACGCCTCATATGTGCCCTCGGCGATCTGGATCGTGCCGCTCGCCCTCACGGGCGCGAGCGGCTCGCTGCGCACATGCATCGCACCACGCAGCAGCAGGTCCGCGCCGGCGCCTTTGAAACGGAAATCCCGGCCCAGATCGAGATCGACATCGACATGCGGGGCGAACCGGCTGGCCGGCTTCTCGCTGATGCGCGCCGCGCGCGCTGCCGCATTCGCCTTCGCCGCTTGGGTCTGACCGCTGTCGCGCACGATGACCACATCGTCGCCCAGGCTCGGCCTGCCGCTCGGCGGCAAATCGAAGCGCGCGCGATCGACCACGAACTTGCCGGCGATCGCCAGATGCTCGGCATTGCCGCTTGCCTTGGCCTGCCCCGACAGAATCAGTTGCCGGTCGGGCGCGGCAAACAGCTGCAGCTTGTCAGCCACGATGGTAGCGTTCATCGCCGGATCGGCCTGCTCGAGGCCGATGCGACCGGTCGCCTTCAGGGTCCCAGCGCCGCCATGGAATTCGACCTGATTCAAATTGATCGCGTTGCGGTCCATTGCCAGGCGCACCGTGCCGTCGGTCAGTTGAATACCAAGGTCGAACAGCGTCATCGATAAATCATCGCCCGTCACGTGCCCTGACAGCAGGGGTTTGCCCACCGTGCCGCCGAGCGTGAGGTGCGCCGCCGCCCGGCCTTTGAGCAGCAGTTGCGGTCCGGCCAGCGCCCCTACCGCATTGAGATTCGGCACATCGAGCGCGGCACTGCCATTGAGCGGCGCCTGTTCAGTCAGGCTCGGATGACCGTCATGCATTTGCAGAGCGGTACCCACTTTTGCATCGAGCTGGCCGATGCTGCTTGCCACCACATGCGCGCTCAGGTTGACCTGGTCGGCGCGCAAATCCGCGCGCACCCGCAGCGCCGAGAGCCCCAGCGCACGCAGGCCCGGTGCTACCCCCAGCGTCTCGCGCCGGCCGTCGGTCAGCATCAGGTCGCCGCTGCGTCGCGCGATCTGCACGAAGCCGTCGGCCTGCTTCGCCAGCACGAGATTCCAGCTGCCGTCGAGTACCAGATTGCTTTGCAGCGGCGGCGCGGTACCGGTGAACTCTTTGACCAGCGTCAGCACATTGCCGACATCCAGCGCACTGATCGACCCGCTCGAGCGAAGCTGGCCCTGGCGATAATCGAGCTGCCCCAAATCGACTGACGCCCCGGCCAGCGTGAAGTGTGCCGCGCCAAGTTGCACCGTCTGCGCCGCGGCCTTGACGCGCCACGCTCGCGTCAAGGCAAAGCGCGGCAGGCCGTCGTTGCTCAGTTTCTGGATCGTACCGTCCCAGCCAAGGCGGCCTTGCTGGTCAGTCACGCCGCCCTGGGCGGCCAGGGCAAGTGCCAGAGGCTGGCCCCGCAAGGTGCCGGCGAATTCGGCCCGGATCCGGTGGCTCCCGCGCGTGCCGGCGAGGTCGATGTCCAACCGGCTCAGCGCCACCTGGGAGGCACGGTAATCCCGGCCTGCCAGCGTCAGTTCGAGGCGGCTCGTGGCCGCCGCATGCAGGCCGCCCTCGATATTGGCTCGTCCAGTCAAATGGGCCAGCCGCTGGCTGCCGAATGCCAGTTGCTCGGCGCGAAAATCGGCTTGCAGCGCGGGCCGGGCGAGCGTGCCACTGAGTTGCCCATGCAGTTGCAGCAAACCGGCCAGACCAAATCCCAGCCGGTTCAAATAGGGGGCGTCGACGTCGACCCGCAGGCGATCTCCTACAGCACCGAAACTGCCGTCGAACCGGGCTCGATTGCCCGCCACCAGCAACTGCGCGCTGCTCGGCAGGAGCCGGCTGCCGGCCAGACGCACGGTGCCTTCACCGCCCATTGGCAATCCAGCGTACTGACTGTCGCGCAGTGCGAATTTGGCCTCCACATCGAGCGCCGGGTGCAATGCCCCTCGCGCCTGAAGCTGTCCGTTGATGCGAGTGGCCGGCGGGCCCGCGCGTGTCGACGAAACCACGCCGGTGTCGAACCACGCGGCAGGATCGAATTGCGTCATGACCGCATTCGCCTCATAGCTGCCGGCCGGATCGGTGCGCAGCGAGCCGCGCAGGTCGATCTGGCCGGCTCCGGCGCTCAGGCGGGCGCTGCGCAAGGTCACCCCGCCGTCATCGAGCGCCGCGTCCAGTTGGATGCGACGAGTCGGATCGCGCCAGTCCAGCGCGACCTGCTGGCGGCCGCCATCGAGTGTGACGATCAGTGGCCCGTCCAGTCGGGTGGCGGGCAGTTTGCCATGGAACGCGCGCAAGTTGATCTCGCGCGCCGCAAGCGCGAACTGTCCGGTGGCTCGGCCAGTCTGCGCATGGCGCGTGAGCGTGCCGCCGCCGCTCAGCGCTGCCCCCCCGGCCAGGCGCACCTGCACGTCAGTCAGCGCCTGATGCGTGGCATCGAGCATGACGCGGGCGGCCGCGCTCACGAGTGGCAGACGCTGCCGGTCGAGCGAACCGGGCTCGGCATTGCTCATGCTGATCGGTCCGGCCACCTGCAATGTCGGTGCGCCGTCGACCGGCGCCAGATCGGCACGCAGCGACAAATCGGCACGGGCCGCGGAGGCACTGAACAGCCGGGGATCGACGTGATCGATCGCAACCTGTGCACGCTTGAGCGGCACCGTGTCAAATGGCGCGGCGCTCACAGTGGCGTGTCCGGCGAGCCGGTCGCCGCTGGCGCTCAGATCGGCCTGCAGCGCCTCGAGGGAGCCACTCAGATGCAACGTCAATTGATAGGGATGCGTGTCATAGCGCCCCGCCACGGCCGCATCGCCACTCAGCGCGAACGGCCGCGCACCGTCGAGCCGCACCGACGCATTCGCCCGGCCATAAGGTGTCGTCAGGTTATCCAGCACCAGGGTATGGTGCTGGCCGTCGGTTTCGCCGTGCAGCGCGATGTCAGTCAACTCCAGCGCCGGCGCATGCAGAATCAGGCGATGCAGCGACACCGCGTCGACGCGAATCGCCAACGGCAGCGTCAGGCGTTGGGGCAACGCCGCCGGCGCCTGCGAGGGCGCCGGCGGCGCCAGTTTCACGTCGAGCGTGCCCAACTGCAGAAAATCGATCGTCAGGCGCCACGGCGCGCTCTGCAGTGCCCAGCGGCCATCGAGCCGGTCGAGGGTTACGCGGGTTGCGCCGTCGGTATATGCGACCTTGCGCAGATGTGCCCCGCTGGCCAGCGTGCCGCCCTCCCATTGCCCGGCCAGCTTGCCATTGAGAACTACGACGGCGGCCTGCCAGAGCCAGCGGGAGCCGCGCTCGGTATGCACCGCCAGGAGGCCTGCGCCGGCCAGTCCAGCCACCAGCACCAGCGGCACGACGACCAGCCACGCGAGCACCCGCGGCCAGCGCCGGCGGCGCGGGGGTGGTGGCGACGGCGCTGGCGCGGTCGCGATGGCCGGTTGGGTATGTTGATCCGTCATGCGTCAGAACGCCACGCCAAGAGAAATATTGGGCCGGAACTGGTGGCGCTGGATACCATACCCCAGATCCAGATTGACCGGCCCCACCGGGCTGCGCCAACGAACGCCGAAGCCCACGCCGTTATAAATTTTCGCGCCATGCAGCGTGTCGCTGGCGGTGCCGAGATCCCAGAAGATCGCACCGCCCCATTGGTGGCTGAGCCAATGCTGATACTCGATGCTGCCGGTCGCCAGGTATTTGGCCGGCAGCACCGAGCCGGCCTGGTTCAAACCGATGCTCTGGTAGCTGTACCCGCGGATCGAATCGTTGCCGCCCGCACGAAACAGCAGCGACGCCGGGATGCGGTCGTTGCTGCCATGCGTGAGCACGGCGCCAAACTCAGTGCGGAAAATCATCAGATCGCGCTGGCCGATCGGCACGTACTGGCGAACGCGTCCATACACCCGCCCGAAACTCTGATCGCTGAGCATCCCTTTGATGCCAAAGCCGATCTGCGTCGAGATGATATTGCCGCGGCGCGGAAAAATTGGATCGTCGACGTTGCGCCGGGTCCAGGCAAAACCCGGTACCAGCGCGTGGTTCAGGAAGCGTGGGCCAGTGTCGGGCCGCAGTTCGTCGCGATAAAAGTCGAGCGTGTAGGCCCAGTCGTATTTGTCGAGCGTGCGGGCGCGCTTGAGCCCGACTTGCAGGCTGCGCTGGTCGACCCCTTCGACCGTGGTCCGGTTGAACGACGTGGAGACGCTGTTGACGTAGGCCTTTGCGTCCGGCGGCATCGCCAGGCTCACCAGACCGTATTGGCGCTGCTGCTCGAGGTTGGCCTGGCTGCTGAACACCCAGGCTCGGCCAAAGACATTGTTGTAGCCATAGCGCCCCAGCACATGCGCGCCGGTATCCGAGGCGTAACCCACCCCAGCCTGGACGCGCTGCGTGGGAAATTCCGTGACCTTGACATTCACCGGCGCCAGTCTGGCCTGCGCCGGATCGCTCGGCACGTCGATAATCACATTGGAGAAATACGGCGTGTTCTGGATTTGCCGCTGCAACTCGAGCAGGCGATCGACGCTGTAAGTTTCGCCCTCGTGAAGCGGATTGACATGCTCAATGATGCTGGCCGGATAGCGCCGGGTACCGGTCACATGCAATTTGCCCAGCGTGAAAGGCGGACCGCTGTCGTACTCGGCGTCGAGCTCGGCACGATGCCCGTCGGGCTCGATGCGCGCCTGGGAAAAAGTCAGCCTCGCCGCGTGATAACGATAGCGCTGCAGTGCATACAGCATATCGTCCTTGGCCTTGCTCCAGTCATCTTGCCGAAACGGCTGACCGACCGGCATGCCCCACTTGCTCTGCAGCGTCGCCACGCGGCCCGGCTCCTGCGTGGCGATCGGCCCGGTAAAGCGCAACAGCACGTCGCTCACCCGCGTACGCTCGCCCGGGCGCACCTCGATGTGTACAACCAGGAGCGCGCCGACCTTCTCCACGCGGGCGCGCGTGACCGGCGAGAAATAACCTTCGGTGGCAGCCAGCTGCGAGACTTGCTCGCCGACGGTCGCCAGCAAGTAGTCGAATTGCTCTTTGCCCAGGTCGTTCCGCTGCTCGAACCGGACCAGATCCAAATGGGCCTTGAGCAAGCCCGCAAGGGGTGCCGGCGCATCGATTTCGACCCGGTAAGCGACGTTGGCCGCGGCAACGGCCGGCATCATCGCGCACAGCGCGAATGCCAGCACCACCGCCCGGATCAGGGCGCGCCACGGCACGCTGGCGTCGATTCGACCCGTCATCCCGGTTTGCGTTGGTACCGTCAAAAATCTGTCCTCTGCCCTGGTTCCGTACAAAACGAGTATTTGACCATATCCAGTCGCGGCTGGGCGCGCCAAACCACCGCGGACCCGCCGAGCGTCGGCCAAACCGCCGGACGACGCACCGTTTGCGGTAGAATTGACAGCATCTCTTTCCCACACTGCCCGATCATGTATGAGTCCGATATCACCCGCTTTATCAAAGAATTGAAGCAAGCCAAACCCACCCTGGAAGAAGAGCAACGCAAGGGCCGCGCCCTGCTTTGGGACAAGCAGCCGATCGACCTCGAAGAACGCGCGCGCCAGAAGGCTTCTCGCGTGCCGCAGCAACCGTACGTCTATCAGTCGGAATAATTTCGTCATGAGCACCGCCGAGCCGCCGCACACCGTCGGCCCGCCCGAGGCGGCCCTGGCCGATGCCCAGAAATTACAGGATCCGACACCCGGCCAGGACAGCACGCCCAATGTCGTCGACGGCGTCGCGTTCGCGCGCCTGTATGGCGAGCCTCTGTTCGCGCTGCCGCAGGATCTGTACATCCCGCCCGACGCGCTGGAGATTTTCCTCGAAGCCTTCGAAGGCCCGCTGGATCTTCTGCTCTACCTGATTCGCAAGCAGAATTTCAACGTGCTCGACATTCCGATGGCGCAGGTGACCAACCAGTACCTGCTGTACGTCGAGCAGATTCGCGCGACCAATCTCGAGTTGGCATCCGAATACCTGCTGATGGCGGCCATGCTGATCGAAATCAAGTCGCGTATGCTGCTGCCAGTCAAGAAAGCCGATACCGGCGAAGAAGCCGAAGACCCACGCGCGGAACTGGTGCGACGCCTGCTCGAATACGAACAGATGAAACTGGCCGCCCAGCAACTCGATGCCTTGCCGGTGCTGGGCCGGGACTTCCTGCGGGCCAATGTATATATCGAGCAAAGTCTGGCGCCGCGTTGGCCGGAAGTCGATACGAGCGATTTGCGCGCCGCCTGGGCCGACGTCATCAAGCGGGCCAAGCTGGTGCAACACCACAAAATTTCCCGCGAGGAGCTCTCTGTTCGCGAACACATGAGCCAGATCCTGCGCCGGCTGCAGGATGCCCGGTTCATGGAGTTCACGGAGTTGTTCGATGTCTCGCGCGGCGTGCCGGTAGTCGTGGTCAATTTCATCGCCATGCTCGAGCTGTCGCGCGAATCCCTGGTGGAAATCACCCAGGCGGAGCCCTACGCACCCATCTACGTGCGCCTGGCGTACTCGCCGAACTGACGCGTTCTCCGAGGCGGCAACCCCGGCTCGCTGCACGGCAGGTGGATTTTCCACTACAATCGCGCGGGTCACCGGCGTTGCACGCCCTGTCCCGCATGATTCGCGAGTGGCTCGCCGAAGCCGCTCACCCTGGGCGGCTCGCCGCCCTTACTGCACGGATTCTCCATGAAAGTTATCCATTCGATACAG
The DNA here is from genome assembly GCF_004297875.1 of Pandoraea sp. Lineage (GTDB taxonomy): Bacteria > Pseudomonadota > Gammaproteobacteria > Burkholderiales > Burkholderiaceae > Pandoraea. The sequence goes on along the minus strand of NZ_SCSK01000038.1, from coordinate 132,661 downwards.
GAACTGCGCGATCAAATGCGTGGCCAGAATCGCGCCGCCTTTGTCCCGACCATGGGATTTCTGCACGAAGGACATCTGTCGCTGATGCGCCTGGCGCGCCAGCATGGCGATCCGGTGGTCGCCAGCATCTTCGTCAACCGTCTGCAGTTCGGGCCGAATGAGGACTTCGACAAATATCCGCGTACCCTGAGCGAGGACGCGGAGAAATTGCAGCGCGAGAACGTCTATGTGCTGTTCGCACCGGACGAAAAGGTCATGTATCCGGAGCCTCAGGAATATCGGGTGGATCCGCCGCATGATCTGGGCGACATCCTCGAAGGAGAATTCCGCCCGGGTTTCTTCAAGGGCGTTTGCACCGTCGTCATGAAACTGCTGTCGTGCGTGCAGCCGCGCGTTGCGGTCTTCGGCAAGAAGGACTACCAGCAATTGATGATCGTGCGACGCATGTGCCAGCAATTCGCGCTGCCGGTCGATATCGTCGCTGCCGAAACCGTGCGCGACGCCGACGGTCTGGCGCTCTCATCGCGCAACGTGTACCTGAGTGCCGACGAGCGCACCGAGGCCCCGATGCTGTACCAGACCCTGCATCACGTCAGCGATGCAGTACGCGAGGGACGGACCGATTACGCCGCGCTCGAGGAGCAAGCCATGACGTCGTTGATCCAGCGAGGCTGGCGACCCGACTACGTGGCAATCCGCCGGCGTGCCAATCTGCAGCGCCCCGAGGCCGGCCCGGCGCCAGCCGACTCGCTGGTGGTGCTGGCTGCCGCGCGACTCGGTCAGACCCGACTGATCGACAATCTGGAAATCTGAACCCAATTTTTTTGCCTGGAGGCTGCGATGATCCGCACCATGCTCAAATCAAAAATTCACCGCGCCACGGTGACGCACTGCGAACTGCATTACGAAGGCTCCTGCGCGATCGACGAAAACCTGCTCGAAGCGTCCGGCCTGGTCGAAAACGAGCAGATCGACATTTTCAACGTCAATAACGGCGAACGCTTCACCACCTATGCGATTCGCGGCGAACGCGGCAGCGGCATGATCTCACTCAACGGCGCCGCCGCGCGCCGTGCGCAGTTGGGCGACGTGGTGATCATCGTCGCCTATGCCGGTGTCGACGAAAAGGACGTGCAGGCCGGATTCAAGCCGCAACTGGTGTTTGTCGACGAACGCAATCGCATCAAGGGCGATCGGGACCACGTGCCGCTGCAGGCCTGGGAAGCATCGCCTGTCTTCTCCGAATAAGTCCGCCGTCCTCAGTCGCGCGACGGCCGAACCGTATGGCCAATCCCGTACCGGATTCACTGCTCGTGCTCGGCGGCGCCCGCTCCGGCAAAAGCACCTACGCCGAACAGCTTGCGCACGATAGCGGCCTGCCGGTCACTTACCTCGCGACCGCACATATCGCGGACACCGAAATGGCCGAGCGCATCGCAGTGCATCGGGCGCGGCGCCCGGCGCACTGGCAACTGCGCGAAGTCGGTCGCGATCTGCCTGGTGCGCTCGCCGAGGCGGCGCGGCCCGGGCACTGCGTGCTGGTCGATTGCCTCACGCTGTGGACCGCCGCCTGGCTCTGTCCGCCCGACGCTCCAGCAGCCTCGCCAGCAGCCTGGGCCAACGCTGTGAAGGCGCTCGACGATGTGCTGCACGACACGCCCGGCAAGATCATTCTGGTCAGCAATGAAATCGGCATGGGCGTGATTCCGATGGGCGCGATGACGCGACAGTTCGTCGACGAACTCGGCCGCCTCAATCAGCGGCTCGCAGCGCGCTGCTCGCGGGTCTGCCTGATGGTCGCGGGCATCGCCATGCCGCTCAAGGGTTAAGCCTTACGCTTCGCCACGAGGCCTTTATGCGTTGGTTGACAGTCACCACCGACCCGCATTCTCCACGTACCTCGCGCGGCCGGCACGACAGCCCCCCCGGTACGCGCCAACAGGAGGCCAAGTCACCTGCCGACGCACGCTTGCGGCGGTGTACTGCGCTGCGTCGTTACAAATTGAATCATTTTTACAACAAAAACACACACCTAAGGCGCGGCGCGGCGTTAAACTAAAAACGCTTTAGTGCGCAAACTAGGAGAAAGGTGAACAAATGAAGAAACTGACGTTGTTGATCGCTACGCTATTGACCACCGTTGTCGTTATCGCTGGTTGCCAGAAGAAGTCTGAAGAAAGCACTGCGCCGGCGTCTTCCGACACCACCACGCAGCAAGCGGCTCCGGCCGCCGCACCCAGTGGCAGCATGAACGACGCGAGCGGCGCTGCGGCCAGCGCCCCGAGCGCGGCGCCTGCCGCACCGGGCGGCGCATCGCAGTAATCCGGCCGGCCAACACACAACGCCTCGCGTGCGTCGCAGCGCGCGGGGCGTTGTGTTTCGCGCACCGTCCGGCCTATTTGCTGTGAAACGTCATACCGCCGTCGATCACGCCATACGCGGAAACACTGGATCCGCTCGCGCCTCCCGCGCCATTGCTTGCGCAAGCGCTCAACTGGCAGGCCAACAATCCGCTCGCCAACCAAATACCGATTAGTCGATACATCCGAATTCTCCTCGTCGCGCATTAACCCATTCGACCCCACCGGCCCCGCACCGGTTCGCTTTGACGCGCCAGGCACCTGACAACCCGAGACGTTTATCGCACAATAACGGGCTCTTGCGCCAGACCCGCCATTCCATGCCACCTATCGCCAATCGCCTGCTGCGAATGCTTGCCCTGCTTGCCTGCATGACCGGCATGCTGAGCTTGCAGACCGCGCATGCGGCCGTCTCCGTCATCGATGACAGCGGCGCACGCGTGACTCTGGCGCATCCGGCGCAGCGCATTGTGAGCCTGGCGCCTCATGCGACCGAACTGCTGTATGCGGCGGGCGGCGGTGCGCGCATCGTCGGCGCGGTAACCTATAGCGACTACCCGCCGCAAGCCCGGCAAATCCCTCGGGTGGGTGACAGCGGAGCGCTCGATCTCGAGCGCATCGCGGCCCTCAAGCCTGACCTGCTGGTGGTGTGGCTGCATGGCAATGCGCAACGCCAGATCGATAAGCTCAGGCAGCTCGGTATTCCAATGTTTTACAGTGAGCCCAGGCGCTTGACGGATATCCCCGGTGAAATCGAGCGGCTTGGCCATTTGCTCGGGACCTCGGCCGTTGCCACACGCGCCGCAGTCCGGTTTCGCAGCCGCTACGACGCGCTGCAAAGGACGTATGCCGGCCGGGTGCCGGTCAGCGTGTTCTTTCAGGTCTGGCAGAACCCGCTGATGACGATCAACGGCTCGCAGATGGTCAGCGACGTCATCCGCCTGTGCGGCGGGCGCAATGTTTTCGCCGATCTTGAACCGCTGGTGCCAACGGTGTCCACCGAGGCAGTGCTTGCAGCCAATCCGCAAGCGATGTTTACCGCGACGGCGGGCGCCACGCCCGCCGACAGGCCGTTAGCCAATCTCGTGATGTGGCGGCGCTGGCCGCAGTTGAGCGCCGTCGCATACCATAATTTGTTCTCCATCGACGGTGATTTGATCGACCGGCCTGGCCCGCGCGTCCTGCAAGGCGCGCAAATCATGTGCCGCGACCTCGATCAGGCCAGACAGCGACTCGCGGCTAATCGATAACACGTGCCGGCATATGACTCTCACCCGCCCCAGCAAATCAGTTCGGCATGATGATCATGACAACGCAGCTGGCATACACCGCCGAAGGCCAATGGCCACTGCTGGCACGCCAGCAGTGGCAAGCCCAGGCATTGCGCGGCCAACAGCCGTATAGGCCCCAGGTGCGTGACAACCACCAGGACATCGCCGTCGACTTGCGTGCGCCAGGCGTGCACGCGCCGCGCCACGTCGCGCGCGGATTCGCCGCCCGGCGACGCGTAATGCGTCGGCTCAGCCGCCCAGGCATCGATGTCCTCGCGCGCAATCGTATGCCAGGGTTGCATTTCCCAAGCGCCGAAATGCATTTCCGCAAGCCGCTCGTCGTAAGCGAGCGGTAGCCCGTGGCGATCGGCCAGGCGTTCGGCCGCCAGTGCGCAACGCTTGAGCGGGCTGCTCACCATGCGTCGCACGGCATATGCGACCGTGCCGGCTCGCGCGAATGCCCGCTCGATCCGCTTGTTCATGTCTGCGACGGTCGCCTCGAATCGGGCCGGGTCCGGGCCGATGTCGCTCCGGCCGTAGCACACGCCGGCCGGCACGTCGGGTGGTGGGTGGCGCAGCAAAATCAACTCCATGCGCACAGCACCAAATAGATTGCCAGCTCGAAAATCTGCTGCGCGAAACCAAGGCAGTCGCCCGTATAGCCGCCCAGCCGCCGTGCGAACCAACGGCCAAGCCACCAACGAAGTATCGCCAGCACCACCAGCGCGGCGAGTCCCGCCTCCCAGCGCGGCCAAAGCAGCCACGGCAGACCCCATAGCAGGGCCCAGCCCAGCGCGCCGTCGCCAAGCCGTTGCGCCACCGGCTTGGCCTTGCCTTCGGCGCGCACATAATCGAGCGTGCGCAGATAGCTGATCGCCACGCTGCGACTGGCGGCGTGGCCAGCCATCAGTGCCCATAACAAGCCGGTCGACCCCAGGCGCAATTGCAGTTGGGCCAGCGTCTCCCACTTCAGCAGCAGCGCGATCATCAGCCCCAGCGCGCCGAACGCGCCGATGCGCGAATCGTGCATGATCTCGAGCGTTTTCTCGCGCGTCATGCCACCACCAAAGGCATCGCAGCAATCAGCCAGACCGTCCTCGTGAAACCCGCCGGTGAGCCATAGTGTCGCTGCCATGCTCAGCAAAATGGCAACGCGCGGCGGCCAGGCGAGTACGGCGGCGGCGTAGACGGCGGCGCCTGCGGCGCCCACCAGCAAACCGATCAGCGGGAAATAGCGCGCCGCCGCGTTCAGTTGCTGTGGCGCGTAGCCGACCCACGCCGGGATCGGAACGCGCGTGAAATAACCCAACGCCGTGAGCAGATAGCGGAGTTCCTCGCGCATCCAGGCCAACGCTCGCATGGTTGACGCGCTACGCCCGATCGCTTACGCCGGCGGCGTCGAACGTCGCCATTTCGCCCAGAAACGCCGCCGCCGCGCGCACCAGCGGCAGCGCAAGCGCGGCGCCAGTGCCCTCGCCCAGCCGCAGATCGAGCGCCAGCAGGGGCTCGGCGTGCAGGCGCTCGAGCATCGCACGGTGCCCGGTTTCGCTCGAGACGTGCGAGAACACGCAATAGTCGAGCACCGCCGGCGCGACCGCGTGCGCCACCAGCAACGCCGCGGTAGCAATAAAGCCGTCCACCAGAATCAACATGCGCGAGCGCGCCGCCGCCAGATAGGCGCCGGTCATCATGGCAATCTCGAAACCGCCGAACACCGCCAGCGTCTCAAGCGGGTCTGCCGTCATCGGGTGGCGAACCAGAGCGCGCGCCAGAATCTCGCGCTTGCGCGCCAGGCCCGCGTCGTCGAGCCCGGTACCACGACCGACGCACACTTCCAGCGGTAACCCACACAGGCGCTGCATCAGGCATGCCGCCGACGAGGTATTGGCAATACCCATCTCGCCGAAGCCCATCACATTGGTGCCATGTCGCGCGTGGTGCTCGACGCGGGCCATGCCGGCCGCCAGTGCCCGTGTCAGCTGAGCACCGCTCATCGCCGGCCCTTCCACGAAATTACGCGTGCCACGCGCGATCGCCATGTCAATCAACTGGCGGTGACTCGGCAGATCCGAGGCGACGCCGGCATTGACAACTTCCAGTGTCATGTCGTTGAGGCGGCAGAACGCATTGATGGCCGCACCGCCGGCCAGGAAGTTGAGCACCATCTGAGCTGTCACCGCCTGCGGATAGGGGCTCACGCCGGCCTGGGCCACGCCGTGATCGCCCGCGAACACGATCATCGCGGGCCGCCGCACTACCGGGTTGGCGCTTTGCTGAATCAGGCCAAGTTGCAGCGCGACTCGCTCCAATTGCCCCAGGCTGCCCGGCGGCTTGGTTTTGCGGTCGATGGCCAGTTGCAATTCCGGCTGCAGCGCACGGTCAAGTGGGTCGATGGCCGGAATGGCAAATTCGAAGGACATAGCGGGAGTCGTCATGAGGGCCTCAGGGTTCAGTGCCGGGTTGTGCGCGGATATCCTGCCTGACACGTGTTTGTTGGTCGCTTATTGCGGGAATCAGTACCTCGTGGGGACCGTCGCGCAGCAATATCAACGGGTAACCGAATGCCTCGCTGCAGTACGCTGGCGACAGAATCTCACGGGCCGGGCCAGCGCGCCAGCCGCCGCGACCGTCGAGCAGCAACGCATGCGTGGCAAACCGTCGTCCGAGATTCAGATCGTGGCAGGAAAACAGCACCGGGCCGCCCGACTGGGCAACGTGCCGTGCCAGCATTTGCAGACAATCGATCTGGTGATGCAGATCGAGATGCGTCACTGGCTCATCGAGCATCATCAGCGGCGCCTGCTGCGCCAGCAGCGCGGCCAGTCTGACGCGTTGGCGCTCGCCACCCGAGAGCGTGGTGACGTCGCGCCCGGCCAACGACTCTAGCGCCAGCGCACGCAAAGCAGCCTGCGCGTGCGCCACGTCGGCAGCGCTTTCCCAGGTGCCCCAGCGCCCCTGCACGAGGTACGGATGGCGGCCTGCAAGCACGGTCTCCAGCACCGTGGCGCCGAATGCGTCATGCGTCTGCTGCGGCATGAAGGCGCGCTGCCGGGCCAGCGCGTCGGGCCGCCACTGCAATAACGGCCGGCCATCCAACAGCACCTCGCCCGACTCACCCGCCAGGCGGCGACGCAAGCCCGCCAAAGTATGGAGCAATGTGGTTTTGCCGGCGCCGTTGGGACCGGCCACGCACCAGATCTGGCCGGCCTCGCATGTCCAGTCGAGATCACGTATAAGGCCTCTTTCGCCGGCCCGCAGGCACACAGCGCGCGCGATCAGCGGACTATCGGTCGCCGGCATCGGATCAAGCGCCGTCATCATGCCCGCCTGTGTAGCAGCAACCACAGGAACGCCGGCACGCCCACCAGCGCGGTGATGATGCCAACCGGCAATTGCGCCGGCGCGATCACCGTGCGAGCGGCCAGATCGGCCAACATCAGCAGCGTGCCGCCGCCGAGCGCGGCCGCCGGCAGCAGCATGCGCTGATCGTTGCCGAACGCGAGTCGCAGCATATGCGGAATCACCAGACCGACAAACCCGATCGCTCCGGCCGTAGTCACGGCCACGGCGGTCGCCAGTGACGCCACCAGGTAAATGCGCAAGCGCAGCGGCGCCACTGCCACGCCAACCGATTGCGCCACCATCTCGCCGCGCAGCAGCGCGTTGAGGCGATGCGCCGACGGGTAGCTCGCCAGCATCAGCAGCGCCAATGCGGCCAATGCCGGCCATCCCTGGCTCGCACCGTTCAGGTCACCGGTGAGCCAGAACAACATGCCGCGCAATCCGGCGTCGGGCGCCAGCGTCAGAATCAATGCGGCAGCCGCGCCCCATCCGGTCGCCAGCACCACGCCGGTGAGCAACAGGCGCGGGCTGCCGTCGATGGAATCAGTTCGCAGGAAGTCCTGCCGCGCCAGCCCCATCACCAGGGAGATCGCCAATAGCGCGCCAAGGAACGCGCTGGCCTGTACCCAGATCATCGGCAACGCCAGCAGCAGCGCCAACAGTGCAAACACGCCGGCGCCGCCCGAGACGCCGAGCACATAGGGATCGGCCAGTGGATTGCGCAGCAGCACCTGCATCAGCGCGCCTGCCAGCGCCAGCAACCCGCCGCAGGCGAAAGCCGACAAGGCGCGCGGCAGGCGCAAGTCGAGGACCACGCTGCCAGCCAGTCCGTCAACACGCCCGCGCAGCAAGTCCAGCAGCGCGCCGGCGGGCACCCTGACGCTGCCGAGCGTGAGCGAAGCGGCCAGGGCCAACGCTGCGGCCAGCGCCAGCACGCACCAGATGGTCAGAGCGCGGCGCGGCGTCATGACACAGCGGCGCTCGGCCGGCGCCTAGCGCGGATGCCAGCCGAGCGTGACATAGGCGGCCCGCCCAGGCGTGTTGTAACTGTATGCAAGCTCGTAAGCCTTGTTGAAAATATTGTCCAGACGCGCCGCGACATACCAGGATTTGTTGATGTCGTATCGCGCACTCAGGTTGACGATGCCGTAGCCGCCCAGCGTGTACGGCGTGGCGCCATCGAGTCGCCGGGCGCTGACCAGCCATTCGGCGCCCCAGCGCACGCCGTCGATTTTCCGCGCCAGCGACAGTCGCGCAAAGCGCCGGGCGCGGCGCGGCAGCAGCGTATCGTTGGCATTATCCACTGGTCGCTGCAGCGTGGCGTTCAAATTCACGTCCACGCCGGCCACGTTGCCGGTGTAGATGGCCTCGACGCCCCTGACCTCGGCACTGTCGATATTCCCCGCGAGATAGCCGATCTGGGCATCGGCATTGATCAGGTCGCTGTAGCGCGTGCGGAACACGTTGACACGCAGGATACCGAGCGCCGAACTGTGCTGCACGCCGAATTCCAGCGAGTGCGCGCGCTCCGGCAGCAAATTCGCGTTGCCGTAGCCCGGGTAATACAGCTCGTTGAAGGTCGGCGCGCGAAACGCATCGCTCACGCTGGCCAGCAGCTTCCATTGCGGTGTCAGGGCAAAACCATAGCCGGCATAATAGGAATTGGCGCCGCCGAAGTCCGAATACATGTCACGCCGCACGTTCAACTGGAGTTGATTCCTGCCGAATTTCCCCTGGTAGCCCGCGAACACCGAATCAACGCGTCGCGTGGTCGATGCATACGTGGTGGAGGCGGTCACGTCCTGGTTCTGATGCTCGTAGCCGGCTTGCAGCGACTGGTTGGCGCTCAGCGCGAAATCGTTCTGCCAGTCGAATTGCCGCGTGCGGGTGTGGAAGTCGCCGTTGGCCTGCCCGTTCAAATAGGAGGCGTTGTCGTCGTTGCCTTGCGAGACGGTCATCCGGGTGCTCCACCATTTGGTCAGATGCCCCTTCGCAAAGGCCGACAGCAGGCGCACGCGCGTGTCGGTCTCATTGATGTCGGTCGGCAAGCCGTAGGCATTATCGAAACTGACCGTGCCGTCGGTCTGGAACCAGTTGGCACCGACTTCCCAGTCAGCGTTCAGGCGATGCGACAATTGCGCCGAGAAACTGCGGTTTTCATACCCATTGTCGTTCGGATTCGCACCCTGCCCGGGCGTCGGATTGACAATCGCGCCCTGCGCGGGATCGATCGCCGAAAAGCCACGAGTCTTGTAAGTTGACGCGTTCAGGCTGAATTGCGTCTTGCCCGCCTTGTCCAGTGCGCCGCTCAAGCCGATCTGGGCGCGGCGCGTATCGTAGGAGCCGTAACTCAGCTCGGCGCTCGCGCGCGGCGGGTGATAGCCGCCGTGTTTGGTAAAAATCTGGATCACACCGCCGATCGCCTGCGAGCCATACAGTGCCGAGACATTGCCGCGCACGATTTCGATATGGTCGATCTGACTGGCGGGAATCTGGTCGATCTCGGTCAAACCGGTCGTGGCCGAACTCACCGGAACGCCGTCGATCAGAATCAGCACCTGATTCGAGTTGGCCCCGCGCATGAAAATGCTCGCCTGTGAACCGGGCCCACCGGTCTGGACCATCTCGATGCCGGCCACGCTGCGCAATAGCGCGGGCAGATCGGCCGCCTGGCTGTTTTGAATCTGTCGCTGCGAAATGACCGTCGTGCTGGCCAGCGTGTCGCTCAATTTTTGCGTGGTGCGAGAGGCCGTCACGACGGTGGGATCAAGCGCTGCAACCGGCTCGGTGGTCTGGGCATTGGCAACACCGGCAAGCAGTGCCGGCAAACCGGCCAGCGCGAGGAGCGCGGCCGTATAGGCGTGAAGACGCATTGTAGTAATGATTTTCCGTGACAGAGCGAATACCTCCGGCCTGCTCCCCCGCAAGCCGGTGGCAAACAGGGAATGTCACGCGCGCCGCGCTGGTCGCGCAGCCGCAGGCACCGGCGCATGGCGGCACGGTCACCCGACTGGTGCGAAGCCCTCCGCTCGCGCCATTCCCCGACTCGCTTCGGCCGGTATCCGGGCTGGCAACCGCAGCACACTCGCCTTCCCGCGATCGCAGTGGCGCTTGAGTGGCTGATCCCTGGCGCATGCCAGGGAAAGTTGCTTACCGTTGCGGGGGCAGCACAGGTTGGCTCGATCCGAGTGGACGCGGCTCCCTGTTTCCCGTTTAACTGCGCAGGCCGGAAGCCTGCACGAGCACCAAAGCGCTGCAAGTTTAGGCGCGCTTGCCGTTCGCGTCAATTCGGGCGCAACCAGGGACGAATCGCGATCGGCGGGTAAGTGAAGTTTTGTTACAGCTTCTTACTGGAAAGCCCTATGATTCCGTTAGAATGTAGGCCATTCACGAGGATGCAGCCCCTATGCTTACCGAACTCGAACGACTGACCGAGAGAATTGAACAATTGGTGTCGATCAGCCACCGCTTTCATCAACACAACCAGGCGCTGCAAAGTGAGCTTGAGCGTGTACGCCGTGAGCATGAGCAGGTACTGGCCAATACGGAACAATTGCGGCATGAACGCGATCAGTTGCGCCTGCAGCGCGATCAGCTCGCCGCCAAGATCGATGAAGCCCAGGTGCGGCTCAACGCCATCCTGGAAAAACTCCCGCACAATAGCCCCGCCGAAGGTCAACTCGACCTGCTGCAGGGAGGTGAGAACGCATGAGCGCCAAACAAATCGAAGTGGCCATCGCAGGCCAGTCCTATCGGCTTGCCTGCCAGCCGGAACTCGAGAACGACCTGCGCGCTGCCGTGGCAAGGGTCGACGAGGAAATGAGCAAATTGCGCGCGCAAAGCAGCGTGCGCGGCACTGACCGTATCGCCGTGATGGCGGCGCTGAGCCTGGCATCGGAATTGCTTAATCTGCAAAAGAGCGTGAACGCCGGACAAGCGTTTCCGGCTGAAGAAATTCAGCGTACAATTCAACACATGAACGAGCGGCTGGATCAGGTCATCGACCAGTATCAAACTTGAAGAATGCAGGTGCGGCGAGGTTGCAAAGCTGCTTCTTGCGTGGCATGATTGTTTCTCCCTGCCTGGTTCGCGAAGGTCGTAAATTCCTTGAACCAATGATCGGATGCAGGTTGCGGAAGTTTGTGGCACAAGCGTGAGCGTCACTCTGTCTGATGAACCCAATGTGCTACTAACCGCGACCACCTTGAACCTTACGGTTCAGGATGCCGGCCTGGCGGCTAAGGTGGGGACCTACTCCAACGGCACTGCAATCACCCGATTGCAGTGCCGTTTTCCATTGCGGCGTGGTTGCGAATAGCGACGCCTGCATCACACAAGAAAAACCGGCTTGCGAATCTACGCAAGCCGGTTTTTTTCATGCCGCCAGCAGGCTAGGCCTCGCCGCCGGCGAGCTGCGGATACTGCCGCTTGACCATGAACGACAACAGCGCACGTGTCGGTTTGTCACGCCACCAGACACCCGTTTCCAGCGGCTTGAACATCATTCGCGTGGCAGCCTCGACCGGCAGGCGCCGCTTCATCATGTCGCCGGACACCTCCAGGAATTCCTGCCACGTCATTTCCTCGAAAGGCTTCGGTCCGCGCCAGAACGCAGCGTCACTCAGGGGCTCGAAAGCGATGGCGATATCTTCGTCGCGCACCATTTCGCTGCGCTTGACTATCGTATGCAACCGGCGAATCACGCCGTGGCGCTCTGCCGCGTTGTAACGGTCGAACGTTTTGCGGAAATAGCGATAGTGCCCAACCTCCTCGCTGCTGAGCTTGCGCATCATCGCCTTGAGTTCCGGATCGCTCATCTCGGCTTCGAGGCACCGGTAGATCATCGCCGTTTCGGTTTCGATGACGCAGCGCGAGAGCGCCTCCAGGGCCAGCGACGGGCGCATGTATTCGACGTCGCAAAGCGGCTTGTAGCGCACCAGGAACGCATCGTAAGCCGGTTGCCAGTCAAACTCTGGCCACGTCTTGGCAATATAGGTTCGTGCCAGTCGGCCATGCTCGATCTCCTCTCGCAGCCACGTTTCGCGCAGCCAATCCCGCATTTCAGGATCATCCGCGTACATGACATTCAAGGTCGAGACAAACTCCGGAACGCTGCTCTCGACGAACGACAACGTTGCCAGGGCATAGAAAGTGAATGCATCGGATCTTACGGTCGGCTCTGCTGACATGGAATTCTCCCAGGATTGGTTATCACATGTATGCTCGTGCGGGGCCGGTGCTGCCAGGCGACGATGTAAAACACCGATGCCGTGGGACGATCGACCGGTGGAATTACACCGTGCAGCATCGCCAAAATCGTTTCGCGACAACCTCATTTATAGGATAGTCAAAAAACTCAAGCCTTTCTTCGACGGCTTTACTCCCTGTGCACTAAGCATAATAGGACTTCGAGTTTTGTGCAGGGCAGAGGTTCAGCGAAAAAATCGAACCGGGCCTCCAAAGCGGCAAAGCCCTCGCTCCCCTACAATGTGGTATGCCACACGCCAAGGAGTCCTGACGCATGAAATATTGGCTGATGAAATCCGAACCCGACGAGGCCAGCATCGACGATCTGGCCAACGCCCCCCGCCAAACGCTGGCCTGGACCGGCGTGCGCAACTACCAGGCGCGCAATTTCATGCGCGATGGCATGCAGATCGGCGACGGCGTGCTGTTCTATCATTCGAGCTGCGCGGTGCCCGGCATTGCCGGCATCGCGGAAGTTGCCTCGAGCGCCTATCCCGATCCGACGCAATTCGATCCGGCCAGCCCTTACCACGATCCGAAAGCCTCCCGGGAAGCGCCGCGCTGGATGCTCGTCGACGTCAAGCTGGTGCGCAAGACGCCTCTTCTGCCACTGAGCGAACTGCGTAGCATTCCTGAATTAGCGTCGTTACAAATACTTACCAAAGGTAACCGTCTGTCGATTACTCCCGTCGCACCGCAACACTGGGAGTTCATCACGACCCGTCTGCTACCGGCTTGATCTCGATCATGATCGGGAAGAACTTATGCGCGCCGGCGTCCTCTTATGGCGGGCCGGCTTTTTGCCGTGCCGGCTCGACCACGGCAGGCAGCACGGGCACCATTGGCATTTGCCGCAAGTCCTCCCTCTCTCCAGGAGTCAATCCATGAAACCATATGCAACCGCCGCCGTTCTCCTGCTGGCCCTGGGCAATCTGCCGGCTCACGCTCTGGCGGCCGAAGCCGCCCCCGCGGGAGTGCTTTCACTGAATGCCCAAGCCAGCACCGAAGTGCCGCAAGATACAGTTCAAATCACCCTGTTCGCCGAGCAGCAAGGCAGCGACCCGGCCGCCGTCTCGGCCGCGCTGAACCAGAAGGCGGCCCAGGCGCTCAAGCGCGCCACGGCCCAGAGTGATATCAGCGTGCAGACAGGCAATGTTTCTCTGTACCCGACCAGCGACCGCAACGGACGGATTTCGTCGTGGCGCGGGCGCACCGAGCTACTGCTCAAGTCGCGCGACTTCGCGGCAGCCTCGCGGCTGGCGGGACAACTGAGCGACACCATGCAGGTGGGCGGCGTGTCGTTTTCGCTGTCGCGCGAGGCACAGCGCGCCGCCGAGGGCAAGCTGACGGCCCAGGCGATCGCGGCATTCAAGGAACAGGCTCAGGCCAACAGCCATGCTTTCGGCTATTCTGGCTATACGATTCGTGAAGTGCGTGTCGGCTATAGCACGCCGATCATGCCGCATCCGTTCATGATGAGTGCGATGGCCGCTGACAAGGCGGCCGCGCCCAGCGTGCCGCTCGAAGGCGGCAAGGCGCAAGTGACGGTGAATGTCTCAGGCTCGGTGCAGATGGTGCACTGAGCGGCGGCCGGCGCCGTCATCCATGCGATGGCAGGGGTGACGGCGGCAGTGTCAGGCGGGTGCCGCCGAAAAGCGCTCGCGCAACACGTTCTTCTGCACCTTGCCCATCGTATTGCGCGGCAGCTCCGCGACGAAATGCACCTGCTTGGGCACCTTGAAATTGGCGATGCGCCCCTTGAGCGTGCTGATCACGCTGCCCGCGTCGAGCGAAGCGCCGTCCCGAGGCACCACCACCGCCACCACGGCTTCGCCGAAGTCGGGGTGCGGCACGCCGACCACCGCCGATTCCGACACGCCGGGCAACTCGTCGATCACTCCTTCGATTTCCTTCGGGTACACATTGAAACCGCCCGAAATGATCAAATCCTTGGAGCGGCCAACGATACTCACGTAACCGCTGTGGTCGGCCTTGCCGACATCGCCGGTCTTGAAGAAGCCGTCATCGGTGAATTCCTCGCGGGTCTTTTCCGGCATGCGCCAGTAGCCTGCGAACACATTCGGCCCCTTGACCTGCAAATGACCAATCTCGTCTGGCCCGCATAGGCGACCCGCATCGTCGACAACGCGCAGCGTCACCCCCGGCAGCGGCAACCCCACGGTGCCACCGCGCCGCGCCGAAACGGCATCGCCATCATACGGATTCGACGTCAGCATGACCGTCTCCGACATGCCGTAACGCTCCAGAATCGTATGACCGGTGCGTTGACGAAACGACTCGAAAGTTTCCTTCAACAGGGGCGCCGAGCCGGAAATGAACAGCCGCATCGCCCGGCAGGTTTCCCGCGTGAGGCCGTCCTCGGCCAACAGGCGCACATAGTAAGTCGGCACGCCCATGAAGACGGTGGCCCGCGGCAGCTGCCGGAGCACCTCGCGCGCATCGAACTTCGACAACCAGATCATTTTGCTGCCCGACAGCAGCGCGCCATGACTGGCGACAAACAAGCCATGCACATGGAAAATCGGCAATGCGTGCAGTAGCACATCGCTGCCCGGCGGGCGCCTGCTCCAGCCCCAGTAGTCGTGCAGCACTTCTGCGTTGGAGGCCAGGTTGCCATGCGTGAGCATCGCCCCCTTGCTGCGCCCAGTGGTGCCCGACGTATACAGGATCGCCGCCAGATCGGCGGCGGCGCGCGGCACGATCTCGCAGGCATCGCCGTGCGCGGCGGCACGCTCCAGTAACGTGCCGCTGCGATCGTCGTTGAGCGTGAATACGCTGTGAGCGCCGCTTTTGAAAGCGATCTTCGAAACCCAGCCAAAATTCTGCGCCGTGCAAACCACGACAGCAGGTTCCGCATTGCCGACGAAATATTCGATCTCCGCAGCGCGGTACGCCGTGTTCAAAGGCAAATACACCAAGCCGGCCCGCAGCGTCGCCAGGTAAAGGAATAACGCCTCCGGCGACTTTTCCACCTGCACCGCCACTCGCGAGCCCGCCGGCAGATCAAGGCTGATCAGCAGGTTGGCGATCCGCGCGGTGGCGCGCTCCAGGTCGTCCCAGCTGTAATACAGCCCATCCTGGGTTTCGATGCAGCAAGCGCTGCGATCGGCCGGAAAGCGGCTGCTCAGCAGCGCGTAAAGATTGGCGTTTGGCGTCGTCATCATGTATTCAACAGTGAAAAATCCTGGCAGGGCGGTCGCTCCGCAGTCGGCATCAGTGCCCGCGAAAGTTCGGCACGCGCTTTTCGAGAAAAGCGGCCACCCCCTCGCGATGGTCATGCGAATCCCAATAGGCGAATGCGGCGGCCCACTCATCTTCGGTCAACGGCTCGACTTGCGGCGTCATGCGCCGGATCAGCATTTTATTGATGCGGGCCGCCAGCGGTGCACCCGCCGCGATGCGCCGAGCCGCGGCGTAAGCCTCGGCGGCGACGTCGCGCTCGCGCGTGACGCGTGTCAGCAGGCCCTTCTCCCTGGCTTCGTGCGCACCGAAAATCCGCCCCTCCAGCAGTAACTCCAGGGCAACCGCACGCCCCACCAGGCCAAGCACGCCGCGCAACTCGCCGGGCGCCATCGAAAAACCCAATTGATTGATCGGAATGCCGAAACGGCTGGCTTCGCCGGCAATCCGCAAGTCGCAATGCGCGGCGATCTCCAGCCCGCCGCCCACGCATACCCCTTCGATCAAGGCCACCGTCGGGTGACGGCAACCCGCCAGCGCATCGAGTGCCGGCGCGATAATGTCATTGTGGTAGCGCCGCAGCGCGGCCTCGGTACCCCGCTCGACAGGAAACTCCTCGATATCGGCGCCCGCCGCGAAATGACCGTCCGCGCCACGCACGACGATCGCGCGCACCCCATCGTCGGCAGCCAGTTCGGTGACACACGCGTGCAACTCGCGCCACATCCTGACCGACAGCGCATTGAGTTTGCCCGGATGACTCAACACGACTGTGGCGATGCCCTCGCCAGCATGGGCGGCAGCTCGCTCGATCGTCACACAGCCGCCCGCCGTGATGGGTTTCATAGTCTCCTCTGTCAGCATAGTTTGCCGAATTATCGTCCAACCCACCCGGGTGTCAATAGGCCGAAGCGTGCCCACCGCGTCGCGGTGGGCAGATCGAGGAAAGCAAGGGGATAGGCCGACGGCGCCAGACCAGACGCCTCGGGCCGTCGATGCTGGCAACCGACGCGCAGTCGGGGCGGCGCCGGCGCTTACGTGACGCGCTTCACGCCACGGAGCGCTTTGCCGCCTGCTTGCGATAAACGTACACAAGCATCAACACGCCGATCACGATCATCGGCAGCGACAGCCACTGTCCCATCGAGAAGCCCAGGGCGAGCAAACCGAGGAAATTGTCGGGTTGCCGCGTAAACTCCACCAGGAAGCGGAACACGCCATAACCGATCAGAAACATCGCCGAGACCGCGCCGACCGGCCGCGGCTTGCGCGAAAAGAGCCACAGAATCACGAACAGCGCCACGCCCTCGAGCGCGAATTCATAGAGCTCGGATGGATGCCTGGGCAGGCCGTGGTACTTCTCGTAGATCGCCTGAAACCCCTGCGTGAGGGCCAATTGCGGATGCGCAAGCAGCCAGGCGCGGTCTTCGCCGGCGGCGCCGGGGAAAATCATCGCCCACGGCGCATCGGGACTGGTCACGCGGCCCCACAACTCGCCATTGATGAAATTGCCGAGCCGGCCGGCGCCGAGTCCGAGCGGCACCATCGGCGCGATCAGGTCGGTACCGCGCATCAGCGTCTGTCCGGCGCGGCGCGTGTAGACGAACATGGCCACCAGAACGCCGAGAAAGCCGCCGTGGAACGACATGCCGCCTTCCCAGACCTTGAAGATTTCCAACGGATGGGCAAAGTAGAAATCAGGCTTGTAGAACAACACATATCCGAGCCGGCCGCCGAGAATCACGCCCAATACGCCGTAGAACAGCATGTCGTCGAGATCCTGCGCCTTCCACCCCTGCGCGGCGATGTGCGGCTGACGCGTGCGGATGCGGCCCACCACCAGAAACAGGATGAAACCGGTCAGGTACATCAGGCCATACCAGCGAATGGACAGCGGCCCGAGGTGAATGGCAACTGGATCGATGTTCGGATGAATCAGCATGGGTTTTAGGGGGTCAGTTAATTAATGGAGCCACCGCCCGCTCATGCGGCGGGCCGACGGGGTACCCGGATACGGACCGCTTCCGGCGCGGATGGTTGCGCCAGATCGCGCACCGTCTCCAAAAAACCGCTCAATACCGGCGTGACTTCCGCCGTGCGCCACAGTAGCCCGGTCTCGATGGATGCACCGCCTTCCTGCAGCGGCCGGTAGACCACCCCGGTGCGCCGGAGGTGGCAAAGCGACTGCGGCACCAGCGCCACACCCATGCCAGCCGACACCAGGCTGACGATGGTCTGCATCTGGATCGCTTCCTGACCGACGTGCGGCGTCAGGCCGCACGAACTATAACAGCCCATGATGATGTCGTAAAACGCCGGTGCAACCCGGCGCGGGAAAATGATCAGCGGTTCGCGCATCACCGCGCGCAGACTGACCGGGCAGTTTTCGTCAACCCCGCCATCCGGCTGGTAGCGTGCCGGCATGTCGGCCGGCATGGCCAGCATCAGCGGCTCGCGCACGATCGGCAAATAAGCCAGTTCGCGGGCAAAACGCGGCGGCACCGGCGGGATGAACAGTCCGGCGTCGAGCCGGCCGGCCATCAACTGTTCAATCTGCACATCGCTGGTCGCCTCGGTGAGCGTCAGGCGCACCCGCGGAAACCGCTCGCCAAAACGCCGCAACAGCGGCGGCAGGATGCCGTAGTCGGCGCTCGACACAAAACCCAGCGAGAGCGTGCCGACCTCGCCGTGCGCCAGCCCCTGGGCCAGGCCGCGCAAACCATCGGCGTCGGCCAGCACGCGCCGTACCTCCGGCAGCAGTTGGCGCCCGACCGCCGTCAACTCCACCGAGCGCTTGGTACGCACGAACAGCGGCGCCCCCAAGTTGTCTTCCAGCGCACGGATCTGCTGAGACAGCGGCGGCTGGGTCATCGCCAGGCGCTGCGCCGCGCGGCCAAAATGACGCTCCTCGGCCACCGCCACGAAATAACGGAGTTGACGCAAATCCATAATACTTTTTCCGACCTAATTTGAGTCGAATAATATATTTGACATTAAAAAAAGGAAAGCCCATTCTTTTCGGATTGCCCCGCCGCGGGCATGCGCAGCAGAAGCCGGTCCCAGTTCCCAAGGAGACATCCATGCCCTACAACCGCCGCTCGAAAAACGTCACGCAAGGCGTTGCGCGTTCGCCAAACCGCTCGATGTACTACGCCATCGGCTACGAGAAGGAAGACTTCGACAATCCAATGATCGGCGTGGCCAACGGCCATTCGACCATCACGCCCTGCAACGCAGGCCTGCAGCGCCTGGCCGACGCGGCCGTCGAGGCGATCAAGGCCAACCGGGCCAACCCGCAGACTTTCGGCACGCCGACTATTTCCGACGGCATGGCGATGGGCACCGAGGGCATGAAATATTCGCTGGTCTCGCGTGAAGTGATTGCCGACTGCATCGAGACCGCCGTGCAGGGTCAGTGGATGGATGGCGTGGTGGTCATCGGCGGTTGCGACAAGAACATGCCGGGTGCGATGATCTCGCTCGCGCGCATGAACGTGCCGGGCATTTTCGTTTATGGCGGCACCATCAAGCCGGGCAAATGGAAGGGCAAGGACCTGACCATCGTGTCGGCCTTCGAGGCGGTCGGCGAATTCACCGCCGGACGCATGAGCCAGGAAGATTTCGACGGTATCGAGCGCAATGCCTGCCCGACCACCGGCTCGTGTGGCGGCATGTATACGGCCAACACCATGAGCTCATCGTTCGAGGCGCTGGGCATGTCGCTGATGTACTCGTCGACCATGGCCAATCCCGACCAGGAGAAGGTCGATTCAGCCGCCGAGTCGGCGCGCGTGCTGATCGAGGCCGTCAAGAAAGACATCAAGCCGCGCGACATCATCACGCGCAAATCGATCGAAAACGCCGTGGCGCTGATCATGGCCACGGGCGGCTCGACCAATGCGGTACTGCATTACCTGGCCATCGCCCACGCCGCCGAAGTCGAATGGAGCATCGACGACTTCGAGCGCGTGCGCCAGCGCGTGCCGGTCATCTGCAACCTCAAGCCGTCGGGTCAGTATGTCGCCACCGACCTGCACGCGGCCGGCGGCATTCCACAAGTATTGAAGATACTGCTCAATGCCGGCCTGCTGCACGGCGATTGCCTGACCATTACCGGGCGTACGCTGGCCGAGGAGCTGGCTGACGTGCCCAACGCGCCGCGCGCCGACCAGCAGGTCATCTTCCCGATCGAAAAGGCGCTGTACGAACAAGGCCATCTGGCAATCCTGAAGGGCAACCTGGCCACCGACGGCGCCGTGGCAAAGATCACCGGCCTGAAGAATCCGGTGATCACCGGCCCGGCGCGCGTATTCGACGACGAACAAAGCGCGCTCGCGGCGATTCTCGCCGACAAAATCAAACCGGGGGACGTGATGGTGCTGCGCTACCTGGGGCCCAAGGGCGGGCCCGGCATGCCGGAGATGCTCGCGCCGACTTCGGCGATCATCGGCAAGGGCCTGGGCGAATCGGTCGGCCTGATCACCGACGGCCGTTTCTCGGGCGGCACCTGGGGGATGGTGGTCGGGCACGTCGCACCCGAGGCGTTCGTCGGCGGCGGCATCGCCCTGGTGCAGGAGGGCGACTCGATCACCATCGACGCACACAGGCTGCTGCTGCAATTGAACATTTCCGACGACGAGTTCGCGCGCCGCAAAGCCGCTTGGCGGCAGCCGGCACCGCGCTACACGCGCGGCGTGCTGGCCAAGTTCGCGGCGCTGGCGCAACCCGCTCACAAAGGTGCGGTCACCGGCTGAACCTGTCGGCGTCCGGCCAGGCGTACCTCAGTTGCGGCGCGCGAGCTCCTCGAGTACCACGCGGCGCACGTGCTCGCGCAGTTGCCGCTGCAAATCGTCCGACACATGTCGCGCAATGGTTTGCACGAGCCACGCAGTGTGGTCGATCAGCGCGTCGTGGCAGCGTTTCTCCACCAGCGCGGTCACTTCCTCGCTCAATTGCGTCGACAGCCGCAGGCTCAGGCGCTCGGCCAACACGGCGATGTCATGCGGCAACGCAAGCGGCTCGGCCGGCGCCATTGCCGGCGACGGCGTGGCTGGCACTTCGCCGGGCTTGAGTACTTCGGTCAGCACGGGAATGCTTGGGTCGGCCGGCAGTTTCGATTCGGGTGGATTCATGAGCGTTGATCGTAGTTGTTGAGGGTATAACCGCGATCGCGATAGAAGCGGTAGCGCTCGCGCGCGTCGGCAAGCGCCTGGGGGTCGCGGCCAACCACCTCAAGCACACGCTCGAAGCGGGCGAACTGCGACGGCACCGCATTGCTCAGATTGAGCAGCACCTGATAATGAGGCGCGGTGTCGGCATCACCCAGGGTGCTGGCCAACAGCACCGGCGTATGGGGCGCCAGCGCGTCATCCAGCGCGCAGTGAGGCACAAACTCGAGCGCCGAGAACGTCCACAACTGCTGATCGAACTCGCGCAGATGCGCCGGCTCGCCCACCACCACCAGGCGCTGCCCGGCCGTCACCACCTTGCGGGTGAGCCGGCAGGCATAGCCCAGCCAGTCAGCCACATGAATGTGAAAGTCGATGCGCGTCACGGCATCAACGGCCTTCGCGGTCCATCAGGAACTGCGTGAGCAACGGCACCGGTCGACCGGTCGCGCCCTTGGCCGCACCGCTCTTCCAGGCAGTGCCGGCGATGTCGAGGTGGGCCCACTCGTACTTGCCGGCAAAGCGTGCCAGGAAACAGGCCGCGGTGACGCTGCCGGCCGGGCGCCCGCCGATATTCGCCACGTCGGCGAAGTTGGACTTCAATTGCTCCTGGTATTCGTCCTCGACCGGCAGGCGCCAGGCGGTGTCGCCCGCGTTACGACCGGCTTCGAGCAGTTGGTCGGCCAGCGCGTCGCTCTTGGTGAACAACCCGCTGTTGACATGCCCGAGCGCAATGATGCAGGCGCCGGTGAGCGTGGCCACGTCCACGACCGCCGCCGGCTTGAAGCGCTCGACATAGGTCAATGCATCGCACAGGATCAGACGCCCTTCGGCATCGGTATTGAGGATCTCGATGGTCTGGCCCGACATGCTGGTGACGATGTCGCCCGGCTTGTTGGCATTGCCCGACGGCATGTTTTCGCAGGTCGGCACCACGCCGATCACATTCAGCTTGAGGCCCATCTCGGCGACCGCGCGCATCGTGCCGAGCACCGAGGCAGCGCCGCACATGTCGTACTTCATTTCATCCATCGCCTCGCCCGGCTTCAGGGAGATGCCCCCGGAGTCGAACGTGATGCCCTTGCCGACCAGCACGATCGGCGCGGCCTTGGCCGGCCCGCCGTCATACTTCAGCACGATGAACTGCGGCGGTTCGGTCGATCCCTTGGCCACCGACAGGAACGACCCCATTTTCAGCGCGGCAATCTGCTTCTCGCCCAGAATCTCGGCCTTGAGCTTGAACTCCCGTGCCAGCTTGCGCGCGGTATTGGCGAGGTGGGTCGGCGTGCACACATTGCCCGGCAAATTAGCCAGGTCACGCGCCAGATCCATGCCCCGTCCGATTGCCAGCCCTCGCTTGAGCGCCACGCGGGCTGCCTGCAGGTCGTCGCCGGCCACACTCAACACCAGCTTGCGCAGCGCGCCGCGCACCGGCTCGGGCTTGCTCTTCATTTGCGTGAAACGGTAAGCGGCGTCGCACGCCAACTGCACGGCTGTGCGCACCGCCCAGGCGCCATCCCGGCCCGGTACCGGGGCGGCCTGCGCCAGCGTCCAGAGCGCGTCGGCCGCGCGTGTGGCCTGCAGCGCGCGCAGCGCGGCACGCGTGGCCTCGCTGTAGGCCTTCGGACTGAACTCGTCGTGGCGCCCGAGCCCCACCACCAGCACGCGCGCCGCGCCGATGCCCGGCACTTCGCGCAACGTCACGGTGCTCCCCGGCTTGCCTTCGAGCTCACCGGTTTTCACGAGACGGCTCAGCACGCCCTTGCTGGCACGATCGACCCGCAATGCGGCGCCCGACAGGGCCTGCCCGTCGAATACGCCAACGACGATGCAGTCGGTTTTACCGCTGATCAACGCCTTGTCCGCGGCCTTGCTCCAGTCACAGGCTTTTATGCTAAAGTCCATCGCGCTTTCCTCGGATAAAATTCACTTGAGCCGCAATTATCCGCTTTTTTCCGCGGACGCCTCAACCGCGCCCGCAAACGAACCGCCCCCCTTTTCCGTAATACCGCTAAATGATCTTTCAGCGCTCCCTGCAACGCGAGCTGAATTACACCGCCGGCGCCATCTTTCTGGTGCTCATGACAGTCATGTTGACGACCATGATGATCCGCATCCTCGGTTTCGCTGCGTCCGGTCGCACCGACCCGCGCGACGTGCTGGTGCTGATCGGCCTGGCCGTGATCGGTTACCTCGCGGTTATTCTGATCGTCACGCTGTTTGTCTCCATCCTGTTCGTGCTGACCCGTTGGTACAAGGATTCGGAGATGGTGGTGTGGTTTGCCGCGGGCCTGAGCATCACCGATTTCGTCAAGCCGGTGCTGCGCTTTGCGCTACCCTTCATCGGCGTGATCGCCCTGTGCGCGCTGTTTGGCTGGCCATGGGCCAACGAGCAGAGCAACCTGCTGCAGCAGCGCTTCGAGCAGCGCAGTGACGTCTCGATGATCGCCGCCGGCCAGTTCCGCGAGTCGACCGCCAACCAGCGCGTATTCTTTGTCGAAAGCGTCAACGCCAACGCGACCAAGGTGCACAACGTGTTCGTCAGCAGCACCGAGAGCGGCAAGGTCAGCGTGGTCGTGTCCAAGGACGGCCAGATCGAGACCAAGCCTAACGGCGACCGCTTCATCGTGCTGGAGAAAGGCCGGCGCTACGATGGCGTACCGGGCCAACCCGGATACCGCATCATGGAATTCGAGCGCTACGCGGTCAAAATCGAAAACAACGCAGCCCCGATGCAAACCGACAACGCGCCGGCCAAGGGCGTGTCGACCCTGACCCTGCTGCGCGTTTTCACGCCGCAATATCAGGGCGAACTGGTCTGGCGCATCGGGTTGCCGCTACTGGCCCTGAACCTGGTGCTGCTGGCGATTCCGCTGGCGTACCAGAATCCACGGCACGGGCGCGCCATCAACCTCATCATCGCCGTGCTGGTGTATCTGTCGTACACCAACCTGCTGAGCCTGTCACAAGCCTGGGTAGCGCAACGCACGCTGCCGCTGGCGCTCGGCGTGTGGCTGCTGCATGCGGTGGCGATGGGCGCGATCCTGTCGATGTACTGGCGCCGGCTGCGCTTCAAGCCGCTGATCTCGCCCGCGCTGCAAGCGGCGTTTTTCCGGCCGTTTGCCCGCAAGGAGCGCGAATGAAGATCTATGAACGCTACCTCGCGCGTCAGATCTACCTGGCCTTCAGCTTCATTTTGCTGGCCTTTGTCGGCCTGTTCGTCTTCTTCGATCTGATCAACGAACTCGGTCATGTCGGGCAAGGCGGATACAAGTTTCACCAGGCCTTGATGTACGTACTGCTGTTCGCTCCGGCGCACTGCTATGAAATCACGCCGGTGGCGGCCCTGATCGCGGCAATTTATGTGTGTTCGCAGCTCGCCGGCAATTCGGAGTTCACGATCTTTCGCGTCTCCGGACTGGGCACGATGCAGGCGCTCGGCTCGTTGCTCAAGATCGGCCTGCCGCTGGTGATTTTCACGTTCGCGCTCGGCGAGGGCGTGATCCCGAAAGCCGAGCAACTGGCGCAACGCATCCGCCTGGAGGCCATGGGCAGCGCGGTGTCGTCGGATTTCCGCTCGGGCGTGTGGGTCAAGGACACCGTGACCAGTCAGGCCACCGGCAAGCGCGTGCTGCGTTTCATCAACGTCGGCGCGCTGTTGCCCGACAATACGATCACCAATGTCCGGGTCTATGAATTCGACACGGATTTCCATCTCGTGAGCGTGCGCTTTGCCACGCGCGGTGTTTTCAAGGCGCCCGATTACTGGGATCTGAGCGGCGTGTCGGAGACGCGCTTCGATCTCACCAGCGCGCCAGCGGCAACCGCCAAGGCGCCGGCGGCCGCGGACGCACTCCAGCCGGTCTACCGAACGACGCAGGTGTATATCCCGAACACCGAGATGCGCTCCGAATTGACGCCGCAAATTCTCTCCGTGCTGCTGGTGTCGCCCGACAACATGGCGATCTACAACCTGTTTTCGTATATCAAGCACCTGCAGGAAAATCAGCAGGACGCGCAGCGCTACCAGATTGCCCTTTGGCAAAAGATCCTCTACCCGTTCGCGATCCTGGTGATGATGGCGCTGGCGCTGCCGTTCGCCTATCTGCATGCGCGCGCGGGCGCGATTGGCCTGAAGGTGTTTGGCGGCATCATGCTCGGCATGAGCTTCCAGCTACTCAACAGCCTGTTTTCCCACCTCGGGCTGCTCAACACCTGGCCGCCGGCGATCACGGCCGCCCTGCCTGCCACCGTCTACGCCATCCTGGCGATTGGAGCGCTCAAATGGGTGGACCGACACTGACGGGCGGCTCGCAAGCCTTGATTTTGTTCGGTCACGGCGCGCGCGATGCGCGCTGGGCCGAGCCTTTCGAGCGCCTGCGGCAGATGCTGGCGGCGGCGCGGCCCGAATTGCACGTCGCGCTGGCATTTTTGGAGTTGATGAGTCCGTCGCTACCCGACGCCATCGCTGCGGCAGTGTCGACCGGCTGTCGGGAAATCACCGTGGTACCGATGTTTCTCGGTCAGGGCGGACATGTGCGCAGAGACTTGCCGAATTTGATCGATGCCTGCCGCGCCGCTCATCCCGAACTTGCACTGCGCTGCGTCACGCCAGTGGGCGAAGATTCCGGCGTGCTGGCGGCGCTGGCCGCCTATTGCCTGCAGCAGGTGCCGGCCGGGTAACGGCAGCTCAGGCGGCCAGCCGGCCAGCCTGCAGCGCCTGCCGAAC
This sequence comes from Pandoraea sp., assembly GCF_004297875.1. Lineage (GTDB taxonomy): Bacteria > Pseudomonadota > Gammaproteobacteria > Burkholderiales > Burkholderiaceae > Pandoraea. Next base: position 107,343 of record NZ_SCSK01000038.1, on the reverse strand, counting down.
TTCCGGGCTCAGATCGGCCTCGAGCAGCGCGCGAAACGCCTCGCCGATCAGCAGCAAACTCGGTTGCGAGGGGTCGAACCAGGCAAGCGCCGCGCCGGCGGCCATCTGGCCCAGTGTCATGCACGTGTGGCGCTCACGCGGCGTGCTGCAGGCCTCGACGATCGCCACCGGCGTATGCGCCGGCTTGCCGTGCGAGATCAGCTCGGCGGCAATCACGTCGGCCGAATCCCGTCCCATGTAATACACCAGCGAATCGGCCTCGACCTGGGCGCGAATCTCCTCGCTCTCGGGAGCGCGGCTACGCGTTGCGAAGGCCACGCTGCGCGCCACCCCGCGCAAAGTCAGCGAGCGGCGCAGCAGCGCCGCGCTGGCAATTGCCGCGGTAATTCCCGGCACCACGTCGTATTCGATGCCGGCGGCCTCCAGTGCGCGCATTTCCTCGTCGGCGCGGCCGAACAGCATTGGATCCCCGCCCTTGAGGCGCACCACGACCGGATGCCGGCGGGCGCAATCGACCAACTGCTTATTGATGAAGTGCTGCGCGGTCGCGTGCCGGCCGCACCGCTTGCCCACCGCCACCAGACGAGCCCGCCCGCACAGGGCCAGCAGCTCCGGCTCGATCAGCGCGTCGTGCAGTACCACGTCCGCCATGCCCAAAATCCGTGCACCGCGCACCGTAATGAGGTCTGCCGCACCTGGCCCCGCACCCACCAAATAGACTTTACCCATGATCTCTTGCCCGCCGCACGTGACTAAAAGTTGACGTCATGCAGTGAACGCACGAATCATGCCTGCGGCGACCGTATGATGGGTCGCTTCGTCGATCAGCACGAATGCGCCGGTCGACGGATGCTGCTCATAGGTGTCGCACACGAGCGCCTTTTGCAGGCTGATCTGCACCGCGCCGATGTCGTTCATCTCGAGCGTGCCCTTGTGCTGGCCATGCGAGAGCGTGCCGACATCAAGCACCGAATCGACGCTGCCGACCCGCGCGAACACATTGGCGGTGGTCTGCTTGAGAATATATTTGCGCTGCGACGACAGCGGTTCGTGATCGAACCAGCACAGGTCGGCGCTCAATTTGCGGGCCGCCTCGATCGTCGCCCCGGCCGCCACCAGGATGTCGCCTCGCGAAATATCGACGTCCTCGGCCAGACGCACCGTCACGCACTGCCCGGCGTGCGCGTGGGCGAGTTCGCCGCGCGGCCCGATGATTTCAGCCACCGTCGCGCGATGACCGGCCGGCAGCACGCGCAGCGCCTGCCCCACCGAGATCGTGCCGGCTTCGACACGCCCCATATAGCCGCGGAAGTCGTCGGCATGACTGCCGTCCTGACGCGCTACCAACTGCACCGGGAAGCGCAGCTCGTCGCCGCCGCCACTCAACTGATCGACCGGCAGCGACTCGAGCACGTCAAGCAGCGGCTCGCCCTGATACCACGGCATGCGTTCGCTGGCCACCACGATGTTGTCGCCCTTGAGCGCCGAGACCGGCACGAACCGCACGCTTTGCAGCCCCAGCCGTTGCGCCAGCGCCAGATAGGCGGCGCGAATCGCATTGAAGCGCGCCTCGCTGTAGTCGACCAAGTCCATCTTGTTGATCGCCACGATGACGTGCGGCAGCGCCAGCAACTTGACGATCGCGCTGTGGCGCTTGGTTTGCGCCAGCAATTCGGTGCGCCCGTCGACCTCGCTCACGCGGGTCGCGTCGATCAGAATGATCGCCGCGTGCGCGGTCGAGGCGCCGGTCACCATGTTGCGCGTGTACTGCTCGTGACCAGGCGTATCGGCAATGATGAACTTGCGCTTGGCGGTGGCGAAATAACGGTAGGCGACGTCGATCGTGATGCCCTGCTCGCGCTCGGCTTCGAGCCCGTCGGTCAGCAGCGCCAGATCGATGTCCTCGCCCGCAGTGCGCTTGTGCTTGGCGCGCGCCAGCGCACTGAGCTGGTCCGACAGCACGGCCTTGCTGTCGTACAACAGGCGCCCGATCAGTGTGCTCTTTCCATCGTCGACACTGCCGGCCGTGATGAAGCGTAGAACGCCGAGGTCTTCGGCGGGATGAATCAAGGTCATAGTGAAACTCGCAAATAATCGTGACGTATCGGTGGCGCTCTGCTCAGAAGTACCCCTGCTTCTTGCGCAGTTCCATAGCCGCCTCGGACGTCTGGTCGTCCATGCGGGTGGCGCCTCGCTCGGTGATCTCGGTCACCATGGTCTCGGCGATGATGCGCTCGGCCGTATCGGCTGTGCTCGCCACCGGGCACGTGCAACTGATGTCGCCCACCGTGCGAAAACGCACCGATACGCGTTCACTGGTCTCGCCATCGAGCTTGGGCGTGAGTGGCGTGACGGGCACCAGCAGTCCGCGCCGGCGCACGATTTCGCGCTCGTGAGCGTAATAGATCGGCGGCAGCGCCAGTTCCTCGCGCGCGATGTATTGCCATACGTCGAGCTCGGTCCAGTTCGAAATCGGAAACACGCGCATTTGCTCGCCAGCATGCATGCGCGCATTGAACAGATGCCACAGCTCAGGGCGCTGCGCTTTCGGGTCCCACTGGCCGAACTCGTCGCGAAACGAGAAGATGCGCTCCTTCGCGCGAGCCTTTTCCTCGTCGCGGCGGGCGCCGCCGATCAAGGCGTCGAAACCGTGCTCGGCGATCGTCTCGAGCAGCGTGACGGCCTGCGCCGCGTTACGCGAATCGGTTTCCTTGCGCAGCCGCACAGTGCCACGCTTGATCGAGTCTTCCACGTGCCCCACCACCAGCTCCGCGCCGAGCGACGCCACATGGCGGTCGCGAAATTCGATCACCTCCGGATAATTGTGGCCGGTATCGATGTGCACCAGCGGGAACGGCAGATGCGTCTTGCGGTGCGCGCCCAGGCCGAACGCCTTGAGCGCGAGATGCAGCACGACCACCGAATCCTTGCCGCCCGAGAACAGCAGCGCGGGCTTGCGGCACTCGGCCACCACCTCGCGCAGGATGTAAATCGACTCGGCCTCGAGCCAATCCAGATGGTCCATGCGGACCGGATTCGGCTGCCGTTGCGCTTGCGCCACTTCGTGCATTACACCCATGATGATTATTCCTGACTGATGAAATGTGGAATTCGAAACCTGGCGGCCAGCTATAGCGCCGAGACGACCGGCACGCCGCGCAGATTGCCGGCATGCAGGCCGCACTCCTTGCTGTCCTGGTGTTCCCACCACCAGCGCCCGGCCCGGCTATCCTCGCCCGCCTTCACCGCGCGCGTGCAGGGCTCGCAGCCAATGCTCGGATAGCCACGCGCGTGCAGCGGATTGACCGGCACGTCGCGCGCGCTCAGATAGGCCCACACCTGGGCCTCGCTCCAGTCGAACAGCGGGTTGTACTTCGCGATGCCGCGCGCGTCGTCCTGCTCGGCCAGCGCCAGCTCGCCGCGCGTGACCGACTGTTCGCGGCGCTGGCCGGTCAGCCAGGCGTCTGCGCCGGACAGCGCGCGGTTCAGCGGTTCGACCTTGCGGATATGGCAGCACGCCTTGCGCAACTCGACGCTCTCGTAGAAAGCATTCAGGCCGTGTTGCCTGACGTAGCCGTCGACCGCTTCCGGCTGCGGCTGGTACTGTGCAATGTCGTACCCGTAATGCACCTTGACCTGGTGAATCATGCCGACCGTCTCGGCGTGCAGGCGACCGGTGTTGAGTGTGAAGATCTCGACCGGCAGATGATTCGACAGAATCGCATGCGTGAGCAGCATGTCCTCGGCGGCCAGACTGCTGGCGAACTTCAATTGCCGATGGCGTGCGACGATCTGCCGCAAACGTTCGATCAGCACCGCCTCGATCCTGTCGAGCTCGGCTGCGCCGCTATCCGATTCCTTGTGATGACTCTCTCGCATCGCACGAACTCCTGTCTTGATTCAGTTCAGTTATGACACCAGCCTGACGGCCGCTAGCATCAGCGTGGCCGCCAGCGCGCCGCGCACCATGCGCTCCGGCAAATGACGCGCCAGGTTCGCGCCAAGCCAGATGCCGGGCAGTGACCCCACCAGCAGCGCGCCCAACAGCGACCAGTGCACGGTCCCCAGCCAGACATGTCCGAGCGCGGCGACCGCGGTAAGCGGCATGGCATAGGCGATATCGGTGCCGGCCACCTCGGCGGGCTTGAGCTCTGGATAGAGCAGCAAAATCAGCGTCGCGCCAACCGCACCCGCGCCGATCGACGAGACGCTCACCAGCGCGCCGAGCAACGCACCCACCGCTACCGTGCTGCCTGCCAGCGCCCGGCCATGCAATCGCCAACCCGGGTTGGCGCGCAGCGCAGCCAGCCACGTGGCGCGAAACAACAGCGACAAAACCGTCAGCACCACCGACCCGGCAATCGCCAGTTTGATGAAATGCAGCCCGCCGGCGCCCAGCCCGCCGTGCGCCTTGAGCAACAGAATCGCCACCAGCGCCGCCGGCAGGCTGCCCAGCGTGAGCCGGCGCACGATGTCCCAGCGCACGTGGCCATGTCGCCGGTGGGCCAGCGTGCCGAAGCTCTTGGTGAGCGCGGCGAACGCCAGGTCGGTGCCGACTGCCACCGGCGCCGCATATCCCAGCACCAGGGTCAGCAGCGGCGTCATCAACGAACCGCCGCCGACGCCGGTCAGGCCCACCAGGAGTCCTACTACCAGGCCGGAGAGGGATTCAAGCCAAAACGTCATGGTCGGTCGGGGGTGCCCCGAGCAGCCAATTTCGCGCTCGGATTAACGTAATTTGAAAGAATGGGACAAATCGTAATAAACTCGCTTTATATTGAAAACGATTAAAAAATTGTTTGCATATTCTCGGAAGTTATACAAATGAACCTCCATCAATTCCGTTTCGTGCGCGAGGCCGTGCGTCAGAAATTCAACCTGACCGAGGCCGCCAAGGCGCTGTTCACCTCTCAGCCGGGGGTCTCGAAAGCCATCATCGAACTCGAGGAAGAGCTTGGGGTGGACATCTTTGCCCGCCATGGCAAGCGGGTGCGCAACCTGACCGAGCCGGGCCGCATCATCTTCGAATCGATCGAGCGCATCCTGCTCGAAGTCGACAGCCTGAAGCGGATCGGCAAGGATTACGCGGCCCAGGACCAGGGCAATCTGACCATCGCCACCACGCACACGCAGGCGCGCTATTCGCTGCCATTGGCGGTCGCCGAATTCAAGAAGCGGTATCCGAAAGTACGGTTGTCGATCCTGCAGGGCAATCCGACCCAGGTCGCCGAGATGGTCCGCCATGAACAGGCGGACCTGGCGATCGCCACCGAGGCCATCGCCGAATACAAGGACCTAGTTTCGCTGCCGTGCTACCAATGGCAGCACATTGCCGTGGTGCCGCCCGATCACCCGCTGCTGCAGTCATCCAGCGTGTCGCTCGACGATTTGGCGCAGTATCCGCTGATCACCTACGACGCCGCCTTTGCCGGGCGCGCCAAGATCGACCAGGCCTTTGCCCTGCGCCACATCCAGCCCGACGTCGTGCTCGAAGCGATCGATGCCGACGTGATCAAGACGTACGTCGAACTCGGCCTGGGCGTGGGCCTGCTGGCCAGCGTGGCATTCGACCCGGAGCGCGACCGCAACCTGCGCGCGGTGCCGGTCGGCCATCTGTTCGGCAACAACGTCACGCGCGTCGCGCTCAAGCAGGGCGCTTACCTGCGCAGCTATGTCTACACCATGGTCGAGCTGCTCTCGCCGATTCTCACCCGCAAGCTGATCGAACAGGCATTGCGTGGCGAGCACGAAATGTACGAGCTATAAATAAGCAAGCGACTCTGCGGCCCAGGCCGGCCAGACCGGGCACAGCATGGGCGGACCGGAGGGTACGCCGCCGCTTCGCCAGGCTAGTCAAGCGCAAATAATTACGATATAGTTAATCGATATCACAATTCGTAATTCAAGGCGCCCAATCGATTCGTGGCGCCGCGCCAATGCAGGAGACGCCATACCGTGTTGAGCACCTACACGTACCCCCGCTTCGCTTATCGCACCCCACCCGAGTTGCAGAACGCGCCGCCGCAACGGCATCCCGTGGTAGTGATCGGCGCCGGACCGATCGGCCTGGCCACCGCCATCGACCTCGCCCAGCAAGGCGTGCCCGTGATCGTGGTGGATGACGACGAAACCGTCAGCGTCGGCTCGCGCGGCCTGTGTTACGCCAAGCGCACGCTGGAAATTCTCGACCGCCTGGGTTGCGGCGAGCCGGTGGTGAAAAAGGGCGTCAGTTGGCACGTCGGCCGCGTGTTTTTTGGCAGCAGCGAAGTCTATAACTTCGAGCTGCTGCCCGAGCCGCACTATAAGCGCCCAGCCATGGTGAATCTCCAGCAATACTATCTGGAGCAATATCTTGTCGAGCGCGCGCAGCAACTGACCAACCTCGACTTGCGCTGGCAAAGCAAGGTCACCGGCATCGAAAGCCGGGATGACCAGGTAACACTGCAGATCGAAACCGCCGAAGGCAGCTATGCGCTGGAGGCCGATTGGGTGATTGCCTGCGATGGGGCACGCAGCCCGGTGCGCCGGATGCTCGGCCTGGATATCGAAGGCAAGATCTTCAAGGACCGCTTTCTGATCGCCGACGTGGTGATGAACGCCGACTTCCCGGCAGAGCGCTGGTTCTGGTTCACCCCGCCGTTCCATAGCGGCCAGTCGGTGCTGTTGCATCGCGAAGCGGACAACGTCTGGCGCATTGACTTCCAGCTCGGCTGGGACGCCGATCCCGAGGAAGAGAAAAAACCCGAAAACGTGATCCCGCGCATTCGCGCGATGCTCGGCCCCGACGTGCCGTTCGAGCTGGAGTGGGTCAGCGTCTACACGTTCCAGTGCCGACGCATGCCGAATTTCCGTCACGGCCGCGTGCTGTTCGCCGGCGACTCGGCCCACCAGGTCTCACCGTTCGGCGCCCGCGGCGCCAACTCCGGCATTCAGGATGCCGACAATCTGGCCTGGAAACTCAAGCTGGTGCTCGACGGCCGCGCCCCCGAGCGGTTGCTCGATTCGTATTGTCACGAGCGCGGCATGGCCGCCGACGAAAACTTGCGGCACTCGACCCGCTCGACCGACTTCATCACGCCCAAGAGCGCGGTCAGCCGACTGTTTCGCGACGCCACACTGCTGCTGGCCAAAAGCGCGCCATTCGCGCGCAGCCTGGTCAATAGCGGCCGGCTCTCGGTGGCCACGCTGCTGCATGACTCTCCGCTGAATACCCCCGACGCCTCGCCATTCCCGCCGCGCATGGCGCCCGGCGCGCCGCTCGACGATGCGCCGGTGACCGACGCCGACGGCCGCCCCGGCTGGCTGATCGACCACACGGGCAACCGATTCGTCGGCCTCTACTACGCCGGCGATACGCCGCCGGATGCGGCCGTGACTCAGGCGCTGGCCGCATTGGCCGCGCCCGGGGCCGATCCGGTGCCGGTCGAGGTGCGGGTGATCGGCGCGCAAGCGCCAGCCGGCAAGCAGCCGCTGGCCACCCTGTGCGACGTGCAGGGTGTCTTCGCGCAGCGCTACGATGCCCGTCCGGGCACGTTCTATCTGGTGCGTCCCGACCAGCACGTGTGCGCCCGCTGGCGCCAATTCGATGCGGCGCAGGTCCGCCAAGCGCTGCGCCGCGCGCTCTGCCTGGAGGCTTAAGCGATGCCGCTCAATCTGGAAAAAAATTTCGAACAGCCCGACGACTTCTACCAAACGCTGATCGATGCGCACCGCGACCTGTCCGACGCGCAGAGCCAGTCGATGAACGCCCAACTGGTGCTCTTGCTGGCCAATCATATCGGCGACATGGCGGTGATCGAGCAGGCCCTGGCGCTTGCCCGGGGCAACGTGCTCAGCGTGATGCCGAATGAGGCGGGATAAACCCGGCAGACGCTGAATCGGCGGGAGAGGTGAGGTATCCTTGCGGAGTTCCGGCTCACAAAAACAAGGAAACCCCCGATGAAAAAGACCCGCCGCACCCTCCTGCCGTTACTGGCCTGCGCGCTGTTCGGCGCGGCCAGCGCCGCCCGCGCCGATATCACCGTCGGCATCGATCTTTCCAGCACCGGCCCGGCCGCGGCCATCGGCATCGCCAGCAAAAACGCCATCGCGCTGTGGCCCAAGGAGATCGGCGGGCAAAAGGCGCACTACATCATTCTCGATGACGGCACCGACCCGGGCACGGCGGTCAAGAATATCCGCAAGCTGCTCAGCGAGGACAAGGTGGACGTGGTGGTCGGGCCCAACATCACCCCCAGCGCGCTGGCGGTGACCGACGACGTGGCCCGGGCGCAAACGCCGATGATCACGCTGGTGGGCTCTTCCGTGGTGGTCGATCCGCAGAATGCGAAAAAGCGCTGGGTCTTCAAGATGGCCGCCAATGATTCGGCAATGGCCGACGTGATGACGCGCTATATGTCGAACCACGGCATCAAGACAGTCGGCTTCATCGGTTTTGCCGACGCCTATGGCCAAAGCTGGTGGCAATCGTTTTCCCGCTTCGCCGAGCTGCGCAAGATTCGCATCGTCGGCCGCGAGAGCTACAACCGCACCGACACCACCGTGCTCGGCCAGGTGCTCAAGCTGATGGCCGACAAGCCCGACGCGGTGCTGGTGGCCGCCTCGGGCACGCCGGCGGTGCTGCCGCAGCGCACCCTGATCGAGCGCGGCTACCGTGGCGCGATTTACCAGACCCATGGCATCGCCACCTATGCGTTCATTCGCGTCGGCGGCAAGGACGTCGAAGGCACGCTGTTCCCGACCCAGCCGGCGGTGGTCGCCAAAACCCTGCCGCACGACCATCCGGCGCGGCCCGCGGCACTGGCCTTCACCAAGCTGTATGAGGCGAAATACGGCCCGAACACGGTCACGCAATTCGCCGCCGACGCCTACGGCGTGTTTGATCTGCTCAATAACGCCGTTCCTCGCGCACTCAGGCACGGCCGGCCAGGCACCGAAGCGTTTCGTAGCGCCTTGCGCGACGCGCTGGAGAACATCCATAACCTGCCCATCCCGAACGGCATCGTCAACACCAGCGTCAGCGACCACGTCGGCCTGGATCAGCGGGCTGGCGTGATGGGCGAGATCAAGCACGGGCGGTTCGTCTACATCAGCAACTAGCGTCGAGGCGCAGCGCCACTCATGACTTACACGATTGCATTTATCGGGCTGGGCGCCATGGGTGGCGCCATGGTCCGCCATTTGATGGCCGCTGGGCATACCCTGCATTTGTATGCCCGCCGTCCCGAGGCAGCCGCGCCGTTCGTCGCGGCCGGGGCCCAGCTTTTCGATTCGCCGGCCGAGGCCGCGCGTGGTGCGCAGTTCGTCTTCACCAATGTCACCCGCACGAGTGACGTCGAGGCGGTTTTGCTCGGCGAGCGCGGTGTCATCCACGGTGCCCAGCCGGGCACCATCTGCATCGACCACAGCACCATCGCCGCCGACGCGACTCGCCGTATCGCCGCGCGCCTGGCCGAGCACGGTATCGAAATGCTGGACGCGCCGGTCTCGGGCGGCTCCAACCGCGCGGCCGACGCCAGCCTGTCGATCATGATCGGCGGCCAGCCCGAGATCGTCGCGCGGGCCATGCCGCTGCTCGAAAAACTCGGTACCAGCATCACCCACATCGGCGGGGTCGGCGCCGGCCAAGTCGCCAAGGCGTGCAACCAGATCGTGCAGGTCGTCAATATCGAGGGCATTGCCGAGGCGATGCTGTATGCGCAGCGCAATGGCGCCGATCTCGACAAGGTCCTGGCCGCGATCTCCGCCGGCCTGGCCGGCAGCCGCATGCTCGACACGATGGGTCCCAAAATGGCCCACCGCGAATTCACCGCCGGCATCGAAGCCCGGCTGCACGACAAAGACTTCGAGATGATCGTCGAGGCCGCGCGCGCGCAAGGCCTGAAACTGCCGGCCATCGAACTGGTCAAGCGCCAGTTGGCCGAGCTGGTCGAACAGGGCTGGGGCCACGACGACACGTCATCGCTGTTGCGGGTGGTCGAACGCCAGCAAAATAATTAAAATCCGGCGCGCCGAAGCGCTTGAAGGGTCGGCTGTTTTACGTCATAATCTCGCCTTCGCCTGGCGCGCTTTTCTGGCGCGCCCATTGTCAGCGGCGGGATAGCCACCTTTCCCGAACGCTTCGACGACCTGCCCAGGTGGTGAAATTGGTAGACGCAGGGGACTCAAAATCCCCCGCCGCAAGGCGTGCCGGTTCGATTCCGGCCCTGGGCACCAAAGCCTCCTCTATTTTCTTGCTTGATCCGGTAAGCGCTCGTCATCGGCCGAGGGTTTCATATCGCGCGGCCCGACTACCGCCGCCGCGCACGACCAGCGCACTCGCTCCAATGACACCATCGCGCGCCGCAACACGGGCGCTGCAAAACAAAACGCCGCCGTGACGGCAAAACGTCACGGCGGCGCGATCTGACCGAGTGCCGGGGTTACTTGGCGAACATCATGCGCAGGCTGTCCCAAGTGCGTCCGACGAAACCGGCCTGCGGCACCGCAGACAGCGCGTGGAGCGGATAGCTGCCGATCTGCTTGCCGCTCACGTCCACCTGCAGGGTGCCAATAGCCTGGCCCGCCTGAACCGGCGCGACCAGCGCCTTGGGCGGCACCACCTTGGTTTGCAGGTTCTTGGCGCTGCCGCGCGGCACCGTAATCACGATGGGCCGGCTCTCGCCGAGGCCGACCGTCGATGCGGTGCCCTTCCACACGCGCACATTGGCCATGGGCTTGTTGGCCTGGGCAAGCACGACGTCCTCGGAATTCTGGTAGGCCCAGGTCAGCAGCGCCTGGCTGTCCGCCACGCGGGCATGCTCGCTGGGCGTGCCAATCACGACCGAGAGGATGCGCCGTGGTCCGCTGGGCGTATTGCGCTGCGCCGAGGTGATCATGCAATACCCGGCTTCCTGCGTATAGCCGGTCTTCATGCCGTCGACCGTGGGATCGGTGAACAGCAGGCTCACACGGTTGGGCTGGGTGATCTTGTTGTAGGTGAATTTTTTCACCTTGAAGTAGCGCGCATAGTCTTCGGGGAAGTCGTCGATGATGTGCGCGGCGATGACCGACAGGTCATACGCGGTGGTGTGGTGATTCGGGTCGGGCAGGCCAGTCGGATCCACGAAGTGGGTTCCCTTGAGGTGCCACTGCTGCGCCTGCTGGTTCATCATGCCGACGAAGGTGCTGGTCGAACCGCCGACCGCATAGGCCAGGGTCATCGCGGCGTCATTGCCCGATTGAACGATCATGCCCATCAGCAGATCGTCGATGGACACCGGCACCTTCGGATCGACGAACATGCGGGAGCCGCCGGTATGGTAGGCCTCCAGCGGCTCGCTGACCATCTGGTCGCGCTTGATCGTGCCGTCCTTGAGCGCCTTGAAAGTGATGTAGGCGGTCATCAGCTTGGTCAGCGAAGCGGGCGCGATCTGCTCGTGCGCATTGGACTCGGCAAGGATCTGGCCGCTGGTCAAGTCGGTCACCAGCCAGGAGCGGGCGTCGAGCTGTGGCGGCGGCACGGCCTGCAGCAAGGCAGCCTGCAAGGGCGTGGTCGGCACGGCGGCGACCGCAGACGCCGCGGCGGGCGCGGCAGGCGCCGCCTTCGGGGTGGTGGGGGTCGCAGCCGTGGCAAATGCCGGCATGGCGAGAATAAGCAAACCAGCGGAGCAAGCCGCAGCAATTCGGGGGAAGGACATTCGGCAACTCGGAGACATTGGGGATAAAAGCAGAAACCCCGCAATCGTAGCATCTCGGCTGCGGCGCAGGGAGTCCAAAATTTGCCGATTAGAGCACACGGCCGCCGCTTGGTTCGGCTCATCGTAAAAATATAACCGCCCCGCATCGACTCCGACCGGCAGCGAAGATCGCCACGCCATGCGATGTCTTGGTCCGGCGCTCGACCGGCCGAGCAGTCGAGCGGTCGACCGTGATTAAATATGCATTGACAATGCATATTTAATGGCATAAATTTCAATCGCCGACACTGCTGGGTGCTGCCCCGGCATGCAACATGTGCCGCCTCAAAACCCGGGCATCCGGCTATCGAGACCCATTCGGTCGCCGCGCAGTCATGCCTATGTTCTTAGCAAGGAATCCGACATGTCCAGCACTACAGAGAACCCCGCCATCGTCATCGACGTGCGCACCTTGATTCCGGCGCAGCGCCACGCCAAGATCTTTCAGCTCGTCGAGGACCTGAAAGCCGGGGCTTCCTTCATTCTCGTGAATGACCACGATCCCAAGCCGCTGTATTACCAGCTCGAGGCGGAACATCCCAGGCAGTTTTCCTGGACGTACCTGGAGCGCGGCCCCGCCGTCTGGCGCGTGGAAATCGGCAAGCCGGCGGAAGCCCGTCAGGACGCCGCCACAACATCCGCCTGACCGTCGCCGACAGCCGCCCTGCCGGCACGCCAATCCGACCGGCTTGAACACAGACTCACGCAAGGAAAGTCAAAATGTCGAGCGTTACCCTCTCGCGTTGGACGGTCGCTTACTTCGTCGTGGCGCTGAGCGACTTTATGCTGGCGCAATTATTGATGGCGCTGGGGTGGGGCTTTCCGAGCGAGCCCCTTGCCGCGCCGGCCACGCTCGCACTGGTGCATATCATCGCGCTGGGATGGCTCAGCCTGGTCATGTGCGGCGCGTTGTTCCAGTTCGTGCCGGTCATCACCGCGCATCGCCTGCACAGCAATTCGCTGCCGCTGCCGACCCTGGTTTGCCTGGTCGCCGGCACCGTCTCGCTGGTCTGCGGCTTTCTGCAATTGATGGGCGCGGTCCCGCAGCACCTGCCGGGTTTCACGGTCGCCGCCGTCCTGCTCGGCACGGGCTTTGGCCTCGTGCTGTGGAACCTTGGCCGCACGCTGTGGGCGGCGCGCCCGCTGCCGTTGCCAGCCCGGTTTATCGTGGCGGGATTGGCGAGCCTGCTGGCCGTAGCGACCCTGGGCATCACGTTCGCCCTGACCTTCGCCGGCGTCTTCTCGTCCGCGTTTGCGCTGCGATTGCTCTCCTCTGGCCTGGCCATCCACGTGATCGCCGGATTGGGCGGCTGGCTAACGTTCACCGCGATGGGCGTGAGTTATCGATTGCTCGGCATGTTCATGCTGGCCCCGGAACAGGACAGGTCCAGCACGCGCCGCGTGCTGTTGCTCGGCAGCGGCGCCCTGGCAACCGCCATTCTGGGCGGCATTGCGGCAATCGCGCTGGGTGCGGGTATCGGTCTTGTGCTGTTGCTCGCCGCCGCGCTCGCGCTGGTCGCTCTCGTCCATTACGGCCGCGACATGCAGCACCTGTATCGCACCCGGAAGCGCCGCGTGATCGAACTGAACAGCAAAATGGCTGCCCTCGCCCTGCTGTCGCTGCTGGCGGCCATCGCCTGGCTGGGGCTGGCGCTGATTCGGGGCCGATTGACAAGCCAAGTGCCCGGCATCGCCTACTTGACGGCGTTCGGCTGGTTGTCGGGATTGGCGCTGGCCAAGCTCTACAAAATCGTGCCGTTCATGACCTGGCTCGAATGCTACGGCCCGGTACTGGGCAAAACCCCCACACCCCGGGTTCAGGACCTGGTGGTCGAGCACAAGGCGATCAAATGGTTCGTGCTCTACTTCGCGGCCGTTTGGCTTGGCGCGGCAGCGCTGATCATCGAGCTCACGCCCATGTTCCGCCTCTCGGCATTGTTGATGCTGGTCGCGACGGCGGGCATTGCCGCGCACCTGCTGCGAGCCCGACGCCTGCTCGACGTAGCGCCGGCACGGCGCCTGCCCGACGGCGCACACAAGCCCGGCATGCTGCATTCCTTTTCACACGATCATTGAGCGGAAATCGATCATGAACACGACCAACTTTATCGAACTCGACGTACGACCCATTTTGCGAGCCGGCGGCGAGCCTTTCGAGAAAATCATGGAAGCGGTGACGACCCTCGCCCCCGGACAGGGCTTGCGACTTTGGGCGACCTTCAAGCCGATTCCGCTATTTCACGTGCTCGGCTCCCGGGGCTATTCCCACACCGAGAAAGCGCTCGACAACGGCGATTGGGAGGTCGAATTCAGCCCCGGCGTATCGTCAACGCAAGTCGCACCCGAGGTCGCCACAGCGTCGGCTGCCGGCGCATCGTGGCCCGAACCCCTCCAACAAATGGACGCCCGCGACTGGGAGCCCCCCGAACCCATGATCAACATTCTGGCGGTACTCGAACTGATGAATGAAGGAGAAGTACTGGCCGCCCTGCTGAATCGGGAGCCGCTCTTTCTGTTGCCCGAATTATCCAAGCGCGGGCACGACTGGCACGGCGCGTTCGAGCCCGACAACACCACTTACAAGCTGATCGTGCGCGTGGGCACGGCCCCGGGAGCATCGGTATGAGCCTCTCCGAGCATATCGATCGGTTGACCGACCAGGTCAGGCAGGCGCTGCGCACGGTGATCGATCCCGAGCTGGGTTACAACATTGTCGACCTGGGATTGGTCTACGACGTGCGCATCGAAGCAGGCAATCAGGCCCGCATCGCAATGACCACCACGACGCGCGGCTGTCCGGCAACGCAATATCTGGTGGAAGGCGCTTATCGCAGCGCCGGCACCGTGCCGGGCGTGGACGACGTCGAGGTCGATCTCACCTACGATCCGCCCTGGCAGCCGGCCATGGCAAGTCTTGCCGCCAAAAGGCATCTGGGTATCGCCACGGAAGCGGATCAATGAGCGAGCAAGACGCGCGAGCGGCGGCCACCGAGGCCTCGCCCGAGGATCGCGCCGCCGCATTGGGCACGTTGCTGCTGCAGAGTCTCACCGCGCTTGCCGCTGCGGATCAGGTGGAGATGGCTTGCCGGATCGCCGGGCAGGCCTACGCCGTGCTCAGGCGCGATGACGAACATCAGGCGCAACGTTTCAACAGCCTGCTGCACCGTCTGGCGCGGCGCCTGAACTGGTAGCATCGGCCGGATGCGCCCTTCGCCCGCAAAACAGCGAGTGACTGTCAGTTCTCGCCGGCACGCGCGGCGCGCACCGGCTTTTGCGACTTTTGCGGCCGCACGATACGCACCGGCACGCCGGTATCGAGCACCTTGAGCAGCGACTCGCGCTTGACCACCAGATCGGCCAGCGAGAAGCGGTCGAGATATTCGAAATAGGCCTTGAGCGCACCGCTCAGAATGCCGCGCAATCCGCACGAGGCCGTGATCGCGCATTGATTGCTTTCGATGTCGAAACATTCGACGACGCGGAAATCCGGCTCCATCGTACGAATGACATCGCCGATGCGAATTTTCTCCGGAGCCCGGGCAAGCTGCATTCCTCCCGAACGGCCCCTGACCGTGGTGAGAAAACCGGCTCGGCTCAAGGCCACGACAACCTTGACGAGATGATTGCGCTGAATATCGAAACCCTGCGCGATTTCCTGCACGGTCACCAGCTCATTTGGACGCAGCGCCGCATAGATCAGCACGCGCAGGCCATAATCGGTAAAGTCAGTCAGCTTCATAAAATCCGCCAGTTCGAGTCAGGCAAAAACATGCCGGCGCATGGCGCTTCTCGCCTCGGGAGCCATTCCCTCGTCATGTCTGGCGAGGCAGCAAACGATCAGCTTGAATAATGCGCCGGTTATTTATGCATTATATATACACAAATAATGCGTTCATGACTATTTCCGTTGCGCCATCTCCCGACAGATCTCGACAATTGCCCGAGCTCGTTGCCCAGGCATCAAAGCCCCTCGGTGTTTGTGCGCAGCCAAAGCGATAACGCACACGCCTCAGAGGCGTGCGCCGGCACGTTCAGGAAGCCGGGCCGCGTCAAATCGCCGCACCTTTTAATATGCATTGACAATGCATATTTAGTGGCATAAATTTCTATCGCCGACACCGCCGGAGCGCTGCCTCCGACATGCATTGTGTGCCGCCCCCTTTTTCAGGCATCCGAAAAATCCGGCCGTATCCGCCGGAACGCAGCCATGCCTAAGCACTATGCAAGGAATCCGACATGTCCCGTACGTCAAAAACATTCGCCGACGTCAGCAAGATGCGCGCGCCGCTTCCCGCCTGGCGTTACTTCAACGCCTCTCAACGTGACCGGGATTTCACTTCCGGCGCGCGCGCCGTTCCGCCGAACGGGCATGGCTTGCAACTACTTTTTTAACAGGAGAGCAACGATGGAAACGGTCACGCTTTCCACTCGTCGCACTGGCGCGCAAGATCGCGTCAGCCGAGTGCTTATCTGGATTCTTTTGATTGCGACAGCGTTCTGCTGGCTGGGCATGGTTGTCGCAACACGCACCACCTACCAGCAAGCAGCGCCCCTTCCGCAGCAAATGTTGACGCTGGACGGCGCAGTCGTGCTGACTCGTGACGACATCGTCGCCGGCAAGGCAGGGTTCCAGAAAGCCGATTTGATGGACTACGGCAGCCTGTACGGCATGGGCTCCTACTTCGGCGAAGACTTCACCGCCGAGTATCTGGTTCAGTTGGCCAGGGAAGTCCAAAACAACCTGGCGCTGGCGCAATACGGCAAGCCGTTCTCTGCCATCAGCGCCGATCAGCAATCGGGCATCACACGCGCCATGCGAGCGCAATTGCAAAGCGTCGACCTGAGCCAATCGCAGGTCGTGCTGCCGGATGCGCTGGCCAAGGCCATCGTGACGCTGCGCGAGCGCATCGGCATCTCGTTGCTGCGCGACGACTTCGTCAAGGGCTATACCGGAGCGCACTCGCTCGACGCCACCAGCGCCAGTCAAACCGCGGGCTTCCTGCTTTATTCGTCGCTGACGACGGTCGCACGCCGGCCGGGCAAGAACTATTCCTGGACGACCAATTGGCCGGCCGAGCCGCTCGTCGGCAATTCACCGACCGCAGCCACCTTCGAGTGGACCTGGGCGTCCTTCACGATGGTGTTCTTTGCCATCGGCGCGGCACTGGTGATTTTCCGCATGTGGATCGAGCCCAGGGGCGCCGACGAAACCTTCGAGCCGACGCTGCAGGGCTTTGGCCAGGTTACCCCTAGTCAAAAGGCCTTGTGGAAGTATTTCCTGGTCGTCGCGGGTGTCCTGCTGGTGCAGATTCTCGCGGGCTCGATCATGGCGCACTATTACACCGATCGCGTCAGCTTCTACGGCATCGACGTCGGCAAATGGCTGCCGTTCGCTTTCCTGCGCAGCGTGCACCTGCAAGCCCCCATCGTCTGGATCGGCGTCAGCTGGATCGGCGCCGGATTGTTCCTCGCGCCGCTGATCGGCAAGCGCGAACCCGCCGGACAGCGGATGCTGGTCAACCTGATTTTCTGGGTGCTGGTAGTTATCGTGGCCGGCGCACTGATCGGCGACTATCTCGGTATCGTCGGGGTCATCGACAAGAACTGGTTCTGGTTCGGTAACCAGGGGCTGTCCTACCTGGAACTCGGACGCTTTTGGCAAATCCTGTTCTTCATCGGGTTGGCCGTCTGGTGCCTGGTCTTGCTGCGTGCCTTCTGGCCGACGCTCGCCACGCTTTTCAGGCAAAGCGGCGGATCCCTTTATGCGCTGTTCCGGATCGAGCACCTGCTTTGGTTCAGCACGCTGAGCGTCACGGTGCTTTATGTATTCGGCATGATTCCGCTGGCCTCGCCGAATCCGTCGTTTTCGATCACCGACTTCTGGCGTTGGTGGGTGGTCCACCTTTGGGTGGAACTGGCCTTCGAATTGTTCACCGCATCGGTCACTGGCTATTTCCTGATGGCCCTGGGGCTGCTGTCGCGCCAGATGGTCGAACGGGCCGTCCTGTTCGAGTGGATCCTGATCATGATCGGCGGCGTGCTCGGCACCGGCCACCACATGTACTGGGCGGGCGAGCCCGGGCTGTGGGTCGGGGTTGGCAGCATGTTCTCGTTCATCGAGGTGTTGCCGCTGTTCCTGCTGGTGCTCGAGGCCATCGAACAACAGCAGCATATCAAGGCGCAAGGCGACTTCCCGTACCGGCTCGCGTATCTCTACATTCTCGGCTCGGCCTTCTGGAACTTCGTCGGTGCCGGTGTGTTCGGCGGCGGCACGCTCAACGCGCCGCTGGTCAACTACTACGAGCACGGTACCTTCCTGACCCTTAACCACGCGCATACGTCGATGTTCGGCGCCTTCGGCCTGCTCGCGATCGGCCTGCTGTATATGGTGCTGCGCTACCTCAACGGCAATCGTCCGTGGAGCGACCGCCGCGGCATCTGGGCGTTCTGGCTCTACAACATCGGCCTGGTGATGTGGATCGTCATGAATTTCTATCCGATCGGCTGGCCCCAGCTGGTGGCCGTCTATACCCACGGCTATGCCTATGCGCGCAGCTTGCAGTTCTACAACACGACGATCTTCTGGCAATGGATGCGCATGCCCGGCGATATCGTATTCGCGCTCGGGGCGTTGCTCATGGCGTGGGACTTCATCTCCAAGCTGCTTAATCGCGGCCAGAAGACCGCCGCTGTTGCGCCGGTTTCCACCGTCAAGACGGTCAAGTCGGTTGCCGATGGCACCTGATTTCAATGACGGTCAAGGGTAGCCGGAATCCGTTGGATACGGCCCCATTGGGATGGCGCCCGGCGAATCACATCGCCAGGCGCCATCGCCCATTTGCGCATTGGATTGTTTAGCCGACCATCGTGACGGCAGAACAGTCAACAAAAATCGTTTGCCGCGAACCGCTCGCGTGCGCGACCGGCCCGCAAGGCCCCTGCCGGCGCCGCGCACACGCGATTCATTTGTCCATGGCGAGCAACAGTTCGTCGAGGCGTTCGAGCGTGGAGGCCATGCCCTCTTCCATACCCATTTCGATGACCTTTTGCACGTCATCGGGTGACCGATACATCACCACCGTCGTCACCAGCGTATGCCCGTTCGCGTCGGTAAACGTCACTTCCCAGCGCGCTCTGGGCATCTCGGGGTTCACCACGCCGGCTTCGTCGCAAAAGCCGTCAAGCGCCGCGTAGTCATCGATCGGATGTATCGCCTGATAATCCAGGCGGCTCCAGAAGGCTTGCCCGTCGGGCATGATCATCGCGTAGTGCCAATAACCACCCTCCTTGAATTCCATATGCTTGGTCCTGGTCGTCAGAGGCTTTGGCGCGAACCATTGGTCGAGCAATTCGCGCCTGGTGTGGCAATCCCACACCAGCTGGCGCTTCGCCGCGAACTCCCTTTTTACGATGATGCGGCTCTTCTCTTTGTCGACGATAAAATCGAATTGAAGCTCAGCTTTCATAGCTTTCTCCCTGGAGCTTTTCTAAAAGATTGTCCAAATTGTCGTACCGACTGGCCCAGAGCGCGCGCTGCTGCGCAAACCAGCGCTCCGCGGCGGCCAATTTCTCGCGCTCGAGCGTGCAGGTCCGGATCCGGCCGATCTTCGTGGATCGGATGAGCCCGGTGCCTTCGAGCACCCGCACGTGTTTCATGAACGACGGCAGCGCCATATCGAACGGCTCGGCCAGTTCACTCACCGTTGCCGGCCCCCTGCCGAGCCGTTGAATAACAGCGCGGCGCGTCGGGTCGGCAAGCGCGTGAAACACGACATCCAAGCCGATTTCATAGTTATCCATTTGGCTAACTATAGACGCCGCGAATTCCGATTGCAACAAGTTTATGTCGCGCACCGGCGATGTCGAGGATTCGCCGCTGCCCCACTCGCGCAGCGGGCGTCATGCAATGGCGCGCGTCCTGGCGAGCACGACTCGTGGCAAACAGGGGAAAGCAACGCCCGGCCAGCGGGCTAGGGCCCGGGATCGATGGGTCGCTGCCGATAGGGGTAATTCTTGATTCGTGTGTCGCTGCGCTCGACCGGATGGCTGATCGACTTGTCCGGATCCACCCAATCGGTCCATTTGAAGTTCGGAATGATTTGGGCGCTATAGCTGTCCGTGAGTGGATGCTCGAGAATGTCGTTGATGTGCACCCATTGCTGGTAACGCATCAGGTCAACCTGATAAGGGGTGGGCTTTCCGCCGGCGCTTTTGACAACGGCCTTGAGCGCTTCGACATCCTTCATGGTGATTTTCGGCTGCCAAGTGATCGTTCCGGGCAGCATCACCGGCTCGCCGGGAATATTGTTGATGCCCTCCTTCCAGGTAGCGAGCACGGCAACCTGAGTGTCCTCGCGGTACAGGAGGATAGCGTGACTGTATCGCTTGTCGCGAAAGAAGCCGAGGTTTCCGTACTGAACACGCGCTCCGGTCAGGAAAGCCACGCCATCGGACCAGCAAGGCGAATTGCCGCTGATGCCCGACAGCACGCTTCGATCGATGATGCCATCGGGAAACAGAATCTTGAACGCAACCCAGGCCGCGTTGGCGACGTGCGTCGTGCCCTCGCAGTCGTGACCATGGAATCGGATCATGTCCTTGAGGGTCACCGGGTAGGTATAGGCGTAGTAGCGGCCCTGCGTCCCGCGTGTCGCGAGCATCTCGAAAGTCGGCGCGTATGGCTTGCCGACCATCGGTGCGTACCATGTGGGCGAGCGATCAGGCGCCTCGACCCCCGTTTCGATAAAGATGTCGCGCCCCTGGACGTAGGTCGGCCCGGCCGCTTGCGCGAGCCCTGCTGCGATCGCCCAGAGCAGACCGGCCTGGGCGATCCGGACGAACGTCGGTTTCATCAGTCTCTCCAGAGTGGTGCCGCGCGGGAATGCCATCAACACCTATCGTTCCGTGCTCGAAGCAAGATCCCTATTTGTTCAATTGATCCTGATCCTTGGTCTGATCCTGATCCTTGAGCTGGTCCGGATCCTTGAGCTGGTCCTTATCCTTGAGCTGGTCCTGATCCTTGAGCTGGTCCTGATCCTTGAGGCGATCGGGATCCTTGAGCTGGTCCCGGGTCTGGGTTTGATCGCCGCGCCCCATCGCGCCAGCGCCGCCAGCGCCCATTCCTCCGCCGCCACCGCCACCCCCTGCGCCGCCTGCGGCGAAGGCCGAGGCCACAGTTGCGGCAAACGCGGCCGCCATGATTGATCTAAGACCATTGATGTCTTCATCATGAACTCCTGAAAGATGATCGACGGGAACGGCATACCGGCTCATTCCCCGTACGAGCATCTAACGTCATATCTTTTGGTGCTATCTTGCGCGAGATCAAAGAACGGCCGCTCCATCCGTCCGCGCCGGAATGCGGTTTTCAGCCTGATGCCGCGGATGATGTGGGCTTTATCGATCAACCGCGCCAGCGCGCCACTTCCGCTCTCGCCGGAAAAAGCACTGCCGTTGCTGGCCGACGGCGCATCGGCAACTCCCTACCCGCTTTGACGGCAGACGCCGCAGAGTCCCCAAATCATGGAAATCGATCAGTCTGGCGACTGCGCGTAGCCCAGGCGCACCTTTTTCGACACAAAGGTGTTAGCATACCCCCCTATCCTATTTTCGAGCTTGCAATGAGCCATACGATTCGCGAAAAACAGAAACTGCTCAATCGGGTGCGCCGCATCAAGGGGCAGGTCGAAGCCATCGAACGCGCGCTGCAAGAAGAGCGGGGGTGCATGGAAGTGCTGCAACTCGTCACCAGCAGCCGCGGCGCGATGAACGGGCTGCTTGCCGTGGTTCTCGAGGACCATATCCGCACCCATCTTGTCGATGCCGAGCCGCACGACGAGCACGGTAGCGGCACCGAGCAGTTGATCGAGGTCGTCCACAGCTACTTCAAATAAGAAAGCAGAAGCCATGACCAACTTTGAAGATGCCGCTTTCGGTGCGGGGCATGACCACATCTTTCTGGGTGCCGCCCATGAAGACAACGAGCGCCGGACCTGGATGGTGATTGCGCTGTGCAGCGCGATGATGTTGATTGAAATCGTCGGCGGCAGTTTTTTTGGCTCGCTGGCGCTCATTGCCGATGGCCTGCACATGTCGACACACGCCGGCGCGATGCTCATCGCCGCTTTGGCATACACCTACGCGCGCCGGCATGCGGCCGACAACCGTTTTGTATTCGGCACAGGCAAGCTGGGGGACCTCGCCGGTTTTACCAGTGCCATCGTGCTGGCCATGATCGCGCTGCTGATCGGATACGAAGCCGTTTCGCGCTTTCTCTCGCCGGTGCCCATTCACTTCGATCAGGCCATTCCGATTGCCGTGCTCGGCCTGCTGGTCAATCTCGCGAGCGTCTGGCTGCTAAGCGGCAACCACCATGGTCACAGCCATGACCATGGTCACGGTCACGGTCATGGTCATGGTCATCAGGAGGAACACCATCACGAAGAAGAGGTGTATCGCATTGTCGGCAGCGCGGGCGTATTCGCCTTGTCGGTCTTTGAAGACGGTGTACCGCCCGTCTTCCGGATCAGGTCCGAAGCGACATCCTCGAAGCTGGGCGCACGTGATGTTTCAGTGACGACAATCCGCCCAGACGGCGCCCACCAAACCTTTGCATTTGTCGATCGCGGCGGCTACCTGGAATCGACGGACGACATTCCTGAGCCGCACGCCTTCAGGGCCATTGTCCGCCTGCCCGACGGCGAGCACGAGCTCGAATTCGAGGAGCACGAGCACCGTCACGGCGATGTGCACGCGAGCACCCATCGGGATCACAACATCCGCTCCGCATACATTCACGTCATTGCCGACGCGGCGGTTTCCGTGCTGGCCATCATCGGTCTGCTGCTCGCGCGCGCCTTTGGCTGGGTCTGGATGGATCCGCTTGCAGGCATCATCGGCGCACTGGTAATTGCCAATTGGTCGTGGGGCCTGATGCGCGATACCGGCCGCATCCTGCTCGACATGAATCTGGACACGCGCATGGCCGATAGCGTCCGCCAGGTCATCGAGGACAACGGCGACACGGTGCTCGACCTCCATGTTTGGCGCGTTGGCCCGGGGCATATGAGCGCCATCGTATCGGTGTTCACCGGTCAAGCGCAGCGCACCCCGGGTTTCTATCACTCGGCCCTCAAGCGCTTGAAGGGGCTGTCGCATGTCACGGTCGAGGTGCACCCGGCACGCACCGCCTGACCGGTGGCCGTCAAGCTGCTTTGTATCGATGTGCGTTTCGAGCGGCCACCTCTTTGACCGTCACGTCCTCGGGCCGGCTTGCTTTCCTGTCGCGCCGCTGCTACGCTCGGGCGCCATGCGCGACTCGCAGCGCGAAGTCGCCCCTGAACCGGCCGCTCATCAGAGACAATGCCGCGCCCGCGCCCCCAAAAGCACGAGCTCATCCTCCTAAAAACGCCATGGCCGTCAACTTCGAACTCCACGATTTGATCGCATTTCGCGCGGTTGCTGAACTGGGCAATTTCCGCAAGGCAGCCGAGGCGGTTCACATCTCCCAGTCCGCTTTCAGCCGGCGCATCGACAAGCTCGAGCAGGCCCTGGGCATCCGCCTGCTCGAACGAACCACGCACGAGGTCAAGCTGACCGCCGTCGGGCGAGAGTTCGCGAGAAGCATCAGCACGCTTCTCGATGGCCTCGACGAAACGTTGCTGAGCGTGCGCGGGGTCGGAACCGCACGCATGGGCGAAGTGTACATCGCCTGCGTACCTTCGACGGTCTATTACTTTCTGTCCAATGTCATTCAGCGCTACCGGGCCCAGTACCCCAAGCTCAGGGTCAAGGTGTTCGATGCCAGCGCCAACGAAGTGCTGGCGGCCGTCTCCAGTGGCGAAGCCGATTTCGGTATCAATTTTCTCGGCGGCTCCGAACCGGAGATCGACTATCGCCCGCTGCTGACCGAACATTTCGTCATCGCCTGCCGCCGCGATCATCCGCTGGCCAAGTTACGCAAGGCCACGTGGCGCGATCTGGAAGGCCACGACTTCATCCTCACCGCCAAATCGTCCGGTAACCGTCTGCTGCTCGATCAGGCCCTGGCGCGCACGCATACCCGACTGTCCCCGGTCTATGAGGCGCAGCATGTCACCACCTTGCTCGGCCTCGTCGAGGCGGGCCTCGGGGTTGCCGCGGTGCCGTCGCTGGCCATGCCGCCGTATGAACACCCGCTACTCATGAGCATTCCACTGGGAGAACCCGAGGTCACACGGAGAATCGGCCTGATCAAGCGCAAAGGACGCCAGCTGTCTCCCGAAGCCCAGCAACTCTATGAATTCGTCGCCGCCAGGCGACCGGCCCGGCAGACCAGGAAGACGCCCGCCTGAGCGCCCTCGTTCTCCCGCTGGCTGGCGCGCTGGCCGTCTCCCGGCACTGCGCGCGGCGACCGCGACGCCTGCTCAGCGAAGCGTCGCAAGCACCCGGTCCACCATCAGCGCCGACTGGCCCAGATAATTCGCCGGGTCGAGCATGCCTTCCAGGGCCGCGCGATCGACATGCGCGGCAATCTCCGGGTGCGCGCAAAGCAGCTCGATGAGCGGCTTGCGCTCGGCGATCGACTGCCGGCACAAATCGTAGACCAGATCATGCGCGTATTCCCGGCCGATGTACTTTCCAAGGCCCATCATCACGGCCTCGCTCATGACCAGGCCATCGGTCAAATCGAGGTTGCGCCGCATGGCCACCGGATCCACCTGCAAGCCTTCCAGCACCTGCCGGCTTTGTCGCAAGGCGCCAGCCATCAGGCAAAAGGCCTCCGGCAGCACGATCCACTCGATTTCCCAAGGCCCGGTCGAGCGCTCGTGATCCGCTACCATCGCGTCCATCAAGGACGCTGCGTGCTGCCTCACCACGCTGATCGCGGCATGGATGTAGCAGCTCGCAATGGGATTGCGCTTTTGCGGCATGGTGGACGAAGATCCGCGTCCATGATGATAGGGCTCATAGACCTCGCCGACCTCCGTTTGCATCATCAGCTTGACGTCCATGCTGAGCTTGCCGAGCGTGCCGCCCACCAGGCCGAGGAACGTACCGACTTCGGCGATGTTGTCGCGGATCGTGTGCCAGGCGATCAGCGGTTGCTTGAGCCCGAGCTCCGCGCACAAGCCCGCCTGGGTTTCCATGGCGCCGCTCTCGAGCGATGCAAGCGTTCCGGCGGCGCCGGCGAATTCCCCCACCAGTACGCGCTCTTTGAGCTGACCCAGCCGCTCCCGATGACGCTCGATTGCCGACAGCAACCCCGCCATCTTGTAGCCAAAGGTGACCGGAATGGCCTGCTGCAGATTGCTGCGCCCGATCATCGGCGTATCCCGGTATTGCTTTGCCAGCCGGGCCATCGCCGCGGAGATGCCGCCAAGCTCGCGCTCGACGATCGCCAGGGCCTCGCGAATCTGCAGCACGGTCGCGGTATCCGTGATGTCCTGTGTGGTGGCGCCCCAGTGGCAGTATTCGCCGAGCTTGTCGCGGCATAGTGCGTTGAGCTGCGAGACCACGCCCAGCACCGGATACCCGATGCGCTCGGTCTGCTCGCGCAGCTTGCCCATGTCGATCTGCTCGATGGCGCAGTGACGCACGATCTCGTCGGCGGCCTCCTGGGGAATCAGCCCCAGGCGAGCCTGCACGATGGCAAGTGCGCGCTCGATATCGAGGTACTTCTGCGTGCGATTTTCGTCCGACCACACCTGGCGCATCTCGTCGGTACTGAAAATGCCCTGGAAGATGATGGAATCAATGATGGAAGCTGTCATAGTGTCAAGTTAGCAAGCAAGAGAGAAATCAAAGCCCGGCCCGGCGCAACATGCGCAAAGCCCGGAGCACCACGGGTCGGTCGACCATTTGCCCGTCGACGCTGGCCGCCCCCGTGCCGGCGGCATCGGCCGCCACGACGCGGCGAGCCCACGCCAGCGAGGCCGCATCCGGCGCCATTGCCACATGCAGCGGCGCGATCTGGCACGGATGTATGCACAACTTGGCCCCGAAACCCCGGCGCCAAAACCATGACCAATCCGCCAGCAGGCGCGCCTCATCGTCGATTTGCGGCGTCACGCCGGCGACCGGCGCGGCCAGTTGGGCAAGGCGCGAAGC
This sequence comes from Pandoraea sp., assembly GCF_004297875.1. GTDB lineage: Bacteria > Pseudomonadota > Gammaproteobacteria > Burkholderiales > Burkholderiaceae > Pandoraea. Next base: position 81,538 of record NZ_SCSK01000038.1, on the reverse strand, counting down.
CAGAGTGATCGACGCGGCTGCTTCGGCCAGCGGCTGCAGATCGTCGGCGATATCCAGCTCCAGATCGAGAGCGAAGTCCAGGGTGCCGAAGACCAGCCGAACCACGCCGCTCGCACCGGCAATGGCCCGGCAGTGAGCAAGCCCTCGCGCCGTCTCCAGCAGCGGCAGCACGCTCACGCCCGGAACCGCGCTCACCAGGGCGTCGACGTGTTCGGCGTGCTCTGCCTTGGGAAGCATGACCTGGAGAACCCGCGATTCGCGAACCAACCGCAGATCCTCGAGGAAAGGCTCCGACTGCGGGTCGTTGATACGCAGCGCGATACGATCGAGCGTCGGTGCGTCGAGCTGTGCCGACCAATGCATTACCCGGTCTCGAGCCTCGCCTTTCGCCGAAGCGGCGACCGCATCCTCCAGATCGATCACGACGACGTCAGCCGCGCTGGCCACCGCCTTGTCGAAGCGCTCAGGCCGGTTGCCAGGCACAAACAGGTAGCTACGTGCGTTGGGTTTCATATCGCACTCGCGGCGCGCAGCGCCGCAATCGCTTCGGCGTCCAGGCCCAGCTCGGCAAGGATCGCCTCGGTATGCTCGCCCAGGGCCGGGACCGGATCCATGCGGGGATCACCGTCGTCCCAATTGCCGGGCGGAAGCAGCGCGGGCAAGTGCCCCACGGGCGAGCCGATCTCGCGCCAGCGCCCGCGCGCATGGAGCTGCGGATGCTCCCAGACTTCGTGCATGGTGTTCACCCGTGCGTTCGCGATCTGCGCGTCCTGCAGGCGCGCCACGACTTGCGGCGCACTCAGTTCGCGGAACGCCTCGACAATGATCTGGCGCAGCGCATCGCGCGCGGCCACCCGCCGCGCATTGCCGGCAAAACGCAAATCCGATGCGAGTGCGGGTTGCAGCAGGACCTTTTCGCAAAAGCTCGCCCATTCCCGCTCGTTCTGCAACCCAAGCATCACGCTCGCTCCGTCTGCGCCGGTCGGAAAAGGCCCGTACGGATAGATGGTGGCGTGCGCCGCTCCCGTGCGCGGCGGCGGAGTCGCGCCATCGAAGGCGTAGTACAACGGATATGACGTCCACTCGGTCAGTGATTCGAGCATCGAAATATCCAGGCGGCGGCCAACGCCGCTGCGGGAGCGCTCGAGCAGCGCCGCCAGAATGCTTGAATAGGCATACATCCCCGCGGAGATGTCCGCGATCGATGGCCCCGCCTTACAGGGCTCCTCGGGCGTACCCGTGACCGAGACGAATCCCGCTTCGCTCTGGATCAGCAGGTCGTAGGCCTTTCTGTCCCGATAGGGGCCATCCGCGCCATATCCGGAGATATCGCATACGATGATCGACGGCTTGTGCCTGGCCAGCGACGCGTGATCGAGACCCAGCCGCCCACCGGCCCCGGGAGCGAGATTCTGTACCACGATATCGGCCTTCTCCAGCACCAGACGCTGCAGAATCTGCCGCGCCTCTGGATGTTTGACGTCCAGCGTCAAGCTCTCCTTGCTGCGATTGGCCCAGACGAAGTGCGAAGCCATGCCGCGCACGCGATCGTCATAGCCCCGCGCGAAGTCGCCTACGCCCGGACGCTCGATCTTGATGACCCGCGCGCCGAGATCGGCGAGATGGCGCGTCGCGAGCGGCGCGGCGATCGCATGCTCGAGTGTGACGACTGTGAGTCCCTGAAGTGGTTGCATGAGAAGTGTGATCCTTGTTGCGGATTCATCGCAGCGTCGCGACGGCGTCCATCGTCAACCAGCCTTCGTGGTCGGCGCCCCAAAGCCGAACCTTGCCAGAGTCCGTATCCGGTGCGGCGCACACGGAAAAAGGATGCAGATCGAAGGTCGGGCGACGCGCGCGGAAACTGAACGCGGCGACATCGGCCTCGGGCCGGTGGCGGCGCAGCAGATCCAGGAGCAGTGTGGCGATCAGCGGGCCATGCACGATCAGACCCGGGTAGCCCTCGACCTCGGTCACATACTTGCGGTCGTAGTGGATACGGTGCCCGTTGAAGGTCAGTGCCGAGTAGCGAAATAGCAAGACGTCGTCAGGCACAATCACCCGCTGCCACGTGGCTGACGGCGCCGCCACCGGAGCCGGGTCCACATCGCCAGGTTGCCGCGCCGGGCGGTAGACAATGTCGTGGAACTCGACGATGGCGGGATCGACATCGTCGTTGCAGCGAATCTCGTGCCGCACCCTGACGAAGGCCAGAGGCCCCGTGCGGCCTTGCTTGTGGGTTACGTCAACGATCGTGCTCGTGCGGCGCACGGCATCGCCCACGCGCACCGGCGCGCGAAATTCGAACTCGCTTCCAGCCCACATGCGGCGTGGCAGCGGCACCGGCGGCAGGAAGTTGCCGCGCCTGGCGTGGCCATCGGCGCCGATGTCGCTCTGCCGCTCGCTTGGCAGGAAATAAAGCCAGTGCCACAGGGGCGGCAGCGCCCTGCCCGGGACGACCTCGGCGGCCTCCCGATCGAGCGTCGCCATCAGGCCGCGTACGGGAGCTGCCGTGACGAGGTCATCACGCGTTTCGACGCGCCCGATCCACTGTGTCCAATCCGTCATAAAACTCTCCCTGTTGTTCGAAGCGGGGTCAATGAAGCGCCTCGAGCGATCGTCCTGTGGTCGACGTACCGAACACGCTGACCACCGCGGATACCGCCAGCCAGCACACGGCGATGTAGACGAACACGCTGCCATATCCGTAGGTGGCGAACAGCGCACTGACAACGAACGGGCCCACCACGTTGGCCAGGCGCCCCACGCCGTAGGTCAGGCCCATCCCGGTGGACCGTACATCGGTCGGGAACATCTCCGGGGTGTAGGTGTACAGGGCGACGGCCATCGCCTGGATGCTGAGCATCACCAGCGCGCCGAACACCAGGATCGCCTGCGGCTGGAAGGACAGCCCGAATCCCAGCCCGAAGATCGCGATCAGAATCCCGTCGACAGTGATGAACCAGCGCCGCTCGAAACGCTCCACGAGGTAAGAAGCCAGGATCGCGCCAAGCGGGTTGCACACCGCGATCAGGCTGGCATAGGTCAGCGAGTGAACGACCGAGAATCCGTGCTTGACCAGCAACGTGGGCACCCAGGCGACAAAGCCATAGAAACCAAGGGTCTGAAATATCCACACCAGCAACAGGATGACAGTGCGCTTGCGCTCGGCGGGCTCGAAAAGCCGCCCCAGCGGCACCCGGCGGCCATAATCGATCGGCTCGCGATGAACATGGGGCGCGGCGTCGCTCGCCGGGGCCGGTCTGGACGCCGCCAGTGCCTCGAGTTCCTCCACGATTTCGAGCGCTTGCGCTTCACGGTTGCGGCGAAGCAACCAGCGCGGCGACTCCTTCATGCGCGCGACGAACAGCAGCGCGATCAGGCCCAGGCTTCCCCAGACGAACACGGCTCGCCATCCCCACGAGGCCATGGGTACGAATGTCCTGGCGAACCAGGCCGTGGCGGGAATACCCACGAGGCCGACCGTCATGATGCGCCCCATATATTTTCCGCGCACCTTCGCGGGAAAGAACTCGCTGACATAGGTGTTGGCCGTGACCGTCATGCCCGACAGGCCGACCCCCGTGAGAAATCGGAACGCCGCGAGCGAAAGCACGTTCCAGGAAACGGCGTTGAGCAACGAGAACGTCGCGTAACACAGGATGGTCAGGACGAGCGCGCGCTTTCGGCCGATCGCGTCGGCCAGCCAGCCCGCGCAAACCGCACCGATGAACATGCCGCCGAAACTCGCGGAGGTGATGAATGCCACCGCACCAACGGCAATGTGCCAGGCTTTCATGACCCCGGGAGCCGCGAAGGCGAAAGTATTGAGGTCTGCGAACTCGAAGAAGTATGCGAATGCCAGCGCAAAGACGGCAATCCTGTGGGGTCGCGTGATCGGCAACCGATCCATCCGCTCGCTGATGCTAGAACTAGACATGTGTCTCCTCGTCGTTTTTGATTGGCTCGCCCTGATTCGCGAGTGGGTCATGCAGCCGCACCCCACCCTGGGTGCTCGAGCGGATTCATTATGTCGGCAGATGGCTTCGAGGAGAATTGCACGCTTTGCATCACTTCATGCATGAAATGGCAGCCCGCCGGCGCCCCGCTCACAAGGCTCGCCTGGGCTTGGGCCTCAGCTCGCGGAAACTCTCCGGACTCGAACCGATTGACCAGCCCTTGGCGGCCGCGAAAGGGCGTCTACCGCCAATCCGTGATTGATCTGCTTTGTGCGACGTCTCGGCACACGCCCATCCAATCGGTGCGCCACAAACACCGAATCACGGACGCGTTCTGAAATCCGATGGGACGCAACCGAGACGTTGCCGGAAGATACCGGTCATGTGTGCGTGGGATGAAAACCCGGCAGCCAGGGCGATCTGCGCCAGATCGAGCGAGGTACCGACGAGCAGATCGCGCGCGCGTGCAATCCTTCGATCAAGAACATGCGCATAGGGAGATTTGCCTGCGGATGCGCGGAAACAACGCGAAAACGCCCCTTCCGACATCTCGATCTCGGCGGCCATCATGGCGACGGTGAGGTTGCGGTCGAGGTGGGCTTCAATGAAATCGTCGATGCGTTTGAGTCGGTAGCCGGTCAGCCTTTTCGTCTGGCGCTCCGCGCACGTCGACCAGGCCGCCGTGGCGCGTTCGACCAAAGCGGCGGACCATTCCTCCAGCATCAGGGCGTCGCCCGGACTCGGGTTGAGCATGTGTCGACGGATCCAGCCAGCCAAGGCAACGGCCTGGCGATCGACGTGATCGCTGAAGGGTGCCGTGCGGGCGTCGTCGATGGCCCCGCGCACCGTCAAATACTCCCCGCCATGGTCGGAGCTGGAATACACATCGCAACCCGACGGGACGAACGCCAGCCCGTTGGGGTACGCCCGGAACGGCACCACCCTGTCGCTGGCGAATGCATGAAAGCCCGACTGACTGTCAAAGGCAAATCCCACCAACGGGCCGGCGCACGTGTAGCGAGCAAGATAAGGCTGCCTTGGCAGTAGCTCCAATGTCCATCGGCCGGCATTTCGCTGCCGGACGGCTTCCGCTTTTTGCAGGGTCATGGTCGCTCGCTGTCCCGGGATGAAAGGTCAGGATCCTGAAAGAATGGCAATCACGATTGTGCCAGTATCTCCAAAACGATGGAGGACACCCATGAAGCTACCCGACCTCGATGAACTGGAGGCCGCCGCATCCCTGGTTTACCGGCAAATGCAGCCGACTCCCCAATATGTGTGGCCGCAGATTTCGCAACATCTCGGTGCGACCGTGTGGCTAAAGCATGAGAACCATACCCCGACCGGGGCGTTCAAGGTACGTGGCGGCATCACGTTCATCGACTGGCTGACACGCAATCAGCCGCAGTATCGCGCCATTGTCACGGCCACGCGCGGCAACCACGGGCAGAGTCAGGCACGAGCCGCGACGCTCGCGGGCCTGCGCAGCACCATTGTGGTTCCTTATGGAAACTCCCGCGAAAAGAACGCCGCCATACGATCGTTCGGCGCCGACCTGGTAGAGCATGGCGAAGACTTCGACTCGGCGCGCGCCGAAGCGATGCGGATCGCACGGGATCAAGGGGGGTTTCTGGTTCCGCCTTTCAGTCGCGAGGTGATGCTGGGCGTTGCCAGTTATGGCCTGGAATTGTTCAAGGCGGCACCGACGCTCGACACCGTCTACGTGCCGATCGGTTCTGGCTCCGGCATATCCGGGATGATCGCGGCACGCCGGGCGCTGGGCCTGGGTACGGAGATCGTCGGCGTGGTCTCGACCGAAGCGCCGGCGGCAAAACTCTCCTTCGAGGCCGGGCGAGCGATAGAGACCCAAACGGCCCGAACCTTTGCCGACGGCCTTGCCGTGCGGGTGCCGGTTGCCGAGGCTTTCGATATCTACGCGCGGGGCGCCGCCCGCATCGTTGCCGTCAGCGATGGCGAGATCGCCTTGGCGATGCGGCTTCTGTACCAGGGCACGCACAATGTCGTCGAAGGTGCCGGCGCGGCCTCGCTGGCTGCCGCCATGCAGGAGAAAGCGCGCAATATCGGCCGGACCGTCGGGGTGATTCTCACAGGTGCGAATATCGACTCGGCGGCATTTGCCAGAGTGCTCGACGGCGGCATACCGCCCCCCTAGAGACACCTCGACCTGAAGGGCAAAGCCCCTTGCTCACACTGCGCAGAAGGGTGGCATGAAGTGCGCCATCGTCGGCCGGCCGATCGCCGATACGGCCGCACCCGATGGCCACGGCATGCCAAGCTGTGCCAATCGCCCACACGGCGGGCATTGGGCTGCTACTATTCGACTTTTGGATGGACCCTCACAGGAAGCGTCATGGGATTCGAGCAACTGGCAGAACTGAAGAAACAGCTGGCGAAGGAAGCAAGGGAAGCGAAGGAAAAATCACGGCAAGCCGCCAATCCGGCTGGCAAGCCCGCTCGCCCTGTCCACCCGGCCCGCCCCTCCCGTCCTGCCCAATCGAAGGCGAGCGGCCAAGCGGCGGCCAAGAGCGAGCCGGTCGATCCGGTCGTGCGTGTGATCGGCAAGCTGCAGAAGCGCTTCCCCGTAGCATTCCCGAAAAATCCCGCGCCCAAGGTGCCGCTGAAAATTGGCATCCTCACAGACCTCCTCGCCCATGCCGAAGAACTCGCGCTGGGCGAAGCCGAGCTGCGCGAAGCGCTTGGCACGTGGTGCCGCGGCAGCCGCTACTGGGCCTGCCTGACCGACGGCGCGGCGCGCGTGGATCTGACCGGCGCACCGGCAGGCCAGGTCAGCGCGCGTGATGCGGCCTTCGCTCGCAATCAGGCCAGGGGCGCGCCCAGTGCACGGCGCCAAGGCCGGCGTGCCCCTGCGTCCGTCCCAGGCGATGCCGCAACCGCACAGCCGTCGCCGGCTGTGAGCGAAACAAATGAGTAATCGCCAAACGTTCTGACCCATATCTGCCGTGATGTGCCGAACCGGCCGATTGAGCAGATCGGCTGGCGCCGAGTGCCTGCGCGAAATGTTTAGAAAGCCTACGGCGATACGTGGCCGCCAGCCAACCCGACTAATGAAAACAGGGCCGCGCCACCCGGCTCCCTGACCTCATCCGCGCCAAACCGGCACCGACTCGAGCGGCCAGTCGCATGGTTTTCCAAGTGCGTTGACGGGCAGCGCATCACCGAAACGATATGATTTGGGTCGCGCGGGCGCAGGCAAGCGCGCCTGCATCCAGCTCTTCAGATCACCAAGCAAAGCAGGCACGTCAACCCCGGCGCGCGCGACGACATAGGCTTTGAGCCCCTCTGTCTCGTGGGGGGCCATGAGACGCACCGCTGCGTCGGCGACTCCCGGGTGCTGCAGAAGTACATCACGAACGTGCTCGGGAAACACGTTGATGCCGTTGACCTGAACTGCGCCATCGATCCGGCCGAGCACCGCGAAGCGCCGGTTGCTCTGCCAGCCAAGCCGATCCTGAAGCCTGATGATACGCGCTACCCCGTCACTTCCCGTGCGGGTGAGCGTGGCTTCGTCGGCGCCATGACGCGCCCAGTGAGGCATCAATTGATAGGCCTCCGTCGGCCCCTCCCGCCACCCGATGCCGGCGGTCTCGGAACTGCCGTAAATTTGCAGCAATCGCCGCAGGCCGCCCTTGCCACTGGTCAGCATTCCAGCCAGTGTGGGCGGGCATGGCGCAGTCGACGTGACACCCGTGACCTCGGCTGGCAGCGCACTCGCATAGCGCGCGACCATGCTCCAATGGGCGGGATGGCTGATCAAAACGTCACCGGGCGCCAGCAAGCGCGGCAGCGCCTGTGGAGCGACGAGTCGCGCGTCGACGACGGATACGCCCAGACGCGCAGGCAACAGGACGGTAAACAGGAACCCGTAAATATGATGCGCCGGAACCGCGCAGACCACGCGGCGCGTATCGGCAAGCAGCGTGCCCAGATGCGCGACTTCCTCATGCAGGTCGATGAGCGCATGAGTGCATGGCTTCGGCGTTCCCGCGCTGCCCGATGTCCTAAAAGTCAGCCGGGCGCTGAAGTGCGCCAGACCCAGCCGGCAGACGTCGATCCACTCGCCAAAATGGCGGCGCGCCAGCAGCAAATCCTCGATACCGCTCTCGTGTAAGTGCAGCGCTTGCGCGAGCGCGCCTGCAATAGCAAGCCGCTCCAGAGAGTCAAGCTCCAGCCCACCTTCATCGACGCGCAAATCGGTAGCCCACGGGCGCAATGCCACCGTGCCGCCAGCCGGCCTGAGTTGCTGCAATTCGTCATGAACCAGATCCTCGACGAAGCGCGCAAGCAAGCCGGGCACCGCGAACCAATCACCCACCGCATCGGCGCAGCGTACGTCACCCGACACAGTCAGACTCGCTTGACAAAAATCCAGTATGAGTCCGTGGAAATTGCCTTCTTCATATGAACCTTGACCTTGGTCGGCTTCATCTGGTGGTCAAACACGTACTCAAACAAGGTATTTAGATTCCCGTCCCGGACACCGGCGTCGAACAGTCCCTTGAATGCGGCCCGGTTGGTGCATGGTGCGACATCGCGAAAAAAATTCTTGCCAATCATGGCTTTGGGATCGCGGCCGGTGATAGCGCCTTCGGTCGCGTTGTACTTGAGTATTTTGCCGGTTGCGTCAACCTCGACTGCACCGAACGACAAATCATTGAGTTGGGCATCGCTCATTCTGCCGAGCGTGTTTTCAATGTCGTTTTTACCAAACGCTACGATTTCTAATGGCGCATTCATTTCGTTGCTCACAAAGGTGGGGATAGGACAAGGCGCGCTATCCGGAACCGGCTAACGCGCACCCCATGGTTTAAAGGAAAAATGAGTCGCGCAGACGATCGATGATGATCGTCACCGAAGGCTCGAGGTATGTCGTCGCGGTTCCGGCTTGCGAATTTCACGACTACTTCTTTATCGGCAGCCGCCAACGGATTCTTTAGCCGAATCATGGTGCTGATGCCGCTCTACCCGATCGGCAGGATTCTGACGCGCATCTGCCTGTCGCCGTTGCGGTCGGTTGTGGCGCTGATTCTGCTTCTGAACTTGGTCGGACTTTGGCTGCTGACGTTCATCAAGTGGCCTGCCGGCCTCGCGGAACACCATTCAATGCTTTGACGAAGGCCACTCCACGAGCGCCATGTCCGGGCAGGTAGCGCCGGCCTGCTTCGCACGGACGCTTTCTTTGGCTACTGGAGACGGCCGGCGCCACGTTGGGTGCCGATCCGAATTCGTCGGTGCGGTGTTATCGCGCAATATCACCGAATCGGCCATCCGCCGCGGCAAACCGTCCCGACCCGCTGCGTAAGAAATCATGCCCATTGAAAGCATGCTTTCTTCTTACATCCATTGCCGCTACTATTTCGATCATGGAGTATTTCCGGGAAGCAAGAGAATGATGGATTGGGACAAATTGCGTGCCGGTGGCCTCGGCGAGTTTCACGATTCGCATGACCGAGCCCGGCGCAGGAGGCGCAAATCCTGGCTCAAGCGGTTGGCGATCGCAGTCGCATTGTGCGGCGTGGCGGCAGGGATCGTGCTGGCGGTGGAGAATTTGACCGGCCACGAACAGCCGCAACCGGCCAAGGTCCGCTAACGTATTCATCATGCTGTTCGAATAGCCGTGCCCTGGCGAGCGCTCAGCTCATCGCCTGATCCATTGACGCAGAGAGCGCGCATGCTTATAGTGCATCGGGCAGTTTTACCGACCAATAACGCACGCTTGGGAGAATAAATGGCAACCGCGGTGATTATCAGGCATCCGCAATCGGGGATGGTGAAAAAGGGATATTTTGGTTTCAGTTGGACATATCTGTTCTTCGGCTGGTGGGTGCCGCTGTTTCGCGGCGAAGTCGGCATTGCGGCCATTCATTTTTTCTTTACGATTTTCACGTTCCTGATCTGGCAGGTGGTCATGGCGTTTCTCTACAACAAGCAATACATGACGCGCATGCTGGTCGACAAGGGTTTCGTCCTCGCCGACAGCGAGCCAGTCAATACGATGGCGCGCCTCAAGCTCGGCATCGCGCAATAACGCCTCGCGGGGTGCCGCCATCGCGGCCCCTGCCCTCGGCGGCCCCGTTTCTTCAAAATTCGAATGTCGGCCACGCCTGGCTCAGGATCGCGTTTTTGCGTGTCTGCCAGCCGGGTTCGTCCGATCCTTCGCGCGCGGCGGCAATAACTTGCAGCACGTCGCTCCCCGCGCTGGCGAGCACACCTTCGGCGACGATCAGCACCGCCACGGTGTCGTGGCGCACGGCCGATCGAGCACTTTGCCGGTGTGTCCAGCGGCGCGCGTGCGCACGGCCGGCGCAATCCGCGAAAATCACTTCACCGGGATCGGGATATTCCGGCTCTCCAGAGGATGCGGCGTAAGCTTCATTGCCCTGGGCGTGCCGCGCCTCGAGGTCGCCGTCGACGCGACTCGCATCGAATACAGCGATCGGCGCGGCAAAGGCGATCGAGACGGCATTGCACAGATCGATCAGTGGATGAATCGGCGGTAGCCTGCCCGCTTTCCTGACGCACCGCAGGAGCGAATCCGACGCGCAGCGGAATTGGGGCGGCTTGAGCCCCATCGTCGGAATCTTGGATCGCCCGCATCGGACGCAATTTCCGCAGTGTAGATCGGCCCCAAAGCAAAACCAAGCCTCGCCAACGACTCGGTACCCACTCGCGATTGTTGGCCCGGCGGCAACTGGCATGGTAGTCGTGCGGAAACTGGCCCGGCGGTTTGTTCGCAACTGTTCCGGGAGCCTTCGGGTACGCCATGGAATAATCGAGACTTCGCGTGATTGGCGCAACTCGGCGAAGCGTATCCCGCCGCCGAGAATACGACGGCCATTGAATCATGCGCCTGAAGGCTTCCCGAGACCTACCCTCCCTGGAGATATGCGATGCCGACACTGTCCCACCTGATCGCTTTCGGGCTCGTGGCCCTGGGCATGGCGTTGACGCCCGGGCCCAACATGATCTATCTCATCTCGCGCTCGATCTGCCAGGGGCCGAAGGCAGGCCTGGTGTCGCTGGCCGGCGTCGCGCTCGGCTTCGTGATCTACCTGCTGTGCGCGGCATTCGGCATCACCGCGCTGCTCATGGCCGTCCCCTTCGCTTACGACGCCCTGCGCTACGGCGGTGCGCTCTATTTGCTGTACCTCGCCTGGCAGGCGCTCAAGCCCGGCGGCAAATCGCCTTTCCAGGTGCGCGACCTGCCGCAGGACCGCCCGCGCAAGCTTTTCATGATGGGCTTCGTCACCAGCCTGTTCAACCCGAAAATCGCGATCCTGTATCTGTCGTTGCTGCCGCAATTCATTGACCCCAGCCACGGTAGCGTACTGGTGCAGTCGCTGGCACTGGGCTTCACGCAGATCCTGTGCAGCGTCACGGTCAATGCCATCGCATCGATGATGGCCGGCTCGATCGCCGTGTTCCTGGCCGGGCGCCCGCTCTGGCTCGTTGCACAGCGCTGGCTGATGGGCACGGTGCTGGCTGGCCTGGCCATCCGCATCATGACCGAAGCACGCCGCTAGCGGGCAATCATTCAAGGCTCGCTGGCATCGAGCCACGCGGGCGGGTGCGTGCCCAGTGGCACCGGCGGCATGTCGAAATGGGGCGGCGTCAGCGACATCTGCTCGACCGGCGCCACCGCGCACACGCGGCCAAACGGCGAGTCGATCGTCTGCAGCCACGGCGTTACCTCATCTTCGCCAAGCTCTGAAGCGGCAAGTCCGTTCGCCAATAAGCCGAGCGACTGCAGCCAGCGCCCGGTCTGCGCGAGCGACACGCGCACCAACCAGCTGCCGCCCTCCTGCTCGCGCCGCCGCAGGGCCATCATGGCGCCGAACGCCGCCAGAAATCCCGTCGCATGATCAAGCGCCTGGCACGGCAATCTGCCGGGCCCCGCCAGTCCGGCTGCCTGCCCCTCCTGCCATGCGATACCGGTGGCCGACTGCACCAGACTGTCGAAGCCGCGCCGTTGCGCCCACGGCCCGAGATGACCATAGGCCGATAGCGTCACCTGCACCAGTCCGGGGCGAAGCGCACATAGCGCCTCCGGCGACAGGCCAAACGCGGCCAGCGCACTTGGCCGGTAGGCCTGCAGAAAAACATCGGCCTCCTTTACCAAATTCAGCAAGACCTCACGTTCGCGCGGCGTCCGCAAGTCGAGATGCGCGCTGCGCTTGCCCCGCCCGTTATCGATCACCAGCGGCAGCAGATTCGGCAGATGCGCGGCGCCAATCGCCAGCACCTGCGCGCCGTGCTGGGCAAAAGTACGCCCTGCCACCGGCGCGGCAATGACACGCGACAGGTCGAGCATGCGCACGCCGCTCAGGGGTCGCCGCGCGGCCACGCCTCGCCCGATCGATTCCGGTAGCGCGTCGCCGATGCGGATGATTTCAAACAGCGGCAATGAAGCAATCGCCGCGGCCTGAGGGTGTGCCTGCCACTCGTCGGGCGTGCGAACCAGCGCCGCGCACAGTCCTGCGTCGGCCAGGCGCTGGTCGAGCTCGGCGGCCTGCCAGCGCGCGATCGCGCGAGCGACCGACGCGCGGTCGCCGTCACACTGCAGCACGCGCAAAATGCCGGCGAGATGGTGCGGAAAATTGGCGTGCAGCTGAATCCAGCGACCATCGACCGCCTCGAAGTATCCGGTGATCGGCGAGCGCAGTTCCGGAGGCGGCCGGCCGTCAACTGTCAAGTAGCGCTCGCTGCGGAACATTGCCAGCGCGCGCCGGCCACTCACTTCGACCCGCTGGGGGCGGCCGGTGCGCTGTCGCCAGATCTGCGCGGCGGCCAACGCCTGCAACCCGATGCTCGCCGCGGCGATCACATCCACCCGGAACACCGACGGCAACGATCTTGCCAGATCGGCAAGACACAGCATGTCGAGCGCATCGGGCTCGCCGCCGGCCATTGACCAAAGCGACGTCAGTGCAGTGTTTGCATCCATGAGACCCTCATTCGCGACGTGACGAAAGACAGCGCCGCTGCAGTCATATCCACTCGTGGCATCGATGCGAAATGTCCTGTGACCCGCCCGACGTCCAGCGTACTCAGGTCAAGCCCAGGCGGGCGCGAATGGCCGGCATCATGCGCTCGACCGCCGCATAACCTTCGGCGATGGTCGGTTCGGCACGATGAAAATCGAAGATCCCCAGGCCGCCCAGGCGAGGCTGGATCAGGATATCGGCCGGCTCGCCCGCCAGGCGGCTACGCGTGATGCGCACCTGCATGATATCGATGCTTTGCGCGATCGAACTGAACATCGACGGCATGCGCGCGCTCGGCGCCGGCGGGGTATGCACGTCGTCGCTCACGCGGCTGCGATCCGGCGCCAGCCAGCTCGGCCATGGCTTGCCGTTGCGGCGCAGGCTCGTTGCCAAGGCCGGCACGCGCGCTCCCGACTGAGACGCGCCATCGGGGTTGAGGCTGTCGGGCACCGCGCCGCCGAAGTCCCGACCGTTGAGGATGTCGTTGTTCAGGTCGACGGCAATGATGCAATCCGCGCGCATCGCACGGGCTGTCGAGACCGGCACCGGGTTCGACAGGCTACCGTCGACCAGCCAGATACCGTCGTGCCAGACCGGCGTGAAAATGCCCGGAATCGCGATCGATGCGCGCACCGCATCGACGATGCTGCCCTCCTGCAACCAGATCTCGCGGCCCGAGTCGAGCTCGGTGGCCACGGCCGCGTATGGCATGTTCAACTGATCGATGGTTCGGCCTTCGAATTGATCCTCGAACAGACGGATGACTTTCTTGCCGCCGAGAAACCCGCCGGAAATACGCAAGTCGAGCAGCCGCACCACGGTCTGCCATGTCAGGCGCGACGCCCACTGCTCGAGCCAGTCGAGTTCGCCATTGGCATACACCGCGCCGATCAGCGCGCCGATCGACGTGCCGCACACCACATCGGGCTTCACGCCCGCGTCGTGCAAGGCGCGGATCGCGCCAATATGGGCCCAGCCTCGGGCGGCGCCGCCGCCCAGGGCCAGGCCGATACGGGTATGACGCGGCGGGCGGATCATCGCCGCCCTCTCGCGGCGCGGCGGCGCATCAAGCGTGATTCGAGCCAAGGTCGTGCAGCGTCTGTATGCATTGTCACTCTCCGGGGGGGATGATCGCGTCGCGCTACGGCAAACGCGCTGTCGGATCTATCGACTGCCTCGTGTCGCCAATCTTACCTCCGAGCAGACACGCCCGTCAGTCATCGGTTCGCCCAAATATCGCCGGGCGGCAAAAATGCCCGCGGCGAATGTCCGACCCGCGCAACAATCCATCGTATAGAATGGGTTGCTTTGCCCTCGCCCATATCTCTTTCCTATGTGGTTCAAAAATCTCCAGATTCATCGTTTGCCAGCCCCGTGGAACGTCACGCCCGAGCAGTTGGAACAATGGCTGGCGCCGCATGCGTTCGAGCCCGGCAGCAGCATCGTGATGCAAAGTCAAGGCTGGGCCTCACCGCGTGATAATGGCGCGCTCGTTTATGCGCGCAACCGGCAAATGCTGCTGACGTTTCGTGCCGAAAAGAAACTGCTGCCGGCCTCCGTCATCAATCAGGTGACCAAGGCGCGCGCGCAGGAGCTCGAGGAGCAGCAGGGCTTCAAGCCCGGGCGCAAGCAAATGCGTGAACTCAAGGAACAAGTCACGGACGAGTTGCTGCCGCGCGCCTTCAGCATCCGGCGCGATACGCGCGTGTGGATCGACGTGGCCAATGGCTGGCTGGTCATCGACGCCGCCTCGCAAGCAGTCGCCGACGACGTGCGCAGTCTGTTGATCAAATCCGTCGACCAGTTGCCGCTGGCCAATGTGAGCGTGGCCCACTCGCCGGTCGCGGCCATGACCGGCTGGCTGATCGCTGGCGAGGTACCGGGCAATTTCACCATCGACCAGGACGCCGAGCTGCGCGCCAGCGGCGACGGCAACGCGACGGTGCGCTACGTCGGTCAGACGCTCGACGATGCTGAAGTGCGGCGCCATATCGAGGCAGGCAAGCAATGCGTGCGGCTGGCGCTGACCTGGGCCGACCGCATCTCGTTCGTGCTGACGCCGTCGCTGACCATCAAACGCGTCGCGCCGCTCGACGTGATCAAGGAAGCCGAGGACCCGACCGCGCAGAACGACGACGAGCGCTTCGATGCCGACGTCGCGCTCATGACGGGCGAACTCGATCGCCTGTTGGCCGAGCTGCTCGACGTGCTCGGTGGCGAGCAACAGGACGCGGCGCCCCAGGCGCTGGCCGCCTGAGCCCGCGACCGCAGCCGGGGCCGTCGTCCCCGGCGCGGGGCGAGGCAGGCGAGACGGCACCAGACGGTACGACACTGCACGCAAGGGCGCGGCAATCCCAACGGCGCCCGCCAAAATTGTTATGCTAGGGCCATGCTTGAGCCCATTACCATTCCTGCCCACGAAATCGAGATCACGGCAATCCGCGCGCAAGGCGCGGGCGGCCAAAATGTGAACAAGGTTTCGAGCGCCGTGCATCTGCGCTTCGATATTCGCGCCTCGTCCCTGCCCGAGCCGATCAAGGACCGGCTGCTGCGTCTGCCTGACCAGCGCATCACTCGCGATGGCGTGGTGATCATCAAGGCGCAACAACATCGCAGCCAGGAATTGAACCGCCAGGACGCGGTGCGCCGCCTGCACGAGTTGGTGCAGGAAGTGGCGACGCCACCGCGCCGGCGCCGGCCTACTCGCCCGACGCTTGGCTCGAAAATCCGCCGGCTCGAAGGCAAGCGCCAGCGCGGCCAGGTCAAGGCGCTGCGCGGGAAAATAGCCGACTAGCGCGCCGCGTCGCCCCAGCGATATTCCATCGACACCTCATCGAGCTTCGCCTTCAGATCGGCGTCGAGCGTCAGGTCTGCCGCGGCCAACGTGTCGGTCAATTGCTCGGCGCGGCTCGCGCCGATGATCGCCGAGGTGACCGCCGGGTTGGCCAGGACCCAGGCCAGCGCGGTCTGAGTCAGCGGCTTGCCCGCTTGCGCGGCAATTTCCTTGAGCTTCTCGATGGTGTGAAACTCGCGTTCGTGCCAGTAGCGCTGCGTGTACATTTCGCCGGCCTTGCCGACCGTCGCCGTAAAGCGTCCTTCGGTGGGCGCCACGTCGTGCCGATGCTTGCCGGTGAGAAGACCGCCCGCGAGCGGGTTGTACGGAATCACGGCAAGCTGCTCCTCCTGCGCGAGCGGCAGCAGTTCGCGCTCGATCTGGCGAAACAGCAGGTTGTAGCGCGGCTGCACCGACACAAAACGCGCCACGCGCAGCACATCGGCGCGGCCCAGCGCGCGTGCCAGCCGATAGGCAAGAAAATTCGACACCCCGATATAGCGCGCCTTGCCCTGCCGCACGATCGTATCGAGCGCTTCAAGCGTCTCATCGAGCGGCGTTTGCGTATCATCCGAATGCAGTTGATACAAATCGACATAATCGGTGCCGAGCCGGCGCAGCGACGCATCGATCGCGTCGAGCAGATGCTTGCGCGAGGCGCCCTGGTCCCACGACGAGGGGCCGACCTTGCCGACCGCCTTGGTCGCGAGAATGAAACGCTCGCGCTTGCCCTTGAGCCAATTGCCGACGATTTCCTCGGTGCGCCCGGCGAGCTGCTCGGTGCCGCCAAGCGGATAGACGTCGGCGGTGTCGATAAAATTGACGCCGGCATCGGCGGCCTTGTCGAGAATCGCGTGCGAAGCCGCTTCTTCGGTTTGCAATCCGAATGTCATCGTGCCGAGGCACAGGCGCGACACGGTCAGACCAGTGCCGCCGAATTTACGATATTGCATGATCGGTTCCTTGAGCGAGGGGGTAACAGCAAGAGAGGATTCATGGCCCGCCGCCATGATACCGTCGGATGCCCAAGCGTGCAGGCCGCGCCCGGCTCAGCCGCGTCCGCTTGTCACATAGCGCAGCAAGCCGTCGGCGAGTGCCGCGAACGTGGCGCGGCAGCCCGGACTGTCGCGCAGATCCTCGTGCATGGCCAGCCACGTGTCGAGCCGCGGCGCGATCTGTTTAGGGAACAGGCGGATCAGGTCGGCGTTGTCGCGCGCCAGTCCAACCTGACAAAAACCAAGTCCAAAGCCGGCGCGCAACGCCGCCAGTGCGCTCAGGTCGCTGTCGGTACGCAGCGCGAAGCGAACATGCTTGAGCGCGGGCAGGCGGGCTCTCATCCCACGCAGAAAGGGCGTCTGCTTGTCGTAGCCGATGATTGCGTGCGCGCCCAGCGCCGTGACGCTGGCAGGCGTGCCGCGCCGCGCCAGATAGCGGCGATGCCCATACAAGCCCAGCTCGATCGGCCCGATGTGCCGAGCTATCAGCGCCTCCTGGCTCGGCCGCTGCATCCGCACGGCGATATCGGCCTCGCGTCGCAGCAGGTCCTCAAGACGATTCGACGGCGCCAGCTCGATCGACAGATCGGGATACTGCGCGTGCAGCTCAGCCAGGATCGGGGGCAACACCTCGGCACTGATCACCTCGCTGGCGGTAATGCGCACCGTGCCGCGCACGCCGCCACCCTCGCCCTGGCTGGAAGCCACGCGCAACAGCGCGGCACTGGTCGATTCGAGCGCCTCGGCATAAGGCCTTAGCGCGAGCGCTGCCTCGGTCGGACTCAAGCCCTGCTGGGTACGCACGAACAGCGCAAAGCCCAGCGCCTGCTCCAGCGCGTCCAAATGGCGCCCGACGGTAGGCTGCGTCAAACCCAGCGAGCGGGCCGCGCCGGAGAGCGAGCCGGCACGAAAAACGCCAAGCAGCGTGCGGTACAACGTCCAGTTCGGTTCATTTGCATTCATACAAATATGTATAGCTTATCTATCAGAATAGACAATTTCATTTAACCGGATTTTACGCAAGAATGCTTGCCATGGAACTTCAGGAAATCATCATGACGCAGCAACGCATCGCATTGGTATTGGGCGCCACCGGCGGTATTGGCGGCGAGGTGGCTCGCCGTTTGGCGACGCGGGGCTGGCAAGTGCGCGCCCTGCATCGCCGCCCCGACACGCTGGCGCAACGTGACGCGCGCTTCGAGTGGCGGCCAGGCGACGCCATGCGGCGTGCCGACGTCACGGCCGCCGCCGAGGGCGCGGCGCTGATCGTGCATGCGGTCAATCCGCCCGGCTACCGCGACTGGGACAAGCTGGTCCTGCCGATGATCGACAGCAGCATTGCCGCGGCCCGCGTCAGCAGCGCGCGCATCGTGCTGCCGGGCACGGTCTATAACTTCGGCCCGGACGCCTTTCCCATCCTGTCGGAGAGTTCACCGCAACGCCCCCGCACCCGCAAGGGCCAGATCCGCGCCGAACTCGAGCGGCGCCTGCGAATCGCCGCAGCCGACGGCGTGCGCACCCTGGTCGTGCGGGCAGGCGACTTTTTTGGTCCGGGCGCGGCCAGCAACTGGTTTGCCGGCGGCCTGGTCAAACCCGGCAAGCCGCTGCGCGCCATGACCTATCCGGGCCAAGCGGGCATCGGCCATCAATGGGCGTATGTGCCGGACGTAGCCGAAACCATGCTTCGGCTCATCGGGCAGAGCGAGCGCCTGCCCGATTTCGCGGTCTATCACATGCGTGGCCACTGGGACGCCGACGGCACCGCCATGATCGGCGCGGTGCGCCGCGCATCCGGCCGGGCCGACCTTCCGGTACGCGGCTTCCCCTGGCGGTTGCTGCCGCTGCTGGCGCCATTCTCGACGCTGTTGCGCGAAATCCGCGAGATGCGTTACCTGTGGCAGCAGCCGTTGCGCATGGACAATGCGGCGCTCGTGCAAATGCTGGGCGAAGAGCCGCATACCGGCTGGGACGACGCCGTCTCCAGCACGCTCAAATCCCTGCATTGCCTGTAGCAACCGGGATCGGCATACCCGGCCAGGCTTCATCATGAGCGCCTGGCCAACGCGCGGTGCCTACCCCAGGCCAGGCGCCGCGCGGCGCGCGCGCCGCTCGCGCAGGGCGATATTCAGGCCGGTCGCGACCAGCGCGATCGACAGGCACAGCGACCACGACGGCCACTGGCGGGCCAGCACGAGCTGGATCGCGGCGGCGGTCACAGGCCCCAGCGCCTGGAACGCCACCACGCGGCTGGCATCGAGCTTGCCCAGCGCCCACAGCCAGCAAAAATAGCCGATGCCGCTCGACAGGCCGATAAAGCCGACATTGCTCCATTGAAAAGTCGTCAGCATGGGAAACATGGATTGCCCCGTGGCCGCGCACAAGCCGGCCAGAAACACGACCGAGGCAAACATCGCCAGCGCGCTGGTCGGCAGGGCCGCATAGCGTTGCAAGTAGGGCCGGTAAAGCAGGCTGCAGGCCGCGCCGGTCACGGTGGCGCCCACCAGGGCGGCGAGTGCGGCCCAGTGGCTTGCGCCGTCTGGGCCATCGGCGCCGAAATGCGGCGCCGGAAAACCGAGCAGCAGCGCCACGCCCGACACGGCCAGCAGCAGGCCGATCGCCCGCCCAAGGCTGAAGACCTCACGGCCGAGCGCGATCGCCAAACACATCGTCACGAGCGGCATGGTCGAGAAGATCAACGCGCACGTGGCCGCGGGCAAGGTCTGCAGCGCGTAGTTGAGCAGCACGATCAGCAGGGCGAACTGCAGCACGCCGAGTCCGGCAATCGCCCCTATGTCTTTTGGCGCGAACCGGGCACCGCGGCGCGATCGGCTGGCCTGCAATACCGGCAGCGCCAGCACACCCAACCCGATCAGATAACGCAGGAACGCCAGCGTGACCGGCGCCACGTCGTGCGCCACGGCGCGCGTGGCGACCATCGCCGCGCCGACCAGTATCCCGGTAAGGGCAGCCGCCGCCGTGGCCGCGGAGGTGTCGTTCACAGCTCGCGCGCCCAGATCTCGCCTACCAGGTCCTTGCCGAAGCTATGATGCGGCTGCGCTTCGACCATGGAGAACCCGGCTTTTTCGTAGATATGGCGCGCTTCACTGAGCACGCTGTTGGTCCACAGCACCATTTTTCGATAACCGGCAAGCCTGGCAAAATGCAGGCATTCTTCCACCAGTCGCTTGCCGATGCCCAGCCCGCGCGCGCTCGGTTCGACGTAGAGCAGACGCAGCTTGGCAGTATGCTCGTCCTGCCGGACCACGAACACTGAACCGACCACCTGCCCGTCTTTCTCGGCGACCCAGCAGTGCTCGGCGCGCGCATCGAACTCGCGCACGAATTGGGCGACGATCTCCGCCACCAGCGCCTCGAACTCCGCATTCCAGCCATACTCCTGCGCGTACAGCGCGCCGTGCCGATGGACGATCCAGCCCATGTCGCCGGGACGCGGGTCGCGCAGTATGTAGCCGGGCGCGCGCGCGCCGAGCAACGTCTCGATTTGCCGCATCGCCTCGATCAATTGCTGTTGCTCCGGCAGCGAAAGGCGCTCGAGCATGGCCATCACCTCCCGGCGCGAGGCCAGATTCAGCGGCTCGAAGGTGGTCCGCCCTGCATCGGTGAGCTGCAATTGCGCCACGCGAGCGTCGGCCACCGAACGTGTTTTCTCGAGCAGACCGCGCTTTTCGAAGCCGCTGATGACCCGGCTCACATAGCCGGCGTTCAGCCCGAGTTCGCGGCACAGGTCGGTGCTGGTCAGCCCTGGCCGATGCGCCAGTTCGTACAGAATGCGCACTTCGGTGAGCGAAAACTCGCTCTCGAGCAAATGCTCGTGGAGTACACCGATCTGGCGCGTATAGAAACGGTTGAAACGGCGGACGATTTCGGCCCGCTCCTTGAGTCGATCGTCGAACGGCACAGACATGGGCGTCTCCTTAAGTTGCTCAAGGCAAAATTTTATTTGCCTTGAGCAACTAAATCAAGCCCCTTAGGTCGCCTTTACGCGATAGTGATAACCGTATGCCCGATGAAACCCAAGCCGCTGATAGAGCGCTACGGCCGGCGTGTTGGCGGCGATTACCTGCAGATAGGCGTGCGTGGCGCCTTGGCGCCGGCCCCAATCCAGCAAGGCGGCGGTGATCCGGCGCCCCGCTCCGCGGCCGCGCGCTTCGGGCACGACCAGAATGTCGAACAGCCCCACCCAGCCGCGCTCGGCCACCGCCAGCCCATAGGCGATCGGTGCGCCATCCTGCCAAAGCGCGGCGAATACTTTTGGCATGGCAATGGCCGCCAGCATATCGTCATGCGTGGCCCGCACGGCGGGCGCTATCGCATTGGCCCGCGCAAAACCCGCACACCAGGCTGCCTCAGGCGCGAGTTGGAGCGTCACCGCGTCATCGGATCGGGTTTCGTGCGCCAGCGGCATCGTCATCACCAGCGTCGGGTCGATCTGCCGATAGCCGGCAGCGGCCAGCGCCGCGTCGGCCTCGTCGCCGGCCAGCGGCGATAGACGGAAAACCGTCGGCAGCGCATGCCGCGCGTAGAACGCCTCGGCCGCGCCGATGATGCCGGCCATCGAGCCGGTCGGGCACCACGCGTTCGCCGAATTGGCTCGCCTGGTGTAACCGGCGTTAAACCGCAGCAGCCAGCCGTCGCAGAATATCGTCTGTCGGGCCGGCCACGCGTTGAACGCGCACTCTTCCAACAGGCGAATGCCGGCTGGATCGAACCGCGCATGCGGCCGGTTATCGGGCAAATAGCTCATTCGGTATCCTTAATGCATGCGCGGCGCAACGGCCCTGCAATCGTCGACGCGCCACCAGCCAGATCTTGCCGGACACTCGCGCGGCGGCCTTGCCGGGTCAGGCCAGTACTGCCTGCGCCGTCTCCTCGGCCGGGTCGAGCCCGGTCTCGACTCGCTCGACCGCCACGCGCAAGGCATCCATGCAACGGCGATCGAGCGCGCTGCCGACGATATCCTCCATGATCTTTAGCGTTTGCGGCACCGGCACCGCGGCGCGGTACGGCCGATCAGCGGAGATCGCGTCGAAGATGTCGGCGGTGGTGATGATGCGCGTCTCCAGCGCGATATCGGGCGCCGTCAGGCCGCGCGGATAGCCGGTGCCGTCGAGCTTTTCGTGATGAGCGCCGGCCACGCGCGCCAGTTCGGCGAACGGCGCGATGCCGCCCAGGATCGCCTCCGTGTAAGCGGCGTGCTGCCGCACCGCGTCCCACTCGGCCGCGTCGAGCTTGCCGGGCTTGTCGAGCACCGTATTGCTCACGCCCAGCTTGCCCATATCGTGCAGCAACGCGCCACGCCGCAGCCAGCGCCGGCGCGCCTGCGACAGGCCTAATTGTTCGGCGAGCAGATCGGTATAAAGTGCGACGCGGGCACTATGCCCGGCCGTGTAAGGACTTTTCGCGTCGATGATCTGGCCGAACGCCGCGGCGATTTCGTCGAGGTAATCGTCGTCCAGCGGCACGACGTGGCTCGCCGGCTCGAGCGCATACACCGCCTCGGCCAGATCGTCGGCGCGCAATTGCGTCCAGAACTCCTCGCGCGCGGCAACCCGTTCGAAAGACGCCACCAGTGCCGGGTCGAACCACTGCCCGCTGTGCCGCCGGAGTTCGGTCAAAGCTGCTTGCGGCCCGCCGTCCGCATGAAACACATCGACGACTTGTGCCAGCAGCGCGATGCGCGCGTAGAGCGGAATGGCCTCGCCCTTGAGGCCGTCGGGTTTGCCGCTGCCGTCCCAGTGTTCATCCAGCGCGTGCACGCCTTGCGCTACGGCCTCGCCGAAGCGAAGCTTGCGGGCAATATCGGCGCCGCGCTGGCAGCGGGTTTGAATCAGTTCGCGGGCGATTTCCCCGCCATGCTGGAAGATCTCGAGCGTGGCGCGAAACCGCTCCGCCAAACCGGCCCTCAGGCCCGTGTGGGTCAGCACGAACCGCACCACTTGCGGCAGGGAATTGCCCACGAGCTTGAAATCGCGCTTGAAGCTCAGGTCATCAGTGAGATACAGCTCGCAGATGCGTGCCGCATTGCTGCTACAACCCAGGTCCTTGAGCATCGCCGTGTAATAGAGCTCCCATTGCTGCTCGGCATCGAGCCCCAGATCCCGCGCCACCGCCATGCCGATCCAGGTGCAGCGCACGCAATGGCCCTTGGGCTGGCCTTCGGTCATGTCCAGCGCATGACTCAGCGCGCCGATCAGTTCGCATAGTTTGAGGTCCTGCATGGTCCTGTCCATCAAGGGCGACACGTTGGGCAAGCTCTTTTTCCGACGCCTGCAAGTACCGGTTGGCGCGGCATATCACCCCATGCGCCAGCCCCCGGTCCCAAGAGGTCAAGGAAAACCGGGGCGCCGCGCATGAAGGCGTTGCCATGTTACCAGCGCGTCAGGAAATCAGCGCGACCCCGCGTGAGGTCAGTGCTGCGCGACGCCCTCTTGCTGGGCCGCCGCCGGATGCGGCGTGTCCGCGTGACCGGCCCGGATGTGACGATTGACCGCGCTGAGTACCGCCTTGAATGAGGCAGTGACGATATCGCGATCGACGCCGACGCCAAAGCCCGTGGCCGAGTCGCCCAGCCGCAGTTCGACATAACACGCGGCGGCCGAGTCCGCGCCGCTGCCGATTGCATGCTCGTGATAGTCCATCACGCGGATCGGCAATTGCAGCGCGGCGACAAACGCGGCCAGCGTGCCGTCGGCGTGTCCGGCGCATTGGTGCGGCTGCCCTTGATACGACAGTTCCGCCTCGACCTGCGTGCGCTCGGAGCCCGGCGCGTGGCCAGTGCGGTGCCGGCGCAAGTGCCATGGCGACTGCTGTTCCAGATACTCGTCGGAGAACAGGCGATAGACGTCGGCGGCCGTGACTTCCTCGCCGGTCTCGTCGGTCACGCGCTGCACGGTGCGGCTGAATTCGATCTGCAAACGTCGCGGCAGCACCAGGCCGTGTTCCTGTTCGAGCAGATAGGCGACGCCGCCCTTGCCCGACTGGCTGTTGACGCGGATCACCGCGTCATAGCTGCGCCCCAGGTCGGCCGGGTCGATCGGCAGGTAGGGCACGGCCCAGATCGCATCGGGCCGTTGCGCCGCGAAACCCTTTTTGATAGCGTCCTGGTGCGAACCGGAAAAAGCCGTGAAGACCAGGTCGCCGCCGTATGGATGGCGCGGGTGGACCGGCAATTGATTGCAATACTCGACACAGCGACGCACTTCGTCGATGTCGGAGAAATCCAGGCCGGGCGAGATGCCCTGCGTGTAGAGATTGAGCGCCAGCGTCACCAGATCGACGTTGCCGGTGCGCTCGCCATTGCCGAACAGGCAGCCTTCGACACGATCGGCGCCGGCCATCACGGCCAGCTCGGCCGCGGCCACGCCGGTGCCGCGATCGTTATGCGGGTGCACGCTGAGAATCACCGCGTCGCGTCGCGCCAGACGGCGGTGCATCCATTCGATCTGGTCGGCATAGACATTCGGCGTGCTGCACTCGACGGTGCTCGGCAGATTGAAGATCATTTTGCGCTCGGGCGTCGGACCCCACACGTCCGAGACGGCATTGCAGATCTCCAGCGCGAAATCGAGCTCGGCGGTGCTGAAGGTTTCCGGCGAGTACTGAAACACCCATTCGGTTTCCGGCCGCGCGTCGGTCAGCTCCTTGACCAGTCGCGTGCCCGTTACCGCAATCTCGATCACCTCGGCGCGCGTCATGCCGAACACGACTTCGCGCCAGGCCGGCGAAATCGCGTTATACAGATGCACGATGGCGCGCCGCGCGCCCGCCAGCGAGTCGACGGTGCGGCGAATCAGTTCCTCGCGCGACTGCGTGAGCACCTCGATCGTAACGTCCTCGGGAATCCGGTTTTCCGTGATCAGTTTGCGTACGAAATCGAAGTCGGTTTGCGAGGCCGACGGAAACGCAACCTCGATTTCCTTGAGGCCGACCGCCACCAGTTGCTCGAAAAACCGCAGCTTGCGCTCGGCGTTCATCGGTTCGATCAGCGACTGATTACCGTCGCGCAAATCAGTGCTCATCCAGATCGGCGGCGCCTCGATGCGGCGGCTCGGCCAGGTGCGCTCGGCGAAATCACGGGCGAACGGAATGAAGGGGCGATACTTGGTTGAAGGGTCTTGCAACATGGAAACCTCCGACGACTAGACTCAGGAAATGTGTGTGTGGCGACCGGCTGGCGGACTGCCACGCGACACTAGGCCCGGCAGCCGATCGGTAGGTCTAGTAGGAGGGATAGCGAGAGGGTACTGCCCGATGCGCGCGCGCGAGCCGGCAGCGACAGCACGGCGGCTGTGTCCTGGCTCGGGTTGGCAAAACGAAAATTCGTCATGGCGCGTTTGCGGGGGGCAATCCGGTGGCGGACTGCTGATTTTGCGCGAAAAATCGCGCAGGTCAAAAATCGGATGTTTTTTAGAATAACGGTCCTCGAGCGCGCCGTCCAGTTTTTTTTGCGGCATGGGCGTCCGGCGCCACCTCGCGGAACCGTCGCCCCCGCCTACTGGGCGTCATGGAAAATGAGGCCCAGCGTGTGTCGCCGACCCGATCGGACCTCGCTCACGCCATGGCGCAGATTGACCCGGTAGATGCCGCGCGCGCCGCGCACCGGTCGGTGGTGCACGGCGAAGATCACCGCGGCGCCCTGCTCCAGTGGTACCACGTGCGGGCGCGACTGCATGCGCGGGCGCTGTTCGGTCAGCACGAACTCGCCGCCGGTGAAGTCCCGCCCCGGCGCCGACAGCAGAATCGCCACTTGCAGCGCAAACACATGTTCGCCGTACAAATCCTGATGCAGGCAGTTGTAGTCGCCGGCGCCGTACTGGAGCAGCAGCGGGGTCGGACGGCACTGGCCGGCGTCGTGGCAGCGCCGCAGGAAGGCTGCGTGGTCGGGTTCAAACCGATCCTCGAGGCCCAACGCCTGTTGCCAGCGATTGGCGGTCTCGCAAAGGTGCGGGTACAGCGCCGTGCGCAGTGCATGAACCGGTTGCGGCAACGGGTAAGCGAAATAGCGGTATTCGCCGCGCCCGAAGCCATGCCGGCTCATCACCACGCGAGCACGAAAGCGCTTATCGTCGGCATAGCCGGCCGCCACCTGGCGGCACTCGCGCACGTCGAGCAAGCCTGGCATGACCGCCCAGCCGCGTTCGTCGAGCGCGGCGCCCAGGTCTGTCCAGGGCTGCGCATCGACACGGGCGGCCCAGTCGAGCGCGGATGGAGCGCCCTCGGCGGCCGGAACGGGATCAGATATGCAAGCGTGCATGAGACAATTTTCCTCGCAAAGCGGATTCGACGCCCCATGCTAGCGCCTCGGCCCATTGCGCCGCACTCCGAATCTTGCGATGCCGGCCAGCGCCCGGGGGTCGATCGGCTCGCCAAGCAGTTCCTTCACATCGCAAGTAAAATCATGGTTTGTGCGTTCGGCGCCCCGCCGACGCTCCAGCCACAGGATGTCGCATGCCCAGCCTCACTCCGCCCGGCCTGATCGTTCGCAACGCTACCGAAGCCGACCTGCCTGCGATCCAGGAAATCTACGCCCATCACGTGCGGCATAGCCTGGCCAGCTTCGAGGAGGTGCCGCCGGGAGTCGACGAGTTGCGCGCGCGACGCGCTGCCGTGCTAGGTCATGGCCTGCCGTATCTGAGTGCGGAGCAGGACGGCACCGTGGTCGGCTATTGCTACGCGACGCCCTACCGAGCGCGCCCGGCCTATCGTCACACCGTCGAGGATTCGATTTACGTCGCCCCGGAACTGGGCGGCCAAGGCATCGGCCGGACCCTGCTGGGGGCATTGATCGCACGCTGCGAGGGCGGGCCGTGGCGCCAGATGATCGCGGTCATCGGCAACAGCGGCAACGCCGCGTCGGTCGGCCTGCATCGTGCGCTGGGCTTCCGGCTGGTCGGTACCTTCGAAGGCGTCGGCTTCAAGCACGGCCAGTGGGTTGACACCGTACTGATGCAGCGCTCCCTGGGCGACGGCATGGACTCTCCGCCCACGGGCCCGGCCACCGGGCAAGGTGCCCGATGATCGCGCGCCGCACGGTGGTGCTGCTGGGCCTGTCGCAGTTGGTCTGCTGGGGTATCACTTACTACCTGATCGGCGGCTTCGGCGCATCGATCGTTGCCGACCTGCGCTGGCCGCCGACCGTCGTGTATGGCGGCTTTTCAGCGGCGCTGCTGGTGATGGGCCTGGTCTCGCCCGTCACCGGGCGGCTGATCGACCGCTTCGGCGGTCGCCCGGTGATGGCCGCAGGCTCGCTGTGCAGCGCAGTCGGCTGCGCCGGCATCGCGCTGTCGCACGGCGTGTTGCTGTATTACGCCGCGTGGCTGTGCCTGGGTCTGGCCATGCGATTGACACTCTATGATGCCGCCTTCGCTGCACTGGCGCGGCTTGGCGGGCCCGACGCTCGCCAGCCGATGGCCCAGATCACGCTGCTCGGCGGCTTGTCCTCGACCGTATTCTGGCCGCTCGGCCACCGGCTCGCGCTCGCCTTCGGCTGGCGCGGCGCGCTGCTGGCCTACGCCGGTTTCGCGCTGCTGACGCTGCCGCTGCATTTGGCGATTCCGGCCGGCAGATATCGTGCCTCAGCGGGCATCACGCACGCCGCGCCGCCGGCGCTGGCGGCCGAAGGATCGCAGCGGCTGCTCGCCGGCGGGCTGTATGTGGTTATCGTCACGCTGACGAATTTCCTCAACTCGGGCATGTCGGCGCACATGATAGACATCCTGGCGGGTCTGGGTCTGGGCGCCGGCCTCGCGGTCTGGATCTCGACGCTGCGCGGCATCGGCCAATCGTCGTCGCGCCTGTGCGAAGTAGCGTTCGGCAAGCGCCTGCACCCGCTGCAGCTGAATCTGTTTGCCACCGCGGGGCTGCCGCTGTGTTTTCTCGCCGGCGTGTTCAGCGGCCACTACCTTGCCGCCGCGGTCGTGTTTGCGTTTGTCTATGGCGCCAGCAACGGACTGGTGACGATCACGCGCGGCACCTTGCCGCTGGTGCTGTTCGATCATCGCACCTACGGCAGCTTCGTCGGCCAGTTGCTCGTGCCCAGTTTTCTGCTATCGGCGGTGTCACCGCTGGCCTATGCGTTCGTGATCGCCCATTTCGGCGAGCGGGCGGCGCTGGATCTGTCGATCGCTCTGGCAGGCGTGGTTGTGCTGGCCGCGGCAATCCTGAAAGCGCGCTTTCACCCGGCGGCCACAGCAACGCCGCCATCTCAAGGCTTGTCGCGATAGACGAACTTCGGAATATGCCAGTCATAACGGATCGCCAACGCGCGCAAGCAAAACCCGCCAATCAGGCAGCCGACCACGGCCGCGCCCTCGGGCACCGCGAAGTGCCGCAGCACCACGTAGGCCAGCCCGACCAGCAGCGAGATGCTGGCGTACATTTCATGGCGGAATACGAGCGGCACATCGCCGCAGAAAAGGTCGCGCATGATGCCGCCGAAGCAGCCGGTGATCAGGCCGCTGATGATCACCACGGTGGCAGCGTGGCCGGCCTCGAGCGCGACGTTGCAGCCGATCAGCGTGAATGCCACCAGCCCCAGTGCATCGATGAGCAGGAACACCACGCGCAGGTAGCGCAGGACGCCGGCGAGCAACGCCGCGGCCAATGCCGCGCCCGCCGTGAACCAGATGTATTCGGGATGCCCGACCCAGCTCAGCGGGTAGTGCCCGAGCAGCACGTCGCGCACCGAGCCGCCGCCCAGCGCGGTCACGCAGGCGACGAAACACACGCCGAACAGATCCATGTCACGCCGGCCGGCGGCCATCGCGCCAGTCATTGCCTCGGCGACGATCGCCACCAGAAAAATGGCATAAAGCAGCATAAGCGGCCCTCGAATCGCGTCGCGGTATTCTACGCCGCGACGCCAGGCTTGGGCCAACGCCGATCATTCGGCACAATCCTTTTCCTGCGCGGCGCGCACGTGGCGCACCGCCCCCTCACTTCCGACCATGTCCGATAAACCGACCGACGGTCTGCCTCCACCGCAACTGTATTGGGCAATTCTGACGATCATCCTGGGCATCACGCTGGCCGTGCTCGACAGCGCGATCGCCAACGTCGCGTTGCCCACCATTGCCAGCGACCTGCACGCCCGCCCCGCTGCGTCGATCTGGATTGTCAACGCATATCAGCTCGCCATCACGATTTCGCTGCTGCCGCTGGCTTCGCTGGGCGACATCGTCGGCTACCGGCGCATCTATCGCGTCGGGCTGGCGGTCTTCACGTTCGCCTCGCTGGCCTGCGCGCTGTCCGATTCATTAGTGACTCTAACCGTGGCGCGCGTGCTGCAAGGATTTGGCGCGGCAGGCATCATGAGTGTGAACACGGCGCTGCTGCGCGTGATTTACCCCCAGCGCATGCTCGGCCGCGGGGTCGGCATCAACGCGCTGGTCGTCGCGGTGGGCGCGGCCGCCGGCCCCACGGTGGCGGCCGGCATTCTGGCGGTCGCTCACTGGCAGTGGCTGTTCGCCGTGAACGTGCCAATCGGCCTGGTGGCGTTTCTGATCGCCATGCGGGCCCTGCCCAAAAGCCAGCGCTCGCCGCACGCGTTCGACTGGCAAAGCGCGCTGTACAACGCACTGACATTCGGACTGCTGATTTCAGCCATCGACAGCTTCGGCCATGGCCAGCGCCTGCCCACCGTAGGACTCGAACTATTGCTGGCGGTGGCGATGGGGGTGCTGCTGGTGCGCCGGCAACTGAAACTCCCCCTGCCGTTGTTGCCGGTCGATTTGCTGCGCATTCCGATGTTCGCGCTCTCGATCAGCACTTCGGTCTGTTCGTTTGCCGCGCAAATGCTGGCCTACGTCTCGCTGCCGTTCTACCTGCAGGACACGCTCGGGCGCAGCTACGTCGCCACCGGCCTGCTGATGACACCGTGGCCGATCGCCATCGTCGTGGTCGCACCGATTGCCGGCCGGCTGGTGGAGCGCCATCATCCGGGTACACTGGGCGCCATCGGCCTGCTGCTGTTCGGCACCGGCCTGGGCCTGCTGGCGATGCTGCCGCACCAACCGTCGTCGCTCGACATCGTCTGGCGCATGGCGCTGTGCGGCGTGGGCTTCGGCCTGTTTCAGTCGCCCAACAATTACGCCATGATTACCTCTGCGCCCAAGCACCGTAGCGGCGGCGCCAGCGGCATGCTCGGCACCGCGCGGCTGGTCGGGCAAACCACCGGGGCCGCGCTGGTCGCCCTTGTATTCAATCTGGCGCCGGTGCGCGGCACCACCATCACGCTGGTCGTGGCCGCCTGCTTCGCGCTGGCCGCCTCGGGCGTGAGCGCGCTGCGCATGCGTGTGCCGCGTCAGGCGAACGTCGCGGGCGGCGGGCCAGCCTGATCCGGCTAGAACCAGGCCTGGCCGTGCGCGGCCTGGCGCCGCTCCCGATCGCGCCGGAACATTTCCTCCAGTTCCTCGCGCCCCTCGCGGGCGCTCGATACCAGCGCCTTGCGATTTTTGTAGAACGGATAAACGCGCCCGATCGAGTCGATGTTGTGACGCCGGAACTTCAGCGCGATCGAGCGTGCCTCGAACGGGTCGTGTCCCAGGCCCTCGAGTACCGCGCGGCCCAGCCGCAGCGACGACTCAAAGGTCTCCCGCTCGATCACGTGAACCTGCCGGTCCATCAATTGGTAGATATGCGACACGTTGCGAGCACGGCAATAGATCCGCAGGTGAGGAAAACGCTCGCGCACCCGGTCGATCAGCACAAGACTCTCGTCGACGCCGTCGATGGCCACCACCAGAATCTTCGCCTCTGCCGCGCCGGCCGAGTCCAGCAGGTCCATGCGCCCGGCGTCGCCGTAAAACACCTTGAGCCCGAATTCGCGCAACAGGTCAATCTGGTCCGGGTCATGATCGAGCACGGTCACGCCGATTCCCTGGCTGTAGAGCAAGCGGCCGACGATCTGGCCGAAGCGGCCGAAGCCGGCGATCAGCACCGGGTTGTGCTGGGAGGCGATGGTATCGTCGGGGCGCACATCCCGCCGGTTGGCGCGCGGCGCGATCAGTCGGTCGTGCAGCACCATCAGCAGCGGTGTCATGACCATCGACAGCGCCACCACCAGCGTCAGCAGCGAGGCAACCGCAGCCGGGATAATGCGTCCGGCGGCCGCCGCGGCAAACACGACGAAGGCGAACTCGCCGCCCTGCGACAGCACGAAGGCAAACAGAAGACGCTGCGGCCGGGCGATTGCCATCACGCGACTGATCAGCGTCAACACCACCGTCTTGATCACGCACAGCAGCAGCACCAGTCCGATCACCTGCCATGGATGAGCGACGAAAATGCCGAAATCGATCGACATGCCGACCGCCATGAAAAACAGACCGAGCAGCAGGCCTTTGAACGGCTCGATATCGGCCTCGAGCGCATGCTTATATTCCGAATCAGCCAGCAGCACCCCGCCCAGGAAGGTGCCCAGCGCCATCGACACGCCCACGCTCTGCATCAGATAAGCCAGCCCGGCGACCAGGAACAGCGCGAAGGCCGTGAAGATTTCGCGAGCATCCAGCGCCGCGATCTTGCGCAGGGCCGGACGCAGCAGGAAGCGCCCGCCCAGCACCACCGCCGCGATCACTGCCACCGCCCTGGCGATAGCCGTCCAGTGCCCGCCGCCCGGCGTGCCGACGCCGCCGAGCAACGGCAGCAGCGCAATCAATGGAATCGCCGCGATGTCCTGAAACAGCAGGATGCCGAAGCTGACCGTGCCCGCTGGCGAATTGCGCAGGTTGCGCTCGCCCAGGATCGCCAGGGCGATCGCCGTGGACGACAGCGAGAGCCCCAGCGCGGCGACCAGCGCAACGCGCCAGGACGCGCCCAGCATCACGCCGAGCAAGTAAATCGCCAGCGCACAGGCCACCATCTGTAATCCGCCGTAGCCAAAGATGCCACGCCGCAACGACCATAAGCGGCGCGGCTCGAGCTCAAGGCCGATCAGGAACATCATCATCACCACGCCGAACTCGGAAAAATGCAGGATGGTCTGCACGTTGCGCACCAACCCCAGTGCCCACGGACCGATCGCCACACCGGCGATCAGATAGCCGAGCACCGAGCCCAGGCCCACCGCACGCGCCACGGCGACCGCCGCGACCGCCGCGCCGAAATAGATCAGAACATTGGTCAGAACAGCGTGTTGTTCCATCGGTCAGGCTCCATCGGCAAAAGGCAGGCGGCCGGTGGCAACGAACTGCCGCAAGGCGGCGCACACCGCATCGATATGCGCGGCCACGGCCTCGGACGAAGCACCGCGGGCGTCGTGGAACACCTGCGGCGGCAGCCAGCGCATCTGGCACAGCGCCGCGGTCTGCTGCAGGGGCGGTAGAAAAGCGTCGAAATGAAAGCCATGCAACGCGCCGGGCCGATAGGCCTGCTGCGCGCTGCCGGCAGTGAGCAGCGCCAGCAGCGCCTTGCCGCGCAGGGCCGTGCCGCCGTCGCCAAAAGCCCAGCCGGGCGTGAATACCACGTCGAGCCATTCCTTCATCAGCGAGGGCATCGCATACCAGTGCACCGGGTATTGCCAGACCACCAGCTCGGCCGGGGCAAGCGCCGCCTGCTCGGCAGCCACGTCGATGTCGAAATCGGGATAGTGCAAACACAGGTTGCGCACCTGCACGCCATCGAGCTTCTCGAGCGCATGCCGCAACGGCTCGTTGACACGCGACAGGCGGGGTGCCGCATGCGCATAAATCACCACCACCCGGGGGTCAGGCATCTCGGCTCCTTGCACTGTTCATGATGGGCGAGCCGTGATTATGCCCAAACCGGCGCGCCTTGCACGCGCCCGGGGAGCCGCTGCCTCAGGCGCGCGTGCCGCCGCCGGCCTGCGCCGCTTCCTTGTCGAGCAACGCGCGCTTACGCTCGACGCCCCAACGGTAACCCGACAGCGCACCATCGGTGCGCACCACGCGGTGGCACGGAATCGCCACCGCCAGCCAATTCGACGCGCAGGCCTGGGCCACCGCCCGCATTGCCCGGGGTTGGCCGATGCGCCGGGCAATTTCGGCATAGCTCGCGGTGGTGCCCGGCGGAATCTCGCGCAATGCCTGCCACACGCGCTGCTGAAACGCCGTGCCGCGCACGTCCAACGGCAAATCCAGGCCATACGCCGGATGATCGATGAAACCCACCACTTGCGCGATCCATTGTTCGAATTCGGCGTCGGCGCCGACCAATTGCGCATTCGGGAAACGGTCCTGCAGATCGCGCACCAGCGCATCGGGATCATCACCCAGCAAAATCGCGCACACCCCTCTGTTGGTGGCCGCCACCAGAATCGGGCCGAGCCAGCATTCGCCCACCGCAAAGCGGATCGAGATACCGCGGCCGCCCGCGCGAAAAGCCGTCGGCGTCATGCCCAGCACTTCGGGCGAGGTCTCATAGAAGCGGCCGTTCGAATTGAAACCCGCGTCGTAAATCGCCTCGGTCACGGTCGCGCTGCGGCCCAGCGCATCGCGCACGCGGCGAGCACGATGTGCGTCGCCGTAGGCCTTGGGCGTCACGCCGGTCTGGGCCCGGAACAAGCGATGGAAATGGAACCGGCTCATCTGCGCGGCACGCGCCAGGTCTTCCAGGCGAGGCATCTCGGATGCCTTCTCAATGGTGCGGCAGGCAGCGGCGATCAGCGCCGCCTGCCGCGCGGCGGGGCCTTGCTGGTCGGGCCGGCAACGCTTGCAGGGCCGAAATCCCGCCTGCTCGGCAGCTTGCGCGCTGGCGTGGAACCGGATGTTCTCGCGGCGCGCCCGGCGCGACGCGCACGACGGGCGGCAATACACGCCGGTGGTGCGCACCGAATAGTAGAACACGCCGTCGGCCGCCGGATCGCGTTGCACCACGGCCTGCCACTTCTGCTCGTCGCTGGCATATGACGGCTTGACGTCGGGGACGGTTTTTACTGCGGCATCAGTCATTGCGTTCATGAGTTCACACTCCGGAAACGTCGCTTGCCAGTGGGCATTCTTGCCCCACGGCACGACGATACCCCGAGTATAGGCACGCCCCCGGCCGCAAGCACTCCGCCGCTTGCGGCCGAATTGCGTGCCCGGACCCAGTTGTGTCGGCGCAAGAACCGGAGCGCGCGCGGCGGTTGCGTGCCGCATGCTGGGCACTTCTTCAACCCGTGCTCATACAGTTCATCATGCCACAAGACTCCTCCACCGATTCGGCCGCCCTGCCGGGCGCCACCTCGTCATCGACACCTCGCCTGGGCGCGCCATTTCATCGCCTGGCGTGGTCAAACCTGCTGGCCCAGTCGGCCGAGCAAATCGGCCTGGCCGCCGCGCCGATGGTGGCCGTGCTCTCGCTCGGCGCAGGGCCTGGCGCGACCGGCTTTCTGACGGCGCTGCAAAGCCTGCCGTTTTTGCTGCTTTCTTTCCCGGCCGGCGTGCTGGCCGACCGCTTTTCGCGTCGCCGGCTCATGACGCTGGCCGAACTGTGCCGGGTGGTCGCCTTGCTGGCGCTGCCCGGTCTTATGCTGCTGGGCTCGCTCAATATCGCGCTGCTCGGCCTGCTCGGTTTCGCCGGCGCCACCGGCACCGTCGCGTTCAGCGTCGCGGCACCGGCCTTAGTGCCCGCCCTGGTGTCGCGTGCGGCCTGGCCAGCCGCCAACGGCCGGCTTGAACTGGCCCGTAGCGCCGCGTTTGCGCTCGGCCCCGCGCTGGCCGGTGCATTGATCGGCTGGGCCGGTGTGTCACCTGCGTTCGTGCTGGCGGCCGCGCTCTCGAGCGGCGCCGTGCTGTTGCTGCGCGGTATCGCCGAGCCTGAACGGCCGGCGCAGCCGCCACGCCACTTTTGGACCGACCTCAAGGAAGGCGCCGGTTTCGCCTGGTCCCATCCACTGTTGCGCCCAATCGTGCTGACCGCCGTGTTCTGGAATCTGTCGTGGTTCGTGCTGCAGGCGGCCTATGTGCCATACGCGGCCCACGTGCTGGGCTTGAGCGCAGTCGGCATCGGCACGACCCTGGGCATGTCCGGCGCCGGCATGGTGCTCGGCGCGCTGCTGGCGCCGCGCGTGGCGCGCCACTTGAGCTTCGGCGCGGCGATCCTGATCGGTCCGGCGCTGTCGGTGGGCGCTGCCGCGCTCATGGCCGCCACCGCCTGGGTGCATTCGATGAGTATCGCCGCCGGCGCATTTTTCCTGTTCGGCGCCGGTCCGATCATCTGGACCATCAACCAGACCACGCTGCGCCAGACCGTGACGCCCAACGCCTTGCTGGGTCGCGTATCCGCCTTCTTCATGACCGCCAACACCGGCGCCCGGCCGCTCGGCGCCGCGCTTGGGGGGTTGGTCGGCGCCAGCTGCGGGCCGCGCTGGGCGATTTTTCTGGCCGCAGGCGGCTTTGTGATACAGGCAGCTATCATTCTGGGATCGACCGTCGCCAGACTCGAGCGCCTGCCGGCCCCGACCGCGTGAGCCGTCCCGCTCGCCGACGGCCGGCAACGGTCAAGATGCCGGGCGGGCTGTTCAACGCGAGTTATCGGTGCTACCTTGCCCGCTTAACGGAATTCTCGCCCACAAAGGACTCCTTCGATGCATGGGTTGAAACGAATCGGTATGTTGGCGATGCTCGCTGCGCTTCTTGGCGGCTGCTCGTCGATGGACCAGGACTGGCACAAATTATGGGGCGGCCAATCGCGGGCGGCCACGCAGGCCGATCCCACGCCAGCGCTGGCGGCGGCGGCCGCGCAGCGCTGGCTGGCAATTCTCGACAGCGGCAACTACGAAGCCAGCTGGAAAGCGGCGTCGCCCGCGCTGCAGGCCGGTGTGAGCCAGACTGATTGGGTCGCGCAAATGCGGACCGTCCGCGAGCCTTACGGCGCGAAGACCGCACGCGGCGATGGCGTGCTCGCGCGCCGCCATAGCGAAGGCGAGCCGTTCGACACGCTTTGCCTGCGCTATCACACCACCTTCGCGCATGGCACGGCCGACGAGACGGTCTGCATGAGCAGCGACAACGGCAAGACCTGGCTGACGAAGTCATACAGCGTGGTGCCTGCGCAATAACCCCGGCAGAAACGCTCGCGGCAAGAGTCCCACCGCAATGCAAGCTCAGTCGTGCGGCGGCCTGACGCACAGGATCCCCTGGCGCAACGCGGTAGGCCGGTAAGTCGTGCAGCCCTTGAGTCCGAGTCGGGCAGCGCGATCGTAGGTCGCGCGAAACGCCTCGAAACCGGTCTCGGCCGGCAGATTCACGGTTTTGGCGATGGCGTTGTCGACATACCGCTGCAACGCCGCCTGCATCTGCAATTGCGCGGTGGCCGACACCTCGGAGCTCGACCGGAACGCCGGGGGCACGCCCCGCGCATCGCCCGTCAATTCACGATACGCCAGCACCGCGCGGCTGTGCAGCGTCATCACGCGGTCGGTCTCGCCGCCATGCAGGCGCCGCTCGTACGAGGGCGCGAAAATTGGCTCGAGACCGCTCGACACATTGTTGGCCAGCAGGCTGATCGACCCGGTCGGCGCAATCGCCGTCAGGTGGCTGTTGCGAATTCCGGAGGCGGCAATGCCGTCGCGAATGTCCTGCGGCAATGCCGCAATGAATGGCGCCTGCAGATAGGGTTCGGTCGAGAATGCCGCGCAAGCGCCTTTTTCGGCGGCCAGCGCCACCGATGCGCGGTAAGCGCCATGACAGATCTCGCCCATCGCGCGCGCCGCGAATTTGCGCCCCGCTGTGCTGTCGTAGCGCAGGCCAAGCATCACGAGCGCATCGCCCAGCCCCATCAGGCCCAGGCCAAGCCTGCGCGCACCCTGCCCCACGGCCTGCTGCACCGGCAGCGGAAACGCCGAGATATCGTAGACGTTGTCGAGCATGCGCACGGCCAGTGGCACCAGGCGGCGCAGGGCCGGCCAGTCGAAGGCCGCCTGCGCGGTGAACGGCGCGACGACAAACGCCGTCAGATTGAACGAGCCTAGATCGCATGCGCCATAGGGCGGCAACGGAATTTCGCCGCATGGGTTGGTCGCGTGCAACCGCTCGCGGTAGGCCAGGTTATTGCAGCGATTGATGCGATCGATAAACAGCACGCCGGGCTCGGCCGTTTCATAGGCGTTGCGCAGAATCCCATCCCATAAAGTCGCCGCCGGTATCGTGCGTACCACGCGACCGGCGGCCTGGCCACCGGCCGGAAAGCGCAACGGCCAGGGCTCGCGCGCGGCCACCGCGGCCAGAAACGCGTCGCTCACGAGCACCGACAAATTGAAATGACTCAGCGCACCGGACTCCCGCTTGGCCCGCACGAACGCCTCGATGTCGGGATGGTCGCACGCCAGCACCGCCATCATCGCGCCGCGCCGCTGCCCGCGGGTTTCGACCGTCGCGCAGAGTTTGTCCCAGACGTGCATCCAGGCAACCGGCCCCGCGGCGAAGGCCTCGTGGCCCGGGGCCGACTCGCCGCCCGCCTGGCCACGCGGGCGCAACCCGGAAAAGTCCAGTCCAATGCCGCCGCCGGCCTGTAGCGTCAGGGCGCTCTCGCGCAGCGCCCTGAAGCGCGCGTCGGCCGCATCGGCCACATCGGGCATCACGAAACAATTGAGCAGACAGGCGTCGCCGCGTGTGCCGGCACCCGCCAGAATGCGCCCGCCAGGCACAAAGCGAAAATCCGCCAGCGCACGATAAAAGCGGCGCGCCCAGGCGCCTCGCGCGGAAGGCTCTGCCCCGGCCAGGGCTTGCGCCACGCGCCACCAGGTTTGTGCGACATCGCTCTCGGGCGACCCGCCGGGCGGCTGCCAGCGATATTTCGTCGCCCAGACGTGCCGCGCCACGGGGGCCAGCGGGTAACGCGCCGAGCGTGCTTCGATCTGCCTGTGCATCATGGGATTTCGCAGGGCTCCTTGCGCGCCGGACATTTTTCAATATTGCGCGCCCAGGCGACGTGCGTCTTGACGCGGGTCAAGGGCCACCCCCGCCGGACCACACCGCTTGACATAAATCATGAAGCGCCACAGCCGGCAGGCCTATAAACAAAGCTGACAGGACGGCCTCGCGCGCCGTGGTCGCCAGGCGCCGCCACGCGGTCTCCAACCAAGAACGTCATCGATGCCAAAACCCATCCTGGGCAACAAGCCCATTTTTTCGATCTGGCTGCTGATCGCCGCCGGGCTGATGCTGACCCTGATCTACGCGACGGCGCCCCGCAGCACGCCATTGCTGTATAGCGAGTTCCAGACGCTGCTGGCCGCGCACAAGGTCAACGACCTGACGATCGGCGCCGAGCAGATCACCGGCACGATCACCAGCGACGATCTTCAGGGCGAGCTACCCGCCGACAAGATCACCGCGCTCAAAACGCTCGGCAAGCCGCCCTATGCGTTTTCCACCGAGCGCGTCGCCGACCCCCAACTGCTCGACGCCCTTAACAAGGCCCGGATCCGCTTTACCGGCGCGCCGGCCAGCAGTTGGTGGAGCGTTGCGCTGTCGTGGGCGATGCCGCTGGTGCTGTTTCTGGTGTTGTGGAACATGATGCAAGGCTCCGCCGGGCGCGCCCGTTCGATGTTCGGCATCGGCAAGAATACCGCCAAGCTTTACCATCAGCGCACCACACAGGTCACGTTCGACGATATCGCCGGCATCGACGAGGCCAAAGGCGAGCTGATGCAGATCGTCGATTTTCTCAAGCGGCCCGAGCGCTACCGCCGGCTCGGCGGCAAGATTCCCAAGGGGGTGCTGATCACCGGCGCGCCCGGCACCGGCAAGACGCTGCTGGCCAAGGCGGTGGCCGGCGAAGCCGGGGTGCCGTTCTTTTCGATCAGCGGCTCGGCCTTCGTCGAAATGTTCGTCGGCGTCGGCGCGGCGCGCGTGCGCGACCTGTTCGAGGAGGCCAAGCAACAGGCCCCGTGCATTATCTTCATCGACGAACTCGACGCGCTGGGCAAGCGCCGCAGCGGCACTTACCTGGGCGGTAACGAGGAACGCGAGCAAACGCTCAACCAGCTGCTGGTCGAGCTCGATGGCTTCGATACCAATTCGGGCGTCATTCTGGTGGCGGCAACCAACCGCCCGGAGATGCTCGATGCCGCCCTGCTGCGGCCGGGACGCTTCGACCGGCACATTGCGATCGATCGGCCCGACGTCACCGGCCGCGAACAGATCCTGCGGGTGCATGCGCGCCACGTGCAGCTGGCGCCCGACGTCGATCTGGGCACCATCGCCGCGCGCACGCCGGGTTTCGCCGGCGCCGATCTGGCCAACATCGTCAACGAGGCGGCGCTGCACGCCGCGCTCGAAGACAAGCCGCAGATCGACATGCGCGATTTCGATGAAGCGATCGACCGTGCGATTGGCGGCATCCAGCGCAAGAGCCGGGTGATGACCCTCGAGGAGCGCTCCATCATCGCGTTTCACGAAGCGGGCCATGCGCTGGTCGCCGCAGGCCGGCCCCATGCCGACCCGGTCACAAAGATCTCGATCATCCCGCGCGGCGTCATGGCATTGGGTTACACCCAGCAAGTGCCCTCCGCCGACCGCTACTTGCTGCGCGCCAGCGAGGTGGCCGACCGGCTCGATGTTTTGTTGGGCGGCCGCGCGGCCGAGGAGATCGTATTCGGCGACGTGTCGACCGGGGCTGAGAGCGATTTGCGCCAGGCCACCGAACTCGCGCGCCAGATGGTGGCCCGCTGCGGCATGAGCGCGGCGCTGGGTCTGGCGTGGTTCGGCGGCGACGGCGAGCAGCCCGGCGGCGACGCGGCCGCGTTGCTCGGTCGCAGCGCGATCAGCGAGCGCACCGCGGCGCGCATCGAAGAGGAGATTGAGCGCATGCTGGCCGAAGCTCATGAGCGGGCGGTCAACACGCTCACCAACCGGCGCGCTCAGCTCGAGCGCCTGGCACAGGCGCTGCTGCAGCGCGAGGTGCTCGACCAGGAGGCACTCAAGCCGTTTTTGCAGGACGCCGCCTTGCCGGCCAGCACGCCATCGAGCCCGCTGATCGAGCCGCCGCCCGGACGGCCGCGCGCGGTGACGGGCACCTGATGCCGGAGGCGAAAAAACCCCGGCTCATCATCACGAATGCACCCAGCGAGGTTCACGATGTCGATAGATCCCGCAGCAAAGCGCGCCATTTTGAATATCATCGAGTCGGGGCGGGACATGTCGCTCGCCACGCTCAGGCGCGACGGTTATCCTCAGGCCACCCTGATCAGCTATGCGAACGACGGCCTGCGGCTGTATTTCGCAACGGCCCGCAATAGCGGTAAAGTCGCCAATATTCAGCATTGCGCCAAGGTGTCGCTGACGATCAATCTTCCCTATAACACCTGGAGCGACCTCAAGGCGCTGTCCGTCGCGGCCATGGCTCAGGTGCTGGCCGACGATGCCGCCGAGAGCATGCGAGCGCAGGCGCTGCTCAAGCAAAAATTCTCGACGCCCTGGGATGTCACGCCGCAAGACCCCACCGGGCAGACCGTGTATGTCAAGGTAACGCCGTGGCTGATCAAGATGCTCGATTACAGCCAGGGCTTCGGCCATCAGAGGCTGATCCGCCTGGATCCCGACGAGGCGACTGACATCGTCGCATGATTGCGCGGGTGCACCGACAGG
Organism: Pandoraea sp.; assembly: GCF_004297875.1. Lineage (GTDB taxonomy): Bacteria > Pseudomonadota > Gammaproteobacteria > Burkholderiales > Burkholderiaceae > Pandoraea. The sequence goes on along the minus strand of NZ_SCSK01000038.1, from coordinate 41,179 downwards.
CCGCCGCGGCTTGGCGCCACCCGGCGGCATCGGCGCCGGCCGCGCCTTGTCCTATTCAAGCTTGAAGGTCACTTTGGCATTGATCCGGTAGTTGACGATTTTGCCCTTATCAACTTCGGCCGACATGTCCTGGATGTAGAGCGACCTGATTCCCCGCAGCGACTTCGACGCCTTGTCGACAGCCTTCTGCGCGGCGTCTTCCCAACTCTTCGGTGATTCGGTCATGATTTCCACGACCTTGACGATTTGCGACATAACAACCTCCTTGGATTGAGCGTGCATGCGCACGATCGGTGGCATGCCAAGCCAAGCATGGGCGTGCGCAAAGCTGACGTGATGACCTAAATCAAGGCTGCTCGACGGTGCCCGCAGCGCGGGCCCATCAGTCCGGCGACTGGCCGGCAGCAGTTGGCGCGGCCTGCAGTAGCGCTTCGACGCGGGCATCTTCCACCTGGTCGAAATTCTCGAAATACTGGCCGACGCCGCCGAAATCGATACTCTCGTGCAGGCAGCAGATCTGGTCGGCGAACGCTCGGGCCCGCGCCAGCGCGCTGCTGGCCGCCACCGGCACCGCGCAGATCAGCTCCGCGGGCTGGCGGCGGCGCACGGCCTCGAGCGCCGCCGCCATCGAGGCGCCAGTCGCCATGCCGTCGTCGACCACGATCACGACCCGCCCCACCGGGTCCACCGCGCCGGCGCGCGCGCGGTAACGCAGCCCGCGCTCATGTAACACCTGCAATTGCCGCTGGATCTCACGATGCAGGTACTCCTGGCTGGCGCCAGCGGCGTCGGCAAACGGCTCGATCGACACGACTCCTTCTTCGTCGACGGCGCCCACGGCCAGCTCGGGGTTGCGCGGCGCGCGCAGTTTGCGTACCAGCACGGCATCGAGCTCGCCTTCAAGCTCGCGCGCGATGACCGCCGCCAGCACCATGCCGCCGCGCGGCACCCCCAGCACCAGCGGCCGCTTGCCGCGCCACGCGTGCAGCGCCTGGGCCAGCTTCAGCGCAGCGTCTTCCCGGTCCTTGAACAGTGCCATGACGCCCTCCTTTAGGCCGGGTTATCGCGACCAGATCACGCGCAACATGCTCTCGGCCGTCGCGCTGCCCATTTCCATATGCCCCTGGAACGCTCGCTTGAGCGCCTCGCCAATATCGCGCGCCAGGTGCGAGCCGGTCGTGGTAACGGTCACGCCGTCCTCGCGCGTGGTGACGGCCATGATGCGCTCCATCGGGTGCTCGCTTTTCATCTTGGCTTCGTGATGGCGGATCAGCGCCATGATTTCTTCCTGGTGCTCGTGCAGGAACGTGCCGCTGAGCTCGACCTGCCCGGCCGGCATCTGATCGTGAATTCGACGGCAGGCGGGGCACGTCACCTGATCGGCGTCGTCCGGGACTGCCGCCCAGCTCCAGCGGCCATTCACGTAGACCGCGCCGCACACTTCGCAAGCGGTAGGTTCATGAAACTTGGCCGTCGGCCGGTAGTTATCGTGGATCGGATTGCTATCGAGCTTGTCCCAGCGGGCGGGGCGGACCGTTTCCGAACGTTGGCGTGACTTCATGGCTGCTCCTTGCGCCTGCGGCATGCCGCGGGCTTTGACATGGGCCGGCGCCAGGTCGCCGGACTCGTCGAACGCCGGGAGGCATCCGCGCCACATCCGAAGCGGCATGCGAAGGCCGGCGATTCGCATTAACTCTTTTTTGATGATGACAGTGATCCGGCCGACAGGATTGATGTGCGTCAAGGGGGACGCCGAAATGGCGTGAGGGCCGGGGAAGATCGAACAGGCCGGATTCGCGGATCACCCGGCGAAACTGCGTTCTCGCGTCGGTGAGCCATGCCCCTGCAAGCCCCCGGGCATGGTCATGAAATCGCGCATGGAAGCGGCCCGCCGGGCCGCCCCACGTCACACCAACAGGCCTTCCAGCCGAGCGTCCGGCGAGCGAGACTGGCTCGGCGCCTGCGGCAGTGCCGCCATCGCCGCGTTGACCAGTTGCACGCGATTGCGCACGGCGAAGCGTCGTCGCATCTGGCGCAGGTGGTAGTCGACGTTATACGACGACAGATTGAGGCAGTAGGCGATTTGTTTGTCCGACAGCCCGCGGCTCAGGCACTGCAGAATTTCCTGCTGCAGCGGCGACAAGGCGCGCTTGTCGGACGGCTGAGCCGGCGTCGTGATGCGGGCGTACTGGGTGATGAACTCATGCACGCACAGGCCGAGTGTGACGGCCTGCCCGAAAATGCCGTCGACGATCCATTGCCGGCTTTGCGCGCGCGAGAGCAGACTGATGAACGTCAGCTCGCTGGCATTGGCGGGCGAGCCTAGCGCCAGGCAAATGCCGCTGCGGATGCCGCTGCCCAGCATGTCCTCGATGAAGCGCCGGCCCTCGTTGGTCCAGCCGGCCTTGCCCAGGCTGCGCTCGAGATCCTCCACATCCCATGCCAGCGGCAAGCAGGTATGCGCGCTCTCCTTCAGACGCGGATCGATCAAATAGTGCCGCTCGGCGAAATAACGCTCGGTCCACTCCGGGTTGGCATAACTGGTGAAAACGGTACGCGGCGCAAAGCCCTCGGACGACGGCAGCATGGTGCCGTAACCAAGCCATTCGAAGCCAATCGTGTAGAGCGTGCCGCGCACCAGCCGCTGGCGGTCGGCAGCGCCTGCCGCGGCGCGCAAATCCCTGACCAGGCTCGGTACGCCGCCAGGACGCTCACGACCGGTGTCGGTCACTTTGAGCTGGGTTTCGTCGAAGCAGATGAATTCCTCGCCCGGCGATCGCTTCGTCAAAGCCAGTGGCGGGGGCGCCGCCATCGCGCCCGCACGCCCGTTCTCCTTGATGCAAGTCGTCAGATCCATCGTTATTATTTCCCACGTATGTACGCCGTGCGGCATCCTGGCAGGGAGCGCCGCGGCCAGTTTCTAAAAACTGCTTTACGCGAGAATGCCTGTGCCGGGCGACTGGACCTCGACGCCTTCTGAGCGCGCTCCAATCTGGCGCTGGGGAAAAGCGCCGCCGCGTTCCGTCGATGCGCGCCGGCGTGACTCATAGCCAAGCATCCGATTCCCAGTTTCTGCCGCCGGGCAGCGGCCAACAAGCATCCGTTTGGAACAGCAGCCTTCGTCGTTTTCGAACGCTCTGATCGCCAGACTGTACAACGGTTTTCGTCCGTCCGCGGCAGTGTTATGCTGCGTCGAAGGTTACAGGTATTCGTAGTTGTGCATGACACAAAATTGTCGCTAACATCCGGTACCCCTCGACTCGAGGCAGACCAGGAAACGCTACTAAAACAATACGCGGCGGCTTTGCCATGCCGCTGCGGCAAAAATGTTAACTAGCGCTTCGAACCGTACACCGACGCCATGCTCGCTTTCGTTGTCCGCCGCCTGATTCAGGCCCTACTCGTCATGCTGACGGTCGCGCTCATCGCGTTTCTGATGTTTCGCTACGTCGGCGATCCGGTGACCTTTATGGTCGGGCAGGATGCGACACCGCAGGAGCGCGCGCAACTGCGCACCGAACTGGGCCTGAACAAGCCGCTGCTGGTACAGTTCGGCACTTTCGTCGTCAATAGCGCACGCGGCGAGTTCGGCGTCTCCTATCAGGAAGGACGCAAGGTGTCTTCGCTGATCGAGGAGCGCATGCCCGCCACCCTGGAGCTATCGCTGTGCGCCTCGGTGCTGGCCATCGCCATCGGCTTGCCGCTCGGCGTCTACACCGCACTGCGGCGCGGCTCGCTTGGCGCCCAGACCTTACTGACGGTGTCGCTACTGGGAATTTCCCTGCCGACCTTTCTGATCGGCATTCTGTTGATCTTCCTTTTTTCCGTGGTGCTGCACTGGCTGCCTTCCTACGGACGAGGCCACGTAATCGCGCTCGGGCCCTGGACGACCGGCTTCGCCACTGTCGATGGCTGGCGGCACTTGATCCTGCCGTCGATCACGCTGTCGCTGTTTCAACTGGCCCTGCTGATCCGTCTGGTGCGCGCCGAAATGCTCGAAGTACTGCGTACCGACTACATCAAGTTCGCCCGGGCGCGAGGCCTGACGCAACGCGCGATTCACTTCGGCCACACGCTCAAGAACACGCTGGTGCCGGTCATCACCATCACTGGCCTGCAGCTGGGCGGCATCATCGCCTTCGCGGTAGTGACCGAGACCGTATTCCAATGGCCCGGCATGGGCCTGCTGTTCATCCAGTCCGTGGAGTCGGCCGACATTCCGGTGATGGCCGCCTATTTGTATTTGATCGCGCTGATCTTCGTGGTGATCAACCTGGTGGTCGATCTGCTGTACTTCGCCGTGGACCCGCGCTTGCGCGTGGGACGCGCTCATTGATAGGCATTCGTCGTTCCCATTACATTCAGACCAGAGTTTCAATTCAATGGACAATCGTCTTTCCCAGCCATCGCCGATGGCGGCCATCAACCAGTTTCACGGCGACCTGATCGCCATTCGGCATGATCTGCACGCCCATCCCGAGTTGGGTTTTGAAGAATTGCGCACCGCGCGCATCGTGGCCGAGACCCTGGAGCGGCTCGGCATCGAGGTGCATCGCGGCATTGGCCGCACCGGCGTGGTCGGCGTGATAACCGGACGCGCGACCGGCAGCGGTCGCATGATCGGGTTGCGCGCCGACATGGACGCGCTGCCGATCGTCGAGGAAAACGAATTCGGTCACCGTTCGACCAAGCATGGCCTGATGCATGGCTGCGGCCACGACGGCCACACCACGATGCTGCTCGGTGCGGCGCGTTATCTGGCGCAGACGCGCAATTTCGACGGCACCGTCGCGCTGATTTTCCAGCCGGGCGAGGAAGGCTGCGGCGGCGCTTCGGCCATGCTCGAAGACGGCCTGTTTGAACGCTTTGCCTGCGACGAGGTGTACGGCATGCACAACTGGCCGAGCCTGCCGCCGGGCAAGATCGGCATCAATCCCGGGCCGATGATGTCGGCCTGCGACCGGGTCGAGATTCGCATCGAGGGTCGCGGCGGGCATGGCGCGCATCCTTATATGGCGGTCGATCCGATCGTGGCGGCCGGGCACATCATCGCGGCCTCGCAAACCATCGTCGCACGCAATGTCAATCCGTTCGACTCGGCGGTGGTCAGCCTGTGCGCGGTCGAGGCCGGCAACGCCAAGGCCTTCAACGTGATACCGCACACGGCCACCCTGATCGGCACCGTGCGCACCTTCAATCCGGTCACGCAGGACATGGTCGAGGCGCGCCTGCGCACGCTGTGCACGCAAGTCGCGATGGCCTTCGGCGCCACGGCCACGGTCGAGTATGTGCGCATGAACCCGGCCACCATCAATACCCCCCACCTCGCGCATTTCGTCGCTGATGTGGCGCAAACGCTGGTTGGCGCGGACAATGTGGTTCGCGACCTGCCGCCGTCGATGGGCTCGGAAGACTTTGCCTTCATGTTGCAGCGCAAACCGGGCGCCTATGTGCGCATTGGCCAGGGCGGGCTCGAGGGCGGATGCGTCCTGCACAATACCCGCTACGACTTCAACGACGACATTCTGCCCCTGGGCAGCGCGCTGTTCGCCGCGTTGGCCGAACGCTCGATGCCGCTCTCGGCACCCTGAGTTGCAGCACCGGTAACACAACGAAGACAAGACAAAGGAGATATCCATGAAGTTGAGCCACTACTTTCGGCATCAATGGCGCGCCCTGGCGCTGGCCGCCGGCCTGGGCCTGGCGCTGGGTACCGCGGCGCATGCGGCCACGCTGAAATTCGCCAATCAGGGAGATGCGCTGTCGCTGGACCCCTATTCACTCGACGAGACGCAGCAACTCTCGCTGTTGGGCAATGTGTTCGAGCCGCTGGTCGGGCGCGGCAAGAAGCTGGAACTGGTGCCGGTGCTGGCCACCGACTGGAAGCAGACGGCGCCTACCGTGTGGCGCTTCGATCTGCGCAAGAACGTGACTTTCCAGGACGGCACGCCGTTTACCGCCGACGACGTGATTTTTTCGCTCAAGCGCGCGCAGGACACCGGTTCCGACGTCAAGACCTTCGTGCAGCAGATCGCCGAGATCAAGAAGATCGATGACCACACGATCGATGTGATCACCAGGCAGCCGTTCCCGATCCTGCCGCAAATGATCACGCAGTGGTACATCATGAGCCAAAAGTGGTGTGAGGCCAACAACGCCGTGCATCCGGCCGACAAGGCGAAGAAGGTGGAGAACGCCGCGTCGTTCAAGGCCGACGGCACAGGTCCCTACGAGATCGCCTCGCGCGAGCCGGGCGTGCGCACCGTATTCGAGCGCAATCCGCATTACTGGGGCAAGATCGAGGGCAATGTCGACAAGGCCGTCTTCACGCCGATCTCCAATGGCGCGACCCGGGTCGCCGCACTGCTCTCGGGCCAGGTCGACCTGATCGAGCCGGTGCCGCTGCAGGACGTGCCGCGCATCCAGGCCAATCCGGAACTGAAAATGCTGCAGGGGCCGGAGCTGCGCACGATCTTCCTGGGCATGGACCAAAAGCGCGACGAACTGCTGTACTCGAACGTCAAAGGCAAAAACCCCTTCAAGGACAAGCGTGTGCGCCAGGCGTTCTATCAGGCGATCGATATCGACCTGATCAAGCGCGTGGTCATGCGCGGCGCGGCGACGCCCACCAATTTGCTGCTCGGCCCGGGCATCAACGGCTTCTCGCCGGCGCTCAACAAGCGCCTGCCGTATGATCCGGCTGCCTCGAAGAAGCTGCTGGCCGAAGCGGGGTATCCGAACGGCTTCGAAGTGGGCATGAACTGCCCGAACAATCGTTACGTCAACGACGCGCAGATCTGCCAGGCGGTCGCGCAGATGCTCGCGCACGTGGGCATCAAGGTCGATCTGACGGTCGAGCCCAAGGCGACCTACTTCCCGCGCATCCTGTCGCACAACACCTCGTTCTACATGCTGGGCTGGTCGCCGAGCAGCTACGACGCGCAGAACGTGCTCAACGCGCTGGTGGCCACGCCCGATCCGAAGGTCGGTCAGGGCCAGTTCAACATCGGCGGCTACAGCAATCCGAAGATCGATCAGCTCACGCATGAGATCGCCTCGGAGAGCGACCCCGCCAAGCGCAATCAATTGATCGCCGAAGCGCTCAAGCTCGCCTCCGACGACATTGCCTACCTGCCGCTGCACCAGCAGGCGCTGGCATGGGGCGTGAAAAAGAACGTGCACGTGGTGCAGGTGCCCGACGACAACTTCTTCCTCAAATGGGTCTCGGTCAAGTGAGCGTGAGCGCTGCCGCCGGCAAGAGCATCCTGTCCCGCTGCCGGGACAGCGATCTCTTCCATAGCTTCGTGCGTTCGCCGCTGGCGATGGTCGCGGCGGTGATCGCATGCGCGATGATCGTCGCCGCGGTCTTCGCGCCCTGGGTCGCGCCGCACCATCCGTTCGACCTGAGCACGCTGAACCTGAATAACGCCCTGCTGCCCCCGGCCTGGGTGTCGCATGGCCGATGGGCGTTTTTCCTGGGCACCGACGATCAGGGGCGCGACGTGCTCTCCGCCATCATTTACGGCTCGCGCATTTCGCTGTTCATCGGCGTGGTGGCGGTGCTGCTCTCGCTGGTGTTCGGCGTCGGCCTGGGATTGCTCTCGGGCTTTTCCGGCGGTGCGCTCGATGCCGTCATCATGCGCGTGGCCGACGTGCAACTGTCATTCCCGTCGATCCTCATCGCGCTGCTCGTCGACGGCATCGCGCGCGCGATCTTTCCGCACGAGCTGCACGACCTGATCGCTTTTCCGGTGCTGATCCTGTCGATCTCGCTGGCGGGCTGGCCGCAATATGCGCGCACCGTGCGGGGCTCGACCCTGGTCGAGAAGCACAAGGAATATGTGCAGGCCGCTCGCGTCATGGGCATCTCGTCGCCGCGCATCATGTTTCGCCACGTGTTGCCCAACGTGCTGGGGCCGGTGCTGGTGCTGGCGACCGTGCATGTGGCCACCGCCATCATCACCGAGGCGACACTGTCGTTCCTCGGGGTCGGCGTATCGCCGACTTCTCCCTCGCTGGGCACGCTGATCCGCACCGGCAACGACTATCTGTTCTCCGGCGAATGGTGGATCACGATTTTCCCGGGGCTCGCGCTGGTCCTGCTGGTGCTCTCGGTCAACCTGCTCGGGGACTGGCTGCGCGACGCGCTCAATCCCAAACTGCAGTGAGGTAGACGTGTCAACCCAAGCCACACCGCTTCTCGAAGTGCGCGAGCTGCGCGTCGAATTTCCCACACGCCACGGCGTGCTCACGGCCATCGACCAGGTCTCGTTGTCGATCGCACCGGGCGAAGTGCTCGGCGTGGTCGGCGAGTCGGGCGCCGGCAAATCGCTTACCGGCGCAGCCATCATCGGCCTGCTCGAGGCACCCGGACGCATCGCCGGCGGCGAGATCCGCCTGAATGGGCGACGCATCGACAATCTGCCGTACGAGCAGATGCGCCGCATCCGCGGCCGCGAGATCGGCGCGATCTTCCAGGATCCGCTGACCTCGCTCAACCCGCTGTACACGGTCGGGCGCCAATTGATCGAGACGATCCAGACCCATCTCGACCTCAGCCGCGGCGCGGCCAAAAAGCGCGCCATCGAATTGCTCGAGTCGACCGGCATCTCGGCGGCCAGGGAACGCATCGAGCATTATCCCCACCAGTTCTCCGGCGGCATGCGCCAGCGTGTGGTGATTGCGCTGGCGCTGGCCGCCGAACCCAAGCTGATCATCGCCGACGAGCCGACCACCGCGCTCGACGTGTCGGTGCAGGCGCAAATCATCACTTTGCTCAAGACGCTGTGTCGCGAGCACGGCACCGCCGTGATGCTGATCACCCACGACATGGGCGTGATCGCCGAGACCGCCGATCGCGTGGCGGTCATGTATGCCGGGCGCGTTGCGGAAATCGGCCGCGTGGCCGAGGTCATCCACCGGCCGCGCCACCCCTACACGGCCGGGCTGATGGCGTCGATCCCGTCGATCGCGCGCGAAGTCGAGCGGCTGCCGCAGATCGACGGCGCCATGCCGCGGCTGAACGCCATACCGCCGGGTTGCGCCTTCAACCCCCGTTGCCGCGAGCGCTTCGCGCCGTGCACCTCGCAGCGTCCCGAGCTGTTCCCGGCCGGCGAAAGCCAGGCGGCATGCTGGCTGCACGAGCCGCGCGCGGCGACGCCCGCCCCCTCTCCCTGAAAGGAACACAGGCATGCAAACGGCATCCGCCCCTGAACCGCTGGTCAAGGTCGACAACGCGGCGCGCTACTTCGACGTTTCCGCCTCGTGGCTCGACCGCCTGCTGCAGGGCAAGCAGCGCAGCACGCTGCGGGCGGTCGACGGCGTGTCGTTCGACATTGCCCGAGGCGAGACCCTGGCCCTGGTGGGCGAGTCGGGCTGCGGCAAATCGACCATCGCACGGCTGCTGGTGGGTCTGTACGGACTCACGCGCGGCGCCATTCATTTCGAGGGTCATCCGATCGCGGCGCTGGCCACGCGCGAGGGCCGCCATCTGCGCCAGCGCCTGCAGATGATTTTCCAGGATCCCTACGCCAGCCTGGATCCGCGCTGGCGAGTCGGGCACATCATCGCCGAACCGCTGCAGGCGCACCGCCCGGACATGAGCCGCGCCGAGATGGAACAGCGGGTCGACGAATTGCTGGGTCTGGTGGGCCTGAGCGCCGCCGACAAGGTGAAGTATCCGCATCAATTCTCCGGCGGCCAGCGCCAGCGCATCTCGATTGCCCGCGCGCTGGCCACCCAGCCCGATTTCCTGGTGTGCGACGAGCCAACGTCGGCGTTGGACGTGTCGGTGCAGGCACAGGTGCTCAATTTGATGAAGGATCTGCAGCAGCGCATGGGGCTGACCTACCTGTTCATCTCGCACAATCTGGCCGTGGTGCACCATATCGCCGATCGTGTCGGTGTGATGTATCTGGGCCGCATGGTGGAAATCGCGCCCAAGCGCGAACTGTTTGCGCATCCGCGCCACCCATACACGCGCATGCTGCTCGACGCGATTCCGGATCTGAACATGACCGGCAAGGCCAGGACGCCCGTGGCCGGAGAAGTTCCCAATCCGCTGCGCCCGCCGCCCGGCTGCACTTTTCATCCTCGCTGTCCGCACGCCAACGAGCGCTGCCGCCGCGAGACGCCGGCGCCGCTGGCGCACGGCGCCGCGACGGTGGCATGCCACGCGGTTCAGGAGGCACGGCTGTGACCAAACACAGCGCATGGCCCCGGCTCCTCGGCCAACCGGCCGTGCGGGGGGACTGACATGGCTGCCGCCAAGAGGAGTGCCATCGTGCAAAAAACACTTCAGACAGAAGAGACCGGCGACTATGACGCATTGCTCGATGGCTTGCCGAGCGCGCCTGCGTCAACCTCGCGCGCCACGGTGCCGCCGATCACGCGGCTCGACTTTTTTTCGCTCAAATTATTCGCCGATGTGGTCGAGCTGCGCAATATGACCAAGGCCGCCGAGCGCAATTACCTTGCGGCTTCGGCCGCCAGCAAGCGCATCTCCGATCTGGAAGAGATGTTCAGCACGCAATTGCTGTATCGCCTGGCGCGCGGCGTCGAACCCACGCCGGCCGGCTACGTGCTGTATCGACATGCGCAGAGCACGCTGGGCGGCCTGCGGCAGCTCAATGCCGAGCTGTCGGAATACGCGCAGGGCGTGCGCGGCCAGATTCGCGTGTTCGCCAGTCTGGCGGCGGTGATTCAGTTTCTGCCGGACGATCTGGCGAAATTCCGCGAATCGCATCCGGACGTGCGGGTCGATCTGCAGGAGCAGTCGACCTCCGACACGCTGGAGTCGGTCACCAGCGGGCTGGCCGATATCGGCATCGTCTCGCCGGTGGTCGAGTACCCGGATGCGCTGCAGTTCTGGCATTACCGCGCCACCCGTCTGGTGTTGGTGACGCCGGCCGTGCACCCCCTGGCCAAGCGCAAGTCGATCAAGTTCTTCGAGGCGCTCGAGCACGAGTTCGTCAGCCTGACCAACGGCGGCGGCTGGGATCGACTCGTCACGCAGGCGGCCAACGCCTACAACCAGATCGTTCGCACCCGCGTACGGGTCGGCAGCTACGATGCCGCATGCCATATGGTGCGCGCCAAGCTAGGCATTTCGATCGTGCCCGGCGAAATCGCGGCGGGCTACAGCAAAAGCCTGGGCATCAAAATGATCCGCCTGGACGAACCGTGGGCCGAGCTTTCGCTGGATATGTGCGTACGCGACTACAAAACGCTGGCCGTGCCGGCCCGCCTGTTCATCGATCATCTGCTGGGGCGCAAGCCGGGCGGCTGAGAACCGTGCGCGTCAGGCCTGCGCGGCGCGGCGCAGCGCCGCCTTGGCCAGCAGGCGGGTCGAGTCGAAGGTTGGCAGCGGTGAATTGGCGTCGCTGATGATCAGCGGAATTTCGGTGCAACCAAGTACCACGCCGTCGCAGCCGGCCTGCTTCATGCCGCCGATGACGCGCTGGAAAACCGCGATTGCCTGGGGCGTGAAAACGCCATTGACCAGTTCCTCCATGATGATGCGGTTGATTTCGTCGCGCTCGGCGTCGCTCGGGCGCACGTAGCCAATGCCCCGCTCGGCGAGCTTTTCCGGATAGGTGTCGCTGTCGACCAGCCAACGCGTCCCCGTCAGGCCTACGCGCCGACAGCCCCGCGCGGCCGCTTCAGCGGCCACCACCTCGGCGATATGCAACCAGGGCAGCGGCGACCTCGAGGCGATCAGCGGCAGCGCCTGGTGGATGGTGTTGTCGGGGCAGATCAGGAAATCGGCGCCGACGCTCGCAAGCTTGTTGGCCGAGGCCAGCATCAACTCGCACACCCCTTGCCAGTCGTTGCGCTCGAGACATTCGACGTACTCGGCGAGCGACGGGGTATGCATCGTAACTTCAGGGTGGCCGTGCGGCCCGAACCATTGCGTGCCCTCGCTGCAGATGGTGCGATAGCACAGCGCCGCGCCCTCGGCCGAGCAAGCCACGATACCGATGTGTAGAGACATGGCGATGGGTAATGAGAGTCCGATGGATAAATGCATCATCGCACCACCGGCGCCCGGCGGCAACCGGGCGTTGGCCTGCAGCCCTCGGCGAATGGCCCTACAATCGGGACTCGCTTTTCCCTCCACTCCTTGTCTCGATCAGACCTGCTTATGAAAACCGTCAAACTCGGCTCGACCGGCGTCGACATTTCGCGCATCTGCCTCGGCTGCATGACCTACGGCGTGCCCGAACGCGGCAATCACCCGTGGACCTTGCCGGAGGCGCCCAGCCGCGCGCTCATCAAACACGCACTGGATGCCGGCATCAATTTTTTCGACACCGCCAACAGTTATTCGGACGGCACCAGTGAAGAGATCGTCGGCCGGGCCTTGCGCGACTATGCCGCGCGCGACGAACTGGTGGTTGCCACCAAGGTGTACTTTCCGATGTCGAAAGCACCCAATGGCGGCGGGCTCTCGCGCAAGGCCATCATGCAGTCGATCGATGCCAGCCTGAAGCGGCTCGGCATGGACTACGTCGATCTGTACCAGATTCATCGCTGGGACTATCACACGCCGATCGAGGAAACGCTCGAGGCGCTGCATGATGTGGTCAAGGCCGGCAAGGCGCGCTATATCGGCGCCTCGTCGATGTATGCGTGGCAATTCGCCAAGGCGCTGCATGTGGCAGACCGGCATGGCTGGACCCGCTTCGTCACCATGCAGGATCATTACAACCTGCTGTACCGCGAAGAGGAACGCGAAATGCATCCGCTGTGCCGCGACGAGAAAATCGGCGTGGTGCCCTGGAGCCCGCTCGCGCGCGGCCGTCTCACGCGCGACTGGGACGAGAGCACCGGGCGCATCGAGTCCGACGCCTACGGCAAATCCCTCTATGCAGCCACCATCGATGCGGACCGGGCCGTCATCGAGGCAGTCGCGCGAGTGGCCGAGCAGCGTGGCGTGCCGCGTGCGCAGGTTGCGCTGGCATGGGTTCTGAGCAAGTCGGTCGTGTCCGCGCCGATCATCGGCGCCTCCAGGCCGCAGCATATCGACGACGCCGTCGCGGCCCTGTCGCTCACGCTCACCGACGAAGAAATCGCGCTGCTCGAAGCGCCTTACGTGCCGCACCGCGTGGTCGGCTTCGTGTAGACGGCCAGAGCCCGCCGGACGCTATGGCGCGGCGCGGCTGGGCCGATTCAGCCGCCGCAGCGAAACTGCTGGCCGACGAAGTCCAGATGCTCGCGCATCGCCTCGAAGGCGGCCTGCGGCTTGCGCGCGCGCACGGCGTCGAACACTCGCTGATGCTGCGCCAGCCGGGCCAGCGCCCGCTGGCGGGCCTTGGCATTGTCGCCCGCAGCGTCATAGGTATTGCTGATTATGTGCTCGCGCAGCAGCGTGATCACGCTGGCGTGGAAGTGATCGAGCATGATGTTGTGCGATGCGCGCGCCAATGCCGCATGAAACGCCGCATCGGTCGCGGCCTCCTCATCCACCTTGCGCGCATGGACGGCCAGTTGCATGCGCTCGAGAATCTCGGCCATCGCGGCCAATTCATCGGCGCTTGCGCGCTCGGCGGCAAAACGCGCCGACGCACATTCGAAGATGAGACGAAATTCGAGCGTATCCGAACGCATCGGCGCGCTCTCGGCGATCAGTTGCAGCCACGGCGCGCTCGGCCGCGCCGGTTGCGCGCCGACCACGAACACGCCGCTGCCGCGCCGGGTCTCGAGCAGGCCGCGCGCGACCAGCCGCTGAATCGCTTCGCGCACGGTAGAGCGTGAGACGCCGTGCGACTCGGCGAGCGCGCGCTCGGACGGCAGGCGCGTCTGCTCGCGCCAACTGCCTTCCAGTATCTGGCTTTCCAGTTCCTTGACGACGCGCCCGAGCAGGCCCCGAGCGACAGTGGGAGTTGTCATGGCGAAATCTCGCTCGAATGTGGTCAGACCAATTTGCCCGACCGGCTCGCATTATTTCACAATTGCCGCCAGGCCCGGCGCGCGCCTTTGCGATCGCGTCGCGGCAACTCAATCACTTCCGAGGAGACAACATGCAGACGCAGGTATTGCTGATCAAGCCGCAGGACGATGTGGCGATCGCGCGCAACGCACTGAGCGCCGGTACGGTGCTGGCGGAACTGGACGGCATCGTCGCGCGCGACGATATTCCCGCGGCCCACAAGATTGCGGTACGCCCGATCGCCGAAGGCGCGCCGGTACGCCGCTACGGGCAGATCATCGGCTTTACCACGCGCGCCATCGCGCCCGGCGAGCACGTGCACGTGCACAACCTGTCGATGGGCACGTTCGACCGCGACTATGCGTTCGGCAGCGACGTCAAGGCGGTGGCTCCGGCCGCGGCGCCGGCGACGTTCCTGGGCATTCGGCGGGCCGACGGGCGGGTCGCGACGCGCAACTACATCGGCGTGATCAGCACGGTCAATTGCTCGGCCACGGTCAGCAAACTGGTGGCCCGCCATTTTGCCGCGCCCGGCAAGCTCGACGCCTACCCGAACGTGGATGGCATCGTGCCCATCACGCACAGCTTCGGCTGCTGCATCGATCACAACGGCGAAGGCATCCAGCAGTTGAGGCGCACGCTGGGTGGCTTCGTCAAGCATCCCAACTTCGCGGCCGTGCTGGTGATCGGCCTTGGCTGCGAAGCCAATCAGATGGGCGCGATGTTCCTGGCCGAAGGCGTCAACGCCGGACCGACGGTAGTGCCGCTGGTGATGCAGGAGCTGGGCGGGACGCAGAAAACGGTCGATGCGGCCATCGCGGCGATCGACGCCATGCTGCCGGCGGCCAACCAGGTCAAGCGCGAGCCGCTGCCGGTGTCGCACCTGAACATCGCGCTGCAATGCGGCGGGTCCGACGGCTATTCGGGCATTACCGCGAATCCGGCGCTGGGCGCTGCGGTCGACTTGCTGGTACAGCATGGCGGCACGGCGATTCTCTCCGAAACCCCGGAGATCTATGGCGCGGAGCACCTGCTGACGCGCCGGGCGATATCGCGCGAAGTCGGCGAGAAAATCGTCGAGCGGATTCACTGGTGGGAAGATTACGCGCAGCGCGAGAAAGGCAGCATCGACAATAACCCGACGCCGGGCAACAAGGCCGGCGGGCTGACCACCATCCTCGAGAAATCGCTCGGCGCAGTCGCCAAGAGCGGCTCGACGCCGCTCATGGGCGTGTATCGCTATGCCGAGCCGATCGACACGCACGGCCTGGTGTTCATGGACGCCCCGGGCTACGATCCGATGGGCGCCACCGGCCAGATCGCCAGCGGCGCCAATCTCGTGGTGTTCACCACTGGCCGCGGCTCGTGCTTCGGCGCAAAGCCAGCGCCCTCGATCAAGGTGGCGACCAACACGCCGATGTTCAATCGGATGAGCGACGACATGGACGTCAATTGCGGCGACATCATGGACGGCGGCGCAACTGTCATGCAAAAGGGCGAAGAGATTTTTCACGCCATCCTGCGCGTAGCCTCCGGCGAGCGGAGCAAGAGCGAGGCACTGGGTGTCGGCGACGAAGAATTCGTGCCGTGGATGATCGGCGCGCAGATGTAAGCGCCGCGCAAATGACGCGCCGGCCTGCCGACGGCGAGCCGGCACGCTGGCTGGCCTGCCCAGAGGGACTCGAACCCCCGACCCTCAGCTTAGAAGGCTGATGCTCTATCCAGCTGAGCTATGGGCAGCCATGCGGTGCGCCAGCGTGCGCACCGGGGCGAGATTATAACTTACTCCCCGCCAGCCGCCATGCCGGGATGCGTGGCGCCCGCCGCGCTCAGTGCGTACCGGCCTTTGAAAACAGGTTGAGCACCAGCACGCCGCTGACGATCAGCGCCATGCCGATGATGGCGGGCGCGTCGAGCCGTTGCTGATAGACCAGCCAGCCGACCAGCGACACCAGCACGATACCCAGCCCCGACCAGATCGCATAAGTGATGCCGATCGGGATTGTCCGCAGCGTCAGCGACAGGCAATAGAATGCCACGCCATAGCCGGCGACGACCAGCAGCGATGGTCCGATGCGAGTAAAACCGTCGGCCGCCTTGAGCGAGGATGTGGCGATCACCTCGGCGACGATGGCGATCAGCAGGTAAGCGTAGGCCATGGCAATTTTGTGTGGCGCGATGGGAAACGCCGCCGACTTTACCATGCGCGAAAACACGCCCGGCACAGTGCCCAAACGCGCCGTCTGCTGCTACACTGCCTGCACGGCGCGCTCGCGCCGTACGTCGCTCGGACGGTCCGGGCGCTTACGTTCAGGAAAATCATGTCAGGCTCTCAAGGCTCGCGCAGCTTTGCGCGTATCAATCGTCTTCCCCCCTACGTTTTCAATATCACCGCCGAGCTCAAGATGGCGGCCCGCCGGCGCGGCGAGGACATCATCGATCTGAGCATGGGCAATCCCGACGGCCCGACGCCACCGCATATCGTCGCCAAGCTGGTGGAGGTCGCGCAACGGCCCGATACGCACGGCTACTCGGCCTCCAAGGGCATTCCGCGCCTGCGGCGCGCGATTTCGCATTGGTACCGCGACCGTTACGGCGTGGCGATCGACCCCGATACCGAGGCAATCGCGACGATCGGCTCGAAAGAAGGACTGGCGCATCTGATGCTGGCCACGCTCGATCGCGGCGATACGGTGCTGGTGCCCAACCCAAGCTATCCGATTCACATTTACGGTGCGGTGATTGCCGGCGCCGACGTGCGCTCGGTGCCGATTCTGCCCGGGGTGGACTTCTTCGCCGAACTGGAACGTGCGATCCGCGAGAGCTATCCGAAGCCGCGCATGATCATTTTGGGGTTTCCGTCGAATCCGACCGCGCAATGCGTCGAGCTGGATTTCTTCGAGCGCGTGGTGGCGCTGGCCAAGCAGCACGACATCCTGGTGGTGCACGACCTCGCCTACGCGGACATCGTCTTCGACGGCTGGCGCGCGCCGTCGATCATGCAGGTGCCGGGGGCAAAAGACATTGCCGTCGAGTTCTTCACGCTGTCCAAGAGCTACAACATGGCCGGTTGGCGCATCGGCTTCATGGTGGGCAACCGCGATCTGGTCGCCGCGCTCGCGCGCATCAAGAGCTATCACGACTACGGCACTTTCACGCCGCTGCAGGTCGCGGCGATTGCCGCGCTCGAAGGCGACCAGCAATGCGTGGCCGAGATCCGCGCTCAGTATCAGCGGCGCCGCGACGTGCTCTACAAGGGGCTGCACGAAGCGGGCTGGCCGGTCGACCTGCCGAAGGCCTCGATGTATATCTGGGCGCGTATCCCGGAACCCTACCGGGCGCTGGGCTCGCTCGAATTCGCCAAGCGCCTGCTGGCGCAGGCCAAGGTGTGCGTGTCGCCCGGTATCGGCTTCGGCGAGTATGGCGACGAATACGTGCGCTTCGCCCTGATCGAGAACGAAGCGCGCATCCGCCAGGCGGTGCGCGGCATCAAGGCGATGTTTCGCGAAGACGGACTGGTCGCCGCCGGCGTCTGAGCATGGGCGGTGCGCTCAGGCGCCGCCCGGCAGCCACTCCTGCAAGGTCACCTCGATGGTGATGAAACACCGGTTGGCGCCGCGCACGAAGCGGCCCGCATACATGCGGCCGTCGGTGTCGGCCACCACCCCATGCAGCACCGGGGCACGCCCATCGGATGCGGCGCCCGCCTCGCCGAATACGTTGAGAATTTCGATGCCGGGGCCGGTGACCACCCGCTCCCGCCAATCGTCGCCGACGCGGTAGGCCAGGCGGGCCTCGACCAGGCTGCCCACCGCGCCGCGCACGACCGCGCGGCGGATGCCGTGCCCGGCGCACAACGTCTCGAGACTCTCGGTCAAATCCTGGTCGGGCTTGAGCCGGGCGACGACCAGGCGCCCGAGCGCGCCGGTTTCGATGGCCACATCGGCCGGGGCCAACTCGTTCATGAAGCCACTCCGCGTATGGGGTACAGCAGATTGAAATGGGTCTCCAGGTCTTCCCGCGTGACGTATCCGCCCTCGATAAACAGGCAAAGCCGCGCCACCACCGGTTCGCTGCCGGCCCAGGTGTGATCGAGAATCAGGTGGCCGCCGTGCAATTCGCCGGCGGAGTCGCTGAAGCCGGCGTGACAATGCAATAACGGCGTGCCGTCGGGCGCGCGGCCGATGGTCAGCGCGCCGCTGACGAGGTCGACTTCCTCGGCAACGTCGACCGGCGCACCGTACCCGAACGGCCGCTTGGACTCGCCGGTATGCACCATCATGTGATAGCGCAGGCCGCGCGCGGTGCCAGCGCACAGGCGGCCGACGCCGCCGCCGTGCGCATACCGCGCCAGGGCCCGGCGCAAGGCCTGCCCGAGGTTGGCGCCGCTGGGCACGCTCACACGCAGCTCGTGCCGCCCTTCGAGCACGCAATCGACGATGCGCGGCAGCAGCGGCGGACCATTATGTGCAAACGCAGAGGGTTGCCGGGGCGTCATAGGCGAAAGTCTCCGCGCTCTTCGAGCAGCGCCTTGATCTGCTTTTTGACGATCTTGCCGTAGCCCGACTTCGGCATGGTGTCCCAGAATACGAAGCGGCGCGGCCATTTGTACTTGGCGATACGCGCCTCGAGATGGCCCAGCAACTCGCCCGCTTCCGCATTCATGCCGGCCTTGGGCACGATCACCGCCAGTCCCGATTCGCCCCACTTGGGATCGGGCACGCCCAGCACGGCCACCTCCGATACCGCCGGGTGGGTCAGCAAGGCCTCCTCGATTTCGCGTGGGTAGACGTTCGATCCGCCCGAGATGTACATGTCGGAGGCGCGACCGGTGATATACAGGAAACCCTGCGCATCGACATGACCGATGTCGCCGGTATGGAACCAGTCGTGCTTGAAGGCCTTGGCGTTGGCTTCCGGATTGTTGTGATACCCCATGAACACGGCGGGCCCGCGCACGCAGATTTCGCCGGTCTCGAACGGGGCCAGGCGCTTGCCCTGCTCGTCGAGAATGGCGATCTCCATGCCGGTGCGCGGCTGGCCGCAGGTGCCCAGCCGGGCATCGGGCGATTGATCGTCGTCGGTATGCAGCCACGGCGGCAGCACGGTGATGTTACCCGTGACTTCGCCCAACCCGTAGTACTGGACCAACACCTTGCCGAGCTTGCGCAGCGCGGTCTTCTGGTCGGCCCGGTACATCGGCGCGCCGGCATAAATGACGTGCCGCAGCGAGCTGTGATCGTAGCGCTCGACCGACTCGTGCTCGACCAGCATTTTGACAATGGTCGGCACCGTGAACATATTGTCGACCCGATGCCGCTCGACGGCTTGCCAGACCGCCTCGGGCTCGAGCTTTTCAGACGGCATCAGGATGCTGGCCGCGCCGCGCGCGGTGTTGACGATGGCGTGAATGCCCGCACCATGCGAGAGCGGAGCCACCACGATGGAGCGGCAGCGATAGGTCAGGCCTGGCATCAGGTCAGCCAGGTGATTGGTCACCACGAACGCCATCTGGCCGTGCGAGAGCATGCCGGCCTTGGGGTGCCCGGTGGTGCCGGAAGTGTAAAAGAACCAAAGCGGATCCTCGTGCTCGACCTCGGCCTCGGCGAGCGCGGCGCCGGCATGGCGCGCCAGCAGGTCCTCATAATGTTGCTCGCCGGGACGCGGCGCGCCGATCGCGATGACGTGCTCGAGTCCGGGCGTTGCCGCGCGCACCGCGTCGACGTGCGCTTCGAAGCCCTGGTCGTACAGCATGACGCTGGCGCCGCTCGATTGCCCCAGATAGGCCGCCTCGGCCGGCGTGATGCGGAAGTTCGTCGGCACCCAGACGGCGCCGAGTTTGAACGCGGTCCAGGCGCTCTCGAAAATCGGCAGATTGTTGCGAGAGTGCACCAGGATTTTGTCGCCCTGGCGCACGCCGAGCTCGCGCAGCGCCGCCACCGCGGCGTTGACGCGCGCATCGATTTCACCCCAGGTCCATTGGCGCTCGCCGATGATCAGGCCGGGCTCGTCGGGATAACGGCGCGCCACGTCGGACAGCAGCCGCCCCAGATTCATGACTTTTTTGAGCATATGGTTCGCTCTCTTTTCTTCCGGTTCTTGGGTGCGGTCAAACCGCTTCGAGGATGCTGACGTAGTTGGCCACCGCCGCGCCGCCCATATTGAACACGCCCGCCAGGCGCGCCCCGGGAATCTGCATTTCGCCGGCGCTGTGGGTGAGCTGCATGGCGGCCATGACGTGCATCGACACGCCGGTCGCGCCGATCGGATGCCCCTTGGCTTTGAGCCCGCCCGAGGCGTTGACCGGCAGCAGTCCGTCCTTTTCGGTGAGCCCCTCGGCGACGATGCGTGCGCCCTGCCCACGCGGCGCCAGGCCCATCGCTTCGTATTCGATCAATTCGGCGATCGTGAAGCAGTCATGCGTTTCGACCAGCGACAGGTCCTTGAGGGACACGCCGGCCTGCGCGAGAGCGCCGCGCCAGGCGCGTTCGCCGCCTTCGAAGGCAAGCGGGTCGCGCCGGCTCAGCGGCAGATAGTCATTGACCTGCTGCGCGGCCCGAAAGCGCACCGCATGGCGCATGCCGCGCGCGGCCTCGCCAGCGCTGACGACCACCGCGGCGGCGCCGTCGGACACCAGCGAGCAGTCGGTGCGCTTGAGCGGGCCGGCCACCAGCGGATTCTTTTCAGAGACGTTGCGGCAAAAATCGTAGCCAAAGTCCTTGCGCAAATGCGCATAGGGGTTGTGCGTGCCATTGCGATGATTCTTGGCGGCGATGCGCGCCAGGGCGTCGGACTGATCGCCATAGCGATCGAAATAAGTTTGAGCGATCTGCCCGAAGACCCCGGCGAAACCGCCCGGCGTACCGGCTTCCTCGCTCGCGTAAGAGCATTTGAGCAGGATGTCGCCGACTTCGCGCGTGGGCAGCTCGGTCATCTTCTCGAAGCCGATCACCAGTGCGTGGCGCGCTCGCCCGCTGTCGATCGCATCAAGCGCGGCATACAGCGCCGCCGATCCGGTGGCGCAAGCATTCTCGCAGCGCACCGCCGGCTTGAAGCGCAGTGCGGGCAAGCGGTTGAAGACCAGCGAAGAGGGAAAGTCCTGGTAGAGGAAACCGCCGTTGAACGTGCCGACGAAAATCGCGTCGATCTGCTCGGGATCGAGCCCGGCGTCTTGCAACGCCGCCGCGGCGACGTCGCCCAGCAGCGTTTCGGCCGGCAGGTTGTCGAGTTTGCCGAACTGGGAGTGGCTCCAGCCGGTTAGGCAGGCAGTGGTCATGCGTGTCTCCTTATGGGATATGGCGGCACTTCATGCAAGTTCGATGCCAGGCCGGCCGCCGCGGACGCGGCGGGGCCGGCGTGCGACGCGCCGGCCTTTTCGAGCAAGCCAATCGCTGTCGACATGTGTCTCATGACCGACACACCTGTCGCCTGGTTTGCGACAGGTGTCGCACCCCGGGCGTCGGGGGGCGGCGGTGCGGCGCGCGCCGCCTGCTGCCCCTCGTCGGCGTGAATTCCCCGGTTGGCCATGGCGCTCGCCCGGACTTTACTTAACAAAGTAAGGGTTTTCCCGCCAGCTATTCCTGACTGGCACCCAATTTGCGTAAGATGATCGTGCGGTAACAGTCGCTCGACCCGGCGCGGCCCCGATCGCGTCAATCACAATGCCAAAAATCAGGAGACACCCAGCATGAGCCAGATGGATCGTCGCAATTTCATGAAGATCATGGCAGCCACGTCGGCCGCCGCCGCCACGGGTCTGTACCAAAGCAGTTCCTATGCCGCGGAATTCACGCTCAAATACGCTAACAATCTGCCGGTCACGCACCCGATGAACATCCGCGCCCGGGAAATGGCCAAGAACATTGCGGAGCAGTCGAAGGGCCGTATCGATCTGCAGATCTTCCCGAACAATCAACTGGGTTCGGACAGCGACATGCTCTCGCAGATCCGTTCCGGCGCGATCGATTACTTCACGCTATCGCCATTGATTCTGGGCACGCTGGTGCCAGCCGCGCAGATCAGCGGCATCGGCTTCGCGTTCAAGGATTACAGCCAGGTCTGGGCTGCCATGGATGGCGATCTGGGCGCTCACGTGCGCGGCGAAATCGCCAAGACCTCGGTGTTCGCCTTCGAGAAAATCTGGGACAACGGTTACCGTCAGACCACCAGCAGCACCCATCCGATCAAAACCCCGGCAGATTTCAAGGGGATGAAGATTCGCGTCCCGCCGAGCCCGCTTTGGACCTCGATGTTCCGGGCATTCGGTTCGGCGCCGGCAAGCATCAACTTCGCGGAAGTTTATTCGGCGCTGCAAACGCACATCGTCGAGGGACAGGAAAATCCGCTGGCGATCATCTCCACCGCCAAGCTCTACGAAGTTCAGAAATATTGCTCGATGACCAACCACATGTGGGACGGCTTCTGGTTCCTCGGCAACAAGGCTTCGTTCGCCAAGCTGCCGAAGGATCTGCAGGAAATCGTGCGCACCAATGTCAACGCGGCCGGCCTGAAGCAGCGCGTCGACGTCAAACAGCTCAATGACACGCTGGAGGCCAACCTGAAGGCCAAGGGCCTGCAATTCAACAATGTCGACGCCGACAGCTTCCGTGATGCGCTGCGCAGCGCCGGGTTCTATGCCGACTGGCACAAGAAATTCGGCGACCAGGCCTGGACGCTGCTGGAAAAATACACCGGGAAACTTGCGTAAATGAAGGCGACGTCCATGCGAGCCGAGCCGGTGCAGGCCGAACCCACGCGTACGATTGCTCGCTGGTTCGATACCGTCAACCGCGCCGTGATGCGAGTCACGGAAGCGGTGGCGGTATTGCTGGTGATCGCCGAGACAGTCATTTTGTTTACCGGCGTGATCTTTCGTTACGTGCTAGACAACCCCTTGATCTGGTCTGACGAACTCGCATCGATCCTGTTCATCTGGCTCTCGATGCTCGGGGCGGTGGTGGCGCTGGATCGGGGCGAGCATATGCGCTTGTCGGCAATCGTCAACCGCATGCCGGACAAGTGGCGCGGCTGGTTCGAGACGATGGCCGCGCTGGTGGTTTGCGTGTTCGTCGCCATGATCATCGTGCCGGCCTATCAGCACGCGATGGAGCAAATGCCCATCACCACGCCGGCGCTCGGCCTGCCCGACGGCTGGCGCGCCGCGGCGCTACCGGTGGGCGCAGCGCTGATGTTGCTGGCCGCCGTGGCCCGCATGGCTCGGCATGCGACCCTCAAGCAGTTCTGGCTGGGTCTGGCAGTGATCGCGCTCATCGGGGCCGGGCTGTGGTTCGGCCGGCCGCTGCTGCTCGCCATGGGCAATTACAACCTGATCATCTTCTTCGTGGCGCTGGTCGGATTGTGCGTGGCGGGCGGCATCCCGATCGCCTTTGCCTTCGGCACGGCCACGCTGGCGTATCTCGCGCTGGCCACGCAGGCGCCGTTGCAGATCGTGGTCAGCCGCATGGACGAAGGCATGTCGAGTTTGATCCTGCTGGCCGTGCCGCTGTTCGTGCTGCTCGGAGCATTGATCGAGATGAGCGGCATGGCGCGCAGCCTGATCGATTTCATGGCCGCGCTGCTGGGCCATGTGCGCGGCGGCCTGCAATACGTGCTGCTGGGTGCGATGTTCCTGGTCTCGGGCATCTCCGGCTCTAAAGCGGCCGATATGGCGGCGGTGGCGCCAGCCCTGTTCCCGGAGATGAAACGGCGCGGCTCGAAGCCCGAAGAGCTGGTGGCGCTGCTGTCGGCGACCGGCGCGATGACCGAGACGATTCCGCCGAGCCTGGTGCTGATCACCATCGGCGCGGTGTGCAGCGTATCGATCTCGGCGCTGTTCATCGGCGGGCTCCTGCCGGCGGTGATCGCCACCCTGGCGATTGTCGCGGTCTGCTACGTCAATACCCGCAAGGAAACGCCGGCGCGCGCGCAGCGCGCCCCATGGCGCGTGATCGGGCGCAATTTCGTGATCGCGCTGCCGGCGCTGGCGCTGCCCATTCTGATTCGCACGGCGGTCATCGAGGGCGCAGCGACCGCCACCGAGGTGGCGACCGTGGGTATCGCCTACACCATTGTGGTCGGACTGGCGATGCACGCGGTGCTGCGGCATCTCGATTTCAGGCGGCTGTATCCGATGTTGATCGAGACCGCCGCCCTGTCGGGCGCCATCTTGCTGATCATCGGTATGGCCACCGCCATGGCCTGGGCTCTCACTCAGTCCGGCTTCTCGGCCAGCCTGGTCGGGCTGATGCACCGCATGCCTGGCGGCGCAACCGGCTTTCTGTTGATCTCGATGGTGGTGTTTATCGTGCTGGGCAGCGTGCTCGAGGGCATCCCGGCGATCGTGCTGTTCGGGCCACTGCTGTTTCCGGTGGCACGCTCGATGGGCATTCCCGACGTGCATTATGCGATGGTCGTGATTCTGTCGATGGGTATCGGCCTGTTCGCCCCGCCGGTGGGGGTGGGCTTTTACGCCGCGTGCGCGATCGGCAAGATTTCTCCCGATAAGGTCATGAGCCGCATGTGGCTTTACCTGGCCGCGCTGACCGTGGCGCTGCTGATCGTGGTGCTGGTGCCGTGGATATCGCTCGGCTTCATTAAGTAACGCTTCGCGGCCCGCTTGAAGCGGGCTGCTTAGACCAGTTGTCCTATTCTACTATTTAGGAGTACAAATAATGAGCAGCAAAGTTGCTGTAGTGACCGGCGCCGGCATGGGCATCGGCGCGGCCATCGCCGCGCGCCTGGCGCGCGACGGCTGCGCGGTGGTGATTGCCGATCTGAACACGCAAGCGGCACAGGACACAGCGCAGAAGCTGCAGGGCGAGGGACGGGAAGCGCTGGCGCTGGCCATGAACGTCGGCGATGCCGACTCGATCGCGGCGGGCTTCGAAACGGTAGCCAAACGGTACGGGCGCTGCGACATCCTGGTCAACAACGCGGGCATCGCCAAAACCATTCCGTTCATCGAGTATCCGCTCGACCACTGGCATCAGGTGATGGCCGTCAACGTCACCGGCTCGATGCTCTGCGGCCAGCATGCCGCACGCATGATGCTGCCGCGCGGCTGGGGCCGCATCATCAATCTGTCTTCGGTCGCGGGCCTGCGTGCCAGTGCGGGACGCACTGCCTACGGCACCTCCAAGGCCGCCGTGGTGGGACTGACGCGGCAAATGGCGATCGAACTGGCGCCGCACGGCATTACCGTCAACGGCATCGCCCCGGGGCCGATCGACACGCCGCTCACGCGCGAACTGCATTCCGATATCTCGCGACAGAACTATCTGCGGGCGACACCCGCCGGCCGCTACGGCGTACCCGAAGAGATCGCCGGCGCGATCAGCTTCCTCGCCTCGGACGATGCCTCTTACGTCACCGGTCATATCCTGCCGGTCGACGGGGGATTCATGGCGGCTGGCATTCTGGAAATTTGATTTGATTACCGGGGGCCGTGCCCCCATTCATACGACGTCGGGCACCAGGCCGCGCTTGGCTTCGCGTTGCAGCGACTGCCAGACTGTTTGCGCATTGCCGGCGAAGGTCGCCACGCACGGATTATGGTTGTCGCTGCCCCACAGCAACGCGACTTCCACGACCGGCGCGTTGCGCAACGGCTTGAACGCCACGTTGGGCAACTGCATGCTGCGCATCGACCACGGCACCAGTGCCACGCCCAACCCCTCGCCCACCAAATTGACGATGGTCTGCTGCAAATTCGTTTCGAGCCGGATGCGCGGCATGAAACCCGCATGGCGGCAGTGGTCGACAATCTTGTCGTACACCACCGGCGCCACCTCGCGGGGAAACGACACGAAAGACTCATCGGCCAGCTCGCCAATATCTACTTTGCCGCTCTTCAGTAACCGGTGGCGTTGCGGCAGTACCGCGACCAATTCCTCACGATAGACCGTCAGGGTATCCAGGCCCTCGCAATCGGGCGGCCGATACATGATGCCGACGTCGGTCTGCCCGGTGCGCACCGCCTCGACCAGCAGATTGGGCAGCGTCTCGCTCAGTTTCATGTCGACCTTCGGGAAGGCCGCGGCATATGTGCGCGTCAGGCTGGGTAGCACGTTATAGGCCGACGACATCATGAATCCGATGGAAATCGCGCCCTCCTCGCCGCGGCTGGCGCTGACGGCATTGCGCTTGGCGAGCGCCATGGCATTCAGGATGTCGCGCGCATCATGGTAAAAGCGCTCGCCCGCGCGCGTCAGACGCACGCTGCGGCGAGTGCGCTCGAACAGCGGCACGCCAAGCTCCCGCTCCATCAGGACGATCTGGCGACTCAGTGGTGGCTGGGAAATATGCAACTGCTTGGCGGCTCGGCCGTAGTGCAGCGTCTCGGCCAGTACGACAAAGTAATGCAAATGGCGCAATTCGATCATTTGATACCTTCAAGGTATTAATGAGGCATGTATATTGTATTGGATGTTATTAATCAGCGGCGTTAATCTTGTTTCGCGGTGCCACGCATGCATCGCGTCAAGCTTGCCCGGCCAAAAGCCCTCCTCGGCAAGCTGCAGACAAGGAGACACACATGCCAGCTCATCTCGCCGTGGCTGCCTCACGCTCGCCTCGCGCCATCTCAACCGCTTCCCGTTATATGCCGATCGATTTGCTGTGCGGCGCCGATGCTGCGATGCAGCACCTGATCGCGCGTGGCAAACGCTTCATCGATCGGGGCCTGCCGGTGTTGATTCTTGGCGAAACCGGCACAGGCAAGGAATATCTGGCCCGCGCGCTGCACAGCTACAGCCAGCGCCGGGCGCGCGCGATGGTGGCGATCAATTGCGCCTCGATTCCCGAGCATCTGATCGAAAGCGAATTGTTCGGCTATGCGCGCGGCGCCTTCTCCGGCGCCCTGCCCGGCGGCATGAAAGGACGTGTCCAGCAAGCCGACGGCGGCACGCTGTTCCTCGACGAAATCGGCGACATGCCGCTCGCGCTGCAAACGCGCCTGCTACGCGTACTGTCGGAGCGCGAAGTCACCCCGCTGGGCAGCAGCGCGCCGGTGCCGGTCGACGTGCAATTGATCTGCGCGACCCACCAGGATTTGCCCGAGCTGGTTGCCCAGGGGCGCTTTCGCGAGGATCTCTATTACCGTATCGCGGTGGGCGTGCTGCGCTTGCCGCCGCTGCGCGAGCGCACCGATTTCACCACGGTGCTGGCGCGCATGTTGGCCGATGAACTGCAGGAGCTGGACGAACCGGGCGAGCTTGGCGACGCCGTCGACACGGCACGACTGATTGCGCCGGACGCGCTCGCGGCGCTGGCGCGTCATCGCTGGCCCGGTAACCTGCGCCAATTGAAAACCACGGTCCGCTACGCGTGCGCGGTGATGAGCGGCCCACGCGTCGAGCTGCGCGATTTGCCGGCCGAATTGCTCACCGGCAATATCGCTGGATCCCGCCCCGTCCAGCCGCCGAGTGAGGCGCCGGAGGCTGCGCCATTACATGCGGCGCGGCCGGACTGCACTCCGGACAGCGCACCGCTCTCGGAACGCGAGCGCGTGCTGCATGCATTGACGGCCAGCCGCTGGAATATTTCCGCTGCCGCCAGAACGCTCGGCGTGTGCCGGGCCTCACTCTACCGCAAGCTCAAGCAGTTGCGCATTCCGCACATGCGAGATTGCGCGAGCGAATTGGTCGTGCTGCATGGCGCAAGCGCGTAGCATGCCCCGCGCTTGCCGCACTTCAGGCCAAGCGCTCACGACGTCGGCCGCTCCATAGTTGCTCGCGGAACATCTCTACCAGGCGCCGCGCGGCGGGCATAGGCTCGCCGGACGCGAAACGCGCCAACAGGCGCGCCTGCGGCAGGCGAGGCAATCCTTCGCCGACGATTTCCAGACCGTCGCTCAACAGACTCAGCGGCAGCGGCGAGACCGCCAGTCCGCTGGCCACCGCATGCCTCAGGCCGGCATAGCTGTGGCCCGTGAAGGCAATGCGCCAGGCGATATCGTGCCGCGCCAGACGCTCGAGCGCGGCCACTCGAAACACGCATCCCTCCTGGAACACCGCGATGGGCAGCGGCCGTGCCTGCGGCACCGGATGCGCGATGCCGCGCATCCAGACCAGCGGCTCGTGCCATAGCGTGTCCTTGGCGCGCGGATCGGCATTCACCGATTTGAGCAGGGCAACGTCAAGCTCGCCGGCCTCGAGCAAACTCGCCAATTGCACCGACAAGTCACAGTTCAAGCTCAGCGCGACGCGCGGGTAAGCGCGGCTGAATTCATCGAGCACACCGGTGAACGCGTTCTCCATCAACTCCTCCGGCACCCCCACGCGCAGCCGTCCCCCCAGCGAGGGCTCGAACAACACTTCGGCTACCTCATCGTTGAGCCGCAGGATCTGGCGGGCGTAGTCGATCAGCAACCGGCCTTCGGCAGTCGGGCCGCTCACGCGGCCCTGGGTGCGCGTGAGCAACGCCTTGCCGACCTGCTCTTCGAGCCGCTTGATCTGCAGGCTGATGGCCGACTGGGACCGTCCAAGCCGAGCAGCGGCCAACGAAAAGCTCGTCGTATCGGCAATCGCCACCAAAGCGCGCAAGACATCCGTATCGAAGTTTCTCATTTGATAATCTCATTTTGATCGTTCAATTATCAATTTATCAAATTATGGAAGCACGCGTAAGCTGATTTCCGGTAGAACCGAAACAGCGGAGGTCCGTCGTGTCACAAAAATTGCTCGAACTCACCGGGGCCGCCCCTGCCGCCCCCGCCGCGATGCCGGCAAAGCCGGTATCAGCACGCCTGGGCAAGGTTGTCGCGCTCGGCAGCCTGTTCAGCCTGCTGTGGAGTTCAGCCTTCGTCGCCGGCAAGATCGCCTTGCAGTCGGCACCCCCGTTCGCCTTGCTGGCTATGCGCTTTGGCCTGGCCTCGCTGTGCCTGGTGGGGCTGGTGGTCGCCAGAAGCCGGCGGCGGCGCGTGCCGCTGCGCCTGGAGCACTTGGGCATCCTGGCGCTGGCCGGCATACTCAACAACACGGTCTATCTCGGGCTGGGCTGGATCGCCCTGCAAACGGTGCCGGCCGGGTTCGCCACCCTGCTCACGAGCGTCTATCCGCTGATCACCAGCGCCCTGGCGATTCCACTGCTGCGTGAGCGCGCGACCTGGTCCAGGTTCGCTGGCCTGGCGTTGGGTGCAGCGGGCGTATCCATCGTCGTGCACCATCATGTGAGCGCCGCGGGCGTGGCGCCGTTGGGCGTCGGGTTGTTGCTGCTGGGGGTCCTGGCGTTGGCGTGCGGGACGATCCTGCTCAAACGCACGGCCGCGCACCAGGATTTTCTGCTGGTGACGACACTGCAAACCGTTGCGGGTGCCGTGTCGCTGGCGGTCCTGGCCGGGGCCACGGGTGAGTTTCACGCGATCCACTGGCAAGCATCGCTCGTCGGCGCTCTGCTGTATCTGGCCGGCGGCGTGTCGATCGGCGCGGCGCTGATGTGGCTCTGGCTGCTCCGCAACGGCGTGGCGAGCAACGCCAGCGCGTTTCATTTTCTCAATCCGCTGTTCGGCACGCTGATCGCATTCGCGGTGCTGGGCGAGCCAGTCAACGCGAGCGACCTGCTCGGCGGGCTACCGATCGCGGCCGGCATACTCCTGATGACCTTCGCGCCCGGCGAGCGCGACACAAGCGATGTACAAAGGCGCGAATAAAAAAAAGCGCGGCCCAGGGGCCGCGCCAAGGTTTGGAGACTTTTCACTCAAAGCAAAAGTCAACCTCTCGCGGAACGTAGTATAGGGCGCTCGCGCGCTTTCATTATCAGCATTCGCTGCAATGCATTATTCCGGTTGACGCAATAAAGCACGCCGCCACATTCCGGTGCGCGAGTTCCCGTGTGGCTGGTTCGCAACAAATATTTACTTCGCTATCCTACTCATATTTTCAAATAAGGAAAACTCCTTTTCCCACAACGAGTTAGACCATAGGAAAAGATTCTTTCATTTTCCGCAACAAATTATTGCGAGAAGCACGATATATGCGGGAGACCCTCACCCCTACACTCGTGGCTGTCAACTGAACAGGGCGGTGCTGTCGCAGGCCGCCGTGCCGGCGCGATTGACAACAGCGCCGGCGACGCGTCCTGTTCCGCGTGATTATGTATTCGCAAAGTTTGAACCCCTGTATTACCTCACTGGAGCAAACACATGAAAAAAACCCTCTTCGCGCTCGCGGCCCTCGGTGCGTTCTCCGCCGCTGCTCAAGCGCAAAGCAGCGTGGCATTGTATGGCTTGATCGATGCCGGCGTGGCCTATGTGAACAACTCGGGCGGCAACAGCAACTGGGCCGCCGCCAGCGGCATGGTCAATGTCAGCCGCTGGGGCCTGGAAGGCTCGGAAGACCTGGGTAACGGTCTGAAAGCCATCTTCAAGTTGGAAAACGGCTTCAACATCGCGAATGGCAAACTGGGCCAGGGCGGCCGCGAATTCGGCCGCCAGGCATATGTCGGCCTGAGCAGCGCGCAGTTCGGCGCGCTCACGATCGGTCGTCAGTACGACTCGGTGGTCGACTACCTCGCGCCCCTGACGCTCAATGGCAGCGCATATGGCGGCGTCATGGCTTCGCACCCGTATGACAACGACAATACCAACAATTCGTTCCGCATCAACAACTCGGTCAAGTACTCGAGCGTCAATTACAACGGCCTGACCTTCGGCGCGTTGTACGGCTTCTCCAACAAAGCCGGCGGCTTCTCCGACAACCGCGCCTACAGCTTTGGTACCGCATACAACAACGGTCCGCTGAGCTTGGCAGCGGCGTACTTGCAGATCAATCGCGGCAACGGCAATCTGGGCGGCGGCGCGCTCGATTCGTCGGCAAGCTCGGGCGACGCGATTTTCCTGGCCTCGCGTCAACGCGTGTTCGGCGTCGGCGGCAGCTATGCCTTCGGCCCGGCCACCGTCGGCCTGGTGTGGACGCACACGCAATTGGATAACGTCGCGTCGACGAACTTCAACAGCACGGCGATTGGCGGCTTCAACGGTCAGAGCGTGCGGTTCGACAACTACGAAATCAACGCCAAGTATGCGCTGACGCCGGCGGTGTCGCTGGCCGGGGCCTACACGTTCACCGACGGCAAGCTCGATGCCACCGGCCAGAAGCCGAAATGGCATACCGTCACGTTGCAGGCTGACTACCATCTGTCCAAGCGCACCGATGTGTATCTGGAAGGCACCTACCAGAAGGTCGCCGACAACGAGGGCACTGGCCTGAATGCCGCGATCAACGGCGCGGGCGGCGTCTCCTCGACCGACTCCCAGGTGATGGTCGGCACCGGCATTCGCCACCGCTTCTAAACGCTCGGTGAGTTGACGTGAAAAAGGCACCGCAAAACGGTGCCTTTTTCTTTGGTCTGCAAATAAAACTTGCGACTAGAAGCGCGTCTCGCGAGCCGCCCGCAAAAACGTATCGAGTACCGGAGTGCAATCGAGCAACTCGGGCCCGCCGGCCCGGTGAAACTCCGGATGCCATTGCAGCCCCACCACGAACGGCGACTTGCGGTGGCGAATAGCCTCGATCACGCCGTCGTCGGCGCTGATCGCTTCGACAGATAGATCCCTGCCCAGCGTCCTGACCGACTGGTGATGGATCGAATTGACGATCGGCGTGCCCTGCGCCGCGAGCATCGCCTTGAGCGACGAGCCCTCCGGGAACGACAGCGTATGACGATTGGCGTCGTACTGCTCGTTGACATGCGCGATCGCGTCGGGCAATTCGGTTTGAATGTCTTGGTAGAGCGTGCCCCCGAACGCGACGTTGATCAATTGACAACCGCGGCACACGCCGAGGATCGGCTTGCCGGCGTCGATGAATTCGTGCAGCAATTCCAATTCGTACATGTCGCGCATGCGATCGCCTTGCCATTCGTGGCGCGTAGCCACCTCCGAGTAACTCTGCGGAGAAACATCGGCGCCGCCCTGCAGGACCAGCCCGTCGAGGTGCTTGGCATAATCGCGCAGCCGTATGTGACTCGGATGCAGCAACCCTTGCGTGTCCACCGTCGGAATCATGAAGACGAGCACGTCGCGCGACATGACCCAGTGTGCGATCGACTCTTCGAGATATTGCAGCGTCTTGCTGCGCAGCCCCTTGGAACCGGGCTCGGGATGGAAGATGCGCGCGGAAATGCCGATCTTGAGCGTGCGCTGCGTGATCCGCTG
The DNA here is from genome assembly GCF_004297875.1 of Pandoraea sp. Taxonomy (GTDB): domain Bacteria; phylum Pseudomonadota; class Gammaproteobacteria; order Burkholderiales; family Burkholderiaceae; genus Pandoraea. Next base: position 9,098 of record NZ_SCSK01000038.1, on the reverse strand, counting down.
CCCGGCCCGGTCATACCAGGCGCGAAAGCGCGCCGTCACGATGCGCCGCAACACCGCCAGTGGCGTGTCGGCCGACGACAGATAAGACGGCATGCCGGTGTTGCCGCCGCTGCCACCCGGGGCTTCGCTGGGGGCAGACGGCGCAGCCGCAGGCGGCTCCGCGGGTGGCTGCGCACCGCTCGGATGCGCGGCGCGCGAGGGCGGTTCATTCGACTCTGCGCCCTGGATCGGCGGTGGCACCGGATGGTCGCTGGCGATATGCGCGCTGGCCGGATCGACTTCGGAGGGAGCCGCCGACGGTGCCGCCGGCTGGGAGGGCGTTTGAGGCTGCTTGGGGTCTTGGGAATCTGTCATGACGAATATCGGGAGTCCAGGGCATTGGGATAGACCGCGGGGCTGCGGGAATTATCCCCCGAGCGGGGCGGCAGGGCAATTCGCGGATCCGCTGCGGGATTTGGCGCCGGCGCCACACGGCCGCCGCCAGGTCTGGTATACCTGCTGAAAGTGTCATGCACGGCGCACCGGGGTGCGCCCAACCGCACGAGCGAGGAACGACGACAATGGGTATTCGGATTTTGCGGCTCTGGCGCCTGGCCAGAACGGATTTTCGCGTGCTCTGGCACGCCCTGCGGCACCCGGACCGACCGCGCTGGCTTTGGCCAGTGATGGCTGCGCTGGCGCTGTATGCGGTGTGGCCGTTCGATCCGATCTCCGTGCTGGTGCCGGCCATCGGCCTGCTGGACGACGTGGTCGTCATCGCCCTGGCCGTGCACTGGCTGCTCAAACTGCTGCCGTCCCATGTACTGCGCGCGGCGCAGCAACGGGCAGGCATCGCGCCGCGCGCCTGAAGCGAACGCGGCGCTGGACCAATTGCGAGCTCAAGGCAGCAGGATCGTCGACCCGGTGGTTTTGCGGCTCTCCAGATCGCGGTGCGCCTGGGCGGCGTCGGCCAGCGCATAGCGCTGGTTGATCTCGATTTTCACTTGGCCGCCGATCACCACATCGAACAACTCCCGCGCGGTCATTTCGAGATCGGCGCGCCTGGCGATGTACGAGAACAGCGTCGGTCGCGTGAAAAACAGCGATCCCCGCGATACCAGATCCGGTACGTTGATCGGATCGAGCGGACCGGAGGCGCTACCGAAACTCACCATCATGCCGAGCGGGCGCAGGCAATCGAGCGAGCCGAAGTAGGTGTCTTTGCCAATCGAATCGTAGACCACCGGCACCCCTTCGCCATGCGTGATTTCCTTGACGCGCTCGACGAAGTTCTCGCGCGTGTACACGATGGGATGGTCGCAGCCGTTGGCCTTGGCCAGTTCGGCCTTGGCGTCCGAGCCAACCGTGCCGATCACGGTCGCGCCCAGCGCCTTGGCCCACTGGCACGCGATCAGGCCCACACCGCCGGCGGCTGCGTGAATCAGAACCGTATCGCCCGCCTTGACCGGATAGGTGCGGCGCAGCAGATACTGCGCCGTCATGCCCTGCAGCATCATGGCCGCGCCCTGCTCGAACGACAGGGCATCGGGCAACACCACCAGGAACGCGGCAGGCATGACCCGCACCTGCGCATAGGCGCCCGGCGGCCGGCCAGCGTAGGCGACGCGATCACCGACCTTGACGTGACTCACGCCCTCGCCGACCGCCTCGACCACGCCGGCACCCTCCATGCCCAGGCCCGCGGGCAACGGTTGCGGATACAGGCCGGTGCGGAAATAAACGTCGATATAGTTCAGTCCGATCGCATGGTGCCGCACGCGGGCTTCGCCCGGCCCCGGCTCGCCGACCTCGACGTCGACATACTGCATGACCTCTGGCCCGCCGGTCTGGTTGATTCGAATTGCCTTGCTCATGTCCGCTCCTCGCTGTTTGTGTCGGTAAAAATCAGGGAATCGAAAATAAGGACGTCGAGCGCTAGAACGTACCGGGATAAGCGCCGCCGTCGAGCAGCACGTTCTGCCCGGTGAAATACCCGGCGTGCGCGCTGCACAGAAATGCGCACATCGCGCCGAATTCCTCGGGCGTGCCGAAACGCTGTGCGGGAATACGGCTCGCGCTGTGCGCGCGAATCTCGCCCGGGGCGATACCCTCGCGCTTGGCCCGCGCGGCGAGCGTAGCCGCCAGGCGGTCAGTGTCGAATTGGCCTGGCAGCAGGTTGTTGATCGTTACGTTGTGCGCCACGGTCTTGCGCGCGAGCCCCGCGACAAAGCCGGTCAGTCCCGAGCGGGCGCCATTGGACAGTCCGAGAATTTCGATCGGCGCCTTGACCGAGGAGCTGGTGATATTGATGATGCGTCCGAAGCGGCGCGCGATCATGCCGTCGACCGTCGCCTTGATCAGTTCGATCGGACTCAGCATATTGGCGTCCAGTGCGCGAATCCAGTCATCGCGTGTCCAGTCGCGAAAGTCGCCCGGGGGCGGCCCGCCCGCGTTGGTCACCAGGATGTCGGGCTCACCGCAGGCCGCCAGCGCCGCGGCGCGCCCCTCGGGCGTGGTGATATCGCACGCCACGGCCGTGACTGCCGCACCGTGGCGCGCCCGCATCGCGGCGGCGGCCTCCTCGAGCGCCGCGGCAGTGCGCGCAACGATCGTGACCTGCACGCCTTCGGCCGCGAGCGCCTCGGCGCAACCGCGGCCCAGGCCTTTGCTGGCGCCGCACACCAGCGCGCGCTTGCCTTCGATATCGAGTTTCATCGGTCTGACCTTTTGCGAAAACGTCTTGTGAGCGCGTCCTGCCGGCAGGCCCGCGCATCGACGAGCGACTCGTCACGCATGGACAACCAGAAAGATCGCGTGCCTGCTCGGCAAATTCTAAGGGAATCCCGACAAACGCGCCGAGCACGCGCTGGGCGACCCGTCACGCTTGGGCTAAAATCGGCCCACGGCGACGACCCGGTTCGCCGTCTTGCCCCTGTGCCTTTTTTTGCGCGCCCCTCGCCATGAAACAAGACCCCCGCTTTCCGAATCTCTTCATCTGCGACCACCCGCTGATCCAGCACAAGCTGTCGCATATGCGGGACAAGGAAACGTCCACTCGCACCTTCCGCGACCTGCTGCGCGAAATCACACTGCTCATGGGTTACGAAATCACGCGCGATCTGCCACTGACCACCGAGCGCATCGAAACACCGTTGGTTCCGATGGACGCGCCGGTCATCGCCGGCAAGAAACTGGCGATCGTGCCAGTGCTGCGCGCGGGCATCGGCATGAGCGACGGCCTGCTCGATCTGGTGCCGTCGGCGCGTGTCGGCCACATCGGCGTGTATCGCGACGACAACCATCGGCCAGTCGAATACCTGGTGCGGCTGCCCGATCTGGCCGAGCGCGTTTTCATCCTGTGCGATCCGATGGTGGCCACGGGGAATTCCGCCGTGCATGCGGTGGACGTGCTCAAGAAGCGCGGCGTCAGCGACGAAGCCATTCTGTTTCTGGCCCTGGTGGCTGCCCCGGAAGGCGTCACGGTATTCCACCAGGCGCATCCACGCGTCAAACTCTACGTCGCGTCGCTCGACGAACGGCTCAATGAGCATGCGTATATCGTGCCTGGGTTGGGTGATGCGGGAGATCGCCTGTTCGGCACCAAGAACTAGCGTCGCGTCAGCGCCACCCCAACGCCGGCCACACCCATGCCGATCCACGCCAGCGGCGGCATGTGCTCGCCGATCATCAACCACGCGATCAATGCGGCCGCAGGCGGCACCAGGAAAAATAATGCCGACACGCGCGACGCTTCGCCATGCCGGATCATGACCAGCAGCAGGCTGATGGCGATCAGCGAATTGGCGAGTACCAGGTAAGCCAGCGACAAAACCAATGGGCCGCTCCAGTGCACGTGCATCGGCTCGAACGCCCAGGCCAGCGGCAACACCACGAGCAGGCCGACCGCATATTGCACGGCATTGGCGACCACAGGATGATGCGGTGAGCCAAAGCGCTTTTCGTAAAGCGTGCCGGCCGTGATGCAGGCCAGCGCAAGCAGCGCGCAGAGAATACCGACCACCGACGTCGCCTCGATCGCCGAGCGCGCCAGGATCACCAGCGCGGCGCCCACGAGGCCCAAGCCCAGGCCAAACCAGCGCGTCTTGCTGATCCGCTCGTTGCTCATGTAGGGCGCCAATAGCGCCACCAGGATCGGCTGAAGCGAAACGATCAGCGCGACGCCGCCGACCGAGGCGCCAAAGCGCAGCGCCAGATTGAACAGACTGAAATAGCCCGCCTGAATCAGCAGGCCCACCACTGCCAGATGCCGCCAGGCCGCCGCGGTCTTTGGCCAGGGCGGGCGCACGATTACCAGCAGCGGCAGCAGCACCAGCAACACCAGCGCGTAGCGCAACACCAGGAAGGTCAGCGGATTCACATAGGCCAGGCCGATCTTGGCGATGGTGAACCCGGCCGACCATAACAGCAGAAATATGAATGGCGCCGATTTCAGCCACAGCGGCTTGGCACCATGCACAGCGCCGGGCGAAGTGAAGGAAGAAGACTGGCCGATTTTGCTCATCGTCCGAAAAGGCCACGACGCCCCGCATACGGCGGCGTATCACGGCATGTCAAGTGGGTTGGCGAAGCGAGCCATGCGCATCGGGGCAAGCGATGATGCTTTTTTTGCGCCGCTTCAAACGGCTTTGGCGGATGACTGCCGGGCAGCCATCCGCCAATTTGCAACACCTGACTCAGGCGTTTATGCGAACGCTCGCGTCAGTGCAGATGCGGGATCATCCAGCTCAGCACGTGTTGCTGCAAGTAGACCACAACCCCGAGCAACAGCGTGAGGAAAATGCTGTGCTTGAAGGTGCGCGCGAACACGACGCCTTCGTGGCCGCGCAGCCCGGTGGTGGACACGCCCGTCGCGATGTTCTGCGGGGAAATCATCTTGCCCATCACGCCACCCGACGAATTGGTCGCCGCCATCAGCACCGGATCGAAGCCCAGTTGCTTGGCCGCCACGACCTGCAGGTTGCCGAACAGCGCATTGCCCGAGGTGTCGCTGCCCGACAGGAAAACCGCAACCCAGCCAAGGAACGCAGAAACCAGCGGGAAGAGCGCGCCGACCGAAGCGACACCCATGCCCAGCGTGTAGCTGATGCCCGAATAGTTGAGCAGGAACGCCAGGCCAACGATCATGCACACCGTCGCCACGGCAATGCGGATCTGCACCCAGGCGTCCCACAGCGAGGCCATGAAGTCCTTGACCGGGAGCTTCACCAGAACAGCGGTGATGATCGCGGCCAGCAGAATCGCAGTCCCCGTGCCAAGCGGCTGGAAGTCCCACAGGGCGGCATAAGGCTTGTTATACAGCGTGATGAACACTTGCTGATTCAGGCCCGGCCAAAGCACCTTCGTATCGCCGATGAGGAAAACCTTTGCGTAGACCCAGAAAATCACGACGACCGTGATGACTACCCACGGCAGCCAGCCGCCGTAACCGATCTTGGCCGCGCCAGCCGGACGCGCGGGGCGATCGATGTGGTATTTCGGATCGGGCTCGGGCGACCACACCTTGAGAAAGGCGATGGTGATGATCAGCGAGGTCATCGAGGCCAGCACGTCGGTCAGCTGATAGCTGATGAAGTTGGACGAGACGAATTGCGCCAGCGCGAAGCTGCCGCCGGCCACCGTCAAGGCCGGCCAGAGCTTGCGAATCGAGCGGAATCCACCGTACAGGCCGATGACATAGAACGGCAAGAGGAAGGCGAACAGCGGCAACTGACGGCCGACCATCGCGCCCAGCGGACCGGGCGGCATGCTGGTCACCGCGCCCAGCACCGTGATCGGCACGCCCAGGGCGCCGAAGGCCACCGGTGCGGTGTTGAAGATCAGGGTGTAGGTCAGCGCTTCCAGTGCCGGGAAGCCAAGGGCGATCAGCAGCGCGCTGGTAATCGCCACCGGCGTGCCGAAGCCGGCGATCCCCTCGAGCAGACAGCCGAAGGAGAACGCAACGACCAGCAGCACCAGCCGGCGGTCGTTCGGCATGTGGTCGAGCATCCATTGCCGGAAAGCATCGAAGCGCCCCGACTTGACCGACACGTTATACAGCACCAGCGCGCCGTACACGATCCACATGACGGGCAAAAGCGCGAAAACCACGCCAAAAGCCACGGAGTTGAGCGCCAGGCCCGCCGGCATCTTCCATACGCCGACAGCGATGATCAAGCCAGCGATCAGGCCCGCCATGGACGCTTGCCAGGCCGGGCGACGCAAGACCCCCAGCATGATAAGTACGATTGCAATGGGAATGACGGCTACCAGAAACGATGGCAGCAGTGCATTGGCCACTGGAGTAACTATTTGGTGAAACATCTATTTCGTCTCCAAAATTTTCGCGCCCAACGGTCTCAGTGGAATAGCCGGTTCGCCGACACAAATACTTTTTTGGTCATGTTTTGCCTTTTTTGGCCTTCTGGTTGACCGGTCTACCACAGGAGCTAGATCGTAAGGATGTCGGCCAGGTAAGGACATGGGCAAAAACCCTTATTTATAAGTTAATCGCATCATTAAATTACGAAACCGTGACGGGCGTCTCGGATTCGCCAGCCACGCCGCCCCCGCCTTGTCTGCCGAACGCAACACCGGGCGCCCGCCTGCCGCGAGCGGCGAGCGGCGGGCCGGGTGATTCTGGCGCCAGCGAGCAAAAAAGGCGCCGGGCACAGCTATCCTCGGTAAAATACCGGTTTCACGGATGCGCGACGGGGCGGCCCTCGTCCCTCGGCGCCGTCCGCACGACTGATTTTTGGGGAATACGACATGGCTGGGCATTCGAAATGGGCCAACATCAAGCATAAGAAGGCGGCGACAGACGCCAAAAGAGGCAAGATCTGGACCCGTCTGATCAAGGAAATCACCGTCGCGGCCAGACTCGGCGGCGGCGACCCGGACGCCAATCCGCGCCTGCGCCTGGCGATGGACAAGGCGACCGATGCCAACATGCCCAAGGACAACATCCAGCGCGCCATCCAGCGCGGCGTCGGGGGCCTGGACGGCGTCAATTACGAAGAAATCCGCTATGAAGGCTACGGCCTGAACGGCGCGGCAGTGATCGTCGACTGCATGACCGACAATCGCATTCGTACCGTCGCGGAGGTGCGGCACGCCTTCTCCAAGCACGGCGGCAATCTCGGCCAGGAAGGCTCGGTAGCGTTCATGTTCAAGCACTGCGGCCAGTTCCTGTTCGCCCCGGGCACGCCCGAGGACGCCCTGATGGAAGCCGCGCTCGAAGCCGGGGCCGAGGATGTCACCAGTAACGAGGACGGCAGCTTCGAAGTCATTTGTGCGCCGCACGATTTTTCGGCCGTCAAGGCGGCCCTCGAGGGTGCCGGGTTCAAGGCCGAGATTGCCGAAGTCACGATGAAGCCGCAGAGCGAAGTCACCTTCACTGGCGACGACGCCGTCAAGATGCAGAAGCTGCTCGATGCGCTGGAAAATCTGGACGACGTGCAGGACGTATATACCAATGCAGTGATCGACGAGGCCTGATCGGCGGATAGGCCAGGCGTCGGTCATGCGCCAGAATAACGATCGATAAGCCGCGGTGCCCCGTTAGCGGGCACCGCATTGATTCGCGGGAAATTCATGAAGATTCTTGTTGTCGGCTCCGGTGGGCGCGAGCATGCGCTAGCCTGGAAACTCGCGCAGTCGCCGCGCATTCAACGCATCTATGTGGCGCCGGGCAACGGCGGCACAGCCAGCGACGACCGCCTGCTCAACGTTCCCATCACCGACCCGAAGGTCCTCGTCGAGTTCGCCGCGCGCGAGAACATCCACCTGACCGTGGTCGGTCCTGAAGCGCCGCTGGCCGCCGGCATCGTCAATCTGTTCCGTTCGCGCGGCCTGAAAATCTTTGGCCCGACCAGGGAGGCCGCGCAACTCGAGAGCTCCAAGGATTTCGCCAAGGCGTTCATGCAGCGTCATGGCATTCCGACTGCCGAATATCAAACCTTCTCCGATGCCGCGGCCGCCCACGCCTATATCGATGCCAAGGGCGCGCCGATCGTCGTCAAGGCCGACGGCCTGGCCGCCGGCAAGGGCGTGGTGGTGGCGATGAGTGTCGAGCAGGCGCATGACGCGATCGACATGATGCTGGCCGACAATAAATTGGGCGACGCCGGAGCGCGGGTGGTGATCGAGGAATTCCTGCACGGCGAGGAAGCCAGCTTCATTGTCATGGTCGATGGCAAGAACGTGCTGCCGCTGGCCTCCAGCCAGGATCACAAACGCCTGCTCGACGGCGACGCCGGCCCGAACACCGGCGGCATGGGCGCCTACTCGCCAGCGCCGATCGTCTCGCCGCAGATTCATGCGCGCGTCATGCGCGAGATCATTTTGCCGACCGTGCGCGGCATGGAAAGCGATGGCATCCGCTATACCGGCTTCCTGTACGCGGGCCTGATGATCGACGCCCAGGGCAACCCCAAGACGCTCGAATTCAACTGCCGCATGGGCGACCCGGAAACGCAGCCGATCATGGCGCGTCTGAAGGGCGACTTCTCCAGGGTGGTCGAGCACGCCATCGCCGGCACGCTCGATACCGTCACCCTCGACTGGGACCGCCGCACCGCGCTGGGCGTGGTGCTGGCCGCCCACGGCTACCCCGACGATCCGCGCAAGGGCGACTTGGTCACCGGCATTCCGGCCGAAACCGATGAATGCGTGACATTCCATGCGGGCACCCAGAAAGGGGACGACGGGCAACTGCGCACCAGCGGCGGACGGGTGCTGTGCGTGGTCGGTCTGGCCGACTCGGTGCGGGGCGCGCAAAGCGCCGCCTATGAAGTGGTCAATCAGATCCATTTCGACGGCATGCAATACCGCCGCGACATTGGCAACAAAGCGTTGACCCGCAAGCCGGGGCATTGACTCTTTCGTTCGAACCAACGCAAACAGACAGGGCGATTGCACCAACCGGTGCAATCGCCCTGTGCTTTGGTAACAGCGTTGGCGATGTCGCTCAGGACCGGCACAAAATGGCGGCGTGATGCGCCATGTGATCGGCCATGAAGGTCGAGATGAAGTAATAGCCATGGTCGTAGCCGGCGTGGCGCCGCAGCGTGAGTGGCTGGCCGGCCCTGGCGCAGGCCGCCTCGAACTGCTCCGGGTGCAGT
>NZ_SCSK01000037.1 GCF_004297875.1 Pandoraea sp. | reverse complement strand
AACTGCCTGCGCGGGCTGGTCGGCGCATCTGGATTTCAGCGGAAAATCGCACGCAAAACACTCCTGAACATTGCTTCGCTCTTCGTGACGAGGCGCTTTTCAACAGCCTGCTAGGTCATAGTGCGTTCAACCACTCGTATAACTACCGGTCTGTTGTTGTGCAGGGACGTTGCGAGGTTGTGAACGATCCCGAGCAGAAGAAATTTGCGATGCGAGCGTTTGTCGACCATGTCGTCGCAGGCAGATGGGAAACACTGCGCCCCGTCACCGACAGCGAAATGCGCGCTGTAGTCGTGATGCGCATTCGATTAAGTACCGTCTCCGCCAAAGCTCGAGACGAATTCCCGGATAAGGAGACAGACAATCCAGACTGGCCGGTTTGGGTTGGCGTGATTCCAGCCAGACTGGCCTTTGGAGCACCGGAAGCCGATCCTGTGCGCAACAAAGTCTCGCCAGCGCCCGAACAAGTGCGCGAGTATGCCGGCATTGACCGTTTCACGCCAACCTATCGGTTCAAGACCAATTCGCCCGCAGATGAAGGCGATTGAGGCGGCCGTTGCGCGTGCCGCCGTCATATTCCGCCCGCGCATCCGCGGCACCTTGGGTGCACAAATGCTCTAGCACGTCCGCTGCCCGCCCGACGGCGCCAGACGCGTCTGGGCGGGGGCGGCCGGCCGGTCCAGCGCGCCGGACGAAAACAGCACGCCGCCGATCACGAATACCGCGCCGAGCCCTTGCGCCAGGGTCACATGCTCGCCGAGGCTGATGGCGATGACCATCGTGAAGATCGGCACGAGGTCGAAGAACACCGCGGTACGCGCCGGGCCGATGGTGCGGATGCCGTTGTTCCACCACAGATAGGCCATCACCGAGCCGAACAGGGCCATCACCGCGAGCGCCGCGATGTTCGGCGCGGCCGGCACCGGCAGCGTGCCGCCGTGTGTGGCCATGGCCAGGCCGGTGATTGCCGCACCGCCGATCAGCATGGTCGCCGCGGTGGTCTGCAGCGCCGACAGTTGCCGGATGAAGCGCTTGCCGACGATGCTGTAGACGGCCCAGCACAGGTTACCGAGCAGAATCAGTCCATTGCCGCGGCCAAGGGTGAAATGCGCCAGCATGCTCCACGCGCCGCCGGTGACCACCGTCACCACGCCGGTGAAACTGAGCGCGAGGCCCAGCACCTGGCGCCACGAGATCCGGTCGCCGATCACCAGCGCGGTGAGCACCACGGTGATGGTGGGGTTGAGCGTCATGATCAGCGAGCCGTCGACCGACGAGGTCGTTTGCAGCCCATAGAAAAACGCCACGTTGAAGCCGAAGATGCCGAGCAGCGCCATCACGACCAGCGGTGCCAGATTGCGGCGCATGCCCGCCCAGTCGATCCCCTCCTTGTAAAACGTGTAGGCCGCCATTACCGCGCCCGCGGTAATGAACCGCCAGGCGGCCGCGGCCGGCGGGTCCATTGCATGCACGACGTATTTGCCGAGATTGAAGTTGGCGCCCCAGAAAAGCGTGCTCAAAACGAGTGTCAGATAAACCAGGCTCTTTTTCATGATGACTCCCTGTTAGCGAAGACAGGGGTATTATTTGTTTTTCGAATTTGAAAATATACTCAAATAAATTGAATATCATTTTTCAAAAATGAATGACTGGAACGATCTGCGATATTTCCTGGCGGTGGCTCGCAGCGGCGGCCTGTCGCCGGCCGCCGGCGAGCTGGCAGTGAGCCCGGCAACGGTCTCGCGCCGCATCGATGCGCTGGAACAGGCGCTGGGCCTGACGCTGTTCCTGCGACGGCAAACCGGCTATCTGCTTACGGACGAGGGCGAGCGCCTGCTGGCGAGCGCCTTGCCGGTCGAACAGGCGATGCTGGGCTTCGCGCGGCAGGCCGAGGGGGTGGGAAAACAGGCCGAACAGCTGTCAGGCACGGTGCGGGTGGCAGTGCCGGAGACATTGGCCTCCTACTGGATCGCACCGCGTCTGAAGGCGTTTTTGGCGCAATACCCGAAGCTTTGCGTGGAACTCATCGTCGGGGTGAATTACGTCAACCTGTCGCGCCGCGACGCCGACATCGCCGTGCGCATGGCCGCACCGACCCGGGAAGAAGAAGGCGAGTACATCGCGCAACCGCTCGGCGGCCTGCCGTTTGCCGCGTATGTCGCGGCCGACGTCTCGAGCGCCGACCAGGATTGGCGCACCCTGCCCTATCTGGCCGGCGACGATTCGTGGTCGCACCTCGCCATGACGAAATGGCTGCGCGCCACCTTTGCCGGCCAGCCGCCCGCGCTGGCCAGCAACAGCATGAACGTGCAGTACATGGCCGCCTGCCAGGGGCTCGGCGTGGTGGTGCTGCCGACCTTCGTCGGCGATGGCGACGCCCGTCTGCGGCGCGTCGAGCCGGGCCATCACGTCCTGTCGCGCGAGCTATGGATGATGATCCATCGCGACCTGCGCGCCAGTGGGCGCATGAGCGCGATGCGGGAGTTTCTGACGACGATTTTTCGCACGGACGGCAATGGCATCACGACCGGGGCGACTCGGCCGACGGCGCGCTGACCGCGCGGCGTCACGGGATCACTCGCCGGCACCACGCTCAGGTGGGCTTGCCGCCCTCGGGCCCAAAGAAAATGACCCAGGCCCGAAAGTCGGCGCTGAAGGTCTCGAAGCGATGTTCGACGTGCGCCGGCACGAACAGCACGTCGCCGGCGGTAAAGGTGCATACCTCGTCGGTGCGGCGAAAGGTGCCCGAACCCGACGAGACGATGTACAACTCGTCGCGCGCGTGCGGCGACTGCGTGTCGGTCCCGCGTGGCGCGAACAGTTCCACCGACACATCGCCCCGCTCGAACAGTACGGCAAACGGCACCGGCAGGCTCGCCAGCGCATGCGCGGCGTCGGCCTCGGAAATTCTCAGAAGGTCGTCGTTCGGCGTTGCCGCCATATCGGTCCCTCCGGCGCCCTGCGAGCGGGCCCGTTCACAGACTTATAGCGCGTGCTGCACCGTGCGCGCCGAATCCGAAATATCCTGACCGAAACCGGCCACCGTGTTGCAGCCGGCCAGCGACAACAGCGCGCCGGCCAATAGCAGCAATGCAATAAAGCGCTTGAACATAGATCCCTCATGCATGACAAGTTGACTGTGCTGGTCAGCATGGTAGGCAAATCCGCCGATGGGCTCAAGTCATAAATGGCGGGCGCCGCCCTCAGCGCCCGGCAGCGTAAACACGGCGACCGGTTTCGTCCAGCACGTCTTTGCGCGCCTGCGGGCTGAGGCCGGCGGTGGCTGCAAGCGCATGGTTGACCATGTCGGCATACGGAATCATCGTGTCGCCCATGTCGGAGCCCCACATCACATGCCCGGCGCCGAACAGATGCACGGCGCGCTCGACTTGCCCCCGCATCAAAGCCTTGTCGTAATGCACCCGCGCGAAGTTCTCGGTGGTCACCTTCAGATAGACATTGCGATGCCTGGCCAGGGCGGCATACGAGGCGTCGAAGCCATAGCTGGGTGCGCCGATCGGCGCGGGCCACGCGCAATGGTCGAGGACGATCCGGGCGTGCGGGAAGCGCTCGGCCAACTGGCCGATGTCGCGCAGGAATCGAGGGTCCGGGCTGCGCGGATACGGCATCAGCTCGACCACCAGATGCGCCTGGTCGGCGACTTGCCACAGGCGCAACATGCCCTCGCTGGCCAGCCACGGGTAACGGCCATCGGGCGCGCGCTTGCCGATCTTGCGAAAACCGGCCACGCCATGCGCTGCGGCCAGCCGCGCCATCGCGATGATCGAGCACGACGTGTTGCCGCTATACACGGAGCCGCGGCGGGTCACCTAGCGGGCTGCCGCCAGACTCACGCGGCGCGACGCCAGCTGCGCCGCACCTTCAGAAACACGCGATAACCGGGCTCGAGTATCCACAACACCGGCCGGTTGCCAAGCAGGCGGCCGAGCCACGCCCAGCGCGGCAAGTTCAGCCAAAGCGTCGTGAACGCCGCCGCGCCGCTGACCAGGCTGCCGTCGGCGCGGCGCAGATGCAGCCGGGCCAGCGCAGCCTCGCGCGTCAGGCCAGGGCCGAGCGCCTCGGCTGGGCAATGCGTGACATCGATCCACCGTACCGCGTCGGCGCCCGGTTGCCGCCGATACATCGCAATCTCCCGCGAACAGACCGGGCAGGCCCCGTCGTAGTAAAGCGTGGGGGGTGTCGAAGGGGTTTCTTCTGGCATGGCAAATTCCGTTAAATTGAATTCACATACAACTCAATAGGCGCGACTTTGTTGTATTTATCTGTGTAAAATAACTCAAAATCAACTCAACATTACCATGAATCGACCCAAGCGACAGCCGGCGGCAAGGACGGATGTACCTCCGGGAGCATCCTCGGCAACGACATTTCGCAGCGGCACCGTGGCGCGCCTGGCGCGCATGCCGGTGGCCACGCTGCGCATCTGGGAGCAGCGCCATCGGGCGGTGCAGCCTGCCACCGCGCCGTCGGGGCACCGTCTGTATGCGCCAGCCGACGTCGAGCGCGTGATCCTGCTGCGGCAACTGACCGATCAGGGGCATGGCATCGGCACCATTGCCGGCTTGAGCACGAAGCAGTTGCAGGAGCTCATCAACCAGCCAGGTTCATTGCAGGGCACCGCGCGCCCGGCGGCGGCGATGCGGATGGTGGTGGTGGGTCCGGCGCTGGCCGCACGCCTGCAGCGTCCAGCCGTGTCGCAAGGCCTGGCGAAGCCCGCGCGGGTCGTCGCCGCGTTCGACTCGCTGGCTCAAGCGGCACAGGCCGCGCAGGGCAGCGCCGACCTGCTGATCTGGCATGCGCCGGCATTGCACGATGACGTGCCGGCCGAATTGCAGGCCGCCCGACGCGCCTGGGGCATGCCTCGGGTCGCGGTGATCTATCGCTTTGCCGGCAGAGCAGCGACGCAGGCCTTTGCGCAGGCGGGCGTCGTCGCGGTGCGCGAGGCGGCCGGCGACGAGGCGCTCGGCGCGTGGCTGGCGTCGATGCAAACGCCGTCGGCAGCCAGTGCCGCGCAAGCGCGTGCGCCCATCGAGCCGCACGTCGCGATGCCGCCACGCCGCTACGACGACGCCACCCTGACCGCCATCGCCGGCCTGCCGCCGACGCTGGCCTGCGAATGTCCGCGCCATGTCGCCGAACTGTTGATGCAGGTCTCGAGCTTCGAGGCCTACAGCGCGAGCTGCGTCAACCGCAACGACGCGGATGCCGAACTGCATGCGTATCTGCAGCAGGTTGCCGGCGCGGCCCGGGTGCTGTTCGAGTCGGCCATGGAGAGCTTGGCCCGCCATGAAGGTTTGCAACTGCGCTGAGCGGGCATCGGCGCACCCCATGCCCATCCGCACACTGAGACCCGCCTCATGAGCTATTCGGTCGTCTGGTTCAAGCGCGACCTGCGGGTACACGACCACGCGCCGCTGATCGACGCCGCGCAGCGCGGCCCGCTGCTCTGCCTGTACGTCGTCGAGCCGTCGCTCTGGTCGCAGCCCGACTGCGCGTTGCAGCACTACCTTTTTCTGCGGGAGAGTCTGCGCGACCTGTACCGGCAATTGCGGCAGTGCGGCGCCGAACTGCAGATCGCCGTGGGCGAGCTCACCGAGGTGCTGGCACGCCTGCATGCGGCCAGCCCGTTCGAGCGCCTGCTGTCGCACGAGGAGACCGGCAACGGCCATACGTTTGCACGCGATCGGGCGGTGGCCGGCTGGTGTGTCCAGCATAGGGTGACGTGGCAGGAATGGGCGCAACACGGCGTGGTGCGACGCCTGCCCACGCGCGACGTCTGGCACGCGCGGTGGCAGGCGCATATGCATGCGCCCTGTCTGCCTGCGCCTGCCCCGGGCAGCCTGCAGGGTCGCGCGCTGCCGTGGTCACCGCAGCCCTGGCCCGACCCGCAGGCGCTGGGGCTGGCCGAGCACGACCCGCCGCGGCGCCAGCGCGGCGGGCGCACTCTCGCGTTGCAGGTATTGCAGGCGTTTCTGCAAGAGCGCAGCCAGCGCTACCGCGGCGGCATCTCCTCGCCGCTGGGGGCAGCCACCGCCTGCTCCAGACTCTCGCCCTATCTGGCCCTGGGTTGCCTGAGCATGCGCGAGGTGGTGCAAACCACCGAACAGCGCATGCGGCAGCTCGAGGCATGCGAGGCGCCCGGCGCGAGCTGGCAGCGGCAGGGGTTGGCCGCGTTCGTGAGCCGGCTGCACTGGCATTGCCACTTCATCCAGAAACTCGAATCCGAGCCGGCAATGGAATACCGGAACCTGCACCGGGGATACGACGGCTTGCGCGAGGACGAATGGGACGACGCGCACTTCGAAGCCCTGGTGGCCGGACGCACCGGCTGGCCGATGGTCGACGCCTGCGTAGCGATGCTGCGCGAGACCGGCTGGCTCAACTTCCGCATGCGGGCGATGCTGGTGTCGGTGGCGGCCTATCCGCTCTGGCTGCATTGGCGGCCAGTGGGCCTGTGGCTGGCGCGCCAGTTCCTCGACTATGAGCCCGGCATTCACTGGAGCCAATTGCAGATGCAGGCCGGCACCACCGGCATCAACACAACGCGCGTCTACAACCCCATCAAGCAGGCGCGGGACCACGATCCGCAAGGCCATTTCGTGCGCCGCTGGCTGCCGTCCATGCGTCGGGTGCCGGATGCCTGGCTGTGGCAGCCGTGGCTGATGCCGGCCGACCTGCAGGCGCGCTGCGGGGTGCGCGTGGGCGAGGAGATTCCCGTGCCGCCGGTCGACCTGGAGAACGCGACGCGCATCGCCAAGGCACGCGTGCACGCGCTGCGGGCTCGGCCGGAGGTGCGCGCGGCCAAGGCGGGCATCGTCGAAAAGCACGGCTCGCGCCTGCAGCGCGACACTGGCCGGCGGCCACGGCGCTCGAGTTCGGCAGCGACCGGGGTCGAAGCCAGGCAGCAAAGTCTGGACTTCTAACCATGCATAAAAAACCGCACTTGCCCGAGAAGCTTTGCCAGCACTGCGGCTTGCCCTTCGCCTGGCGCAAGAAGTGGCGCAACGTCTGGACCGAAGTGAAGTACTGCTCCGAGCGCTGCCGCCATGAGCACAAACGCGCCGGCGGCGGCAGGAGCGACGCATGAGCACGGTCCTGTTCTGGTTTCGCAATGACTTCAGGCTGCATGACCAGCCAGCCTTGCACACGGCGTGTGCCGGCGAGCCGCGCTACCTGCTGCCCGTGGTTTGCCTGCCGGATCCGGACGAAATCACACCGTGGGGCTTCGCGCGCATGGGGCCGCATCGCCGAGCCTGGCTGGCCGATGCGTTGCATGACCTCGAGCGCCAACTGGCACGGCTGAATTGTCCGTTGCTGATATGCGCCGGGCCGCCCGCGACCGCGCTGCCGCAATTGGCGCGCGCGGTGGGAGCCAGCGCCGTAGTGTGCGAAGAAATCGCCGCGCCGCAGGAACAGGCGGAAGTCGCTGCGCTGCGCGCCGCCGGGCTGACGGTGCGCACCGTCTGGCAAAGCACCCTGCTCGACCCTGCCAGCCTGCCCTGGCCGGTGCAGGCGCTGCCCGCAAGCTTCACGCCGTTTCGGCAAGCGGTGGAACGGCTGGAACTCGCGCCGCCCGCGCCGTTGCCGCCGCCCACGGCGCTGCCGCCCTGGCCGCCCGGCTTTGCGCCGCCTGCATCGCTGCGCGTGGCGGCGCCGGCCGGCGCCGCTCGCCCGGCCGATGCGCGCGCATCGTTTCCCTACGGCCATCCCGGGTGGCACGGCGGCGAGACCGCCGGGCTCGCGCATCTGGCGCGCTACCTGGCGCGCGGGCTGCCCGTCACCTACAAGCAAACCCGCAACGCGCTGTGCGGCGTGGATTTCTCCAGCAAATGGTCGCCCTGGCTCGCCACCGGCGCACTCTCGGTGCGGCGCATCGTCGCCGAGCTGCGCCGGTTCGAGGCCGCGCATGGGGCCAGCGACGGCAGCTACTGGTTGTGGTTCGAGTTGCTGTGGCGCGATTACTTTCGCTTCGTGCATCTGCAGCATGGCGCGAAGCTGTATCGCGAGCGCGGACTGAGCGCGGCGCCACGCCGTCCGAAAAACCATCCGCATGATGCGCGGGCCCTCGAGCGCTGGCGCCAGGCATCGACCGGCGCGCCGCTGATCGATGCGGCGATGCGCGAGTTGACGGCGACCGGTTATATGAGCAACCGGCTGCGCCAGGTGAGCGCGAGCTACCTGGTGCATGAGCTGGGAGGCGACTGGCGCGCCGGCGCCGCCTGGTTCGAGTCGCAGCTGCTCGATTACGACGTCTACAGCAACCAGGGCAACTGGCTGTATATCGCGGGCCGGGGCAACGACCCACGCGGCGGACGCCGCTTCAATCTCGACAAACAGGCCGCGGAGCACGACCCGCAGGGCACCTACCGGCAACGATGGAGCGCGCCATGAGCAGCACCGGCAACACTCTTCGCCTGATTCTCGGCGACCAGCTCAACCCCCGGCACTCGTGGTTCCGAACCGTCGATCCGCAGGTGATTTACGTCCTCATGGAGGTACGGCAGGAAACCGACTACGTGCTGCATCATGCGCAAAAGATCCTGGCCATCTTTGCCGCGATGCGCGACTTCGCCCGGCAGCTGCGCGCCGCCGGGCACCGCGTGCGCTACATCGCGCTGGATGACGCGAGCAACCGCCAATCGATCACGGAGAACCTCACCGCGCTGGCGCGGCACTACCAGGCCCGGCATGTCGAATGGCAAGCCCCCGACGAATGGCGGCTCGACGAACAGCTGCGGGCCTGGGCGGCGCAGCAATCGTTGACGACGGCGCAAGTCGACAGCGAGCATTTTCTGACCACGCGCACCGAGATGGCCGAGCTGTTCGCCGGGCGCAAGCAGTGGCTGATGGAACATTTCTATCGGCACATGCGGCGGCGCTTTGCGCTGTTGCTCGACGCGCAGGGCAAGCCCGAAGGCGCGCAGTGGAATTTCGATCACGACAACCGCAAGCCTTGGCCGGGCTCGCCGGCCGAGCCGGTCGACGCGCGCCCGGTGCACGATCACCGCGAGCTATGGGAGATGCTGCAGCGCTGTGGTGTTGCCAGTTTCGGCGACCCGCAGGCCGGGCACATGCGCTGGCCGGTCAGTCGCGACGAGGCGCTGATGTGCATGGAGGCTTTCATGCAGACCACGCTGCGCCACTTCGGCGATTTCGAGGACGCGATGAGCAGCCGCGCCCAGCGCCTGTTCCACTCGTTGCTGTCATTCGCACTGAACGTGAAAATGCTCGATCCGCTCGAACTGGCCAGGCGCGCCGAGGCAGCCTACCGCAGCGGCGATGCGCCGCTGGCCGCGGCCGAGGGGTTCATCCGCCAAATCATCGGCTGGCGCGAGTACGTGCGCGGCATCTATTGGTCGCAGATGCCCGGGTATGAACAGCGCAATGCGCTCGACCATCACACCCCATTGCCCGACTGGTTCTGGAGCGGCAAGACGCGCATGCGCTGCCTGCAACAGGCGATCGGCCAGTCGCTGCAAACGGCCCATGCCCATCATATCCAGCGCCTGATGGTGATCGGCAATTTCGCGCTGCTCGCCGGCCTGGATCCGCAAGCGCTGCACGGCTGGTATCTGGGCGTGTATATCGATGCCTTCGAATGGGTGGAGCTGCCCAATACCCTGGGCATGAGCCAATGGGCCGACGGCGGCCTGATCGCCACCAAGCCGTATGTCAGCAGCGGCGCATATATCCATCGCATGAGCGATTACTGCGACGGCTGCGCCTACGATCACAAACAGAAGCTGGGCGCGCAAGCGTGCCCGTTCAATGCGCTGTACTGGGATTTTTTCGTGCGCCACACCGCTACGCTGGGCCGTAACCCGCGCCTGGGCATGGTGTACCGGCAACTGCAGAAAATGCCCGACGAGCAGCGTGAAGCGCTGCACGCGCAGGCTGCCGGGATTCGCTCGCGCCTGGGCGACCTATGAACCTCTCGACGACGACTCACGCCATGGACACGATGCACTCCCTGCCACCGAACTATCGCGCGCTGGTCATCGGCGCGTCCGGCGCGATCGGCGCGGCGATGGTCGCCCATCTCCAGCGTGATGCGCGCTGCGCCCAGGTGCTGACGCTCAGCCGGCACGGCATGCCTGCGGTGGACTTCGAAGACGAAGCGAGCATCGCAAATGCGGCTGCCCAATTGCGCGAGCAGGGGCCCCTGCATTTGCTGATCATTGCCACCGGCATGCTGCACGGCGCGCATGGCTTGCCGGAAAAGCGGCTGGGCCAGCTCAACTACGATCAGCTGACGGCCAGCTTCGCGATCAACGCCTTCGGTCCGGCCGTGGCGCTGGCGCATTTCTCGCCATTGCTCGCGCGGCACGAGCGCAGTCTCGTCGGCGTGCTGTCGGCCAAGGTCGGCAGCATCACCGACAATCGCCTGGGCGGCTGGTATGGCTATCGCGCCTCCAAGGCCGCGCTGAACATGATGCTCAAGACGGCGGCCATCGAGCTGGCGCGCACGCACCCGCAGACGGTGGTGGCAGCGCTTCACCCCGGCACCGTCGACTCGCCACTATCGGCGCCTTTCCAGATGGCGCGCAACAAGCGGCCGGCGACGCAGGCGGCCGGTGAACTGCTGCGGGTGCTCGACGGCTTGCCCGCTCACGAGACCGGCAGCTTCTGGGCCTACGACGGCCAGCGCCTGCCGTGGTAGCCGGCGTCGCAGCGGCCCGGCCCGGGTGCGCAAGCCAACGGTGCAGCCGCGCCAAACGGGTCATCGCGCTCGGTGGTAAAGTTCACTTCGCATCGAATCGGAGCCGTTTATGTTGAGATTTATGAAACTTGCCGCTATCACCGCTATCGCCGCAACTGGCGCGGTATCTTGCCTGGCCATCGCCGCGACGCAGCCGCCGCCGAATTACATGCCCGCCTCGGCTGCCGCATCGTTCGAGCACGCCCCGGCGATCGTCGAGGGCGCCTCGGGCGCTCACGTCAAATCGACGATTTACGTCTTCATGGATCCCAATTGCATCTTCTGCCATTACACCTGGGAAGCTCTCCAACCCTATGAGGCGGCCGGTTTGCAGGTGCACTGGATCCCCATGGGTTTTCTGAAACCGGACTCCGCCGGCAAGGCCGCGGCATTGCTGCAGGCAGCCAACGGCCCTGCACTGCTGCATGAGCTCGAGACGAAATTCTCGGAGGAAAAGGAATCGGGCGGCATCGCGCCACTGGCGAAGGTACCGGCGGCGACGAAGGCCAAGCTCGACGCCAACGCCAAACTGTTCACGTCGTTCGGATTCGACGGCACGCCGGCCATCATTTACAAAACCGGCGATGGACGCTGGGCCAGTCTCGATGGCCTGCCGCATCTGAGCGCGTTGCCGGGCATACTGAATTTGCCCGAGCAGCCGATCACCAATCCGTCCCTGGCACGGTTTCGCTGATTGATGTTCGTGCGGGCGCGCTGCCGCCGCGCTATACTCATCCCATGAACCGCGAACCGACCACGCAAAATCTCTATCGCTGGTGGCGCGCCTGAATCCGGCGGCCCGTTCGTTCACATCTATCGAAAGCACGATGCCGCCAGTCCTGGCGGCATTTTCGTTTCTGCATGCGCGTGGCTGGCGGTGTCATCAACCGGAGCATTGCAGCCATGACATCGACACCCCGACCCATTATCCTGACCGGCGACCGGACCACCGGCCCGCTGCACCTGGGCCATTATGCCGGCTCGCTGCGCGCGCGTGTCGCGCTTCAGCATGAGGCCCGCCAATTCCTGCTGCTGGCCGATACGCAAGCCATGACAGACAATGTCGGGCGCCACCAGAAAGTCACCGGGAATGTGCTCGAGGTCGCGCTCGACTATCTCGCCGTCGGGATCGATCCGGCCCTGTCGACGATCGTCGTTCAGTCGCAGGTGCCGGAGCTGGCCGAGCTGTTCCAGTATCTGTTGAACCTGGTGACGGTGGCTCGCCTCGAGCGCAATCCGACCATCAAGGAGGAAATGCGTCTGCGCGGCTTCGAGCGCGATATCCCGGCCGGCTTTCTGACCTATCCGGTCAGTCAGGCGGCCGATATCACCGCGTTCAAGGCGACCCATGTGCCGGTCGGCGATGACCAGTTACCGATGATCGAGCAGACCAACGAGTTGGTGCGCCGCTTCAATCATACGGTCGCACAACCGGTGCTGGTCGAGTGCGAGGCCGTGCTCTCGCAGGTCGCGCGGCTGCCCGGCGTCGACGGCCGCGCCAAGATGAGCAAATCGCTGGGCAATGCGATCACGCTGGGCGCCACGCCCGACGAAATCACCCGGGCGGTCAACGCGATGTATACCGACCCGAACCACCTGCGCGTGAGCGACCCTGGGCAGGTCGAAGGCAACGTCGTGTTCGCCTTCCTCGACGCATTCGAGCCGGACGCCGCGAAACTGGCCGAGCTCAAGGCGCATTACCGGCGGGGCGGGCTGGGCGACACCGCCCTCAAGCGCATGCTCGACGAACGGCTGCAGGCGCTGATCGCGCCGATCCGCACGCGCCGCGCCGAGTTTGCACAGGATCGCGCCGAGGTGCTGGCCATTCTGCGGCGCGGCACGATGCGCGCGCGCGAGGTGGCCGCGCAGACGCTCTCGGAGGTCAAGGGCGCGCTGGGGTTGCGTTACTTCGAGGTTTGAGCGGCGCTCAGGGCCGCGCGCCACCGACGGTAGCGACGCGTGTGGCAGGCAGTCGCGAGCTGGCCCAGCATCAGCGCCCTGAGCGGCGAGACGGCGGGATCGGCGGCACGCCCCCGGCTCAGACGCCTGAGCTGAAACGTGACGACCGCCATGTTGGCCAGCGATCCGAGCACTTTGTTCTTCCAGGCGATCGGGCGCAGCATCGGCGCGTCGTCGCGCCCCGCCAGCCAGTCGCGCGGCAGGTTCGGCGCGATGGACAAGGCCGTCGCCATGCCGACCATCGCGACGCCGCTGTGGACCACCCGCTCGGCCACCTCGCGGCGGCGAATGCCGCCGGTCACCATCAGGGGCATTTGCGCGATCGCCGCGATATCACGCGCGAACTCCAGGAAGTAGGCTTCGCGCGCCAGCGTGCGCCCGTCGCGTGCCTGCCCCTGCATCGCCGGCGCCTCGTAGCTCCCGCCCGACAACTCGACCAGATCGACGCCCAGCGGATTGAGCATCTCGACCACCTGCCTGGCATCGTCGGCATCGAAGCCGCCGCGCTGGAAATCGGCTGAATTCAGCTTGACCGCCACGGCAAAGCCGGGCGAGACCGCGCTGCGCACCGAGCGCACAATGCGCACCAATAAGCGGGCGCGGTTTTCAATGCTGCCGCCCCATTGATCCTGCCGCCGGTTGGTCAGCGGTGACAGGAACTGGCTGAGCAGGTAACCATGCGCGGCGTGGATCTCCACGCCCGTGAAGCCGCTTTGCTCGGCGAGCACCGCACTGCGGGTGAAGCGTCGCTCAACCTCGGCGAGATCCTTATCCGTCATGGCTTTGGGCACCGCGAACCGTTTGGACAAACTGCCGAGATCCAGCGCCACCGCCGAGGGTGCGAGTGTCGTCTGCCCCAGCGCGGCCTGCATCTGGCGCCCCGGGTGATTGATCTGCATCCAGACCTGCGCGCCATGCGCGCGGGCAATTTGCGCCCAACGACGAAAGCGCTCGAGATGAGCGTCGTCTTCGAGCACCACGCCGTTCGGGCCAGTCATCGCCCGGCTGTCGACCATCACATTGCCGGTGAGAATGAGGCCCGCACCACCTCGGGCCCAGGCATCGTACAGGCGCAACAGTGCATCGGATGGCGCATGGTCGGCATCGGCCATGTTTTCCTCCATCGACGCCTTGGCCAGGCGGTTCGGAATCTCGGCGCCATTGGGCAGCGCAAGGGGCGTGAACAGCTTCATCGGTATTTCCTCGATTGACGACCGAGCAACCTTAACTTTAAAGTTAACTTTAATGTCAAGCACCGGGAAAACGTCATGAAAATCGGCGAATTGGCGAAACTGAGCGGCCTTGCCGCCTCACGAATCCGCTTCTACGAAGCGCAGGGCTTGCTGCCGCCCGCGCAGCGCCAGTCCAACGGGTATCGCGAATACGATCCGCAAACCCTGACTCGCCTGGAAATCATCAACTGCGCGCAAGGCGCCGGGTTTTCGCTGGAGGAAATCCGGGCAGTCTTGCCGCCCGATCTGGAAGCATGGCCACATGCGGCGCTGCTCGAGACCATTCAGCGCAAAATCGACGAGATCGAGTTGCTGGAACGACGCCTGGCGCAAAGCAAGCGCCACCTGCGTACGCTCATCGACGACATCACGCACAAGACCGAAGGCGAAGACTGCAAGGTAGCCACCCGGCGCGTACTCGACAAATTGCGCCAGGGCGCTACGGCCTCGGCAGCGGCGAAGCCGCGCACGCGCGCCGCCGGCAAACGCGCGTAGCCGGACGACGGCCGGCCACGCACCGGCGCGTCAACTCCGCACGCGCGGCGCGAACACCTGTTGCGTGATTTTGCCGCGGCGCGCGACCACGGCCGTGCTCTCCGGGATCGCTTCCCACGCGTCGTGCAGATCGACCAGCGGCTCGGAGAGCACCAGGAAGGCGTCTTCGCCGACCGCGCTGATACGCGGATCGTGCGGGTAGAGCTCATGCAGATGCTTGAAAGATGTGCTGTGAAACAGCGTGCGCGACTGATGCTCGCTGGAGTAGCGCACCGCCACGATCTGCTCGCCGTCGGTCGCGCAGACCGTCATGTTGAGCGGATTCTCGACGCCGTGGCTGGCGGCGATCTGCTCGATGCGCCCGGCCATGCGTTCGAGCGCGGCAACCGGCTGCTGCTCGAGCCCGTACGTCAGCGCCAGGTAGAACATCACCTCCGAGTCGGTCGACCCTTCGATCGCCCCGAACAGCGCCGGATCGATGCTCAGCATCAGGTCGCGACGCAAGGCGTGGAAGTCGCGAATCAACCCGTTGTGCGCGAACAGCCAGCGGTTATGGCGAAACGGGTGGCAATTGGTCTCCTGCACCGGCGTCTCGGTGGCCGCGCGAATATGGGCGATGAACAGCGGCGAGCGAATCGCACGCGCGGCCTCGCGTAAATTGCGGTCGTGCCAGGCGGGGCTCACGCTGCGGTAAAGAAACGGCGCTTCGTGCGGCTGGCCGTACCAGCCGATGCCGAAGCCGTCACCGTTGGTGGTAGTCGCGCCCATGCGCGAGTGCAGGCTTTGATCGATCAGCGAGTGCTTGGCCCGAAACACGACCGTCTCGAGCTGGATGGGGTTTCCGGTATAGGCAAGCCAGCGGCACATGGGAGTTCTCCGAATCATGCCCCGGCCGGCGGCGGCGCGTCCGACCGCCCCGGCACTGGGGCGTTGTGGATTAACGCCGCGTCAGTTGCCACTTCCCATCGGCGGTCCTGCACAGGTTGGGGTAAAAGGCCTGCTTCTGCCCCTTGCTGTACAGCACCACGACCAGGTCGCGGCAGGTCTGGGTCACCGTCTTGACGGTCTTTTGCGGCGTGATGGCCGCCGTCACCACCACCGGGTTGCCCGTGCCCTCGTTGCTCCAGCGCGTGGTCTGTCCGTCGCGATTGTGCTCGGCCACATTGGCGACCGACTGGTAAAGGGCATCGCTGTCGCGGTCCTGCAGGAAGGTCATCGGGGTGTCGTGCAGAAAGCCGAGATTGCTCTGGGCGTATAGCGGACTGACTGCCGACAGCGCGGCGGCGGCGCATAGCAGGGCGAGCATGCGGGCTGGCTTCATGGGGGCGATCTCCATCGGATGGTTCGACAAAAACGTCTTGGCCCCCTATTGTATGCGCTCCCAGCCCTCATCCGTGGCCGCCCCGACGGCCGCCACGACGCTACACGGACTTTTCGGTGGGCTTTCTGCGCCGCCAGCGCATTGCCGCATGTCCCATGAGCCGCTCGCGCTTTTGCTCCTCGTCGAGCCAGGTGCGCGACGGCTTGACCAGATCGCTGCGGGCGATGATGCCTATCAGGCGGGTCGAACCGGCACGCTCGACCACTGGCAGGCGCTCGAGCGCGTGCGTGGCAAGGCAAGCGGCGACCTCGCGGCAGGTCTCGCCTGGCACGGCTACCAGCGGGGGATTGGCGCCATAGAGCGTGCGCACTGCCGCCTCGTGGTTTTCCTGTTTGAGCAGCGTGGCCCGATCGAGCATGCCAATCACGTGCTGTTGGTCGTCGACCACCGGGAATGCGCGGTGCATTTGCTGCGGGCCGAAATAGGTCGCCAGCGTCTGGCCGATCGTCATGGCGGCGGGAATGGATTGCACATCGCGCGTCATCACATCTTCGACGTATTGCCGCTCGAGCGGATCGACACTGTATTCGCGGTAGATATGAAAACCGCGCCGAGCGATTTTCTCGGTCATGATCGAGCGCTTCATCGCCAGCACCGTGAAGCCGTACGAGATGCCGGTGGCCAGCAGCAGCGGCAGCAGCGCATTGACGTCATGCGTGAGTTCCAGCGAGAAGATCGTCGCCGTGAGCGGCGCGCCAAGCACGCCCGCGAGCACTGCGGCCATGCATACCAGCGGCCAGACATGCGAGCCGCCGCCGGGCAGCACCGGGGCGAGCACGGTGCCCAGGCCGGCGCCGATCATCAGCAACGGGGCCAGCACGCCGCCGGAAGTAGTCGAGCCCAGCGCGATCGACCAGATGATCGCCTTGACCACCAGCAGCGCCAGCGCGCTGCTGACCGCCAGATGCGCATTGAGCAGGTCGGCGATGACGTCGTAGCCCACGCCCAGCGCGCGCGGTTGAAGGTAGCCGCCAACGCCCACCAGCACGCCGCCGATGGCCGGCCACCACATCCAATGCACCGGCAGTTTCTCGAAGGTGCTTTCGATCTTGTGCAGCGCGGCGGTCATCAGCGCCGACAGGCCGCCGCCCAGCAGGCCGGCGACCACGCAGGAGGCCAGCGCCGCGATGCCAAGCGTGCCGGTCTGCAGCGGAAAGAGCGGACCGGCCTCGAACACGAACACCCGCGTGAAATCGGCCACCGAGCAGGCCACGATGACCGGCAGCAGGCTGCGCGGGCGCCATTCGAACAGCAGCAGCTCTACCGCCAGCAGCACGGCCGCTACCGGGGTGCCGAAAATGGCCGTCATGCCCGCGCCGGCGCCGGCGACCAGCAGCGTTTTGCGCTCGGCCGCGGTGAGCTTGAAGTGCTGCGCAATCAACGAACCGATCGCACCACCCGTCATAATGATCGGGCCTTCCGCACCGAACGGGCCGCCGCTGCCGATGACGATGCCCGACGAAATCGGCTTGAGCACCGCGACTTTCGGCGACATGCGGCTCTTGCCGAACAGAATCGCCTCGATGGCTTCGGGGATGCCGTGCCCGCGAATCTTGTCGGAGCCGAAGCGCGCGATCACGCCGACGACCAACCCGCCGATGGCCGGCATCGCGATCACCCACAGCCCAAGGTGATTGTCCGCCGGCGAGCGCAGCGCGAAGGAGAACGTCTGGTAAAAAAACAGATTGGTAAAGAAGTAAATCAGCTTGAGCAGCACCCAGGCCGTCGGCGTGCCGAGCGCGCCGACGACGGCGGCGAGCAGGGAGATGCCGAGCAGTCCGGAATTGGCTGCGAAATCGCGCTTAAGAGAATGCATGGAATTCAGTGGTTGATACAGAAGTCAGAGGTTTTAAATATTTTTTCAAGCGTCTCGAGTTCGGCCCGATGCCGGGCCGCCAGCGCGCGCAGGAAGTATTCGCCGCGCGCCAATAAATGCACCTCGACCTGGCGCCGGTCGAGCGAACTGCTCTTGCGCGACACCAGCTGAAGCTTCTGCGCGCGCGACACCAGCGCCACAACGCCGTGGTGGCTCATCTGCAGCCGCTCGGCCAGCTCGCCCACAGTGGCCCAATTGCGCTCCGGAAAGCCCTTGAGGTGCAAGAGCAAAAGATATTGGTGCGGCGTGATACCGGCCTGTTGGGCCGCGTTCTCGCTAAAGCGCTGGAAGCAACGCAACCGATAGCGGAGCTCGGAAAGCGTCTCGAAATCCCGTTTGCCGATATCCATCAATGCATTTCCTCTGGCGTCGAGCCCCTGCAATGCAGCCGCTTCGCCCGATCGCCAGCGCCACGCATCGACGTCCATGATCGACCCGGGCTCGATGGAACGAGAATATATCACAATGTGATCTATTTGCCGGAACCCCGAGCGACGGGCAGCGTCCCGCTTTTGCATGAAAAAGCCTAATCCTTGATGCGCAGGCGCCCGCCGGACAGACGGAAGATGCGCCGCACGCTGAGCACGCGCTCCTGCAGGCGTTCCTCCTGCAGGTCGCGCAAACGCGCTTCGAGCAAGTCGACCAGCGTCAGCATGCCGATGACCTTGCGGGGGTTCTCGCGCGTGACGACCGGCACGCGCGTCACATGCTTTTCGGCGTAGAGATAGGCCGCCTCACGCAGCGTCATGTCGGGGTAGCAGACCATTGGCGTCTGCACCATGACCGAATCGATGAGCGTCTCGGGCGGAATGTCGTCGGCCAGCGCGGCGCCCAGCATATCGCGGCGCGTGACGATGCCGGCCAGCAGATTGGCCTCGTCGAGCACCGGGTAGACCCGCTGGCGGTTCTGCACGTCGCGCAGATGGCGCTGGGTCGAGGCGAATCCGACAGCCGCTTCACGCAGCGGCGTGCCGCACCGGAAACTGATGAAGTCGCGCTGCATGACCTCGCGCACCATCAGCACTTCGAGCGGGTCGATCGAGTATTCGCGCGTCAGGTGAAGGCCCTTGCGCACCACCTTCTCGGTCAGCACCGAACGCTTGAGCAGCAGCGCCGACAGGCCAAAGGCACAGCTCGACGAGATCGCCAGGGGCAGCAGCGCCGGCCAGTCGTGGGTCAGCTCCAGCGCGAAGATCACGCCCGTCAGCGGCGAGCGCATGACGCCGCCGACCACGGCCGCCAGGCATACCAGCGGCCAGAAGCCGGGCGCCACGGCGGGGAACACGAGCGACAGCAGGCCGCCGAGCGCCGCGCCGATCATGAAGGTCGGCGCGAGCACCCCGCCCGAGGTTCCCGAGCCGAGCGACAGCGACCAGATCAGCGTCTTGACGATCAGGATGCCGACGATCAACGAGAGCGTAGCGCCGCCGGTGAGCAGCAGGTCGATCACGTCGTAGCCGACGCCCAGCGCGCGCGGCTCGATCAGGCCGCCCACACCGACGATCAGGCCCCCGATCGCGGGCCACCACATCCAATGGATCGGCAACTTGCGGAATATGTCTTCGGACAAATATACCAGTTGCGTGGCGACCAGCGCCAGGAAGCCGCCGGTCGCACCGCACAGCACGCACAGCAGGTATTCCAGCGGCGTGAGCATGGGCGCCTGCACCGGCACCGGAAAAATCGGCTGGCCGCCAAGCAGCGGAACGCGCACGATGGCGGCCATCACCACGGCCGCGGCCACCGGCAAATAGCTGCGCGGGCGCCACTCGAAAAGCAGCAGCTCGACAGCCAGCAACAGCGATGCCAGCGGGGCGTTGAAGGTGGCCGCCATGCCGGCAGCCGCGCCGGCCACCAGCAACGTCTTGCGCTCATCGGCGGCGAAACTGAAAAATTGCGCAAGCAGCGAGCCAAAGGCGCCGCCGGTCATGATGATCGGCCCTTCGGCGCCGAACGGGCCGCCTGTGCCGATCGCGATCGCCGCCGAGATCGGCTTGAGCAGCGCAACGCGCGGCTTGATCTTGCTGCCGCCGCGCAAAATGGCGTCGATCGCCTCCGGCATGCCGTGCCCGCGAATCGCCTCGGACCCGTAGCGCGCCATCAGTCCCACCAGAACGCCGCCCAGCACGGGCGCCAGCAAAATCAGCGCCGCCGGGTGATGGGTGGCGCCAGGCGCAACCAGGCCGACTTCAAAGCGCTGATAGAAAACCAGGTTGGTGATCAGGCCGATCAGGCGCAGCAGAGCCCAGGCGATGAGCCCGCTGGCCGCACCGATCACGCACGCGAACAGCGAAATATAGAACGTGCGCGAGGTTACAGTGAAGTCGCCGAGATGGCGAGGAATCGCGTCCGCCGGCGCGGCCTGCGCCGTGGACTCGTCGGGGGGCTGGGCATCCGCTTGCCTCGCGCTCATAGGTAGCCTACCGCCTCAAGAGTCAAACGCATGAACGAATCCGGCCTCGTGCGACACCCCCGAGCCGCCACGTGGCTGCGGCCAGCTCGGTCGGCGAGGGTTGGCGCCGGATCACCCGGGCGTTGCAAGCGTCGCGAACCGAGGCGAATCAATGCGAAACAATCCGAATCGGATTCGCCCCGCGCGGGCCGCGCCGAACCATGCCGCGCCTGCGACGGCGCGACCGGCCCAGCGCCGCGCCCGGTTCACGAACAGGCTTGTCAGCGCTTTTTTCAAGCATACACCCACAACCCTTCGGCGCGATTACCGCATTGCATGGCGAGGCTTGCCGCACTCGCCGTTGCCGAGCGCATGCCGGCGCAAAAAGAAAAATGCCCGACAGCACACGCGGTGCAGCGGGCATATGGCCGGCATGGTCGCACGCATCGCCCCGCCCGCCCGGGCCGGCGAGCGGCAGCGGGCAGCGCCCTTACGCGGCGGCGAGCGAGGCCAGCGCCCGGTTGAACGTCTGGCTCGGGCGCATCACGGCGTCGAGCTTGGCGAAGTCGGGCTTGTAGTAGCCGCCGATGTCGACCGGCTTGCCCTGCACGGCAGAGAGCTCGGCCACGATGGCCTGCTCGTTGTCGGTCAGTTGCTGAGCCAGCGGCGCGAAACGAGCCGCCAGTTCGGCGTCCTCGGTTTGCTCGGCCAGCGCCTGCGCCCAGTACATTGCCAGATAGAACTGGCTGCCGCGATTGTCGAGCTGGCCGGTCTTGGGCGACGGATTCTTGTTGTTTTCCAGCAGCTTGCCGGTGGCCGCGTCGAGCGTGCGCGCGAGCAGCTTGGCGCGGGCATTGCCCGTCTTGATGCCGGTTTCCTCCAGCGACACGGCCAGCGCGAGGAATTCACCCAGCGAATCCCAGCGCAGGTGGTTTTCCTCCACCAGTTGCTTGACGTGCTTGGGTGCCGAGCCGCCGGCGCCCGTCTCGTACATGCCGCCGCCGGCCATCAGCGGAACGATCGAGAGCATCTTGGCGCTGGTGCCGAGTTCCATGATCGGGAACAGGTCGGTGAGGTAGTCGCGCAGGATGTTGCCGGTGACCGAGATGGTGTCCAGGCCGCGAATCACGCGCTCGAGCGTGTAGCGCATCGCCCGCACCTGCGACATGATCTGGATGTCCAGGCCGGTGGTGTCGTGGCCCTTGAGGTAGGTCTCGACCTTCTTGATCAGCTCGGCCTCGTGCGGACGGTACGGGTCGAGCCAGAAAATCGCCGGCATGCCGGAATTGCGCGCGCGCGTGACGGCCAGCTTGACCCAGTCGCGAATCGGCGCGTCCTTGACCTGGCACATGCGCCAGATGTCGCCCTGCTCGACGTTTTGCACCAGCAGCACTTCACCGGTGGCGATGTCGACGATGCGGGCTTCGCCGGCTTCTGGCACTTCGAACGTCTTGTCGTGCGAGCCGTATTCCTCGGCCTGCTGCGCCATCAGCCCGACGTTGGGCACGGTGCCCATGGTGACCGGATCGAAGTTGCCGTTGGTCTTGCAGAAGTTGATCACTTCCTGATAGATGCGGGCGAAGGTGCTCTCCGGAATCACCGCCTTGGTGTCCTTCGGGCGGCCGTCGGCGCCCCACATCTTGCCGCCGATGCGGATCATGGCCGGCATCGAGGCGTCGACGATCACGTCGTTGGGCGCGTACAGGTTGGAGATGCCCTTGGCCGAGTCGACCATCGCCAGCTCGGGGCGGTGTTCGTGGCAGGCGTGCAGGTCGCGGATGATTTCCTCGCGCTTGGAGCTCGGCAGCGACTCGATCTTGTCGTACAGATTGACCAGGCCGTTATTCACGTTCACGCCCAGCTCGTCGAACAGCTTGCCGTGCTTGGCGAAGGCGTCCTTGTAGAAAATCTTGACCGCGTGACCGAACACGATCGGGTGCGAGACCTTCATCATGGTGGCCTTGACGTGCAGCGAGAGCATCACGCCGGTCTTGCGCGCGTCTTCCATCTGCTCTTCATAGAACTCGCACAGCGCCTTCTTGCTCATGAACATGCTGTCGATGATCTCGCCCGCCTGCAGCGCGACCTTCGGCTTGAGCACGATCGTCTTGCCGTCGGCGGTGAGCAGTTCCATCTTGACGTCGCGCGCGCGGTCGAGCGTCATCGACTTTTCGCCGTGATAGAAGTCGCCGTGCTTCATGTGCGCGACGTGCGTGCGCGAGGCCATGCTCCACTCGCCCATGCTGTGCGGATGCTTGCGTGCGTAATTCTTTACGGCGGCCGGCGCGCGGCGATCGGAATTGCCCTCGCGCAACACCGGGTTCACCGCGCTGCCCAGGCATTTCGAGTAGCGCTGGCGAATCGCCTTCTCGACCTCGGTCTTCGGGTCTTCAGGGAAATCCGGCACGTTGTAGCCCTTGGACTGCAGCTCCTTGATCGCGCCGACCAGCTGGTGCACCGAAGCGCTGATATTGGGCAGCTTGATGATATTGGTGTCGGGCAACTGCGTGAGCCGCCCCAGCTCGGCCAGGTTATCGGGCACGCGCTGCTCTTCGGTCAGGAATTCGGGAAACTCGCCGAGAATGCGGCCAGCCACGGAAATGTCGCTGGTCTCGACCCGAATGCCCGCCGGCGCCGTAAATGTGCGAATGATCGGCAAAAAGGCGCTGGTGGCCAGCAGCGGGGCTTCGTCGGTGAGAGTGTAGATAATGGTGGATTGCTCGGCGCTCATTGCTTGTCTCGAAATCAGGTCATCGGTGGGAAACATACCCCCGCCACGGTTCAGATCGAGGGCAATACCCGAATTGTGCCTGATTCTGGGGGTAAGAGCGTGGGTTGGGGCCGAACCCTCGCAGTCGAGCCGGAGGCCATCGGGTGCGGCCGCCTGGGTGCGGCCGCCTGGGTGTGACCGCTTTACACGGCGCACCGCCAGGCCTACCCTCCCGCATTGAGATCGCCATCCTGGTGACGCAGCCGGCGCCGAATCGGCACGGCTGGCGCGCCACGCGCAAACAGGAGAGTTCATGACGCCCGCAGCGAACAGCCCCTCCCCGATCAAGCACGTGTTTGTGCTGATGCTCGAGAACCGGTCGTTCGACCACATTCTCGGATTCTCGGCGCTGACCGGCATCGATGCCGTGACCGGCTCGCCCACCCGGGCGAACGGCATCGACCCGGCCGCGCCGCCGACCAACCCCAATCCGCGTCGAGCCAGCGAACCGGTCGCGGCCAACGCCAACGGCACGCCCTTTCAGCTCAGCAACACGCACAAGGACCCGGGGCACGAATTCGAGAACACGATGACCTGCCTGTGCGGTGCCGGCGCGTGGGGCCCGCCCAACGTCGACGCCAACGGCAAACTCGTCGGCGGGTATCCGCCAGCGGCGCCGGGCAAGGCCAACAGCGGGTTTGTCGCCAACTATGCCGCGTGCGGCTCGGATCGGCCGGAATGGGCGATGAACAGCTACACGCCGGCCCAGTTGCCGGTGATCAACGCGCTGGCGCGCGAATTCGTGGTGTGCGACGCGTGGTATTCGTCGCTGCCGGGCCCGACCTGGCCGAACCGCTTTTTCGTGCACGCGGCCTCCTCCGGCGGGCTCGATGCCAGCCCGAGCGACGGCGCGACGATCGAAGACTACGTGGCCGGATTCGACCTGCCCAACGGCACGATTTTCGACAAGCTGTCCGCCAGGGGCTTGAACTGGAAAATCATCGAGGGCGATTCATTCCCGCAGGTGCTCGCCATCAAAGGCATGACCCTGGCCGAGATGGACGGGCACTTCCACGACATGGACGACTTCGCCGCAGTGATCAACGACGCGGCGTTCGACGCCGCATACGTATTCATCGAGCCGGACTACGACGTGTCGCACAATTTCCAGGGCGGCAACAGCATGCATCCGCTGGGCGACGTGCGCAAAGGCGAGCAGCTCGTCAAAACGGTGTACGAAACCCTGCGCGCCTCCAGGGTCTGGCAAGACAGCCTGCTGGTGGTACTGTTCGACGAGCACGGCGGTTTCTACGACCACATGGTGCCGCCGGCCGCGACGCCGCCCGGTGACGCCGGACCGGGGT
Organism: Pandoraea sp.; assembly: GCF_004297875.1. GTDB lineage: Bacteria > Pseudomonadota > Gammaproteobacteria > Burkholderiales > Burkholderiaceae > Pandoraea. Next base: position 32,980 of record NZ_SCSK01000037.1, on the reverse strand, counting down.
CGAGATACAACACACACAACTTCGCTTTCGACCGCCTTGGCCTGCGCGTGCCCTGCATCATCGCATCGCCGTGGGTCGGCAAAAATGTGATCGACCATCGGCAGTACGACCACAGTTCGATCCCCAAGACGCTGACTCGGCTGTTTGGCCTCGCAGGCCCGTTGACCGCACGCGATGGCGCGGCAAACAGCTTCGATTCACTCATAGGCAGCACGCCACGCGACACGCCAATGACGCTGCCCGCCCCCGCGTCAGGCCCGCTCGGCGCGGTCACAGAAACTGCGAGCCCAGCCGACGCCTCGGCAGCCGGCTTCGCGCGGATCGCGCTGGCCCGCCACCTGAGCGTGGCGCCAGCCGAACAACAACGAGCCATCAAAGACAACTTCCAGAAAAGCCGCGGCGATGCCAATGCCACGGCCGCCTTCCTGAGCACGGCGGATGCGGCAATCCGGCAATGGAAGCAGCGCGGCCGTCAGATGCCGCCGCCGCCAAGCGATGAACAGGCGGCCTCGCGGCCATGATGGATAGGCGTGTGCGAGCGCGCCCGTCTTGGGCGCAGCCTACGCAAACTTACTGGGCTGCCGACGATTGCAACTCGGTCGCAATCTGCTCGAACAGTTGTGATGTCCAGTCCGATGGATAGTTAAGCGGCGCGAGGATCGGCTTGCTCACGATAGCAACGTCCGTGCTCGATTCGCTCAGCGGGCGTAGCCATATGGCGATGCGTTCGCCCCAGCTCCACCAGGAAATGCCATGGGAGACAACGATGCGCCCAGCGGCCGGATCACTTTCCAGCAGGTCGAGCTTCTTTGCCTTCGCCGCAGCAAGCGTGGCGTCGTACACCACCTTGTAGGGTGCCGCGTAGACGCGATGCACGCCCTCTTCCCTGGACGCCTTGACCGATTCGGTGGACGCGCAGCCGCTGAGCGCCAGCGCAAAGATCATTGGAATAAGCCAGACTCGCATGGCAAGCTCCTTCAGTAACCCGCTTTCGCCTTGCTTCCCAGACCTGCCAGCCGCCGCTACTGAAGCGATTGACGCGCCGGGCATCTGCCGTCAAAACTTTTTCAGACTCAGACCAGCCGAACGACCGTATCGTGCATGGCGCCTTCAGCCCAGAGGTCCCGATACTTGTCGAGTAGCGCAGCGTAGTCGCGGTCTCCCATCAATTTTTCGTTGACCTGCTGCATCTTGTCGAGGCTATCCGAATCGAAGTGCCAGTGAATATTGGCGCAGCCGAATTGTTCTGCACCAAAGCTCATGTTGAGCCCGTAGCGCTTATTGAGGTGGGTAGTGACTTCGGATGCAAACGCCAAGGCCGACGGTAGCGCCGCCGCATTCTTGACAGTGGCGGTGCGGATGAATCGGTACATGATCGCTCTCCCAAAATGGTCATGAGACAGGTGCGACGCGCCTGCCGCAGTGCGGCATCCAAGTGCGTGCACAGCGTTCCGTTCATGCTACGAGGCTGTTTTTCTCGTCCTTTGAGATAGATCAAGGTTGGCGTTCTACGCGATCTGTCCAGCGCGGTCGCAATTATGGCGAAGTGAGATCCCGTCGGAGCGGGTGATGAAAGCGCGATGCGGCCCCTCGAATGTCGGGCCGATATTGAAACGAGAATGGCTGACGGCTGCCGCATTCGGCCCCGGGTCGAACGGTCCCTGACGTTCTTGGGGCAGTCGTGGCCGCTATGGGAAAACAGATGTTCAAGATCAAGCCGTCACCAAGCCTCATCTTCCACCTGGCAGCGTGCCTGCGACCTTCTCGGCCTCCGCACGCGGTGCGCGCCCCAGGGCGGGCTCAATGCCGCTCGAGCCGCTGGTGATCGGGACACGCCTGCCTGCGATTTTTAGGATTGCCTTCCCTCCAGTTTGTCCTGAGTCGACGTCTCGAAATCGCGCGCGTCGTGACGCTCGCGAAGCTGCTCGGACGGCTCGCCGCTCGTTCTGTTGACCATGCGGCCGCGCTTGACCGCTGGCCGCGCGAAGATCGTCTCGGCCCAGCGCTGAACGTTGGCGTAGTCCTGCACCGAGAGGAATTCCGCCGCGCCGTATTGCCAGCCTCTGACGAGGCCGCCGTACCAGGGGAACACCGCGATATCGGCGATGGTGTATTCGTCCCCGGCGAGGTACTGGCTTTCGGCCAGACGGCGGTCGAGCACGTCGAGCTGGCGCTTGACCTCCATAGCGAAGCGGTCGATCGCATACTCTATCTTCACCGGCGCATAGGCATAGAAGTGGCCGAAGCCGCCGCCCAGGTAGGGCGCGCTGCCCATCTGCCAGAACAGCCAGTTCAGCGTCTCGGTCCGGGCGGCGAGCTGTTGCGGAAGAAACGCGCCGAACTTCTCGGCCAGATACAGCAGGATCGAGCCCGACTCGAACACACGGATCGGCTTCGCCCCGCTGCGGTCGAGCAGCGCCGGGATCTTGGAGTTCGGATTGATTTCCACGAAGCCGCTGCCGAACTGATCGCCCTCGCCGATCCGGATCAGCCACGCGTCATACTCGGCACCGGTGTGACCTGCCGCCAGCAACTCTTCGAGCATGATCGTCACTTTCACACCGTTGGGCGTGCCCAGCGAATAGAGCTGCAGCGGGTGACGACCGACCGGCAACACCTTCTCGTGCGTCGGGCCGGCGACCGGCCGGTTGATGTTCGCAAACGTGCCACCGCTGGGTTTGTTCCAGGTCCAGACCTGCGGGGGAATATAGTCGTGGGAATCTGCCATGTTCATCTCCATTGTCATCTGGCGCCAACTCAACAGGGTGTTGAAAAACGCAGCGAGTAGTTCAACATCCCGTCAGGCCGCCGGGGAATAGTTGGAAGGGAAGAGCGCGCGCCGGGTCTCTTCGTCATTGACCTTCTTGAACTCGTGATCCTTGCCGACGGCTCTGGCGCGCGCGACCGCCGGCCGGGCGTCGACCGTCTCGAACAGCCGCTTGAGGTTCGGAAACGAGCCCAGCGGATCGTCGGCCCCCTTGAGCACGCGCGAGGCGCGATCGAGCCATCCCCAGGCCGAGATATCCGCGATCGTGTAGGTTTCGCCGACGATATACGTGCGTCCTTCCAGGTGATCGTTCAGGACCTGGTAGTGACGCTCGGCCTCACGTCGATAGCGGTTCACCGCATAGTCGAGCCCTTCGGGCGCGGCAAACTGGAAGTGCACGGCCTGCCCCGAAAACGGGCCAAGACCGGAGGCGAGAAACAGGAGCCACGAAAGCAGCTCGGGCCGGTCTTGTGGTGCACCGAGCAACTTGCCGGTCTTCTCCGCCAGATAGAGCAGGATCGCGGTGGAGTCGAAGACTCGCGCCTCCCCGCCGCCCGGCCCTTCCGTGTCGACGATGGCGGGCACCTTGCCGTTGGGGTTGATCGCGCGGAACGCCTGGGTGTGCTGCTCGCCCTTGCTGGTATCGATGGGCATCGTCTCATAGGGAAGACCGGTCTCTTCCAGAAACAGAGCGATCTTGGCCGGGTTTGGCGTTGGATGAAAATAAAAACGGATCATGGCGGCACTCTCAGGTTTATGAAACGGTTGAGCCACGGCGCGCGGGTGTGGACCAAGAAGCTAACAGCACGCCGAGGATGACGACGATCGCGATGCCCTCGGCCAGCGATGGCGAGAACCGAAGGACCTGCAGGAGCAGCCCGCTCGGGATCGAATTCAAATCGCACCTTTTTATTTTATAACATGCGTTCTATAATGCATCATCGCGGCGGAGTTGGCAAGCGCGCTGCGCCACGACACAACAAGGTGACGACGATGGCAAGGCCAAGGGAATTCGACGAAGATGCCGTCCTTGACGCGACGGTCCAGTGTTTCTGGAGGTTCGGCTATGAAGGCACTTCAGTGAAAGACCTCACTGAGAAAACGGGTCTCACCGCAGCCAGCCTTTACAACGCGTACGGCGACAAGCGCGGCCTGTTCCGGGCGGCGCTCGATCGCTACGCGGGCGAAAGCGTAGGCAACCGCATACGACGGTGCGAAGCGCTTGCACCTCTTCAGGCAATCACCGCGTTTTTCGACGATATCCTGCGCCGCTCGTTAAATGACCGCCAGCACAAAGGATGCATGCTGGTGAACTCGGCTCTGGAAGTGGCGCCACACGATCCTGAATTCCAGAAAATCATCGCTGGCGCGCTCGCTCGCGTCGAAAGTTTTTTTCACGAGTGCATCACCGCGGGGCAAGCCGACGGCACCATCACACAGTCGCTTCCCGCCGACGTTCTCGCCAGGCATCTGCTCGGCGTTCTGATGGGCGTTCGCGTCCTGGCTCGCGTTCGTCCCGAAAAGGCCCTCCTGCAAGGAGTGATTGCACCGGCACTTGCCCTGCTCGGGCGAGCTGATGGCGCTGCAAGCCAACCGCTCACGGGTAGCGATCATCCCGCGGAGCGCCATTGAGGACATGGCGCGGGGATACCCCGGGGTTTTGAAGGACACGGCGAGCGAGTCACGCCGCAGGATGCGAGTACACCGCGAGCCTCAACGTGAGCGCCTCCAGAGTCGTCGGGATGAGGTTAATCAGGTAATGGCGGCGCAAGCCCTGTGGAATCTGATTCAGGCGCTGACCATCGAACCCGACTGAGGCCGCGCCCCCCCGGTACGCGATCGGCCGTCGTCAATGCTTCTCGGCCTTGCCTGCCACCCAATCCATCAGCGCGAACAACAGACCCGAGCCGACGAATGTCACGTGCAGGATCACCAGCCAGCGGATGCGCGTTTCGTCGATCGCCATGCCCGGTTCAGCGATTTTCATGAAAGCGCGCAGCAGGGAAATCGCCGAGATCGCCACGATCGAGCCGATCAGTTTCATCTTCAGGCCCGAGAAGTCGAGCGTGCCCATCCACGTCGGACGATCTTCGCTGTCGCCGGTATCGATCTTCGAGACGAAGTTTTCATAGCCGGAAAACATCACGATCATCACCAGATTGCTTGCCAGCGAAAGATCGATCAGCGTGAGCACGGCCAGGATGATTTCCTCCGGGCTCGCCGTCAGGATATGCGGAACGACGTGAACCAGATCGCCGACGAATGCGACGAGCAGCATCAGCAGCGACAGCACCAGTCCGAGATAGAACGGCACCAGCAGCCAGCGTGAGTTGAACAGGACACTTTCCAGCCATTGTTCCCAGCGGTGTCGGTGGTGCATATCGTTATCCATTTCTTATCGCTCTGATCGCCGCAGTACCCCGCTGCTCCCCGTTATGTGCGCGGGAAATAAAGTCGCCTACTCGCGACGCCGCAGGGCATTGATTTTCCATGGCCTCCTTCTGCCGCCAAGCGGCCTCTCGCGAACCCCCACGAGCCCTGCCCGCTCCGCGCTGCCCGATGCGGCCGGTTCGCGCAAACAAAGTCCCTTACCGGCCGCGTGGGCGATCGACCTGCTGCAGCGTGGAGATCAGCGGGCACGACACCTTGCCTCGGGCACTATGGCACGCTTGCGCCAGCGTCGACAGGACGCTCTCGACGCCCCGCAGGTCGCGCAGGCGCTCCCGTACATCGGCCAGGCGCACCTCGGCCAAGGCCGCAGCTTCGCCGCAATGTGCGCCGTCGTCCAGGCGCAGCAATTGCCCGGCCTCGTCGAGGCTGAACCCCAGGCGCTGGGCCGCCTTGATGAAGCGTACCCCCGCCACGTCGGCGCCGGCATAGCGCCGGATGCCCTGTGCGGGGCGCGCCGGCGTGCGCAGCAGCCCCTTGAGCTGATAGAAGCGAATCGTCTCCACATGCACACCGGCTGCCCTCGCCAGCGCGCCGATGCTCATGGTTCCCGAGGCCTTTTGCATGGACTTGACTCCGTAGTCGACAACGGGAATCGGGTACCCCCGTAGCGCTGCCTTCGCAGCGTGTTGCCTCGACAAGGAGTCGTTCCCCCGATGGTCCCTCCCTCCATCCCGCGCAAGGCCTTCCAGGCCTGCCTGGCCGCATCGATGCTGCTGGCGGCCAGCACGGTTGCCGCGATGGCCGGCGCCCCGGGCACGGCACGATCCATCCCGCCCGTGGCCACGCATGGAGAGCTCGCACCGAATGCGCCGTTCACGCCGGTGGACGGCAATGTGCGGCAGCTCGACGCCTACAAGGGGCACCCGGTGATCGTTTGGTAGGTCACAACCTGGTGCCCGAGTTGCGCCGCCGGGCTGCGCACGTTCGCGAATCACCAGGCGCAGATCGACCGCTCGGACATGACGGTGCTGGTGCTGCAGAACTATGACATCGGCGGATACGCGGGCCCCGGCATGCGCGAGTTCGCCAGCTCGGTCGCCGCCCCGCTGCTGAAGGACCCGCACTTCGTATTCGGTGAGGACACCGAAGCGCTGTTCGAGCGCTACAACCCGCGCAAGTTCGTCGACATCTATCAAGTCATCGCGGCCAACGGCCGAGTGCGACTGACGTCGTCGTCGCCGTCCGCCACCTTCGACAAGATCGAAGGCTTCATCCGACCCAGGCCGTGAAGCTCCGCGCGCCCGGGGGCGTGGACACGCTAACGCGTGCGCTGTGCCTGGCGCTCGCGTCGCGCCGCGCTGGCCATGGCCCCGTCGCTGCTTTGCTGCACGCCAGCGTTGCCACTGGCCATCGCCACGGTCGCGTCGCTGCTGCCCGCGGCCGGACGGTTCGGCGTGCCGATCCAGGGCTGGATCGCCACGCATGAAGGGCTGATCTACGCGCTGGCGATCGCCGCGATGACCTTGGGACTGTTCGGCAGCGCTCGACGCGTGCTGTCATGCGCATGTTGATGGCTTCCTCACCCCGGGCGGCAGAGACTGCCGCGCCAGTTCTCGCGCCTTCCCGACTCATGGCATCCATGTCCGAATCCACGAACCGCAAACCGGATAGCTCGTGCATGTCCGACCCGACCCCGCACGTGGCCGTGATCGGCAGCGGCGGCGCCGCGATGGCGGCGGCACTGAAGGCCGTCGAGCGCGGCGCGCGCGTGACGCTGATTGAACGCGGCACTCTCTTCGGCACCTGCGTCAATATCGGCTGCGTACAGCCCAAGATCATGATTCAGGCCGCTCACGTCGCCCACGTGCGGCGGCACAGCCCGTTCGACGGCGGCGTCGCCGGCGATCCTGCGCGGCCCCCTGCTGGCGCAGCAGCAAGCGCGCGTCGACGCGCTGCGCCAGGCGAAGTACCAGGACGTGCTGAACGCTCGAACGGCGATCACCGTGGTGCGGGGCGATGCCCGTTTCCGGGACACCCGCAGTCTCGCGGTGCGACTGCTCGACAGCGGCGAGCGCGTGGTCGCCTTCGACCGCTGCCTGATCGCCACCGGCGCACGCGCCGCCGTGCCGCCGATCGCCGGCCTGCAGGACGCGCCTCCTGGACATCGACTGAGGCGTTGGCGAGCGACACCATCCCGCGCAGCCTGACAGTCATCGGCTCTTCGGTGGTGGCGGTAGAACTGGCACAGGCCTTTGCCCGGATCGGCGCCCGCGTGACGATTCTGGCGCGCCACACGCTGTTGCGCCGTGAAGACCCGGCCATCGGCGAAGCGCTCACCGCGACTTTCCGCGCCGAAGGTATAGCGGTGCTGGAGCACACGCAGGCCAGCGAGGTCGCGCACGTAGACCAGGAGTTCGTGTTGGTGACCGGCCAGGGCGAACTGCGCGTCGAGCGACTGCTGGTGGCGACCGGCCGCAGGCCCGACACGCGCAGTCTTCGTCCTGAAGCGGCCGGCGTGGTGGTGACGCCGCAACGGGCCATCGCGATCGACCCGCGGATGTGCACCAGCAACCCGCACATCTACGCCGCCGGTGACTGCACCGATCAGCCACACTTCGTCTACGTTGCGGCGGCCGCGGGCTCGCACGCCGCGACCAACATGACCGGCGGTGACGCGACACTGGACCTGAGCGCCATGCCGGCGGTGGTGTTCACCGATCCGCAGGTCGCCACCGTGGGCCTGAGCGAACAGCGGGCGCGCCAAGCCGGCATCGAGACCGACAGCCGAACCCTCACGCTCGACAACGTGCCGCGCGCCCTCGTCAACTTCGACACCCGAGGTTTCATCAAGGTGGTCGTCGAGCGAGGCAGCGAGCGCCCGCTCGGCGTGCAGGCGGTGGCACCGTAAGCCGGCGAGCTGATCCAGTCGGCGGCACTGGCGATCCGCGCGCGCATGACGGCGCAGGAACTCGCCGATCAGCTGTTTCCCTACCTGACGATGGTCGATGGCCTCAAGCTTGCCGCGCAGACCTTCCGCAAGGACGTGAAGCAGCATTCGTGCTGTGCGGCATAGGCGCCCGCTCGCGGCCGGGGGCGCTCGACCCACCCGAATATGCGGACAAATACCACCCCGTCCACCTTTGAATATCCGTTAGAACATTAGAATGAAGTCCAGGGACCTCAAGAGCCGCCTCTACGCCCAGGTCGCGCGAGTCGGCGCCGCCATGTCCAGCCCCAAGCGCCTGGAGCTGCTCGAACTGCTCGCGCAGGGGGAGAAGTCGGTCGACACGCTGGCGCAGGCCGCCGACATCGACGTCAAGCTGGCCAGCGCGCACTTGCGTGTGCTGCGCGAGGCGCAACTGGTGGATGCGAGGCGCGACGGCAAGAACCGCATCCATCGACTCCGTGGGACCGACGTGTCGGACCTGTGGGTGAGCCTGCGCGAACTGGCACAAGCCCATCTGGCCGAGCTGCAACTCGCCATGGCAGGCCTGGTTGCCGAGCCCGAGGACCTGACCCCCGAGAGCGCACGCTCGCTGCTCGACAAGGTGCGCGCCGGGGACGTGGTGCTGCTCGACGTTCGCCCGGAAGCGGAGTTCCGCACGGCGCACATCCCCGGCGCGCGCTCGGTCCCGCTGGACGAACTGGAAGCCCGGATTCGCGAACTGCCGGGCGACAAGGACATCGTGGCGTACTGCCGCGGGCCGTTTTGCGTGATGTCCGACGCCGCCGTGGCGCTGCTCGCGCGCCATGGACTGCGGGCGCGCAAGTGTGCCGACGGCGTGCCCGAATGGCGGGCCGCCGGGCTGCCGCTGGAACACGAAACCATCTGATCGAGGTCACGCCATGTTCTTCAAGCAACTACACACGCGCGACTCCAGCCTGTCGTACCTGTTCGGCTGCGCTGGCCTCGGCAAGGCCATCGCGGTCGACGTTGTCGCTGGCGACGAGGACTGGTTCGTCGAGCAGGCGAAGATGGCCGGTGCGCAGATTACCCATGTGATAGATACCCACGTGCATGCGGACCACCTCAGCGGAGGCAGGAGCCTTGCGCGCAGGGTGGATGCGCCCTACTGCCTGCACGAGGCGGCGCGCGAGTTCGTGCACTTCGACTTCGAGGCCCTGCACGACGAGCAGCTCATCGACGTGGGCAATGTGACCGTACGGGTGCTGCACACCCCCGGGCACACGCCCGACAGCATGTGCCTGCTGGTTACGGACAAGCGACGCGGCGACGTACCGTGGTTCGTGCTCACCGGCGACACGTTGTTCGTGGGCGCTGTCGGGCGACCCGACTTGGCCGGGCATGAGCGCGAGATGGCCGGCGCCCTGTACGACTCGCTGCACACCCGGCTGCTGAGTCTGCCCGGCGAGATGGAGATCTACCCCGGGCACCAGGCGGGCAGCGCGTGCGGCGCCGGGCTGTCGGCCAAGCCGGCGTCGACCCTGGCCTTCGAGAAGCGCTTCAATCCGATGCTGGGCCTGTCGCGCGCAGCGTTTGTGGATCAACTCACCACCGAGACTCCGCCTCGTCCGGCCAACATGGACCGCATCGTCGCGGCCAACGTCGCGGCATGAATCATCCAGCCACCTCGTCGCCGCACGACGCGTATCTGCAAGGCATCCGTGTCAATCTGCACCAGTTCGTCTGGCAGGCGGTGCAGGTTTTCTTCGTCGGGCTGGTCATTGGCATGGAGCGAACGGTTCTTCCGGTGGTCGCAGCGCGCGATTTCGGGGTACCAAGAACCTCCTTCCTGTATCTGCTGTCCTTTGTCATCTCCTTCGGGCTGGTCAAAGGGGCGCTGAACTTTGTCGCCGGGCGCCTGTCCGAGCGCATCGGGCGCAAGACCGTGCTGGTTCTGGGCTGGGTAGCCGCGATCCCGATTCCACTGCTGATTTTCTTCGCGCAGTCCTGGTGGTGGATCGTCGCAGCCAACCTCTTCCTGGGGATCAACCAGGGGTTCGCGTGGAGCATGACCGTCACCAGCAAGGTGGACATCACGCGCGCCGAGCAGCGGGGCCTGGCAACCGGCGTCAACGAGTTCGCCGGCTATGCCGCGGTCGGCCTGGCGGGCCTGGCCACCGCCTGGATGGCGCAGCTATACGGCCCGCGCTTCGCCCTGCTCGGCTTCGCCAGCGGGGTGATCGCGCTGGCTCTGGTCACGGCATTGCTGTTCGTGCGCGAGACCCTGCCGTGGGCTCGCGCCGAGCGCCATCGCCATGCCAGCGGCACGCACACGGGCCCGCGACCGCGCTTCGCCGAGGGCCTGGCCGAGCACCCCACATCGCGCCAGGTGTTCGCCTACGTGTCCTTCGGGCACCCCACGTTCTCTGCGCTGTGCCAGGCAGGCGTGGCCAACAAGGTCGCCGACACGCTGCTGTGGGTGCTGTTTCCGCTGTACCTCCACGGCCACGGCCTGGGCCTGGTGCAGGTCGGCTGGATCACGGGTGCGTATGGCTTGAGCTGGGGGGCTTCGCAGTTGTGGACCGGGCTGCTGTCGGACCGCATCGGGCGCAAGCGCCCGGTGGTGGCCGGGCTATGGCTGCTTGCCGCTGGCGTGGTGGCCGCGGTGCTGGTGCACGGCTTCGCGGCTTGGCTGAGCGCTGCCGTGATCATGGGCGTGGGCATGGCGCTGCTGTATCCGAACCTGATCGCCTCGGTGGCCGATATCGCCTACCCGAGCTGGCGCAGCTCGGCGCTGGGCACCTACCGCTACTGGCGCGACACCGGCTACGCCATCGGCGCGCTGGTGCTCGGGCTGGTCGCGCAGGCGCGCGGCGCCGTCGAGCCCGCCTTCTGGGTCACTGCGGGCTGGCTCGTGCTGTCGGGGCTGTGGGTGCTTGTGCGTGCCCAGGAAACCCATCCCGGCCACCTTCCGAAGGCGCCAAGCCCATGAACCCGATCCCACAGCTTCTGCTGGGTGGCTTCATCGTCTCGGTGGTGCTTGGGGCCTCCGCCCAGGCGTCGCAATTCTGTCCGCAGGGGGGCTTGCGAGAAATCATGCTGGAGAACAAGCCGCAGCGCCTGGCGGCCTACTTCGCGGCGATCGGCTTTGCCATGGTGGCCGTCGCGGGGCTGCAGTGGTTGCTGCACCAAGGCGTGCAGCCTTCGCACCCACCATACCGCTCGGCCCAGTTCCCCTGGGGACGCTACATGCTCGGCGGCTTGCTGTTCGGCTCCGGCATGGTATTGGCGCGCGGCTGCCCACTGCGTACGCTGGTACGCAGCGCCCAAGGCAGCGTGCTGGCGCTGTTGTCGCTGGGAGCGATGAGCATCGCTGCCTTCGCGATGACCAGCACCTTCGTATTCAACGACTGGATCGGCCCGTGGATCGTCCGCCTCAACCTGGATCTGGCGCATTGGGGGTGGCAGAGCCAGGGGCTCGATGCAGCGCTTGGGCTGCATGGCTGGATTGCCCGGTCGCTGCTCGGCCTTGCGCTCGGTTCGCTCGTATTGACGCTCGCCGCACGGGGGTCGCGCGGCGCCGGCCGACGCATGCGCTGGATCGGCTCGGCGCTCATCGGGCTGATGGTGGCTGCCGGCTACTGGCTGACCGCCGGCCCAATCGGAGAGCGTGCGGCAGGTGACGCCGCGTTCATGAGCCAGCCTCCCGACGGCATGGGCGTGCAATCCTTCAGCTTCGCCGGCCCCTTGAGCGACATGACGCATTTCGTGATGCACGCCCATGCGCAGACCTTCACCTTCGGCGTTGTGTTGGTACTGGGCACCCTCATCGGCGCGGCGGCGTCGGCCATTGCGCGGGGAGAATTTCGGATTCAAGTGCAGTTCGCACTTCGAGATCTCATCCCTCGTCTGTTGGGCTCATTGATGACCGGAGCCGGCGCCGTGCTGGGCTTGGGCTGCACCGTCGGCCATGGACTCAGCGGTTTGTCCCCGCTGTCGCTGGGCTCGGCACTGGGCCTTGCTTGCATTTTTCTCGGGGCGTGGGCGACGATCCGGATCGAATCGTGGCACAGCTCGAACAACCTTGCCACGCTTGTCGTGGCTGACGGACACTGAACTATGCAAAGTCGACTCCTACGCCTCATCCTGGCCGCGCTGGTGGGCCTGAGCGTGGCCGCCACCGCGGCAGCTGCCGGTAGCTCCACGCAGGCATGGTCGAGTCAGGGCCAAGTGTTCAGTGTGCAACTGACGCCGCTGGACGGCGAGCAGGCGCAGGCGTTTTTCGAGAGCATGGGTTACCCGGCAGGGGCGGTGCACGAAATCGCCGCCGTGTGCGTGTTCGGCACGACCATCCGGAATTCGGCGCGGCATTCGGTGAGCTACGACGTGAGCCGCTGGCGCGCCGTGACCGCGGACGGCAAGCAGCACCGCCTGATCACCAAAACGGATTGGCTGGCACGCTGGAAAGCCTTCGGGCTCAACTCCGACTGGTCCATCCTGCCGCCCCAGCAGACCCTGCATCCCGGCGACTGGGCCCAGGGATTCACGACCGTGGACCTGCCGGCCGGCAGCCGTTTCAACCTGACCTACCAGTGGAAACAAGATGATCACGAGCACGATGCAACCGTCTACGGCGTCCAGTGCGCGCCGCGCTAGCAGCCGCCGTATGCGCCTGAAAGGCATCGCGATGTCCATCTGCATCGCGCTGGCCGGTGCGACGGTTTCGGCACATGCTGCACAGCCGCTCCTGACCCCAGTCCATCCAGCGCGTCCGGCGCCCGCCTTCACGCTCAAGGACATCGACGGCAAGACCCAGAGTCTGGCCCAATACCGCGGCAAGGTCGTGTTGGTGAACTTCTGGGCCACCTGGTGCCCACCGTGCCGTGCCGAGATGCCCTCCATCGAAAGGCTCTACGCGTCGATGAAGGGCAAGCCCTTCGTGGTGCTTGCGCTGGACCAGGGTGAAAGCGTCGACAACGTTTTCGCCTACATGGGCCAACTATCGCCTTCGCCGACCTTCCCGGTGCTGCTCGACAACAAGAGCCAGGCTGCCCACGCCTTCGGCGTGATGGGTATTCCGTCGACCTATCTGATCGACAAGCAGGGGCGCATCGTCGCGCAGGCCATTGGCGGACGCGACTATGACTCGGCGGCGATGCGCACGCTCCTGGATCGCCTGATGCAATAGTGAGCCATCGGACCCGTCGCCCAGGCGGCGCGCCGCCCGGCTGCCCGGCCCGCACGGCTCAGTCGACGATGAAGCGCCCAATCATGCCCGCCTGCATGTGCCCGGGCATGGTGCAGGCGAACGGCACCGTGCCGGGCTGACCGAAGCGCCAGATCAACTCGCCTCGGCCTTGCGGCGCAACGGCCACCATGTTGGGCTCCTCTCCGTTGGGCATGTCCGGCATCGCGGCCATCATCTTCGCGTGCTCCACGAGCTCAGACTGGACGCCGATGGTGAGTTCATGGCGCATCTGGCCCTGGTTGACGACAACGATGCGCACCGTCTCACCCGGCTTGACATGCACCACGTCGGGCGAAAAGCGCATCTTGTCATCGGCCAGGATGCGGATCGTTTGGCTCACGGCGGAAGCTGCGCCCGGACCTCCCACGCTCGCCGGGTTCCCGGGATCCGCGGGTGTCGGCATCGTCTGCCCCTGGGGCTTGGACGCCATTGCGGGCATGGAGGCCATTCCCGGCATGGAGCCCATGCCCGGCATCGAGGCCATCGGCGCTGCGGCGGGTGTGGCCCAGGCGCTGACGCAAAGGCCGCCAAGTGCCAGGGTCACCAGAACATTCTTGATCTTGAACATGCAGTGCATCCAGAAGGTGGGTTGAAGGAACATCAGAACCAGAAATGCACACCGGCGACCAGGTCGGTGGTGTCGCGGCGCTCGCCGGCCGCCTGCGCGTAGTCGCCGGTGCGCCCGAAGCGCCCGCTCCACTCCACGCCGATGTAGGGCGAGAACTGGCGAGAGATGTCGTAGCGCAGGCGCAGCCCGGCGGTGGCGTCGGAAAGGCCGCTGCCGATTCCGCGCGCCGGATCGTCCTTGCCGTAGGCGTTGAGCTCGATCTGCGGCTGCAACACCACGCGCTGGGTCAGCAACAGTTCGTAGCTGGCGCTCAGGCGCAAGGCGCTGCGCCCCTGGTCGCCCAGATAGCCGGTGGCCTCGACGTTGAACCAGTACGGCGCCAGGCCCTGCACGCCGAAGGCCAGCCAGTTGCGGCCGGGGCCGCTGCCGTTGTCGTGGCGCACACCGAGCTGCGAGTCCCAGTACGCGGCGATGGCGTGGCCCCACAGCAGTTCGGTGCGCGCATCTTGCAGGCGCCCCTGCGAGGCCTGCCCCTCGGCCTTGAGCACGAGGCGGTTGAAATCGCGCCCGTACCAGGCCTGCACGTCGTAGGCGGTCCAGTTGCCGGAGTCATGGCCGTAGGCGCGCTCCAGCCGGTCCACCAGCACGGAGCCGAAACTTTCCTGATCGGCCATCCGCGGCGGCTTCACGCCGGCCGGGATGTACGGGCCGGTCGTCAGCGTGTAGCCGCCCGAATCGGCGTCCGCCCTACGCGGGCCCGTGCCTGCGGCAGCCGAGGCCGATCCCGCAGGCATCGACATGCCCGGCCTATCCATTCCAGGCATGGCCTTCGCCGACGGGAGCGCACCGGCCGGGGCGCCGGAGCCAGCCGGCGCCTGCTTCGCGGGCATCTCCATGTCTTGCATGCCCTGCATGCCCGCCATGGGTCTTGCAGCTGCTGACGCGCTGGCAGTGGGGGGCGCGGCAGTGCCCGCGGGCATCGACATGCCCGGCATGTTCATGCCCGCCATGGTGGCACCCGGGGCACCCGGGGCAGGCGCGGGCATGGCCGGCTTCGCGGCCGCCGGGCTGGCCGGCATGGCCATGCCCTGCATGTCCATCGCCTGCGCCGATGTCACAGTCGCAGCCGCGATGGCTGCCGCAAGGATGCTCGCGGGGATCATCGTGTCGATCGTCTTGTGCATGTTCGTTGCCTCAGGCCACCAGGATTTCGCGGAACATGCCCGCATCCATGTGCATTATCATGTGGCAGTGCCAGGCCCAGTGCCCCACCGCGTCGGCGCTGACCCGGTAGCTGAGCTGCTGCGCCGGCTGCACCGGCACGGTGTGCTTGCGCACGAGGAAATGCCCGTTCGGGTCTTCGACCTCGCTCCACATGCCGTGCATGTGCATCGGGTGGGTCATCATGGTGTCGTTGACCAGCGTGACGCGCAGGCGCTCGCCGTGGTGGAACAGAATCGGCGTGGAGTCGCCGAAGGTCACCCCGTCGATGGACCAGACGTAGCGCTCCATGTTGCCGGTGAGGTGGAACTCCAGCGTGCGCCCCGGCTCGCGGGCATCGAGCGGGCCGCCCACGGTGCGCAAGTCGGCCAGAGTCAGTACGCGCCGGCCGTTGCCCCGCAAGCCCACGCCGGGGTCGTCCAGGTTGGTGCGCGGATGGTCGACGCGGGCGTCCACGCCGGGGCCGTACTCGGTGGGCGCGTGGCGCACCGCGGGCGACGAGCCCATGTCCATGCCCGGCATCGACCCCATCCCCGACATGCCCGACAT
The DNA here is from genome assembly GCF_004297875.1 of Pandoraea sp. Classification (GTDB taxonomy): domain Bacteria; phylum Pseudomonadota; class Gammaproteobacteria; order Burkholderiales; family Burkholderiaceae; genus Pandoraea. The sequence continues at coordinate 17,331 of NZ_SCSK01000037.1, read as the reverse complement.
TCCAGACATCGACGACATGCCCATGTCCAGCATGGTCAGGTTCTGGCGCGGATCCATCGGCGGGACCGGTGCGCTCAGCCCTGCACGCGTCGCCAGTGTGCCGCGCGCGTAGCCGGTGCGGTCCATGCTCTGCGCGAAGATCGTGTAGGCGTCGTCGGTCGGGCGCACCAGCACGTCATAGGTCTCGCCGGGGCCGAAGCGGAACTCGTCCACCGTCACGGGCTCGACATCCTGGCCGTCGGTGGACACCACGGTGAGCTTCAGGCCGGGAATGCGCACGTCGTAGAAGGTGTCGCCGGCGCCATTGATGAAGCGCAGGCGCGCGACCTTGCCGGGCTTCACCTGAGCCGTCCAGTTGCCGGCCGGCGTGGTGCCGTTGGCAAGGTACGTCAGCGTGGCGCCCGAGATGTCCGCCAGGTCTCCCCAGCTCATGCGCATGCGCTGCCACATGGCGCGCTTGTCCAGCGCGGCGCGCAGGCCGTTGCGCTTGACGTCCTCGAAGAAGTCCACCGCCGTGGGTTCGTGGTAGTTGTCGAAGCCGCTATCGGCCTTGAGCTTGGCCAGCACGCGCATGGGATCCTCGTCCATCCAGTCCGACAACAGCACCACGTGGTCACTGTCCGCCTGCACGGCGTGCCCGTGGGCCGGATCGATGATGATCGCGCCGTAAAGGCCGGTCTGCTCCTGCATGCCGGCGTGCGAGTGGTACCAGAAGGTTCCCGACTGCTGGACCTTAAAGCGATAGACGAAGGTCTGCCCGGGCTCGATGCCGGTGAAGCTCAAGCCCGGAACGCCGTCCATCTGGTAGGGCACGAGCATGCCGTGCCAATGAATCGCCGTCATGCGCGACATGCGGTTGGTGACACGAATGGTCACCGTGTCGCCTTCGCGCCAGCGCAGCGTGGGTCCCGGAAGCGAACCGTTGACCGTGGTGGCCATGCGCGCATGGCCGGTGAAGTTCACCGGGGTCTCGGCGATCACCAGGTCGAATTCGGTGCCGCGAAGCTCCGGGGCGCTGCCCGTGTGCGTGGCCTCGGGCCGGCCCTGGGCATGGGCAGCCAGCGTGGGCAAGCCGAACAGCACGCCGCCGGCAGCCAGGCCCTGGACGAAGCGGCGCCGGGCGATTCCAGCCCCACGGAGCGCATCTGAGAATGAGCGTTGCATGGATTCCTCGGTTTTTGAAGGAATTCGCCGCGTGGCAACGGCGTGCCGCGCGGACCGTTGTGGAGTGGATGATGTCCACCCTCAGCAACGCATTCTAAAAACGCCATACTTGCCGGAGCATGATCGAGAGATGACAGTTTTGTCATCTGCGGCGCCACGGATGTCATCCCGCTTGGATCAAGTCGACGGAGGTCTTGCCACGACGATCGCCGGCGGCAGGCACAAGCCCGAATCCTTGCAGGCTTGCACGCGCACCCGCACCTGCACGGCGCGCAAGTCGGTCAGCCGCGGCAGATCGATCCTCGCCCCGTTCTCGTAGACCAGGATGGTTTTCCCTGCGACGCGCATGCCGATGTCCTGCCCCGGCGGATAGCGCGGAGTGATCGGCAGTGCACCCCCTGCGCGAAAGACCGTCACGCTGGCCGGAATCAAGTACGGAGTGGACGGCGGATTGGAATACACGTGCCATCCTCGCGCGATGTCCAGCGTCACCACGGCCCCAGCTGGCGTCGAGGTCACGCGGGCGCCCACTTCGTCCGCCGAGTCGCGCGGTGCGTCGGCGTAGGCGGACACGATCGAGGTGGGCAGTCCGTGCAGGCGGCCGATCAACGTGTCGGCGGTGAACAGGCCGGAGAAATGGCCGACCTCCCGGCCCTGGCCGTCGAGCACCGCCAGGAACGGCAGCCCTGCTCCGCCATAGCGTGTGAGCAGTTGTTGCAACGCGGGGTCCGGACGGGTCAGGTCGGCCTGAAGCGCGACCGCGCCGGATTCACGCACCGCCTTCAACACCGCGGGGTCGCGGTAGACCGTGCGTTCCATGATCCTGCAGTTCAGGCACCATGCCGCGGTGAACTCGACCAGCGCCGGCCGGTGCAGCTCGGAGATCTGCGCCACGGCGTCGGCGCGAAGCAGTTGCCACGGCATGCCCTGCCCCTCCAAGGGCCAGACCCCTGAGCCGAAGTAGGCGAGCACGAGCGCCGGCACCGCCGCGAGCGCCGCCGCCCACCGGCTGCGCCGGTCGCGGGTAAGCATCGCGACGAACAGGACCCACACCGCCAGCGCGGCGAGCCAAGCCAGCCATAGCGCATTGCCTAGCCATCCCGGCAACAGGCTTTGCGCGAAGAACAGCGCGGCCGCGAGCAGCAGCCAGCCGAAACTGTGCCGAACCACCTCGGTCCATGCACCGGCCCGCGGCAGGCGCTGCAACCATGAAGGGCGAAGCAACAGCAGCACGTACGGCAGGGCCATGCCCAGTCCGATGGCGACGAACAGGGTGACGATGTCGATCGTCGGCCGCGTCAGCGCGAACACCAGCACGCCGCCCAGCAGCGGTCCGGTGCACGGCGTCGACAGGATGCCCCCGGCCATGCCGGATGCAAAGGGCTCGAAATACCGTGCGCCTCCCAGCTGGGCAAGGCCACCGGGGATCGGTAGCGAGCGCCCGCTGAAGCTGGCCGCCGCGAGCAGGGCAAGCATCAGGACAAGCCCCGCGAGCACCCAACGCGACTGGAACAGCACGCCCCATTGCAGGTGTGCAAGCGCCGTAAGCAGCCCCAGGGCCGCGAAAAACGAAACTGAACCCAAGGTGAACAAGACCGCCGACAGGGCCCGCGAGCCAGCCGCATCGCCCGCCTCGCGCAGGATGGTTCGCACCTTGATGGGCACTGCCGCAAGCACGCACGGCGTGAGGTTGAGCAGCGCGCCGGCGGCCATCGCCAGGCCGGCTTCGATCCAGAAGGAAGTGTTCATGGTCATGCTCACGCCGGGCGCGCCAGCTCGTCGCGGATCAGGTCATCCAGCGTGGCGAAATCCGGACGCCCGAGAATGCGCTTGACCACATGGCCCTGCTTGTCCACGAGAAAGGTCGTGGGAGTCATGCGCACGTCATAGAACGCCCTCGCGACCTGACCACCCTTGTCCAGGGCAACCTGGAAGGGCAGATGCCGCGTTCGGCTGTAGTCCGCCACGTAGTGGGCGGGGTCGTAGCTCATCGCCACGGCGATGAAATCGAAGTCCTTGCTGCGGAAGCGCTGGTAGGTCTGGATCATCTGCGGCATCTCCGCAATGCACGTGGCGCAACTCGTGGCCCAGAAGTCCACCACGTAGACCTTGCCGCGCAGGTCGCGCGTACTCAGCGTACGCCCTGAAAGCAGGGAAAACGTCGCGCGCGGTGCACGAGGGCTGTCGGTGATGAAAAAGTAGGACGCTGCCGCAGCCATGGCCACCACCATGGCGCCGGCAGCCGCCCAGCGAATTGGGATACGCATGGAAACACCTCCATCGGTTATCGTCCGGGAGCCGGCGGGCGTGGCGCTCCCCCGGTACCTAGCCATCGGCAATCGGGATGGACACAAGGGCCCAACGCCGTGTTCGGGAAACGCCGATTCAGGCCCTGGGGGGACGATAGAGCGCGTCGATGCGCTCCGCCAGCAGCCAACGTACAGGGCGTGGGCGCAAGCTCCCGTCCCCCCTCGGGACGACCAGAGGCATCGGGGCGGGGGCGGCGCCCAGCGTGAGGGTGCCGGCTACGTGGCACGCGTGCTGTACCACGCCAGGCGCGGCGACCATCGAGGCATGAGTACCCACGCGCGTGACGGCCTGGAACCGCACGGGCTGCGCGGTGCCTGGCACGAACGCTCCCGCACCCGGCACGGCGCTCGCTCGCGGGCAGGCATGTCCGGTCAGGGCAGCCACCGCCAGCGCGCCGCCGCCACTCGTCGACAGCGCGACGAGCACGAGGGCCAGCAGGAAGTCACGCAGCAGTTTCATGGGATCAAGACGAAGCGCGCTGGAATTCTATCCAAGCCCGGCGCGGGAACGAAGGCACCATGACAGCGTTACATCCTGGAATCGTCCTGCACGGAGTGCAGCCCCTCCGGAGTGGAACCGTCGGGTTTGCGGCTTGTCAGCTCGATACGCCATTGGCGCAGTTCATCGCGCAAGGCCTCGACGTCGGAATGCAAGGCGTGCCGGGCGCGCTTTTCCGCCTGGCCGACGAACAGCGCCGCGATTCCGCCCGTGATCAGCGAGAACACGGCGTAGCCGACCACCACGTCGAGCGCGGCCAGGACCTTGGCTGCCGCACTGGTCGGTACGATGTCGCCATAGCCGACGGTGGCCGCCGTCGTGAAGGCTAGCCATACGCCTTGTCCATAGCTGTGCACGGTGGGTTCGATGCGGTAAAAGCCCACCGCCGCCAGCAGCACGGCACCCACACCCAGCAACGTGGCAAATGGGATCACGCTTCGCGAGAATGCGGCGCGCACATGCCCGAGCAGCCAGGCAAACACCAGGGCGATGTAGATCAGGTGCAGCAGGTGCGCGACCGGCAAAGCATGAAGCCTCGCGCCCCACAGCACTAGGCCCGACGATGCGACGATGACGAGCTTGAGCCAGTTGGCTCGCAGGTAGCGCGTGTGATTGCGGCACAGGGCCAGCATGCACGCCATCTCCAGCGCGAAGGCGGCGAGGATGAAGCCATCGATGCGCGGCCCCCAGAGCGCGAGGGCGGCGCTGCGCTGAAGGTCTTCCAGGTAGAACGAGGCCATGGCCAGCAACGCGATGCCGGCCATCCACGGGGCCGTCGTGCGCCCCAGCGCGCGCGCCGCCCTGCTCTCCCCGGCAGGCACCGTGTTGAAGCCGATCCACGAGCGCCGGGCTTTCACGGTATCCAGGGGCAAGCTATGCCGCTTGACCGTTGTTGCCATGACGGCGGGCCCGCCTCGCAGGAGCCGTGGCCTTGGCCTCGGTAGCCCCCGCCGTTACGGTCGGGCCGAACAACGCCGCGAAGCTGCGCTCCTGAAGCGTGTCCCGGGCCACGCGCCACGTCCGGATCGCCTCGCTGACCTGCCTCATTGCCGCGCGCTCGGCGCTCAGCCAGGGATGATCGGGCGAGAGTGCCCGGCGCTGCTGGCGCAGTTCCCGCGCCCACGGCTCGAGCCAGGCCATCCATGGCAGGAATCGCGCGGACAGCCCGTAGCGACTCGTGCGCATCGGATGCAGGCGTTGCATGATTTCGCTGCTCCAGGGATTGACGACAGCACGCACCCAGGGACTGAAGCATTGGCGATAAATGCTTTCATTGAATTCGGACCACGCACGCACCTGCCGGAATTCGTCCGACGCTTCAGAAAACTTCAAATCGGAAATCTCACGCGGTTCGAAGTGCACGGAATAGGAAGGCCGGCGTGCATCCGCATCGTCCGAGGGGTTGTCGATGCGCATCTCGTACAGGCCCGGCTCCAGCTCCTCGATCTGCTTCAGGCTCTCCAGAATAGCGCGATGCTCCAGGCGGGCAACCTGGGCGGAGACGAAGATCCCCAAGTGGCCGACATGCGGGTTGGTCAGGTAGACGATGCGCTGACCAGCGGCCTTGAGCTCGGCCGTGTTCTTGTACACCGAGGCGATCCATCCGAGCGCCTGGTGCGGCGGCGTGATGTTGTCCCCCCAGGACGCGAAGATGACCAGCGGGTTGCGCACCTGGCGCAGATCCGCGTAGCAGCATTCGCACACGCGGAAGGTGCCCTGCTCGACGCGGTCGCCGATGAACAGGTTTTCGACGATGGCCAGGATCTCCTCCCGGCTGAGCAGGTAGAAGCCGCTCCACCAGCGTTCGAATTGCAGGAAGCGGTCTCGCTCGGCATCCACGTCGGTGAAGAGTCCGGCGTACTTGTCCCAGATGGATTCGGGCTTGAGGTTCTCGAAGTTGGCGACCAGCCAGGCTCCGTCGAAGCGCCCATCCCCGATGTCGGACAGCCAGTGCACCAGCCAGGCGCCGCCGGTGAAGCCCGCGGCCGTGCGCATGGGGTTGATTCCCGGCTCGCCGGCCCAGTACGACAGCGGGGATCCGTTGAGCACCGCCGGTCCGCTCAGACCCTGGCAATCGGCCGCCAGCAGCGCGACGGCCCATCCGGCCTGGCAATTTCCGTACAGCACCGGCGGCTTGCCGGGATGCCGCGCCGCGACATGCTCGACAAAGCGTCCCAGCGCGTGCAGCACGTCCGCCAGCGTCTGTCCCGGGCATGGTTCGGGGAAAAATGTGACGAAATACACGGGATGGCCCTCGCGCATGGCCATGCCGACCTCCGAATCGCGCTTGAAGCCGCCGATTCCGGGGCCATGCCCGGCTCGCGGATCGAGCACGATCACGGGGGGCCTGTTCGCAGCGTCGCAGCACTCTTCGCAGCGCGATTCGCCGATGCGCGTAATGCGCAGCAGGGCGTAGTTGACCGGCTGATCGAAATGCCCGGCATCGAGCAGAGTCTCGTAGTCGAAGTCCAGCAGCGGCGGCTTGCCCGCGCGCTCATGCTCGATCATGTCGTCGGCGCGCTGGCGCAGCGTGTCCCAGAACAACACCCAGCGCTCGCATACGTCGCGGGCGTAGTCGAGGGTGTCGGCCGCGGACGGCACACGCCCAACGGGAGCCGTGCGCGCAGGGACTGCGGACACCCCGGGTTCCGTGCGCGCACCGAGCGTGGATACCGTGGCAACCATGTCGGTCCGGGCAGCGGGCGCCGTCCGGCGGGATGTCGTGGGTCGAGTGGTGTGTGGCATGACGAGTGGACCGGCTTCAGCCAGCCATGGCGGACGAGAAATAGTTGTACAAGGGCCCGAAGATCAGCGCGACGTACCAACCGTAGGCCACGCTCTCGAGCACCCCAAGCAGGAAGCTGCCCCAGCTCAGCCAGATGAAGCCCGGCAGCAGCGGGATCCACACCTTGGCCATGGCCTGCGCGGGAAACAACAGATCAAAACCCACGCAGGCCACGAAGGTCAATGCCAGGAACAGCCCGAGGCTCATGCCCAGTGCGACCACGGGCAGGCGTGCAGGCCGTGAAACTTTAGCCGGGACGCTCAGGCCTGCTTCACCGGGCGGGGCTGCCGGCATGTCGGGCGGCTGACGCTTGGGACTGCGGCCCATCACGTGGGCGCCGCAGCCGAAGCGCATGAGCAGCACGAAGAGTCCTGCGACCAGCAAGTAATAGAGCCACGAAGCCATGATCAACGCACTCCGTTCACGAAGCCTCGACGCGCGCAGGCGTGCGCGGTCTCCAGTACAGCCACGCGCCCGCGGATCCGCCCAGCAGCAAGAGCGCGGCCAGCACGAACGGAGCTTCGGGACGCAACGCAAACAGACCACCCGAGACGAAGGCACCCAACGCCTGCCCCAGGTTGCCCGCAGCGGCAAGGCGGCCGAGCTTGGCGCCCTTGGCCCCGGCGTCATGGTCCAGCAAGGCGTAGGCCAGCGAAGGCGCGACCAGGCCGATGCTCAGCGCCACGGCGGCGACCGTCATGCCCAGCGACAGCATGCTCGGCATGCGTGGCGCCGCCAGCATGAAGCCCGCGCCGACCGCCAACACCGCGGCCATCCAGCGACGCTCGAAGCGCTCGCGCAGCGGGCCCCAGGCGAGCAGCCCCTGGGCTACCAGCATGAAGCCGCTGCACGCGACGAACAACAAGGCGACCGCTCCGACGGCTGCTCCCAGGCGCATCGCCCCAAGAAGGTTGAAGCCGGTCTCGAAGCTGCCGACCGCATAGGCGGCGAGGCCTGCCAAGATCATGCTGGTCCATGCGAAACGCCGGTCGCGGACGGCCGACGTGTTGCCAGCCTCCTCGATGGCCTGCGGCCCCGGCGCGCGCAGGCTACACGCCAGCAAGGGCAGGAGCATGACTCCCAGCACGGCTACGACCGCCAGGGGAAGTTTCACCATCCAGGGCATGGCCTGCGTGCTCATGCCCATCACCGGCCCGGCCAGCCATGTTCCGAGCAGCGGGCCGGTGACAAAGCCGATGAAGCTGGCGCTGGCCAGCAGGGCGAATCGGCGATTGCGCGCCGGGCGGTCGCTGACGTCGGCCAGATAAGCTTGCGCCGCCGGGATCACCGCGGCGGCACCCACGCCCGACAGGATGCGGGCCGTGTAGGCCTGCGCCAGGTTCGCGGCCAGGGCGGACCCGAACATGCCGGCGAGGTAGGTGGCAAATCCGCTCACCAGTACCAGACGCCGACCGTGCCGGTCCGAAAGACGCCCCCACCACGCCGCGCTGGCGAACAAGGCCAGGGTGTAGGCGCCGCTCAGCAGCCCCACGTTGCCCGCGATCTCGGCCGATCTTCCCGGCACGACGTAGCTGCGTAGATAAAGGGGCAGCAGCGGCATCCACGCGCTGTACCCGAGCGCCTGCACGAAGGCAGCGGCCAGCAGCACGGCCACGGCCCTGCGGGTCGCGTCGTGGCCGCTGGCTCGCCGGGAGTCGCCCCTGGAGGCGGCGCCGGCGCGGATCGTGGGGCTTGTCATCGCGGGCCTACTTGCAGCAGCCGTGTCCGGCGTGTTCGGCATGCCCGCAGCCGCCCGCGTGCGCGGCTGCGGGCTGCGCCACCTGCGCGTAGCGTGCAGGATCCTGGCGGAACTTGTCGCGGCACGACGCCGAGCAAAGGTAGTAGGTCTGGCCACCGTGGTTCTCGGTGGCGAAGGCCGCGGTGGACTCGATGTCCATGCCGCAAACCGGATCCTTGGTCTTCATCTCGTACTCCTTGGTGAGTTCATGCATCGCGCCTGAAGGCCGGCGCCCGCCGTGGCCTGCCCGGGCGCGCTTGCCGCCTGCCGCCCCGGCGCAGCCCATTCCGAGCCCTCAGCAACCGCCGTGGCGGTGGGACTGGGGCTGCTGCGCCTGCGGCAGCGCGAACTGCCCGGGAGTGGCTTCGAATCGGTCGCGGTTCTCGCGTGATTCGAAGTACACGGGCACGCCCCGATACACGGTGCTGACCGCGGTGGAGGGGTCCACCGGGCGGCCGCTCACCGGATCGACAGCCTGCGCCTGCATCGGCGCCGGGCCATTGTCGTGCGGCGAAGCGCCGCCAGGGCTGCCGCCCTGCCCGCCGCCGTGCCCGCCGCCCCCCATGCCACAGCCCATGCCGCCACCGCGCATCATGAAGAAGATCACGCCCGCGCCGAGCAGCACGAGAAGCCAGTTCTGTTCAAGCCATTGCATTTCGACCTCCGTTCGGTTGTAGCGTTCCGCCCCTCCCGGGGGCGACCCGCGCGTGCCTGGCGTTCTTGCAATCCACTCTAGTCCGCGGCTGCGCACACAAAGATGACGCACGGATTACGTTGCGGTCATGTCCTGCGTCGAGGGCAGCGGGGCGCGCGCTGTCTCGACGCCGGCGTGTGGGCGATAGATGTAGGACCGCTGGAAGGGGTAGTCGCTTTGCGCGCCGCGCAGCTTCGACGGCTCGGCGTCTACCTCGACCACGCCGTCGGCGTGCGCACCCAGCGTCTGGAATACCGAGATCCACCCCTGCTCGAATCCCATGACGCACCCGGCCAGGTACAGGCGGTAGGCCCGGATCACCTTCTCGGCGCCGTCGCCGAGGATCCTCCGCGCCGCATCGAGCTTGTCCTCCAGCGTGTCGGACCAATGCCAGAGCGTTCGCGCGTAGTGCGGACGCAAGCTCTCCACACCCAGCGGCTCGAGTCCGCCGCGCCGGAGGGCGTCCAGCACGACGGACAAGTGCGCCGGTTGACCGCCCGGGAAGATGTACTTCTCGATGAAGTCGCCCATGTCGTCCGACCCACGGTGCCGGCTGGTCGACGCGGCGGTGATCCCGTGGTTGAGCACCAGGCCGCCAGGGCGCAGCAGGCGCCGGATCTTGCCGAAGTAGACCGGCAGATTGGGGCGGCCGACATGCTCGCACATGCCGATCGAGGCCACCTTGTCGAACGCCGACGCTTCGTCGACATCCCGGTAATCCTGCAGCAGCATGCGTACGCGGCCGCGCAGACCCTCCTCGTCGATCAGGCGGTTGACGTGGGCGTGCTGGTTGCGGCTCAGCGTGATGCCGGTCGCGTCCACGCCGTAATGCTCGGCCGCCCACAACAGCAGGCCGCCCCAGCCGGCGCCCACATCGAGGAATCGCTCACCCGGCTCCAGCCGCAGCGTGCGGACGACGTGTTCGAGCTTGGTCTCCTGCGCCTGCGCCAAGCCCATCCATGGCTCGGCGAAGTAGGCGCAGGAATACACCTGCCGGGGATCCAGCCACAGATGGTAGACGTCATCGGAGGCGTCGTAGTGATGCTGAATCTGCGCTGCGTCCCGACTCCGCCTGTGTGCGGCGTGCTCCCACAGCGCCTTGCGCGCCTGGTCCAGCACTGCGCGCAGGCCGGCGGCCTCGCCGTCGACCGGATCGCTTCCGAGCAAGGCCTGGGCCACGCGCATCAGGTCACGCGGCCGTGCCTCGATCTCCAGGCGCCCCTCGACGTAGTCCTCGGCGATCAGGCCGATGTGTCCCTGCGCAAGATGCCGCAGCGCACGCCGGTCCCGCACGCCGAATCGCACGCGGGCGTCGCTGGAACCGACGCGCGCCCCCCTGGAAGCTCGATGGAACAGGCGAGCGGCACCTCCGCGAGACGACGTTCGGCGATAGCCCGGATGGAATGGGCTGATGAGGTCATTGTGGTTCTCCGTGGTCGATGAATCCGCACGCGCCCGCCTGCACGAATGAAGGGCAGAGCCAGCCAGGCGATGCAGGTGCCGGCCCTCAGGTGTCCCCGCTGCAGGACGCCGCGGCGGCGTCCCCATGGATGCACCAGACACAGCGGCAACCCTGGTGATCGCAGCTTCGGTCGCGCAGCGCACGCCGCAGCAGCAAGCGCGCGAGCGGAAACAGCGCGCTGGAGAGGAGGGTCGGCCGGTACAGTCGCCGCAGCGCTGCCACCGCGTCGACATCATCCAGCCGTGCCAGGACGGCCCCGCGCCCGGTATCGCCGAGAACGGAGTAGACGAAGCGATTGGCGACCCCGGCGCGAATGGCCGGGAGCAGCTCCCGGCGCCAGAGCACGCGGTAGTCCTGCCCGCCGAGCAGGGCGCGCGCGGCGAGCAAGCCGGAGCGCATCGCGTGACGTATGCCGAAGCCGGCCAGTGCATCCTGGAATCCCGCCTGCTCCCCGATCACCGGGCGTCCTCCCTGCAGCGCGGCGCGCGCCACGCGTACGTTGCGGTAACCGCCTAAGGAGGGCGCATCGCGCATCACGAACCCGGCGCGCGCGATGAAAAAGTCCACCGTGGCTCGCGACGTGGCGAGCACTCTTTCGTGCGGTGGCTTCGATTGGCATTTCATGCCCTCCGAGCCGTCATCGGGACCGAGCGCCTCGCGCCATGGAACCCGGCGGCGATCGACCGCATGTGTCAGCCTCGCAGCGATTCGGCCACGCGCTGCAACTTGGAACGGACCTCCCCACCCAGGCTGTCGATCTCCGCTCGGGCGACAATGCCCAGCACCGCCTGCGGATCCATGAACACGACATGGACTGTTGCATCGGGTTCCTCCCGCACGACCACATTGCAGGGCAGCAAGGCGCCGATGTCCGGGTCAGCCTGCAGGGCCTGGTGCGCGAAATGGGGGTTGCAGGCCCCGAGAATCACGTACGGGCGCTGCTCGACGCCGAGCTTGGCCTTGAGCGTGGCCTGCACGTCGATCGTGGTCAGCACGCCGAAACCCTCCTGCTTGAGCGCTTCGGTGACAGCCTGCACGGTGGACTCGAAGCCCTTCGGGCTCTGGACGCTGAAAACGTAGGAACTCATGACACTCTCCTCCTATGGGCCTGGATGGACGCATGCCTGTTGCCGCTTCGCCCTTCGCGGCCCTACACCCTCGCGCGGCGCAGGCGCAGCGCGTTGGCCACCACCGAGACCGAACTGAAGGACATGGCCGCGGCGGCGATCACCGGCGACAGCAGGATGCCGAAGAAGGGGTACAGGATGCCGGCCGCCACCGGCACGCCCAGGCTGTTGTAGACAAAGGCGAAGAACAGGTTCTGGCGAATGTTGCCCAGCGTAGCGCGGCTCAGGCGGCGCGCGCGCACGATGCCCCGCAGATCGCCCTGGATCAGGGTCACGCCGGCGCTTTCCATGGCGACGTCGGTGCCGGTGCCCATCGCGATGCCCACCTGCGCCTGGGCCAATGCCGGCGCGTCGTTGATGCCATCTCCGGCCATCGCGACGAACCGTCCCTCGGCCTGCAGTCGCTTGACATGTTGCGCCTTCTGCTCGGGCAGCACGCCGGCGATCACGTCGTCGATGCCCAGGTCCCGCGCCACGGCCCTTGCCGTGGTCTCGTTGTCTCCGGTGAGCATGACGATGCGTAAGCCATCCTGGTGCAATTCGCGAAGGGCCTGCGACGTGCTGGCCTTGACCGGGTCGGCCACCGCCACCAGGCCGGCCGGCTGGCCGTCCACGGCCAGGAACATGGCCGTGCGCCCCTGCGTGCGCTGCACCTCGGCCGGCGCGGCCAGCGCCGACGTGCCGATGCCGTGGCCCGACAGCAGCGCCGCGTTGCCCAGCAGCACCGCACGCCCACCGATGTGCCCGCCGACTCCCTTGCCGATGGTTGCCTGGAAGTCGGCGGGAACCTCCAGCGCGAGCCCGCGCTGCTGCGCGCCCTGCACGATCGCCGCCGCCAGCGGGTGCTCGCTGCCGCGCTCCAGGCTGGCCGCCAGGCGCAGCACCTCGTCGGCGTCCCAGCCCTGCATCGGCACCACCTCCTGCAGGCGCGGCTTGCCTTCGGTAAGGGTTCCGGTCTTGTCCACGACCAGCGTGTCGACCTTGCGCAGGGTCTCGATGGCCTCGGCGTTCTTGAACAGCACACCCATCGTGGCACCCTTGCCCGTGGCCACCATGATGGACATCGGGGTGGCCAAGCCCAGCGCACAGGGGCAGGCAATGATCAATACGGCCACCGCGTTGATCACGGCATAGGCCATGGACGGCGCCGGGCCGAGCCACGCCCACAGCGCGAAGGTCAGCAGCGCCACCACGACCACGATGGGCACGAACCACGCCGCCGCGACGTCGGCCAGGCGCTGGATGGGCGCGCGGCTGCGCGAGGCCTCCGACACCATCTGCACGATTTGCGCCAGCAGCGTGTCGGAACCCACGCGTCGGGCCTCGATGATCAGCGAGCCGCTGCCGTTGACGGTGGCGCCCACCACATTGTCGCCGCCCGACTTCTCGGCCGGGATGGGCTCGCCGGTGATCATCGACTCGTCCACCGCCGAGGCGCCTTCCACCACCACGCCGTCCATCGGGATCTTCTCGCCGGGGCGCACGCGCAGCCGATCGCCCACCTGCACTTGCTCGAGAGGCACGTCCGCTTCCGAGCCGTCGGCCGCGATGCGCCGCGCCATCTTCGGCGCCATGCCCAGCAGCGTGCGGATCGCCGCATTGGTATTGCTGCGCGCGCGCAGCTCCAGCACCTGGCCCAGCAGGACCAGGGTCACGATCACCGCGGCCGCCTCGAAGTACACGTCCACCGCACCGGTGGCCGGATCGCGGAACGCCGGAGGGAAGATCTGCGGCGCCAGTTGCGCCACCATGCTGTACAGATAGGCCACGCCGACACCGAGGGCGATCAGCGTGAACATGTTCAGGTTGCGCGTGCGCAGCGAATCCCAGCCCTTGACGAAGAACGGCCGGCCGCCCCACAGCACCACCGGCGACGCCAGTGCGACCTCGGCCCACGACCATCCCACCTGATGCAACCCGAGCGTGGCCGCGAGGCGGGGAACGTCGCGGCCCATCGCCAGCACCAGTACGGGGATGGAAAGCACGAGGCTGGCCCAGAAGCGCCGGGTCATCGACTCCAGTTCCGGGTTGCGCTCCGGCTCCGCGGTCACGCTGCGCGGCTCCAGCGCCATGCCGCACTTCGGGCAGGAACCCGGCGCATCGCGCACGATCTCCGGGTGCATCGGGCACACCCACTGCGTGCGCGACGCCGGTGCCGCCGGCATCACGGGCTCCAGCGCCATGCCGCACTTGGGACAGCTACCCGGAGCATCGCTGACGACCTCGGGGTGCATCGGGCACGTATAGCGCGCGCCGGGCGCGCCAGCGGCATGCGCGGCGTGCATCGATGCCGCGTCATCATGCCCGCTCCCATGTTGTTGCGCATAAGCACGTTCGCGTCCATGAGAGACCGCATGCGCTTGCTTCGTCGGCCGCTCGTACGTTCGGTCGTCCATCGTGTTCCCTCCTGATCGGAATCGTGTCGACCCTCGCGCATCCAGGCGGCGCGGGATCCGCGATCGCAGGCTCACCCGGAGCCTCGACTCACTGGCTGATCATTTACAGTCTAGGCATTCATTTCCATCGGGCACATGACCAGGCGATGACGATCCTGTCATGTTCGAGGGCCCGCGGCCTCGCAACCGGGCTGGGCAGACCTTCCTGGCGACCTTCAACGCCTTCGGCGTGGCCATGCAGGCCCGACGCACCACGCAGATGATGAAGGACCATGGCATCGACGGTGTTCCAACCATGGCCGTGCAAGGAAGCTGCGAGGTCTCGGGCGATCTTGCGCGGACCCCGACCGACGAACGTTTCCTGCAAGCCGTCGATGAGCTCGTGGACCGGGTCCACGCCCGGCAGGCCAGTGCGAGGTAACCGCGGCCGTCGGGCGGCCGGTGACCCCGCGAGGGCACCGCGCAGCGGCTACGCCGCTGCCGCGCGCGCCATGATCCAGTTGCCTGAAAGGCCCGTGACGGTAACTCTCTGCCCCGGTTCCAGGCAAGGATGCTGCATCATCGCGTGGGTATGAAGCACCAGGATGCGCGCGCCGTTGTCGAGGTCGATGCCGTTGTGGCAATGGCTCAGGCCCAGAGCGTCGGGTGCGCAGTTCGTGTCGCTGGTCACGGTCCCGCGCAACGTCGCTCCGCGCGGCAGCTGGATGCCGCCGATCATCTGCAGCAGGGACAGGCCCCCTTGACCATTGTCGGCCCAGCTTCGTATCGGCGCGCCGGCCGGAATGCGAGGTTCGTCGAGCACCGCGAGCTGCGTGGCCCGGGCGTGGGACACCCAGAACAGCGCCCCGCCCACGACGCCGGCCAGAGCCAGCGTCGCGGCGACACGGCGTACCGAGACGAGGGAAAGGTTTCGTGAGGCTTGCATGGTCATCGATCTCCGGGCGAATGAGGGATGCGAACAGGCGCGCTACGCCTGCGTTTCCAGACATGATCGCGCTCGACTCCCGACACGCCGATGACCGTGCGATGACAATTGCGTCAGGGTCGCGCGGCACCTGCCGTACCGAGGCCGGGCAAGCCGCGTTCCGACATCAACGGATGATGAACCGGCCAACCATGCCCTTCTCGGCATGCTCGGGTGTCGGGCACACGTACCAGTACGTTCCCGGCTCGCCGGCGACGAAGCTGGTGGAAAGCGCCGCATAGCTTGCAGCCTGCAGGCGACTGTCGCTGCGCCACGGCAGCAAGGGCTCGAGTTGCACCAGCCCCGGCCCGGTCGCCATCATGGACATATAGGGATAGGGCGGCGGAACCGGAGTGATGATCAACCCGTGTTCCATGTTGCGGCCACATAGTCCATGTTGACCAAGTCGATGCGCGCGGTGGCACCGCGAGGAACCACCAGCGTCGGGTTGGTCAATCCGGCCACCTCGAAGGTCTGGTCCGGGTGGCCGGGCTGCACGGCGACCATCGCGATGCGCACCTCATGGCCGCTGTAGGTCACCGTGTTGGTGCGGGCATCCACCCGGGCGCCCTGCGCGCTGCCTGCAAGGAAGTCACGCACCTGCGCGTAATCCAGCAACGCCCCGCCCAAGCCGGGCTCGACGGGCCGGTCGGACTGGGCGAAACCCATTAGGCCGCCGCCCATCGTGCCTCCCCCCATCATGCCGCCGTAAGCTCCGTAGGCTCCGTAGCCTCCACCGGCCATTTGCGCCTGGGCGCTGGTGCCCCAGGCCGCGGCCAGCAGGGCCGCCATCACGAAGGCGCCGCGCGCGCGGCGCCCAATCGTCGGTTTCATTCCATGCTCCAGTTTGGCGAGTTCCATCGCCCCCCCGAGGGGCACCCGCGCTCGAACGGCTTCCGCCGGGCCGGCAAGCGGGGTGTTCGTCCCCGCGCGGGCCGCCCCGGCGGGAGCGGACTCACGGCGCGTCGCCGATGCTGTCGCGCTGCTGCGGCGTCAGCACCGCATCGATCTGTTTGGCCGCCTCGAGGCGGTTGCGCAGCATCTGCAGGCGCACTTGCGACAGCGCCGTGGCGCGCTTCATGATCGCGTCGACATCGAGCTTGCTGTCGGCGGCCTGGCCCCAGGACTCGAACATGACCTTCTGCATGGACTGCATCAGTGGCCACTGCTTGTCGAACAAGGCCTTCTCGATACCCACGACCTTCGTGCGCTGCGCGTCACTGAGTTGGGGATTCACGCCCCACCCCCCGTAGCCGCCGTAGCCGCCGAAGCCGCCCATCATGCCGGGACCGTAGCCCCCGTAGCCTCCCATCATCCCGGGGCCGAAGCCGCCATAGCCCGCCATCATCCCCGGACCGAAGCCGCCACTGCCCCCGTAGGCTCCCATCATGCCGGGGCCATACCCGCCGTAGCCTCCCATCATCCCCGGGCCAAAGCCGCCGTAGCCTCCCATCATCCCCGGGCCAAAGCCGCCGTAGCCTCCCATCATCCCCGGGCCAAAGCCGCCGTAGCCTCCATGTGCCCATCCCCGCGGGCGCGCACCCACGGCTCCACGCTGCCAGGCACCGCCCGCGTAGCCCGGTCCGTAGCCGCCCATCATGCCCGGGCCCATGCCATAGCCGTAGCCCGGGCCGTAGGCGTCGGACTGGGTGGCGGCCGCTGGAGCGCTGGCCGTGCCTGCAGCCAGCGCAGGAAGCGCGGCCGCGCCGAGAATCATCACCGGCGCGGCCACCAGGCCGAGCGCCAGACGCTGTTTCACTTGATCATGATTCGCTCCTTTGCGAACAGAAAATTCGATTCAATGCAGGTCCAGGTCGGCGCGCCGTCGCTTGTACTCGTCGGCGTCGATCTCGCCCCGCGCATAACGCTCGTCCAGGATGGCTCGTGCCGAGGACCCCTGGACCGTCGGCGTGGCGTGATGCCCACGCATGCCGACGAACACGTCGCGCAGCAGGCCCACCACGAGCGCCGCGACCACGATGACCAGCAGCAGCATGAAGACCCATCCGAAGCCGCCCATCATCCCGTAGCCCCATCCCCATCCACCGGGTTGCCCGTACCACATCATGTCGTTCTTGTATGGATGCCTCCCGGCGATAGGTAGTAACCCGCATCGTGTTGTGAAGAAGTCGGCTGCTGCCTTGTATCCGGCCTAGTGTGTGGATCGATGGGTTGCCCCGCTCGGCCACTGGC
>NZ_SCSK01000036.1 GCF_004297875.1 Pandoraea sp. | reverse complement strand
TAGTTCATGCGGATGCTCCGGCCGCCCGTGCGCGTCGAGGTAGTCCGGCGCGGCGGCAGTGGCGAAGCGCTCCACACGCGGGCCGATCGGGACCGCGATCATATCCTGTTCGAGCCGCTCGTCGTAGCGAATGCCGGCATCGCAACCGACCGACAGCACATCGACGAAACCATCCTCCACCAGAACTTCCACGCGAATCCCCGGATACGCTTTCAGGAATGCGGTAACGATGCCTGGCAGTAGGGTGCGCGCGGCACTCGCAGGCACATTGAGCCTGAGCGTGCCGGTCGGCTTGTCGCGAAATACGTTCAGCACGTCGAGCGCCGCTTCGATCTCGCCGAACAATGGCGTTAGCTTATCGAGCAGGCGCTGCCCCACCTCGGTCGGCGCGACGCTGCGCGTGGTTCGATTGAGCAGCCGCAGGCCGAGTTTGGCTTCAAGGCGACGCACGGCAATGCTCAGGCTCGATGCGGAAACACCGGCGATGCGTGCGGCATCGCGAAAGCCGCCGGCGCGGGCAACCGAGACAAAGGCCGCGAGATCATTCAATTCCATGTCTATTGTTCATATTTTTAAACAACCCGTGGAATTTAGACTTATTTATTTAACAAATCAACGCCGCCATACTGACGCTCTACATTCACCCAGGAGCACGTCATGCCGCAACTCAATTCCGAACACCCGTTTTCCCTGGCCGGCCGCCCGGTGCGCCGCCTGGGCTATGGCGCCATGCAACTGGCCGGACCCGGCGTGTTCGGCCCGCCCAAGGATCGCGCCGCGGCCATCGCCGTGCTGCGTGAAGCGCTCGCGCTGGGCGTCAACCATATCGATACCAGCGACTTTTACGGGCCGCACGTCACCAACCAAATCATCCGCGAGGCGCTCCACCCCTACCCGGACGATCTGGTCATCGTCACCAGAGTCGGTGCGGTGCGCGGCAGCGACGGCGCGTGGCTGCCGGCGGCCGAGCCGGCGGACATCAAGCGCGGCGTGCACGACAACCTGCGCAACCTCGGCCTCGACACGCTCGACGTCGTCAACATGCGCATCATGATTAACGTCCACGCCCCGACCGAGGGGTCGATTGAAAGGCAGATCACCGCCCTGGCAGAACTCCAGCGGCAAGGGCTCATCCGGCACATCGGCCTGAGCAACGTCACCGCCGCGCAAGTCGCCGAGGCACAGCGCATCACGGAAATCGTCTGCGTACAGAACCATTACAATCTGGTGCATCGCGCCGACGACGCTCTGGTCGACTCCCTTGCCAGGCAGGGCATCGCCTATGTGCCGTTCTTCCCGTTAGGCGGCTTCACGCCGATTCAATCATCGGTGTTGTCACGGCTCGCCCAGTCGGTGGGCGCCACGCCAATGCAACTGGCGCTTGCCTGGCTTCTGCATCGCGCGCCCAACATTTTGTTGATCCCCGGCACGTCGTCGCTCGCGCATTTGCGCGAGAACCTGAGGGCGGCGCAATGGCGCCTGAGCGAAACGCTATTGGCCGAGCTCGATGCGATCGGCCAGGGCGGCGATCCGGCATAGGCCGACGGAAGATCCCGCGCCGCGTTTGGCGGCGGCCGGCAGGCCAACATCCTCGCAAACCCGCTGCCCACGCCATCGCTCCTCAACAGTAAATGTTTTGACCACCGCCGTATCGCTGCGCACCGGATGTCATCCGAAATCTCCGGCGGGCTCCACCGACCGCCACTTGCATTTCATTAGACGCAACTGCACGGATGCCGGTCGTAGCGACACAAACGCATAGGAATGCGATATGTCTGGTGCCCGCACACCTGTGCAGACAGCCGGGATCGATCCTTTTTCCGTAGCACCGCCCCGAATCCCTTTACACCCGCAGAGGGTATGGATAGCATCTCATAACGTGGAGACTCGACCTGCGGCGTTATGCCACACGGTGGCGGTAGGCGGAATGTGTCGGCAGCTTGATTTTCGTCAATCCGGCGAAAAGCAGAGCACAAATAATGCTCGGAAACATTTAGGATTTGACTTATCTTCCGTTAGGACGTCATCACCATGCACGACATCAACGTAGTTGATCTGTCACGATTGCAGTTCGCGCTCACGGCGCTTTATCACTACCTGTTCGTCCCGCTCACGCTCGGCATGTCCTTCATGCTGGCGGCCATGGAGACAGTCTACGTCACCACCGGCAAAGAGATCTACAAGCGCATCACTCAGTTCTGGAGCAAGTTGTTCCTGATCAATTTTGCGCTGGGCGTGGCCACGGGTCTTACCATGGAGTTCGAGTTCGGCACCAACTGGTCGTTCTACTCGAGTTTCGTCGGCGACATTTTCGGCGCGCCACTGGCGATCGAAGGCTTGATGGCCTTCTTCATGGAATCCACCTTCGTCGGCCTGATGGCCTTCGGGTGGGATCGCCTCAAGCGCGGCCAGCACCTGGCGGTGACCTATCTGGTGGCGCTAGGCTCGAATCTGTCGGCGCTGTGGATCCTGATCGCCAACAGCTTCATGCAAACGCCGCATGGCGCGAGTTTCAACCCGACTACCATGCGCATGGAACTGAGCAGCTTCACCGACCTGATCTTCAGCCCGGATGCCCAGGCCAAGTTCGTCCATACCAGCATCGCAGGATACGTCACGGCGGCGATGTTCGTGGCCGGCATCAGCGCCTGGTACCTGCTCAAGCAGCGCCATGTCGATCTGGCCAGACGCTCGTTTCGCATGGCGGTGCTGTTTGGCGTGCTCGCCACGGCCGGCGTCATCACGCTGGGCGACGCGCTGGGCTTCATCGGCGGCCAGGCCCAGCCGACCAAGCTGGCGGCCATGGAGGGCCTCTGGAAAACCCAGCCGGCGCCGATGCCCTTCAACCTGATCGCCTTTCCGTCTCAGCGGGACCAGACCAACCGGGGTGAAGTCCAGGTACCCTACGTGCTGTCGCTGCTGGTCACTCACTCGCTGACCGGCACCGTACCCAGCATCGAAGAACTCGAGAAAGAAGCGGTTGCCCGCATTCACAACGGCATTCCGGCAGTCGCCGCGCTGCAACGCCTGGCCGCCGATCCGCACAACGCCGGCGCGCTGGCGCAATTCAACGCGCATGAAAAGGACCTCGGCTACGGTTTCCTGGTGCAACGCTACGCGCCCGATGTGACGCAGGCCACGGATGCGCAGATCGCCACCGCGGCGCGCGATGCGATACCGCAGGTCGCACCGATCTTCTGGTCGTTCCGCGTGATGGTCGCGCTGGGCCTGTTCATGCTGGCCTATTTCGTCCTGGCAGTGATCTACACGATGCGTAACCGCGTCGAACGCAAGCGCTGGTTCCTCAAGCTCGCGGTGGTGATGATCCCGGTGCCCTTCCTGGCCAACGAGGCCGGCTGGGTCGTGGCCGAATTGGGGAGACAGCCATGGACGGTATACGGCGTGCTGCCCACCTGGATGTCGGCATCGACTCACAGCGTCGGCTACATGATCTTCTCGCTGGTCGGTTTCGTCAGCCTTTACACGATATTCATCGTCGTCGAAATGTATCTGATGGTGCGCGCGATACGCCAAGGCCCCGATAGCCACCCTGACGCGAACCCCTCGGATAAACAATGGCAAGCCGGGCGTATGGCCGGCACGGAGGCTTGAACCATGGAACTCTACGCTGCACTTCAATTTGTCTGGTGGCTGCTGCTCGGCGTGCTGCTGATCGGGCTGGCCGTGATGGTCGGCATGGACATGGGCGTCGGCACGATCCTGCGCTATGTCGGCCGCAGCGACACCGAACGCCGCGTTGCGCTCAATATCATCGGCCCGCACTGGGACGGCAACCAGGTTTGGTTCATTCTTGGCGGCGGGGCGGTATTCGCCGCATTCCCGCTGATCTACGCGACCGCCTTCTCGGGGTTCTACGTGGTCATGCTGTTGCTGCTATGGAGCATGATCGTACGCCCGCTCGGCTTCGAATATCGCAGCAAGCTGCCGTCGGCGCGCTGGCGCAATGTCTGGGACTGGTCGCTGTTCATCAGCGGCCTGGTGCCGATGGTCGTGTTCGGCGCCGCGTTCGGCAATCTGTTTCAGGGCGTGCCGTTCCACTTCAGCTGGAACCTGACCTCGACCTACACCGGCTCGTTCCTGGGCCTGCTCAATCCGCTCGCGATCCTGTGCGGCCTGCTGTCGGCGTCGCTCTCGATCTTCATGGGTGCGGCGACCGTTATGAACGGTGCGACCGACGTCATGTACGACCGCGCCCGTCAATTGGCCCGTATTGCGGCGCTGGTCGCCATCGCGCTGTTTGCCATCGGCGGCTTGTGGGTGCACGGCATGACCGGCTATAGCCTGAGCGCCGGGCCGGGCGCCGGCGTCGCGCAAACACCGCTGCAGCAAACCGTCGTGCCGGCCGCGGGCGCATGGTTCGGCAACTTCCAAACGTACCCGATACTCTGGATCGTTCCGGCACTCGGCTTTGCCGGCATGCTGCTGGGGTGGCTGGCCGCCGGCGCGCGCCGCTCGCACCTGGCATGGTGGCTGGGCGCGATCGCCTGGCTCGGCGTGATCGGCACGGCAGGCGTGGCGCTGTTCCCGTTCCTGCTGCCTTCGAGCAGCGTACCCGCGCAAAGCCTGACGGTATGGAATGCCAGCTCAAGCAAACTGACACTGACATGGATGGTCGGCTTTGCCGTCTTTTTCGTGCCGCTGATCCTGTGGTACACGAGCTGGGCCTTCTACGTGATGCGCGGCAAGGTCAGCGCAGCCGATGTCGAAGCTGACGAACACGCCTACTGAGAATCATCATGAAAACGACGCTGCAATTCATTCTCTTCATGGCAATCGCCTTTATGGTCATCGTCATCGCCATTTTGCTCGGCAACCTCGGCGCATGGTATTTCGCCTGGTTGGTCGGTACCGCCATGATCGTGCTGGTCGCCGCCGCCGGCGGGGCCCTGCTCGACACCCAGGAAGAAGTCGCCAACCGCAAGGCCGAAGCCGAGGCCGCCAACCGCCAGCAACACCGCCCCGCGCGCTAAGACGGGACGCCCCGGGTGAAGGCCTCGGTAACCGGCTGGCTGCGCGAGCAGGCGCGCCCCGTGCGCCGCCTGCTCGCCGCCGGCATCGTGGCCGGCGCATTGCAGGCCGTGCTGATGTGCGTGGGCGCATGGCTGGTCGCCCACGTGCTGGCCGCAGCGATTTTCCACGGCCGCGGTCTGGCGCAAGCCTGGCCCGCCCTCGCGGCACTCCCGGCGCTTGCCATACTCCGTTTCGCGCTCACGCTTTGGCAACGGCGCATGACTTTCGAGGCCAGCGCCCGAGTCAGTACCGTAGTGCGCCAGGCCCTGGAGGCGCGGATACGCCAACTGGGCCCGCGCTGGGCCGCGCAACAATCGAGCGGCGATCTGGCCACGCGCCTGGTCGACGGCCTCGATGCCCTGATCCCCTACTATGCGGGTTACCTGCCGCAGATGGCCTTCGCGGTTGTCGTTCCCGCCATCATTCTCCTGGCGGTTCTGCCCGCAGACCCTTGGTCTGCGCTGGTGCTGGCGATAACCGCCCCGTTGGTTCCCGTGTTCATGGTCCTGGTCGGACAAGCCGCCGAGCATGCCAGCGAGCAGCGCTGGATGCGCCTCAGGCGCATGGGCGCGCGCTTCATGGACGCCCTGTCGGGACTCACCACGCTGCGTCTTTACCGCGCCGCCGCGCGCGAACAGGCATTGCTGGCGAGCACCGGCGAAGCCTACCGGCGCGAGACCATGGCGGTGCTGCGCATCGCGTTCCTGTCGGCCCTGGTGCTCGAATTCTTCGCCACCGTCAGTATCGCCGTGCTGGCCGTGCTGATCGGCTTCCGCCTGATGTGGGGCCGGCTGGCCTTCGAGCCGGGCTTGTTCATTTTGCTGTTGGCGCCGGAATTCTTCCTGCCGTTGCGCCAGCTCGGCGTGCGGCGGCACCAGCGCATGGAAGCGGCCGCCGCCGCCGAGGACCTGGTCGGCCTGCTGGCGGCAAGCGCCGCGACGAACAGCGACCGACCCGCCGGCACGGCGGCCGCCCCGGCACCGGTGGCTTTCCAGGCATCTCGCGTGTCGATCGCATGCGAAGGCCTCGGCTTCGGCTACGCGCCCGATCGCTGCGTATTGCGCGATCTCGATCTAACCGTTGCGGCCGGCGCCACCCTCACCGTCGTCGGTGCCAGCGGAGGCGGCAAAAGCACGCTGCTGGCGCTGCTGATGGGTTTCATGGAGCCCGTGACCGGACACATCCTCGTCAATGGCCAAAACCTGTCCAGCCTGGAGCTGAGCTCGTGGCGCCAACACATTGCCTGGGTACCGCAACGCCCCCACGTGTTCCACGGCACGCTGCGCGAGAACCTGCTCATAGCGGCGCCGAACGCCGACCAGCTCCAGTTGCGCCGTGCCATCCACGCCGCGGCGCTCGCGCCGGTCATCGCCCGGTTGCCGCAGGGACTGGAAACGCCGCTGGGCGAGCGTGGACTCGGATTGTCCGGCGGCGAATGCCAGCGTCTGGCACTGGCCCGCGCCTGGCTGCGCGACGCGCCGCTACTGTTGCTGGACGAGCCCACGCAACACCTCGACAGCGCTTTGTCGGCCGACGTCGACGCAGCACTGGCGTCGCTGTGCGAAGGCCGCACGGTCGTGCGCGTGGCGCATCGGCTGGCGACGCTCGCCGATGGCGAACAGGTCGCCGTCCTGGCGGATGGCCGAATCGCCGAGCAAGGCACGGTGGCTGCATTACGCGCCGCCAACGGCATCTTCGCGGATTTGCTGCGAGCGGATCTGGCCGCATGAAACCGCACGCTTCCGACGCGGCCGGCACCGTCGCCCTCTTTCGCAGATTGCTCGCGTTGCTGCGCGCTTCGGATCGCCGGTGGCTCGCTGCCGGAGCCGCAATGGCGCTGATCAGCACGCTCTCCGGCATCGGCCTGCTGGCCGTCTCCGGGCATTTCATTACCAGCATGGCATTGGCGGGCGCGAGCGGCGCGGCGATCAACTACTACACCCCGGCCGCCCTGATTCGCCTGTTCGCCATCCTGCGCACCGGCGGTCGTTACGGCGAGCGGCTGGTGACGCACGAAGCGACCTTGCGCCTGCTGGCACGCCTGCGTGTTTGGCTATTCGAGCGCCTGGTGCCGCTCGCGCCCGCGCGCCTGGGCGGCATGCACAGCGCCGAACTGTTCTCGCGCCTGCGCGCCGACGTCGACGCACTGGAGCACGCTTATCTCGGCGCGCTCCTGCCGATGGCCGTTGCGGCGGCGGTCAGCGTGGTGGTGCTGGCCACGGTCTTCTGCTATCTGCCCCCGCTCGGGTTGCTGCTGGCCGCGCTCATCGCCATCGGCGGCATGCTGCTGCCGCGCTGGACGATCAGCCGCGCTGCCGCGCCCGGCGCGAGCGCGATCGCTTGCTCGGAGCGCCTGCGCATGCTAGCGGCCGACGGCGTGCGTGGACGCGCCGAACTGGCCCTTTACGGCGCCGAATCCGCTCATGCCGAACGGATTGCCGCGACGGCCGGGCAACTTCAGCAGGCTCAACGCCGAATCGATCGGCTCCAGGCCATTGGCGGCGCGGGCGTCACGCTGATGACACAACTCGCGGTGGTATTCGCGCTCGCCGTCGGTCTGGCCGCATTGCGGCGGGCCGCCCTGCCGCCCGCCGATCTGACCATGCTGGTGTTGCTCGCGATGGCGACGTTCGAGACCATCGCGCCGCTGCCGGAAGCCTGGGCGCAATTGAGCGCCACGCTGGCCTGCGCGCGCCGCGTTTTCTCCCTGGCCGATACCCAGCCCGCCGTGATCGAGCCGCAGTCGCCGTCACCCACCGCGGCGAGCAACGACCTGGTGATTCGCCAGTTGCGCCTGCGCTACGACCCGCAGGGTCCGTGGGTGCTGGACGGTGTCGATCTCGACTTGCCGCACGGTCGCCGCCTGGGCCTGGTCGGCCCGTCGGGTAGCGGCAAAAGCAGTCTGGCCGGCGCCTTGTTGCGCCTGTATCCCTATGAAGGAACGATCACGCTGGGCGGCGCCTCGCTCCAGACATGGCGCGGCGACGACGTGCGCGCCCGTATCGCGGTCGTCGATCAATCCCCCTACCTGTTCGATGCCAGCCTGCGCGACAACCTGCGCCTGGCGCGGCCCGAGGCCACTGACGAGCAGCTCCGTCAGGTCATCAGGCAGGCGCAATTGGAAGACTACGTGGCCCGCCTGCCGCAGGGCCTGGACACTTGGGTCGGCGAGAACGGCGCGCGCGTCTCGGGCGGCGAAGCCAGGCGCATCGCCATCGCACGCGCGCTGCTGGCCGACGCGCCGATCCTGATTCTCGACGAACCAACCGAGGGACTCGACGCCGGCACCGCCGCCGAACTCTACGAAGCGCTTGCCAAGGCCATGGCGGGCCGCAGCGTGCTGCTCATTACTCACCGACTGGGCGGTCTGTCGACGCTGGTCGACGAGGTCGTAACGATGCTGGACGGCCGCATGGCGCCATCTGCGCCAGCCGTGCATGCCGTTGCGCCCAACTCACTGCCATAGATTGCGCCGATGACAAAAGTCAAACTGGCCTGGCAAAAAAAAACGCAAGATTGAAACCATGACGGCATTCGCTCGCTTTATCCACCCGCTTTCACGCGCATAAAGCCAGCCCCCGAGCAAGTTACAGGTGTGCGCAGGCGCCCTCGCCCGGGGCCATGCCGAGCACAGGAGACTAACATTGAGCGCCAGGAAGTCCGCCATCCCGCCGCCCGTGCAACGCACCGAGCGCCGCACGCCGTTGCCGTGGGAACAACCCAAGTCCCGCGTGGAAGAGGCCGAAGTCGATGAACGGCTGCGCGCGATCATGCAGGACCCGTCGTACCTGGAGGCCGACAGCGACGTCGCCTTCCTGCATACCGATGCGGTGCGCGGCGCGCGCATCCAGCTCGACTATCTCAAGGCAGAACTGGTGCTGGCGGCCCATGGCATCGAGCGCACTATCGTTGTATTCGGCAGCACGCGCCTGCGCGAGCCCGACACAGCGCGCCGCGAACTCGATGCGGCGCGCAGCGCCATGGCGGCCCGTCCCGACGATGCGGCATGCGCGCGCGCGTTGCGCCTGGCCGAGCATCGCCTGGCCCTCTCCCCTTACTACAAGGTCGGTCACCAGCTGGGGCAACTGGTAGGCAAGGCCGGCAATCCGCGGCTGGCGGTCCTCACCGGTGGCGGACCGGGCGCCATGGAAGCGGTCAACCGCGGCGCATTCGACGCCGGCGCGCCCAGCATCGGCCTGAACATCAGGCTCCCGCGCGAACAGTACCCCAACCCCTACATCACGCCCGGCCTGTGCATGCAGTTTCACTACTTCGCCATGCGCAAGCTGCATTTCGTCAAGCGCGCTGCCGCGCTGGTGGCCTTGCCGGGCGGCTATGGCACGCTGGACGAACTGTTCTGCGCGCTGACGCTGATCCAGACCCGCAAGAGCGCGCCCATTCCAATCGTGCTGATCGGCCAGGCCTATTGGAAAAAGGTTTTCAATGTCGACTTCCTGGTCGAGACCGGCAGCATCGATGAAGAAGATCGCGAGCTGTTCTGGTACGCCGAGTCGGCCGAGGAAGCCTGGCAGGGTATCCTCGCCTGGCATCGTCAAAATGGCAGCGCACTGCTCGACGCCCCCGCAGATCCACCAGCGAGAGAACCATGAAGATATCGTTTCACGGCGCAGACCGCGAGGTCACCGGTTCCTGCCACCTGCTCGAGGCACAGGGCAAGCGAGTGCTGATCGATTGCGGCATGTATCAGGGCGGCCGAGACCTCGACGATGAAAACGCCGAGGCGTTCGGCTTCGATCCCAAATCGATCGACGTGCTGCTGCTCACGCACGCCCATCTCGACCACTGCGGGCGTATTCCGTTGCTGGTCAAGCGCGGCTTCACCGGCGAGATCATCACCACGGCCGCCACGCGCGAGCTGGCACGACTGGTCATGCTCGACGCCGCCCGCCTGCATGAAGAAGACGCCGAACGACATGCGCGCCATGCAACGCGACGTGGCGAAGCACAGCGCAGGCCCCTCTACGACACGCTTGAAGCGCTCAATGCGCTCGATCGATTCGGCCGCACGGCCGTCTATGGCGAGCCGGTGGTCCTGGCACCGCATCTGAGCGCCACTTTTTACGATGCCGGCCACATTCTCGGCTCGGCCAGCATTCGCGTCGAGCAAACGCAGGCGCCGCGAGGCTCGATCATTTTCTCGGGTGATCTCGGTTACAGCGGCCGGGCGATCCTGCGCAATCCGCAAATCCCGCCGCCGGCCGATACGGTGGTCATGGAAACGACCTACGGCGACCGGTTGCACAAAGCGCTGGCCCCGTCGATCGAGGAGCTCTATACGGCCATCACCGACACCCTGGCGCGCGGCGGCAACGTCATCATTCCGACTTTCGCGATGGAGCGCGCCCAGGAAATCCTCTATTACCTGCGCGAGGGCATCGAAAAGGGGCGGCTGCACCGCTCGTTGCCGGTCTTTCTGGACTCGCCGATGGCGATTTCGGCAACCGAAATATTCCGCCGCCATACCGAATGCTTTTCACCGAAAGACCACGCCATGTTCGAGGATGGCAAGGATCCGTTCAAGCTGCCGGCACTGCGCTTCACGCGGCAGACCGACGAGTCGATGGCGCTCAACCGCCTGGTCGGCGGGGCCGTGATCATGGCCGGCTCCGGCATGTGCACCGGGGGGCGCGTGCGCCATCATTTGCGTCACAATCTCTGGCGCGAAGACTCAAGCATCATCTTTGTCGGCTATGCCGCACGCGGCACGCTGGCACGCATGCTGATAGACGGCGCCAGGCAGGTGACCCTGTTCGGCGACAACGTCCCGGTGCGAGCGAGGCTCTACACCATCAACGGCTTTTCCGCGCATGCGGACCGCGACGAACTGCTGGCCTGGCACCGCGCCTTGCGCCCCAAGCGGACCGTTCTCGTGCATGGCGACGAACAGGTCATGCAAAGCTTCGCGGCACAATTGAAAGACACGGAGGTTCATGTGCCGGCCAAGGGCGATGTGATTCCCCTGTGAGCGGCGCGCGACCGTTAGCCCCCAAGATGAAGACAGATCAACTCTCTTGAATTTCGCAATGATGAGAACAGACCATTACCTGGCAGAGCGCCACCGCACGCACCACATCGGCTGGCTGCGTGCCGCCGTACTGGGCGCGAACGACGGCATCGTCTCGACCGCCAGCCTGATCATCGGCGTGGCTTCGGCGAACGGCACGCATGGCGCCGTGATGATTGCCGGTGTCGCCGGCCTGGTTGCCGGTGCCATGTCGATGGCGGCCGGCGAATACGTCTCGGTCAGCTCGCAAGCCGATACCGAACAGGCTGACCTCGCCCGCGAGCGGGTCGAACTGGCGACCGACGCCGAACGTGAGCATGCCGAACTGGCGGCAATCTATGTGCAGCGCGGCGTCGAGCAGACGCTGGCCGAGCAGGTCGCCACCCAGCTCATGGCAGCCGACGCCCTGGGCAGCCATGCCCGCGACGAGCTTGGCATCTCCGAAACGGTCAGCGCCCGGCCGCTGCAGGCAGCCTTCTCCTCGGCGCTGGCGTTTACCGTCGGCGCACTCCTGCCATTACTGGTCGCCCTCGTATCCGGCGCCCACTGGCTAGCGTGGACTGTTGGCATCGCATCGCTGGTTTTTCTGGCCGCGCTAGGGGCATTGGCCGCTTATACGGGAGGCGCCGGCATTCTCAAAGGCATGTGGCGGGTGACCTTCTGGGGTGCGCTGGCAATGGCGATCACTGCCGGCGTCGGCCTGCTGTTTGGCGCAACGGCATAGGCAGGTGTGCCGCCGCGGCTCATTTTTCAAACCAACGGTTAAGCACCGTGGTTTATAACGAGGGTGTCCGTCATGGTTCGCATCTTGTTTTTATCGAGTGCCAATGTCACATGCGGCCGGATGGCCGAGGCACTGGCACGGCAACTCCTTGGCGCTCACGCGCAAGTGATCGTCGGCGAGTCTCGACCTCAGCCGGTCGATCCGCTTGCGAGCGCCGCGATGGCCGAAATCGGCATCGACATCGGATCGCAGCACGACGAGCCGGCGCAAATCATCGACGCGGCAACGATTGACGTGCTGATCACGCTGGGGGTCGACCGGAACTACCCGGGGCTGCAGCCCAAGGCCAAGCGCCTGCACTGGGCCGTGGCCGATCCGCTCGTCGATGCGGGCGCACTCGACGCCGGGGAAATCCTCGCGCGCCTTCGGGTCGTGCGCGACCAGATACGCGCCCGCATTGCCGTGCTCGCCAGCCTGCTGGCTGTGCCCGAGGGTCCTCCAGCGCAGGAATTTCACGGCAGCATTCGTGTCAACGACCTGCCTGCCAGCGTGCGCTTCTACGCCTGGCTGCTCAACACGTGGCCAAAGGAATGGACGCATCGTTACGCGACGTTCATCCGCGCCGACCTGCAGCTCAACTTTGTCTTGATGGTCTCCGACGGCCTTGCGCTGCATCACGATACGCTCTATCACCTGGGCATCGGCATGGCCGATCGCCAGGCGGTGATCGACGCGTATCACCATGCGTTGGCGTTTGGCGCATCGATCGCGAAGCCGCCGCGCACCACCTGGAAGGGCACGCCGCTGCATGAATTGTGGCTCAAAGACCCTGACGGCACGCTGATCGAGGTTTATGCGCGCCTAAGCGGTGAGGAACTCGCACAAAAGCCCGCTGATGAACAACCCGTGTTCCTGGTGCCCGGCACCGAGCCGGCTCCCGTCAATGGATAAAGCACTCGAACTGGCATGACTCACGGACCGGGGAATCATGAACAACGAACCGAAAACAGCCTTGACCTTCTCCGTATCCGCGCAGCGAGTCGATGCCCATGGCAGCGTCGTCCATTGCAAACAAGCCGAAATCCGTCTTGACACTGATCTGGCTGGCCGAATGGACGCCTTCAATCCGGCGGAACTGCTGCTGGCAGCGCTGGCAGCCTGCATGATCAAAGGCATCGAACGCGTCACACCGATACTGAAATTCGAACTGCGGGGCGTGCAGGTGCATTTGCATGGCGTGCGGCGGGACGTTCCGCCGATCATGGCATCGATCGAATACGAAATTCTGGTGGATTCGGATGAACCGGATCGACGGCTTGCGCTACTGCACGACAACGTAAAAAAATTCGGCACCGTATACAACACGGTAGCGCCCGGTACAGCACTCGCCGGTGTGTTGAAGCGCCTGCCAAAATAACGCGCCCCTGAGCGAGCGCCGCCGTGCGCCGAGGACAAACAAAACGGCCGACCCGCGCTCGGCCGTTTTGTTTTGACGCCTGGTGCTCAGCGCCCTGTCGTCTCGACGATCACACCAGATCGAAACGATCGAGGTTCATCACCTTGTTCCAGGCGGCGACGAAGTCACGTATGAACTTTTCCTGGGCATCGGCGCTACCATAGACTTCGGCCAGCGCGCGCAGTTGCGAGTTCGAGCCGAAGACAAGATCGACGCGCGTGCCGGTCCACCTGGGCTGGCCGGTGGCGCGGTCGCGCCCTTCGAACACGTCGCTGGCTGCGGACGTCGGCTTCCACTCGGTACCCATATCGAGCAGGTTGACGAAGAAGTCGTTGGTCAATGCCTCGGGTCGATGCGTGAAGACGCCATGCCGGGTCTGGCCAACGTTGGTATTCAGCACTCGCATGCCGCCCACCAGCACGGTCATTTCCGGCGCGCTCAGCGTGAGCAGCTGCGCCTTGTCGACCAGCAACGCCTCGGCAGGAACCGTGTACTTGCCCTTGACGTAATTGCGAAAACCGTCGGCAATCGGCTCAAGCACCGCAAACGAGGCGACATCGGTTTGCGCTTGCGAGGCGTCCATACGGCCCGGCGTGAACGGCACCGTAATATCGTGCCCGGCGTTTTTCGCCGCCTGCTCCACACCCGCGCAACCGGCCAGCACGATCAGATCGGCCAGCGAAACCTGCTTGCCGCCCGGATGCGCGCCGTTGAATTCGCGCTGAATGCCCTCGAGCGTATCGAGCACAACCTTCAATTGCGCCGGCTGATTCACCTCCCAGTCCCTTTGCGGCGCCAGACGAATGCGCGCGCCATTGGCGCCGCCACGCTTGTCGGACCCGCGGAAAGTCGATGCCGACGCCCAGGCGGTCGACACCAGTTGCGGCACCGACAGGTCGGTCGCGAGCACCTTGGTTTTTAGCGCGGCAATATCCCTCTCGTCGATCAACGGATGATCGACGGCCGGAACCGGATCTTGCCAGAGCAGTTCCTCGCTCGGCACTTCCGGACCCAGATAGCGGGCGCGCGGCCCCATGTCACGATGCGTGAGCTTGAACCACGCGCGAGCGAATGCGTCGGCGAACTGATCAGGATTCTCATAAAACCGTCGCGAGATCTTTTCGTAAGCCGGATCGAAGCGCAGCGCCAGATCGGTGGTCAGCATGGCCGGTGCGATCCGCTTGGACGGATCGTGCGCGGCCGGCACGGTACCGGCGCCGGCGCCGCCTTTCGGCGTCCACTGATGCGCGCCGGCCGGACTCTTGGTCAGCTCCCATTCGTAACCGAACAGGTTCCAGAAGAAGTTGTTGCTCCATTGGGTCGGCGTCGAGGTCCAAGTTACTTCCAGGCCGCTACCAATCGCGTCGGCGCCCTTGCCGGTGCCGAAGCGGCTCTTCCAGCCCAGCCCCTGCTCCTCGAGGCCCGCCGCTTCAGGTTCCGGGCCCACCAGCGATGCGTCGCCGGCGCCGTGGGTTTTGCCGAAGGTATGGCCGCCGGCGATGAGCGCCACCGTCTCTTCGTCGTCCATCGCCATGCGCGCAAAAGTCTCGCGAATGTCGCGTGCCGCCGCAAGCGGGTCCGGCTTGCCGTTCGGCCCTTCGGGGTTGACGTAAATCAGCCCCATCTGTACCGCCGCGAGCGGATTTTCGAGGTCGCGGTCACCACTGTAGCGCTTGTCATCGAGCCACTTGTTTTCGGCGCCCCAATAGACGTCCTCCTCCGGTTCCCACACATCCTGGCGCCCGCCGCCAAAACCGAAAGTCTTGAAGCCCATCGACTCCAGCGCGACATTGCCGGCCAGAATAATCAAATCTGCCCAGGATATCTTGCGGCCGTACTTTTGCTTGACCGGCCAAATCAGACGGCGCGCCTTATCGAGATTGACGTTGTCAGGCCAGCTGTTCAGGGGTGCGAAGCGTTGCTGTCCGGCGCCTGCGCCGCCGCGGCCGTCGCCAGTGCGATACGTGCCGGCGCTGTGCCAGGCCATGCGAATGAAAAACGGCCCGTAATGGCCGAAATCGGCTGGCCACCAATCTTTCGAGTCGGTCATCACCGCCAGCAGATCTCTCTTGACTGCTGCCAGATCGAGACGCTTGAATTCCTCGGCGTAATTGAAATCGCGATCCATTGGATCGGACAGAGACGAGTGTTGGTGCAGGATTTTCAGGTTCAGCTGGTTGGGCCACCAGTCTCTGTTTGATGTGCCGCTGCCAGCGGTGTGGTTGAACGGACACTTCATTTCAGTCGACATAAGCTTTCTCCTTGGATCGTTTTCACACGGCTGCTCGGCTGGACGGGATGGCCGGGCACTGTTGCCAAATAATAATAGTTATCAACTCCGGGAGGAAATTGGTTTATTCAATAGCGGCAAGACAAAAAACCTAACAGGCCCGCGTCAAAGACGCCGCTCCCCGTTGCCACGCAAAAACCCGGCATCGAACAAACGCGACAGAAACTTTCGCCAATCCTTGATCCCGATCAAGCCGACGAAGTCTCGACAGACTACCCATTAATATCATGCCGTGATACATTTAATCCAAAGTTCGCCGCCGTGCGGCGTCGCGCCAGCCACGCACCCCGCGGAGGCAGGTAAGCGTCGCCCGAGCACGCCGACGCAGGACGCAGCGAGGCAACATCGTGAGTCAATCCAGAACGTTCGAGATCTACCGCTACGATCCTGACCAGGACGTGGGCCCTCACATGCAGAAGTTCGAACTCGAGCCCGCGCCAGGCGAGCGCATGTTGCTCGATACGTTGATGCGGCTGAAGGCGCTCGATCCGTCACTGAGCTTCCGGCGCTCGTGCCGCGAGGGCGTATGCGGCTCCGACGCGATGAACATCAACGGCAAGAACGGCCTGGCCTGCGTCACGAACCTGCTCGATTTGCCGCAGCATACGGTGTTGCGCCCACTGCCCGGCCTGCCGGTGGTGCGCGATCTGATCGTCGACATGACGGGCTTCTTCAAGCAATACCATTCGGTCATGCCGTATCTGATCAACGATACGCCGCCGCCCGAACGCGAACGCCCGCAATCGCCGCAGGAGCGCGATCAACTCGATGGCCTTTACGAATGCATTCTGTGCGCCTGCTGTTCGAGCGCTTGTCCGTCGTACTGGTGGAACCCGGACAAATACGTCGGCCCCGCAGGGCTTCTGCAGGCCTACCGATTCCTGGTCGACTCGCGCGACGAGGGCACCAGCGCCCGGCTCGACAATCTTGAAGATCCCTATCGCGTGTTCCGCTGCCGCACGATCCTGAATTGCACCGACGTCTGTCCCAAGGGCCTGAACCCCGCGCAGGCGATCGGCCTGATCAAGACCATGCTGACACGCCGGATCGTTTGAATCGACTCTTATCCAGGAACCAGAACCGCCATGGCCACGCCGCGCGCAGCCTTCGGAGAACTGATCGACATCCGCCCGCTTGGCCCCGCGCTCAGGGACGCCAAATCCGTCACGCTGGTGCGCTCCGAGCGCCTTGAAGTGATCCGCTTGATGCTGCCGGCCGGCAGGCACATCCCCGAACACCGGGTGCCGGGCGAGATCACGGTGCAGTGTCTGGAGGGCCGCCTGAAGTTCTCCACGCAGGCAGCCACGCATACCATGCAAGCCGGCGATCTACTGTTCGTCGAGCCGGGCCATGCGCATTGGCTCGAGGCGATCGACGACACATCGGTACTCGTGACGATCTATTTGCCGCACGATCGCTGACGCCGGCCCGCCGAGCCGGTCATCACAGACATTGGCCCGCAGACTCGGGCCGCTTTCATACGAGGTCAATAATGGACGATTCGATGTACCCGCAATGGACTCCCAGGATGGCAACCCAGCGCCGCGAAATGGCCCCGGATGCGCTTGCCGCTTTCATGGCATTCAACCGTGCGGTCTTTGCCGACGGCGCGCTGCCGGCGAAAACCAAGGAACTGATCGCCGTTGCCGTAGCACACGTCACGCAGTGCCCTTACTGCATTCGCGGCCACACCGCCGGCGCCCTCAAGCAAGGCGCCACGCAGCAGGAAATCATGGAGGCGATCTGGGTCGCCGCCGAGATGAGAGCCGGCGCGGCCTACGCGCACTCGGCGCTGGCCATCGACGAGATGAACCGACGTGCGGCCTCGCAGGAGGCTCATCGTGACGAACATCGTTGACACGCTGCGCGCCGAGCATGGCAACCTGGAGCGGCTGATCCGCCTGTTCGATGATCAGGCTATCGCCATCCAGGGCGCATCACCGGCCAGCACAGCCCTGCTGGTCGACGCAACCTACTACCTGACGCGTTTTCCGGACGTCAATCACCACACGCTGGAAGATCGCATCGTCGAGAGTCTGCTGAAGAAACGCGCGCTGCCCGTGGCGCTCGGGCGCGAAATCGAGGCGCAACATGCGACGCTGGTGCGCGAGGGACACCAGTTGCTGCAGGCGCTTGAATCGTTGATCCGCGAGGAGAACTCATCGGCCGAATGGGTCGAGTTTCAACTGCGCCTTTATGGCGAGCGCCTGCGCCACAATATCGCCATGGAAGAACTGACGCTCTTCCCGATGGCACTGGCCCGCCTCGACGCCGACGACTGGGACGCCATCGTACGCGGCGGTCCGACGCCAAGCGCCGATCCGCTCTTTCAGACACCAGTGCACGAGCGCTTCCGGCAACTGCATCGCATCATTGCACGCGAAGCCGAGTGCGGATGCGAGGACGACGATTTCCCGCGGCCAATCCCCCACTGAAACCGGGCTTGGGCGATCGCGCTAGGTGCTCGCCACCAGCAACTCTTCTGCATTGTCCGGCGGGCGCAGGCCGTCGGCCCTGCCTGCAAAATAGCGTCGGGCCAGCTCGGCCGCACTCACGTGCCGCGCCTGTCCAAACCCGGCCTCGCGTGCTGTCGCCAGAATTTTCTGCGGCGTGAAGAAACTCAGGAACGGCGTGCCGCTGGCGCGTGCGCCCCGCTCGGCCATTTCCAGCCCCGGGCGCACCTCGGGGCCGGCCAGATGAAGCGGGAGCAGAAATGTCATGGCAAGCGTGGAACCCGGCGCGAACTCCGCCACTTGATGCAGCGTGGCCGCATTCGCTTGCAGGGTGAGATACATGCTCACGCCGGTCGAGACCACGATGGCCGGCTTGCCAGCGTCGAAGCCGGCAGCGATGAGGTGATCGCGCCAGCCTTGCCCCGCCTCGAAATCGACCGGCACAAAGCGCAACCACGCTGGAACGCCAAGGCCAAGCTCGATCAGGCGTTGGCGCTTCCAAGCCTGCGGGCCGGGTCGATCGATTTCGAACACCGTCAGGCCAGAGGCAATCTCCGGGCGACGCTGGGCAAAGCTGTCCAGGCCCGCGCCGAGAATCACGTACTGATCGACGCCGCGCCCCGCCTGCTCGGCCACCAACCCCTCGATAAAGCGAGCCCGCGCGACGATCGACGCTCTGAACGGGCGCGTGAATTGCGGGTCCATATCGCCACGGCTGCGCCAGCCGGCATCGGGCGCCAACAGTTGCAGACCGATATCGTCGCAGAACACATGCGGCGGAGGATCAACCTGCATATGCAGGGCGCGCCACAGCGCTACGCGTGCGGCAGTTGCATCGGGTGCAGCGTTCGATTGATCAGTCATGACTCAGACCTCGCTCACGCCAACGGCCGCGAGGCAACTCTCCCGCGAACCATGGCGCATTCGTGGTGACACCCGATTACTGCGTGCCCGGCGCCTGAAGGCGCCAGATGCGACCGTCCGGATCGCGCACGGTCATCTCTCGGGTTCCCCAATGCGTATCCTGGAATGGCGTAAGCTGATCGACATTGCCACTCACTTGGCAAGCCGCTTCGTCGGGCACCTTGAGAACGAGGTGCATCTGCGGCACCTCGCTCGCGGGCACCTCCGCGATGAAAACCTCAGGGCCCACGCGATTGCGAAGCTGGCCGGAATGATGGTCGGTCTCGAACGCCAGTTCGTAGCCAAGCGCCTGAAAGAACCTGGCTGCCTTGCCCCAATTATGCGTCGTCAGAAACACCGCCTCGATGCCTTCAGTTGCCATATCACTTCTCCTTGCCGGATGTACGTCCCTGTTCTTCCTGAGCGCTGAGATAGGCGCGCAGCGCCTCGGCAACCAGTGCCGAGAGCGACAGTTCCGCCTCGATGGCGTGATGCTTCACCTGCCGGATCAGCCCGATCGGCAAGTACACGTTGAATTGCTTGACATCTTCGTCGCTCATGGATGTTAGTATGCTAGCAATATAGCATTCCGTCAACTGCCCCGATATTTCTTTCGATTCGAGCAAAGCACAGCGTCACTGCATCGCTAGCGATTCGCGCCGACCCGCATCGCCCAGGGCAGGCCGCCTGCGCTCAAAACGCCGCAGAAAAATATATATCGGCATCCTACCCGTATTTTCGTTTGTCAGCGATTCTCAAAAGTGAGATATTGTCGCCGGCGCTTCTTCTCGCCTCCGATATCCGTCAGTCACCCGGCCCGTCTGTGCCATCCCGCTCATCCATCCAGAGGAATTTCCAACGATGAACTACAAGACCGCCTGTCTCGCGACGACGATTTTCATGACCCTGATGGCCACTTCGTCCGCCAGCCATGCGGCCGCGGAGGCGCCTGCCGGAATCAGGCAGACAGTGGACGCGGTGGTTCGGCCCATCATGACAAAAAACCGCATCGCCGGTATGGCGGTGGGGGTCGTTGCTGACGGCAAGCCCTACGTTTTCAACTACGGCGTGGCCTCGCGCGCCACCGGCAAGCCGGTTACCGGCGACACACTGTTTGAACTCGGGTCGGTGAGCAAAACGCTCACCGCCACACTAGTGTCCTATGCGCAGGTCAGCGGCCGCCTGTCGCTGTCCGACAAGACGAGTCAGTATCTGCCGGCATTGCAGGGACACCCGTTCGGCGAGATCCCCCTTCTTGACCTGGGCACGCACACGCCGGGCGGACTACCGTTGCAGGTGCCCGACGGCATCCACGACAACACGCAACTGATGCAGTATCTCAAAGCATGGCGACCCAGCCATGCGCCGGGCACCTATCGCACCTACTCCAACATCAGCATCGGCACGCTCGGCCTGATCGCGGCCAGGCGCTTCGGGCAGGACTTCATCACGCAGATGCAACAGCGCCTGCTTCCCGCACTCGGCATGACCCACACCTATATCGACCTGCCGCAAGACAAAATGGCCGACTATGCACAGGGTTATACGAAAGCCGACACGCCAATCCGCATGGCGCCCGGCGTACTGGCGGCCGAGGCATACGGCATCAAAAGCACTGCGGCCGACATGCTGCGCTTCGTGCAAGCCAACATGGCGATGGTCCCGCTGGAGGGAGAACTCCAACGCGCGATCTCGGCCACGCACACCGGCTACTTCAAGGCGGGGCCGATGACGCAGGATCTGATCTGGGAGCAGTATCCGTATCCGGTGTCGTTGCAAACCCTGCTCGATGGCAATTCGGCGACGATGATCCTGCACGGCACGCCGGTGACGCCGATCACACCGCCGCAAGCCCCGCGCGCCGATGCGTGGATCAACAAGACCGGCTCGACCAACGGCTTCGGCGCCTACATCGCCTTCATCCCGCAAAGGCGCTTGGGGATCGTCATCCTGGCCAATAAAAACTTCCCGATGGATGAGCGCGTGAGCGCGGCCTACAGGATCCTCACGGCGCTCGCCGACGGCGCACCGTGAGACGCGGCGCTCACCCTAGCTCAAAGCGATGGAATACGAGGCGCTTGACCTGATCGAGCACGAGCGCGAATGCGGCGACGATGCCGATCAAAGCGCCCACCAGTTGCCATGGCACCGGCACCATGAGCGTGCCGGTCGCGGCCAGAATGCTGACAAGAACGACGTCCGCCATGCTGGCCAGGGCCATGACCGCGCTCGGGGCAAACGACCAGAGGTGTCCGTCGTTGCGCAGCACATAGACGTTGGCCTGGGTCGTGAATACCAGCAGCAGAAACACCAGTGTCTGCATCTGCCCGGCGCTGAGCCCTAACCGCGCATGCGCCCAAAAATACAGCGACAGCGAGAAAATCAAGGAAACGACCGCGAGCACAGCCGCCGCGCCGACGAGCTGCCCGACGCGCCAGCGTTGCGGCCGTGCCGCGGGTCGTACCCGGTCGACCGCGATGGTCATTGTCACGAAGTCGTTGGCGAACAGCAGCAGCACGATCAGTCCCGCGGATATCACGAAACCACCAGTCAGCCACAGCCCGAGCGTGAGAAATACGACAATTTCGAGCGTCTTGACGATCTTGTTGAGGATGTAGGTCAGCATGCGCCGATGCACTTCGCGGCCCGTGCCCACCACGGTCAGAACACCGCCCAGGCCCGGATCCGTCAATACCACGCCGGCGGCCGCCTTGGCGACATCGGTGGCGCTGGCCACGGCAATGCCGAGCTCGGCCTGCCGCAGCGCCGGCGCGTCGTTCACGCCGTCGCCCGTCATCCCGGCGACGTGCCCGGCCTGCTGCAGCGCGCGCACGATCGCGTGCTTGTCCTCCGGCAATACGCGAGCGAAGATGTCGCAGTTCTCCGGGTGAAGCAAGTCTTCGCCGCGCGGCGCGCAAACGCGCGTGCCGAGCCCCAGCCGCAGACCGATGGCCCGCGCCGTCTCCAAAGCATCACCCGTGGCCATGCTCACGCGCACACCGAGTCCGCCGAGTTTCGCAATCAGTTGCGCCGCATCTTCGCGCGGCGGATCGGCCAGACCGATCAGGCCAAGCAGGCGGATCGCGCCGGCCGGCCCCGCGGCGATCGCCAGCACGCGCGCGCCGCCGGCGGCCAGGGCGCGCTCGGCCAACTGCGCCGCCTCGCGCTGCGCGGCATCGGCCCCGCACTGCTCGAATATCGCGCCGGCCGCGCCTTTGAGCGCATGCCATGGCGCACCGTCGACCAGGTAGACACCTTCGCTGAGCCGTGTTGCCGGATCGAATGGCCGAAAGTCGGTACGGGCGGGTGCTGCGCCCGCCTGCGTACCGGCACGATAAGCGGCGAGGATCGCCAAATCCAGCGGATCCTGCGATGCGTCGTCGCTGGCCAGTGCCGCGGCGCGCAAAACGTCGGTCTCGCTCACCTCGCCCAACGCCCTGACGCCGGCGACCGATAGCGTATTTTTGGTCAGCGTGCCGGTTTTGTCCGACAGCAGCGTGTCCATGGCGGCAGCCTCCTCCACCGCGGGCAACCGGGTGACGAGCACGCCCTGCCGGGCCAGCCGCGTGCTGGCAACGGCTGTCGCCAGCGTGTAGGTCGCCGGCAACGCCACCGGCACCGAGGCGACCAGCAGCATCAATGCAAACACCGCCGTGTCGGCCAGCGGCAATCCGTGCGTCGCGGCGTAGACGATGACCAATACGACCAGCACCAGATCGAATGCAACCAGCCGCTTGACGATCGAAAAAATCGTGCGCTGCATGTGGCTCGGCGCGCTGGAGGTGCGAACCAGTTCGGCAGTCCGGCCAAAATAGGTGTGCGAACCGGTGGCGGTGACCTCGCCTGTGGCCTCGCCCTGGCGCACGATCGAGCCGGTATAGGCGGGCTTGCCCGGGCCCGCGTCGACCGCGAGCGACTCGCCGGTCAGCGCCGACTGATCGAGCGCGACGGTGCCATCGAAAAGCTGCAGATCGGCCGGCACCAGATCGCCCGCGCGCACATGCACCACGTCGCCCGGAACCAGTTGCGCCGCGGCAATGCGCCGCCACTGACCATCGCGCAGCACGCGCGCGTTGACCTGCAACTGGCGGCGCAGCAATGCCAGCGCGTCCTGCGCGCGCCGTTCCTGGACAAATGCCACGGTGGCATTAAAAGCGAGCAGAAACAGAATAACCAGCGCCTCGCGGTCGCGGCCGAGCAGTGCCTGCAACACGATCACCGCTTCGAGCATCCACGGCACCGGCCCCCAGAGCTTGCCGAGCAGTTGGCGCCACAATGACGTACGGCGTTCCTCGATAGCGTTCAGGCCAAATGCCTGAAGGCGGCGCTGCGCCTCGGCCGAGGAAATCCCCGTGGCATGGTCGGTGGGGGGCACGGATGCGCCACCATCCGTTGGCATTTGAGCGGCGCTTGTCATGGGCGGTCCAGACCTGATGTCGGGAAAGCGGGTGTCGTTTGTCGCATTTTTCAATTGACGCCGCGTGAAATAAGCCGAGCTGGGAGTCGGCTCATTCTACAAGCGCCCAGCGTCAACGATCAAAAACTTTCACGCAGCCTCTGGGACAGGCTTTATCGCCAGCGCCAACCGGAACAAAGACCGCGCCATCCACACTTGCCACGGAATGCGCGCTCTTGCCGCTGGGCACGTTGCCCAGCCAGCGCTCATGCCGTGCGTCGATCATCCCGAGCACCGGACCGCCCGGGTTGGCGACTGCCGCCAGCGCATAGCGTCCAGACCGGCCGTCGTACCAGACCTCGTCCGACCCACCGACCTGCGGGAACGTCCGAATCATCTTGCCGCTAATGGCATCCAGCAACAGCGAGTGCGCCGGGAAACCCGCACTGACCGCATCGTCACTGCAGCCGACAAGCAGTTGGTTCGCGGGGCCAACCGCCAATCCCCCTGGCATGCACTGAGACACTTCGTGCATGCCCACGAGCTTGTGCTGCCGCGGATCGATCACGGCGATCCCACCCTTGGCCGGCTCGCCGTCGAGTACCGGGATGGCGAGGAAGATCATTCCGCTGCGAGGATCCCAAACGGGTTGTTCCAGCCCGTCCGTCGCTCGCGGTAACTCAATGCGCGACGCCACCGCATAGGGCGCACGAGAGGAGATCAGCGTCACGAACGGCGGCTGATCAGCGTTATTCGCGGCAATCACCAAGTGATCTCGCGGATCGTAGCCGAGTTCGTCGACACGCTTGAGCCCGCCGGTCGAGACTGAGGCGACGATGCGCCGGGTCTTGAGATCGATGATCTTGACGCTGCTATTGCCGTCGCCCGCCCATATCTGGCGGCCATCGACAATAGTCACGCCATTCGGGCCGCCTTGATCGCCTGGCTTGGCACCAGCAAACCCACCGACCTGAGCCAGGATACGGCGGGTATGCGTATCGATCAGGTCGACCGAAGCGTTCGACCGGTCGGCCAAGGCATAAACACCGTGCGAGGCAAAGCCGATATCGAAGCTTTTCAGGGGCGAGCCGGGCAGCGTGATGCGATCGACGAGTCTGGCCGGCTGATTGGCATATGCCGAGGCAAATACGGCCAGGCAAAGGGTGAAGAGACCACAGCGAAGAATTTTGGGCATAGTTTCACTCATGTTGACAGGATTAATGAAGAGGCGCCCCTCAGGGGGTTGGCTGAACGACATTCGCCACGGGCAGCGCCCGGAGGCGCTCCCCGTGGCGATGGCACTCACTGCGCGCGCGCTGCCTGATCTCGCCGGGTGGTCAACTCGATCAGCACGGGCATGACCACCAGCACGAGGGGCAACTGCACGAGGGCGCCGGCGATGATGGCGATGGCCAGGGGCTGCAGCATCTGGTCGCCCGAGCCGCTGATGGCTGCGCCCAGCGGCACCAGCGCCAGGATCATCGCCAGGGTGCTCATCACGATCGGGCGCAGCCGGTTGAGCGCGGCCTCGCGCAGCGCCTGGCGCGGCCCCAGGCCCTCGTCCTCGCGCAGCAGCTGGTACTCCGAGACCAGGAAGATCGCCATCTCCGTGGCGATGCCGATGATCATCACCATGCCCATCATCGCCGTGATGTTGAGCTCCACCCCGGTGACCCACAGCCCCACGAACACCGCCCCGGTCGACACCAGCGAGGTGCCCATGATGATCAGCGGAATCAGCAGCCGCCGGTACAGGAACAGCAGCAGGATGATCTCGGCGACCACCGCCGCGGCAAACACCTTCAACATGCCGCGCACCGCCATCTGCTGCTGCTTGTAGGCGCCCCCGAAGGTGTAGCTGACCCCGGGCGGGATCAGCCCGGGCCTGGCCAGCGTTTGCTTGACCGCGGCAATGGTCGAGCCCAGGTCGTGCCCGCCGCCGATCTGCGCGGTCACCGCCACGATCTGCTGCAGGTTGTCGCGCGTGAGCTGCGGCTGCCCGGCCACGAAGCG